>DASRGE010000053.1:0-44160 GCA_035651215.1 Bryobacteraceae bacterium
AGATTGTGAAGTAAGGAAGACAGGGAATAGGGAATAGGGACTAGGGGCTGGGGATCAGTGCAACGGTTCAAGCGAGACTGAAGAGCGAATCGAAGCAGGAAAAACTGATCCCTGATCTCTGACCCCTGATCACTGGAAGGATTTGGATATGCGGGAAATTGTGAATCTGCAGTGCACCGAGTGCAAGGAGCGGAACTACTCGACGACGAAGAACAAGAAGACGACCACGGGCCGTCTCGAGTTCAAGAAGTTCTGTAACCGCTGCCGCAAGCACACGCCGCACAAAGAGTCGAAGTAACGACAGGGATCAGAGAACAGAGATCAGGGATCAGAAGCTGCATGTGCACAAAAGCTGATCTCTGACCCCTGATAACTGATCTCTGGCAACAGGGGCGTAAGCTCAACGGTTAAACTGTCGGTCTCCAAAACCGAACTTGGGGGTTCGAATCCCTCCGCCCCTGCCAGGATTAGAAGGCGTCTGGCCCAACGTCAGACGCGAAGGAATGGAAGTATGGCAACGAAGACGGCTATCGAAAAGAGTGACGACCGATCGGCCAAACGGCCACAGGCGGGCGCTATGTCAGAATTCTCCGGAAACGCGCTGAGCAAGTGGAACGAGTTCACAGGCTTTCTGAGCGACGTCCGCGCGGAGATGCGCAAGGTGGTTGCTCCCTCGCGCAAAGAGGTGCAGGTGACGACGTCGGTGGTGATTGTCACCGTCTTTATCTTTGGCTTGTTCTTCTTTGTGACAGACTGGGTCTTCAGGGTCGGCGTGAATGGTTTGCTGAACAAGCTGGGCGGCATGCAATAAGTAACCGCAGTTTGGAAAGAGTTTGAGAATGGCAGAAGAATTGGAACAAGCCACGGGGCAGCCGGAATCCGAGCGCAACCCGAACTTCAAATGGTATATCCTGCACGCTTATTCTGGCTTTGAGCGCAAGGTGCGCGAGTCCATTGAGAGCCGCGTGCAGGCCTTCGGTCTCAAAGACCGCGTCGGCCGCGTGATGATTCCTACTGAACCCGTGACCGAGATTGTGAACGGCAAAAAGCGCACGGTGGAGCGGGTCTTTCTGCCCGGCTACGTGCTGGTCGAGATGGATCTCGACAACAATCTCTGGCACGTGCTCAAGGACACACCGAAGGTGACGGGTTTCCTCGGTACGGGCGATAAGCCCGTGGCGCTCAGCGAAGAAGAGGTAAGCTCGATCCTCTTCCGCTCTGAAGTTTCGAAGGACAAGCCGCGGCTCAAGATCAAGTTCGAGAAGAACGAGCAGGTGCGCATCACTGACGGGCCGTTCGCCAACTTCAACGGTGTGGTCGACGAGATCAACGAAGATCGCGAGACGCTCAAGGTCATGGTCACGATCTTCGGCCGCTCCACGCCGGTCGAACTCGAGTTCGGCAAGGTAGAAAAGATTGAGTAGTTGCAGCCTCTAGCTACTAGCTTTCAGCTTCTAGCCGGACCGGCAATCTAGCAGCCTCCGGTTGCAAGCAAACGCATGAGCTGTGACACCAAAATTTGAATCAGGAAGAACGAGCTAGAAGCTGGCGGCTAGAAGCTAGAAGCTAGTTCCGAAGGAACCGATATGGCACCTCCGAAGAAAGTACAAGGCTACGTGAAACTGCAGATCGAGGCGGGCAAGGCAACGCCGGCGCCTCCCGTGGGTCCGGCGCTCGGTCAGGCGCAGGTCAACATCATGGAGTTCTGCAAGCAGTTCAATGCGCGCACGCAGAACAAAGAGATGGCCGGGCTGACGATTCCGGTTGTCATAACCGTTTATGCGGACCGCAGCTTCACCTTCATCACCAAGACGCCTCCGGCCTCCGTGCTGCTCAAAAAGGCCGCTGGCATCGACAAGGGCTCGGGCACTCCGAACAAGGAGAAGAAGGGCAAGGTGACGGAGAAGCAGGTACGCGAGATCGCCACGCAGAAGATGCCCGATCTCAACGCTGCCTCGGTCGAGACCGCCATCAAGAGCATCAAGGGCACGGCCCGCTCGATGGGCATCGAAGTCGTCGCGTAAACCAGAATTTTCAGCAGGCGTACAAAAGGCCTTCCCTGAGCAGGGAAGGCCTTTTTGCGTCTGAGACGCGCTGGAACGGGCAAAGTGAGTGTGCTTATTTCGGCGGAGGCGGCGGGCTGAAGATCTCGCGTTTGCGGCCAGGCTCCGGTTTCGGCTTGGGTTTCGGCGCTTTCTTGACTTCCTTCTTGCCTCTGTCTTTGTTTCCCATGCGTGCAAGCATGCCATAAAAGCACGTGCATGAAAAGCCTTAAGCCGTGCCGATCAGGGCCGAGGGTCTCACCTTCGTCACGTCTCTGTTGCGAGGGGCGAGAAAACCGGACCCGTCACCGTGCCGCCCGTGCCCCATGCTTGCGCCTTTTTGTTGGCGCAAGCGTGGGAAGTTCACCTACTGCGGGGCCGGTCCGCGCACTACCTGCACCAGATTGTCTGTGCGCACGTGCCGGGCAAAGGCCTGTTTCACGTCGTCCGCGGTGAGCTGCAGATATTTCTTCGCCGCCTGTATGGGTTCATCCAGCGGCAGCCCTATCTCCGCCCGCGCGAGCAAGCCCCGCGCCACGGACTCTTCGCTTCCGGTGCTCAGCGGAATCTGGCGCAGCAGTAACGCCTTGGCCTGATGCAGTTCCGCATCGGAGACGTCCTCGGTCCGCATCTGCTCAAGATCGCGCACAATCAGCGCCCGCGCTTTCGACACATTCTGCGGATCGCTCCCGTACTGCACGGAGTAGCTGGCCCGGCTCTTTGACGCGTTCAGGCTCACATCCACGTTGTAGACGTATCCGTTCACCTGCCGCAGATCGTGGTAGAGCCGCGTCGCGTAAAAGCCGCCGCCGAGCACGTGATTGCCGAGCTGCAGCGGATAATAATCCGGATCAAAGCGGTTGATGTTGAGCTGCTGGGCGAGCGTGACGGAATCCTGCACGGCCTCGGGATCGGGCACCGTCGACGCAGAGGCTTGATTCACCGGAATTGCCTGCAGCGTAGTCTCCGGCTTCGGTCCCGTCGCCTTCCAGTCGCCGAACCACTTTTCGATGACGCCCTTCGCCTCGTCTGCCGTCACATCGCCGATCACGACGATCGTCGTCAGATCGGGCCGTACGGTCGTGTCGTGATACTGCTTCACTTCGTCGAGCGTAAGTTTGGTCACGGAGTCCGCGGTGGTCTCGCGCAGCGTTGGATCGCCCGCCGGAACCAGCGCCAGATCGAGCGCGCGCGAAGTCTGATAGCCAGGGCTGCGCATGCGTCCGGCGACAAACTGCGCCGTCTGCTGGCGCGTTACCAGAAACGCATTTTCAGGCAGCGCCGGATGCAACTCGTTGTCGGCCAGCAACTGCACGCCGCGCGAGAAGTACTCTGTGAGCACAGTCAATGAAAAGTTGAAGCCCGCGCTCTCATTGGCTGCGATGTCGTCGAGCGCTTTCTGGAAAGCCAGCCGGTCCAGCGTCTGAGTTCCATAGGAGTAGAGTCCGTCCAGCACAGCACCCACGCCTTCCTGGCCCTGCGGCGTCTGCAGATCGGCGTTGTTCTTTACCGCGCCGAGAACCGTCACCGTGGGGCTCGTCTTGTCGGTGCGAACAATCAGCCGAATGCCATTGGCCAGCGTTGTATCGGAGACGGCAATCGTATTCGTAGGCGCCTGAAGCTGGTTCAGCGGTCCGGCCGCCCATTCCGGCAGTTGCACCGGCTTAGTGGGCGATGACGTCACCTTCTCGCTGCCGCCAAAGCCTTTCTCCGCCACCGGCCCTCCACCGTTCACCGGCTTCAGAGTGGCGGTGATGGTGCTTGCGTTCAGTAGATACTGCTTGGCGACGCGGTTCACATCCGCAACCGTGACTTTGCGAATCGCGTCGACATCTTCTTCCGGCGAGTTGCGCCCCTCTCCCGCGAGCGCCGCCGACCATACCTCGGCCAGCCCGGGAATCGAATTGCGCTGGAACTCGGCCTGCGCAATCTCGCTGCGCTTGGCGGCGTCCACCAACTCCGCAGGCACGCCACTGGTCGCGTACCTGTTGATGATCTGCCGCATCTCGTTGATCGCGTCTGTCGCGTCAGCATTCGCGGGCAGCGCCACTGCGCCATAGCCAACGCTCGCCTGGTGATAGTTCTCCGCTACGCCGAACTCAGCATCGAGCGCTTTGCCTGAAGGTACCATGCCGTACAGGTCGGCGCGCTGGCTGGCCAGCACATCGGCCAGAATCTGGGCCGCTGCATAGTCGGGCGAATCAGTGCCCGGGAACCGGTATGCGATGAAGCCGAGCACGTATGGCAGATTGCTGTCGATCGAGAAGGTCTGCGACTGGAAGGGCCGCAACTGAATCTGAGGCCGGCCCGGCAGCGGATGGCTCGGCACATTGCCGAACAGGTCCTTGATCTTGGCGAGCGTGGCGGCGGGATCGACGTCGCCTACGACGATCAGGATCATGTTCGAGGGCGAATACCACTTGTTGTAGAAATCCTTGAGCATCGCGCCCGTCGTGGCCTCGAAAGAAGGCCGCGTTCCGAGCGGATCGTGCGCATAGGGAGTGCCGGCAAACATGGCGCTGTTCAGACGATCAATAAATTTGTAGGTCGGATTCGAGAGGTCGCGCTGGACCTCCTGCTCGATGGCGCCTTTTTCCTGGTCCCATTCGGCCTGCGAGTCGTCTACGCCTTTCAGGCACGCGGCCTGCGCCTCCAGCGCGACGTTCACATCGGCTGCTGGAACCGTGGCGAAATATTGCGTGATGTTCTGCTGCGTATCCGCATTGTTTTCCCCGCCGAGCAGCGCGTAGATGGCAGCCGTCTGATCGGCCGTCATGCCCGCGCAGCCGCGAAAGGCCATATGCTCCTGCGCATGCGCCGTGCCTGGGAAGCCCTCGGGCGTCTCATTGCCGCCGACGATGAAGTTCGCTTCCACCGTAGCCACCGGCGCGAGCGTGTTGCGGATGATCACCACGCGCGCTCCATTCGGCAGCGTGGCGCGGGTCACGTTCTGCGCCTGATCGCTCGCGGATGGCTGCGACGTCGTGGCGGCCGGAGTCTGCGGAGCCTGAGCCGCTTGTGCATGCCAGGAAAGCATCGCTGCTCCCGCAAGGAGCGGCCACAAGAGAGACCATCGAGGCAACATCTGTTCGCTCTTCAACGTAAAATCTCCAGTTTTTCGTGATTTTCCGGTTCCGGTCCCCGAGAGACGCGTTTGCACCTATGCTAGTCGATTGGACGGACGGGAGTTAGGGCGAGTTGTTCGATTTGGGATGAAAACACGGCTACCAGGGATTAGACGCAAGACCGCCCTGGTCCGGGCCGGCGAATGAAAAGACGGCCTGCAAACGCAGGCCGCTATTGGGTCCTTTTCACCAGGGCGCTTGCGCCCCAGGGCAGAAGCACAGAGGGCAGGCAGTTCGAACCTTCCGCAGTTGTCTTGAGAGTCCCCTGGGTCTTGCCCAGAACCGAGGGAAAATCCACGACCTCGGCGTGGCCGCCGGAATCCGTTGTGGTCACAAGACTGGCGGTCTCACCCTCCGATTCGAGCACCAACGGAACCTTTGTGCGCGGAGGAAACCGGTCGACCACCACCAGCACCGCCGCTGCATTGGGCTCCGCGATTCGCACTTCCAGTGTGCACTCCTGATCCTGCGCGGTCACCGGATGCGGCACGATGGTCCCGAGGATCGACAACTGCTGATCTTTGCTGGTGAGGATGTAGCGAATCGGTTCTGCCGTGATGCCTTGCGGAGTTATCTCGAGCTCATCGGCAGGGGCCTTGAAAATCGTTGCCTGCTCCGCCGTTGGCCTGTGGATCATGAGCAGGCCCTGCGAGTTCACGTAAATCTCCTGGTTGCCGTATGCGATCTCTTTGCCGACGAGCCAGATGCCGAGCGTGTACACCTTGTTTTCGGGCGCGCCGTCAGCAAAGACACGATACCGCGGCAAAGCAGTAGCGGACTGTGCCGGATCATTGATCTTCTCGAATCGCAACCGCAGCCCCTGCGGATTTTCGTCACCCGCTTCGGTGTCCCATCGGACCTGGCGAACCAAGTCGAAAAGAACTTCTTTCGTAGGAGCAGGCTGGCCCGTAAAGCTGGAGTACGTCAGCCCGTCCGCCTTTTTTGAAGATTGCGCCTGCGCAAGAGAAAGAAAAGAAAAGACGGCACAGAGAAAGAGCGCAGCAGAACGAAGATTGCGGATCATGCATATAGTGTCCGCTATCCATATTGCAAACGCAACAAAACCCTGATCGGCGCAGAGGTGACCTAAGGCCCGCAGAAAGGCGCGTGGGCGACCGTTATTAGGCACACAACGTGGGAGAAGCACAGCCAGCCAGCTCGTCGATTTGTCTGAAATTCCGGCACTTATGCAGGTGGATCAGACAACAGTCAGGCGGAGACCCGAGGCCCGCGGCACCGTCACCGCATACTTGCCTTGCTTCAGACGGCCATGTGTCGATGACGGCGAAATGTGCGCCTCGCGGCTGTCGAGCGCGGGTGCGTGCAACGTCTCGATCTCGACCTTGCCCGATCTCCCATCGCCGAAGTCCAGTGTCACATCGAGATCCTTCTCCGCATCTTTGTTGAGGACGATCACCGATGTGTGGCCATTGGGAAGCTTGGCCGCGTAAGCCGTGGCATCCACGCCTGCGGTTTGTAAGGATGAGGTGAGATCGGCCTTCACCAACGAGCCGCCACTGAGTGAGCCGGCGAACTTGAGCCCGTAGGCAACCGGCTCCAGGGTGTACTCCGTTCCGAATGTCGCGACGGGTGTGTAGAAGGGATGCGGGTGCGTGGCGATCTGCTCCGGCGTTGCGCCCTGATCCTTGAGCATCACATCGCCGGGAAGAAATCCGCCGACGGAGTTTGCCACCGAGTTTCCTGTGCCGCCGTGGAGATTGATGCCGGAATAGTTGTTGCTCGCCAGCAGCAGCGAGTAGTCCGCCGCCCAGAGCGCTGCCGCAAACACATCCGAGACACCCGGCTTGCCGCCGCGATAGCAGGTGTTGCCTTCCGTCATACGCACGCGCGCACCCACCTTCTCTGCCGCTGCGGTGGCAATGTCCGCTGCCTTTTGCACCTTCGACCTCTCGGCCGGAGCGAGCAGGTTGGGAATATTGACATCGGGATTCGTCGCCGGCCCGTTGAAGTAGTGATGATGCGTAAGCGTGGTTACATGCGGTTGATCGCCGATGGTCGGCCACAGATCAGCGATCTCGGCGAGCCACTTGACCTCAACGGCGACATCCGGCATGCCGAACTTCGCCTCCGGAACCACCTTGGCGATGGCCCGCGCAAAGGTGAGCCACTCATCGAGATATGTCTTCGCGGACCACGTCTTCGGATCGCGCACATGCCGGTTGAAGAGATCCACCTCATTGCCGATCTGAAAATATTGCAGGCTCGATCCCAGAGTCTTTGCTACAAAGATCGCTTCGGCCGCGGCCCGCTCCGGCGTGTTGGTGCCCATGCCGATGCCGTAGAGGCATGTCCAGCCCGCCGCTTTCAGAAAGCCGGCGAGGTTGCGCACTGCTTCGGCCGTCACTGCGTAGTATTCGGGCTTTGGCTCGCCAACCACCTCGCGTGTCGGCGGATGTTCGGGCTCGGGCGAGTCCGGCGTAGGTTTCCAGTAGCCGAACTCGCTGGTGTTGCCGCCAAGCCGCAGCACGCCATTCGATGAAAGCTTACGGAACTGCTCGACCAGCCCAAGATTCGCCGCGGAAAAGAAATGGGGATCCGTGAGCTGCTGCACTTCATAAGAAAGGCCGACAAAGTCGGCAGGCATGTGCGCGCCCGTGGCCTCTGCGGGAATCGTCAGGGCGGCCTGCACGCGCGAGGAGCTCTGGGCACGAAGGCGAGTGGCGGCAACAGTAAGGGCAGCGGTTGAGAGGAATCTGCGTCGGCTAAGGATCGTCATAAGAGTGGTTGCAGCCGGCTGGAACCGGGCTCGGCGTTGCCTGCCAAGTATAACGAGCCCAGGTGACCGTGTGGCGATGCGTGACGTTAACGGCCGAAGACGCTGGCAGCGCCCGGACGTTCAGCGGGCAATTGAAATCGCAAGCAGGCTTTGCCCAAATGGAGGTGGGGAGATGCGCGATTCAAATCCGTGAACCAGAGGGAAAATAGCTCTGTCGAAGAGCCTCACGGAGACAGGACTGAAGCCGCGATTCCGGAGTACGCAGAAACCTAACCACCAGGCGAAGTATCCAACTGAATTGTAATAACGGAGCTTAAGGATTTCGAATCCGGCAGCTTCGAGCTTACGCCGCAGCTCTAGGCGCTTATAGCGGCGAAAGTGGCCGAAGTCCTTGTCGATAGGCGCATACAATTCCGGACGCGCTGGCACGAAAAGGCACAGTGCACCCTGAGCCGGCCGCAAGAGTTGGCAATAGGTATTCAGTTCCTCTTGATCTGTTTCAATGTGCTCGAGGACATTGACACTCACAATCGCATTCCAGTGCGTATCGGAATGCAGATCGGCCACGGTTCCGTGGTGCACGTTGTGGTTCTCAAATCGCTCCCGCAAGCGGGAACAATACCCATCCTCAGGCTCGATAGAGATCAATTCCGCGATTCTGGGCTGACGCAGGAGCTCCGCGGTAAGTTGTCCTACGCCTGCCCCCACTTCAAGCACGTGACCGTGAAGATGCGGTGCAAACTCGTCCAACAAGGCGCGGCGATAATTCTTCGCCTCTTCGAGTGCGGCGAATTCAAAGTCGGTCGACTGGGTCGAAGCGCACATGGGTTCGGTCACCGGCTCCAGAAGTTGTATTTCAGGATGCACCACAGGGCTCGAACTCCGTCACGCCATCCGATCTTTTTGCCTTCGGCGTACGTACGCCCCGTATAGGAGATACCCACCTCATAAATGCGCACTGAGAGCTTCGCTACTTTGGCCGTAATCTCTGGCTCGAAACCAAAACGGTCCTCTCGAATCTGGATACTCTGGATGATCTCGCGGCGAAACGTTTTGTATCCCGTCTCCATGTCCGTGAGATTTAGATCCGTGGCCATATTCGAACACGTTGTGAGAAAGCCGTTGCCGACTGAATGCCAAAAGTAAAGGACGCGGCTGGCGTCCGCACCCCCGCGAAACCTCGAACCATAGACGACGTCGGCTTTGCCTACGAGGATAGGTTCGAGCAGACGGTGATATTCCTCCGGATTGTATTCGAGATCTGCATCCTGCGTAATCACGATCTCCGATGTTGCATGCGAGATACCGGTGCGCAGAGCGGCGCCTTTGCCACGATTTGTTTCATGTCGGATGAGCATGATGCGAGGATCGAGCGTGGCGAGGGGTTGAAGCAGTTTCCATGTGTCATCCGTCGAGCAATCGTCGACCACGATCAGCTGCCGCACTGGACGCTGCGCCAGCACAGTTTCAACTGTTCTCATCACCGTGGCAGCCTCGTTGTAGGCGGGTATGATCGCCGTCAGGCAAGGCTCTATCTCGTTGTTCGATTTCATTGCAGCCATCCTAGCAGTTCCTGACCAACGGACAGAGCGGAAGTGCTGAGGGGAAGCTGACTTAAAACGGCGTGTTCCTGATCTTCCATCGACTCTCGTTTCTGCATACGGTCCAAAACTAAAGTTTGCATGCTGCTGAGAACAGCTCAGCAGTGCGAAGTGCGAGAAGAGGCTTCATATACGATGGGATAGATCTGCTAGGACGCAAGCGGCTGGCTGCGGAGGCAAACGAGGAACTCCATGTCGAACGAGCGGCGCGACGGATTGTACCTGGTGCTGGTCGGAAGCCTGGTCTTCATTCTGTTAGGCGCAGTGTTCGAGGGCGGTGCGCCCGCGCCGCTTGCCGATTTCAAGACCATCTACTTCGCTTCAAGGACCCTGATCCAGCAGCGCGATCCATTCAACCAAAGCGAAGTGACGCGGATTTATCAGGCAGAGCGCGAGAGCCGGGCGCCCGATGCCGCAAAGGATCGGCAGATCGCAACACAGAACATCTACCCGCCCAATACGCTCTTCCTTGTAATGCCCTTTGCAGCGCTGCCGTCGAAACTCGCCGGCATTCTCTGGTTGATCGTCACCTTCGCCAGCTTCATCACTGCATCGTTTCTCGTGTGGAATCTCAGCGCAGACTACGCGCCTGCCTTATCCGGAGCCTTGATAGGATTCCTGCTCGCCACCAGTGAACTGCTCGCTGTGACCGGGAATGTTGCCGGCATCGCCATCGGTCTGAGCGCGATTTCCGTATGGTGCTTCGTGCGCGGGCGATTAGTGATCCTCGGCATCGTATGTCTGGCAGTGAGTCTTGTGCTCAAACCGCATGATACGGGGCTGGTGTGGCTCTATTTTTTATTGGCTGGATCGACTCAGCGCAAGCGCGCCTTGAAGGCGCTTTCAGTGGCGCTCGTTCTGAGTCTGCCTGGATTCGTGTGGGTCTGGCGCGTGGCGCCGCAGTGGCTCCATGAGTGGAAGGTGAACTTGGCAGCCTATTCGGTTCACGGAGGAGTGAACGATCCCGGTCTGCTTTCGAGCGGCGGCCACGGCCTGGATTCACTGATCAGCTTGCAGACCATCTTCAGCGTCTTTAGGGATGATCCTCGCTTCTACAACACAGCCGCTGATCTTGTCTGCGGGCCTCTGTTGCTCGTCTGGATCTATCTGGTGCTACGACGGCGAAGCTCGCCGTGCGCACCATGGATGGCTCTGGCGGCCGTCGCGGCGTTGACCATGCTGCCCATTTATCATCGTCAGCTGGACGCATCACTTCTCTTACTCGCCGTGCCTGGATGTGCCCTGCTCTGGTCCCAGAGTAGAATCGCCGGACGGATCGGGCTCGCCATTACTGCTACAGTGCTGATGTTCACAGGCATTTCGGGCTGGATAGTCGTGCAGGGGCTGCTGAGCGTCGTGCATCCATCGCCGACGAACTGGGGCAGGTGGCTGGCAATCGCTTTACAGGTTTTCCCCACCCCGTTCATCCTGTTGGCTACTGTCTGTTTCTATCTTTGGGCGTTTGCACAGCAAAGTTGTGGACCAGCCACTGCTTCGCAATCTCGTCTGCGGGATTGAAAGAATGCAAAGCCTGCGCGAGCAAAATCCTGGCAGCAAAAGATTCCGGTGTTCTCGTGCTTGACCGACGCGTAACCTCGCAGGCTACTGGCCTGAAGGATAACGAAAAAGCAACGCGCCTTTGCTGGAGAAGACGAAGATCGTGTTTGCGCCGTAGTCGGCTACCGCGATCCGGTCTTCGGAGATCAAGGTCATGCCATACGGCGTTTTGAGCGGCGCGGAGACGAAAGGCTCGATGGCGGGCTTGGCTGCGCGCGTATCCACCGTAAAGATGGCCCGCTGCCCGGGGTCGGCGACAAAGAGCCGGTTCGATTCTGCATCGAAGACGAGCGCTGTTGGCGCGCTGAGGCCCGTAGCGAAGACCTTTGCACTGCGCGCCGCGATCGAATACTGATAAATTCTTCCGCTCGCCACATCGGCCACATAAACCATCTGTCCAGCTTCATCGAATGCAACCGGGCCGAGCTTGGATGCGTCCGGAATGCGCGTAACGAAGGTGATGTGCTCTCCGTCGAGATCGAGCCGGTAAAGCTCATTCGAGTCAGAGGTAGCTACATACGCCGTGCGCGAGTTCGCACCTGAATCGACGCCCGAGCAGACGTTCTGAAAGGTCCACGTCTTCAAGGTCCGGCTATCGAGAGAAAACCGTAGCGCCACGCCCCGGCCTGCCTGCGTTCCGGCGATGAACAGCGACGGCGGCTGCTCCGACCGCGCGAAGGACATGTCTGCGGCCTGAAAATCGGCGGGAACAGAAACCCGCCCGAACTCTGAGAGGCTGTTCGCCGAGACGCGGAATTCGTGCAACACGCCGGCATCGTCCAGTACATAGAGCTCGTTGCCGGGTCCGTCGCTATCCATCATCACCGGGCGTTCAAATCTGGCATGATCGGCGGCCGCGCCGGCTTGCGCTGCAAATACCAGAGCCAGCAGCACCGCTGCAGCGAGCGCGTGCGCCGTGCGCAGGAATTGCGGGGATCTTCTCATCGCGCCTTCCCGAAAAGTTCTTTTACCCAGTTCGTTACCGCCACGCCGCCGCTCACCAGAATTGCGAGGATGAACGCGGGGAATAGCTGCCGGGGATCGATGTCCAGGCCGAAGAGCACCAGCTTCGAATTGCCATACGCCGTGAGCATGATGCCGATGAACTCCGCAATCGTGCCCAGCACAAGCGCGGAGAGAATCGCGTGCACCGCGCGCTCGTCCTCTTTGCCGACGCGGCCGGTGAGCAGATACCGCGCCGCGAGACCCAGCGCGATGCCTCCGCAAACGGCCAGCGCCAGCCCGAGCAGGCCTGGGCCGAAGCGCACCTTAGCTAGAATGGTCTGCCGCCGGTCGGCTCCGCCCGGCACCGTGTGATACGTCACGGTGAGCGCCAGCGTGTCATGCGGCACGTCGGTGCGTATGGCCATCGCACCCTGCAGCAGGGCCGGAATCGTATTGGGTGAAAGGCTCAGCGGCAGAATCGCCGTGGTGCCCGGATCGACGGCCAGAGGGCTTTTCTCGTTCACGCGCGAGTCAACGTGCGTCCAGCAGTTGGGGCAGTCTTCGTTTACTGCAACATCGGTCACCGAGATCGGCAGCCCATCTGCGCCGTTGCCGAGATGAATCTGCAGCGGCGTGGTGCCCGAGACGCTCACATACGCAAGGTCGCTCGCCGCTACCGCGGTCAACAAGTCGCCCGCCGTGGCGTTGTACACCGGCATCAGGATCGAGCCCGGCAGGCTGTTCGCACCCGTCTTTACATGGAACGCAACCCGCACCGCCGAGTCATGAAACAGTCCTGCAGGATTGCCCGTGACCTGATACTTGTAGGCCTGCTGCGCGCCCTTGGCGTTGACCACATACGCCGTAAAGGTGAAGGCGTTGAAGCGTACCTGCTGAATGCTGGCCATGTCGATGCACAGCCGGAAGGCCTGGTCCTCTGTTTCTCCCAGAAGAAACTGCGGGGCGGGGAAGTCGGAACGCGCCTCCGTCCCGAGAGCGAGCGTTGAAAAGCTGACCACGCCCTCCTGCCGCACATTCACTGAGTCGAGTGTGAGCTGCGGCCCAGCCGGCTGCGCGAATGCCCGCAGAGAAAAGACTCCGCACACAAGCAGCATCAGGCCGAGATTGCGCGCGCAATCTCTCACGGCGGCCTTCGATCTGGTACACGTGCGCCTTGGCATGGGTCGAACCGCCAATATCAGAGTCGCTCGAATCCTATAGTGCTTTGAAACACCAGAACAGTATCAACTCAGCCAAAAATTCTGCGCGTGTTCTTCTGTGTAATCGAATCCCGGGATGGCTCATTCTTAGCATTGGCCCGCCATGGCAGGCAAGAGGCTTTTCGAGCGGGGGCATCGATCGCGCCGGAGGCGCAGCGGTCGTTAGCCCCGCGCTTCAGCGTGGGGAGCAGGAGTGTTTCAGTCAATTCGAGTCCCGTAGGGACGGCGGAATTCCACCAGCCAAAGACAAATTGCTCGTCATAATCAACACCGCAGCTTCGCTGAAGCGCGCTGAACGCCTCTTCAAAGCTGCGTTTTCGATGATGCCTCTCCTGATTCCGGATGTACTGTTTCACGACGGGTACCTGCGACGGGCTCACGCTGAATGCGCCATATCCTTCCTGGCATGAGAATTCCGGCCCCATCCAGCGGGAAGAACTGCCCTTGAGCTTTTGGACAGCGGTGGCGAGAGGAACCTTCGGCGGCGCAGAAATTAGGAGATGAATGTGATTGGGCATTCCGCCCGCGGCGATCAAGTCGAAGCCTTCTCCTTTCGCAATGCCCCCGAGATAGGCAAACAAGTCGGGCATGCGGTCGACGGCAAGGAGCGGCCTGCGCTCTTTTGTGCTAAAGATGCAGTGGACAAAATGCTGGCGTATGTGTGGCCCATCGTGCGCCGTCCCTGGGGGACTCCGATCATATAACCCATATTGCGTTGGTTGAAGGAAAGCGCCGGAGGTGCGCAGCAATTTAGCCCGCGCTTCAGCGGGGGATTGTGGCTGGTAGAGGCTCGTAGTCCCGTGGGGACGATGCAAATCATTTGTCCTCCGCGAATTCCATTCGGTCCGGTTCCGGCCGTCCCCCCGGGACTCCGCGGTCAAATTGAGCGGCTGGGTTCCCCCACGCTTCCACCCCCAGGAAACGAAGATCGTTTCTTGGGGACCCCGTGAAGCGCGGGGCTAACGAACCTTGCGCCTTCGGCGCGGACAATGTCTCTGGCATGGGCATCTTTGCAATTTTCCATCCATTTCGCTATCATCTAAAGATGTGTCCAGAGGCAAACTCTGGACCGTCAATAACACCACGGCATTTGGCTCCGGCCGACGGAGATGCGGCGACAAAATGTTGCCCCTCCGGCTAGGAGTTCCGCTACGAACGGGCTGGCAACTGCGGTGGGAGACGAGGGATGAATGGCTAAAATCAGCAAGAATATTGCGAAGGCGCGTGCTGCCGTAACCAAGCCCGCCTATCCGCTACCTGAAGCGGTGAGCCTGCTCAAGCAGGTCAAGTACGCAAAGTTTGATGAGACGGTCGACCTGACCATGCGTTTGGGCGTCGACACGCGTCACGCCGACCAGATGGTCCGCGGCACCGTGGTTCTGCCGCACGGCCTGGGCAAGACCAAGACCGTGGCCGTGATCGCCACCGGCGATCGCCAGAAGGAGGCCAAGGACGCGGGCGCCGATTTCGTGGGCGGCGAAGAGATGGTCGAGAAGATCCAGAAAGAGAACTGGACCGACTTCGACGCGCTGATCGCCACGCCGGACATGATGAAGGTGGTCGGCCGGCTGGGCAAGGTGCTCGGACCCAAGGGCCTGATGCCCAACCCCAAGACCGGCACTGTGACTCTCGACGTGGCTGCGGCGGTGAAAGAGATCAAGGCTGGCAAGGTGGAGTTTCGCGCCGACAAGACCAGTCTAGTGCACGTGCCCGTGGGCAAGCTGAGCTTCGATCCTCAGAAGCTGGTCGACAACGCCACCACGGTGATCACGTCGATTGTGCGGGCCAAGCCTTCGGCAGCCAAGGGCAAGTACATCAAGAGCGTCACGCTGAGCTCGACGATGGGCCCGGGCGTGCCGCTGGATTCGCAGGTGGCGGACGCGGCCGGCAAGCACTAAACAGAGATCAGTTGTCAGGAGTCAGTTGGTGCGTGCTGCGATGGGCATCGTGCTTGAGCTGATCGGAGTTAAAAGATTGAACGCCGCAAAAGCGGCAAGCAGTGAGGCGGGAATCGGCGAAACAGTCAGATGTGCGGATCGGTTTTGACGCTGATCCCTGATCTCTGACCCCTGATCTCTGTCGAAGCGGAGCGAAGACAATGGCGATTTCGAAGGCAAAGAAGCAGGAGAAGGTCCAGTTGCTATCCAAGGAACTGGAGACCTCGACGACGGCGATTATCGGCACGTTCAGTAAGCTGACCGTGGCCAAGGACTATGAGCTGCGCAAGCTCATTCGCGACGCGGGCGGCCGGTATCGCGTGATGAAGAACAAGCTGGCGCCGATTGCCGGCAAGGGCACCAAGGTTGAGGCTGCACTGAAGGGCCTGAAGGGCGTGAACTCGGTTGCCTTTACTTCGGGTGATCCTGTGGCGCTGGCGAAGGTCTTCGCCAAGTGGGTGGGCGACAACGCCGAGTACGAGTTCAAGCTGGGCATCGTCGACGGCAAGCCGCTGAACGTCGAAGAGGTCAAGTCGCTGGCCACCATGCCGGGCAAGGAAGAGATCTTCTCGAAGCTGCTCTTCCTCATCAATGCTCCCGCGCAGCGGTTGGCTACGGTGCTCAATGCCACAGGCCGCGATCTGGCGGTGGTGCTGGGTCAGGGCGTCGAGAAGCAGAAGTTTGCCGGCGCAGCGTAAGCTGCGCGAGCTGTCAGCTCTCAGCTTAATCGTGCTGAGTTGAGATAGCAGGACTTGCAGAGAAAAAGCTGACGGCTGAAAGCTGAAAGCTGTTTTTAAGGGTTTTGGTCGAGAAGCGGATCGAAGGGGCGCACGTCTGGCGCATCGGAAACTTTCTGATCCTGTTGAACGGCCGGGGATAGACAAATTCAAACGGTTCGGATTGGAGAAGGAAAATGGCGGATATCGCGCAGTTGGAAGAGCAAATTGTTTCGTTGAGCCTGCTGGAAGCGGCAGCTCTGGTGAAGAAGCTGGAAGAGCGCCTTGGCGTCTCGGCCGCGGCGGCAGCGCCGGTTGTGGTTGCGGGCGGCGGCGCCGGTGCGGGCGCGGCAGCTCCGGCGGCTGAGGAGAAGACCGAGTTCCAGGTCATCCTCAAGGATGCCGGCGCCAACAAGATCAACACCATCAAGGCTGTCCGCGAGGTCACCTCGCTCGGCCTGAAGGAAGCCAAGGACCTGGTCGATGGCGCTCCCAAGCCGCTCAAGGAGAACGCGACCAAGGAAGAGGCCGAGGCCATCAAGAAAAAGTTCGAGGGTGTGGCTACCATCGAGGTCAAGTAAGCATCTCGAACTTGCAAGGACGCCCGGGACGCGCTACGATAAAAGTTGCGCGTCTTCCGGGTCTTTTCCGCTTTTGCGGGGAAGAGTTTCGGAGATTGGTCGGCGCGTACTCTCCAGAAATGAAAGGCGTGGATCGGTTCGCAGTGCAAAAAAGCAATCGGGCTTTGAGCGTGCGGGCTCTTCGAAAAAGTTAAGCTCTATTTTATCAAGGATTTGCTTGAAGGTCAGGCAGGCAGTCTTTGATCGGCGTCACGTGGCTGAGCGAGTAAGCGGCTGAAGCGAATTGGGATCGGCGAGAACAAGGCAAACGAATTCGGATGGGGGCACAGGCGATAGGCCGCGCTCGTGAGGTATTGCGTCCTCGCGAGCTTTTTGTGTCTACCTTCGCAAGCAGACAAAGGATTTCTCACCTCCAGTGCCTTGAGCGCATACCCTCCCCTGCGGTCTTCCCCGCCGTTTGGGAGTAAACCGCACCGTTTGCTGGCTTCCAACTTGAGCGCAGTCTAGCCCAGGGGGCAGATGCGTGGCAATGCCCGCCATGTGCAATTCAAGAAGTTCTCATCAACCCTGACCTGGTTATCTCCGGTGCGTCCTGGGGCAAGCGCCCGCCGCGCCGGATTGCAATAAGGCTGATCGGAATTCGTTCATTTCCGCCAGTCAGGTTTTTCGCCTACTTACCCGTAATTCGCCGGCGTTCCTGAGACTCGGACGCCGGCCCAGCGCCCAAGACGCGGCGCCGGAGCGACGAGGCTCAGGAGTGATCATGTCTAACGAGAAGCGCGCCATTCGCAGCCGGCTCGATTTTTCCAAAATTCCAACAGCAACCCAGATTCCTAACCTGATTGAAGTGCAGCGGCGCTCCTATGAACGCTTTCTGCAGATGGACAAGCTACCCAACGAGCGTGACGACTCCGGGCTGCAGTCGGTCTTCGTCTCGGTCTTCCCGATTACCGACTTCCGCGGAATCTCGCAACTTGACTTCGTCGACTACTCGATCGGCAACTGGGAGTGCAAGTGCGGCCACCTCAAAGGCCTTCATCACCTGCGCACCGCCTGCGTGCATTGCGGCGCCATGGTCATCACCGACCCCTTCCTGCCCGGCGATGTGCTCTGCCAGAAGTGCGGCACCTACAACCGCAACATGCCCGACTTCTGCAACAAGTGCGGCGACCCGGTGAGCCTGCAGCTCAAGTATGACCAGCAGGAGTGCGAAGAGCGCGGCATGACGTTCTCCGCTCCGCTCAAGGTCACGGTCCGCCTGACCATCTACGATAAGGACCCGGAGACCGGCAACAAGACCATCCGCGACATCAAGGAGCAGGAAGTCTTCTTCGGCGATATTCCGCTGATGACGCCGAACGGCACCTTCATCGTCAACGGCACCGAGCGCGTGATCGTTTCGCAGTTGCACCGCTCGCCCGGCGTCTTCTTTGAGACGGCGAACAACCGCACCTACTTCCTGGGCAAGATCATTCCCTATCGCGGCTCGTGGGTCGAGTTCGAGTACGACCAGAAGAACACGCTCTATGTCCGCATCGACCGCAAGCGCAAGTTCCTGGGAACCATCTTCCTGCGCGCGCTCGGTTTGCGTTCTGACGAAGAGATTCTCAAGACCTTCTACACCGTCGATCGCATTCAGATTGCGGACGGCAAGGTTTTCTGGAGCGTTGCGGAAGAGGGCAAAGCAACCCACCTGCTGGGCGCCAAGCCTGCGCACGCTGTGGTGCACAAGGGTGAGGAGATCGCGCACTCCGGCCGCAAGATTACCGGTCACTCGCTCAAAGCGATTCGCGCGGCGGGCATCGGCAAGATCGAGATCGAGACCGCCGAGTTGGACGGCGCGCTCACCGCAGCAGACGTTGTCGATACCGAGACTGGCGAAGTAATCGTCGAGGCCAACGTCGAGTTGACGGCAGACCGCCTGCACAAGGTGATGGCCAGCAAGGCTACCAGCTTTGAGGTCTTCTTCCCCGACCGCGACGACGTGGGCAACATCATCACCAACACGCTCAAGCGCGACTCAGTGCACAAGCCCGAAGAGGCGCTGATCGAGATCTACCGCAAGCTGCGTCCCGGCGATCCGCCGACGCTCGATACTGCGACTGCGCTCTTCGAAGGCATGTTCTTCGATCCGCGCAAGTACGACTTCTCGCGCGTGGGCCGTCTGAAGTTCAACATCAAGCTCTACGAGAACCAGGACGCCACGCCGCTCGATCACCGCACGCTGACGCCGGACGATTTCTACGCGACCATCCGCTACCTGCTCAAGCTGCGCAAGAACGTGGGCGTGGTCGACGATATCGATCACCTCGGCAATCGCCGCGTGCGCGCCGTGGGCGAGCTGATGGAAAACCAGTTCCGCATCGGACTGGTGCGCATGGAACGCGCGATCAAGGAAAAGATGAGCGTGTATCAGGAGCTCTCGACGGCCATGCCGCACGACCTGATCAACGCCAAGCCGGTGATGGCCGCGATCCGCGAGTTCTTCGGTTCCTCGCAGCTCTCGCAGTTCATGGATCAGACCAATCCGCTCTCCGAGATCACGCACAAGCGGCGTCTCTCGGCGCTTGGGCCGGGCGGTCTGTCCCGTGAGCGCGCTGGATTTGAAGTCCGCGACGTGCACCCGACGCACTACGGCCGCATCTGCCCGATTGAGACGCCGGAAGGTCCGAACATCGGCCTGATCAGCTCGCTCTCGTGCTTTGCGCGCATCAACGAGTACGGCTTCATCGAGTCGCCTTACCGCAAGGTGAAGGACTCGAAGATTCTCGACTACGTGGAGATCGTCAACGCCGGCGAAAGCGGCCTGCGTGTGGGTGACCACATTGAGAAGGAAGAGGCCGGACGCCTGAACGCCAAGTTGAAGAAGGAAGGCAAGCGCACCATCGACCACATGCCGTTCAGCTTCTATCTGTCGGCGTGGGAAGAAGACAAGCACACCATCGCGCAGGCCAACATCGAGTTCAACGCGGAGGGGCAGATCACGGAAGACCTGGTCAATGCCCGCCGTCAGGGCAACTTCGTGCTGGTCAACCGCGCCGAGGTGGACTACATCGACGTCTCGCCGAAGCAACTCGTGTCGGTGGCTGCTTCACTGGTGCCGTTCCTCGAGCACGATGACGCCAACCGCGCGCTGATGGGCGCCAACATGCAACGCCAGTCGGTTCCGCTGCTGGTGGCCGAGGCTCCGCTTGTGGGCACCGGCATGGAAGGTGTGACTGCGCGCGACTCCGGCGCCGTTATTCTCGCCAAGCGCAACGGCATCGTGGATTCGGTCGACTCCGAGCGCATCATCGTGCGCGTTGAAGGCGAGCATCATCCCACGCAGTTGTCGCGTGAGGTGGGTTCGGACATCTACCAGCTCATCAAGTTCAAGCGGTCGAACCAGAACACCTGCATCAACCAGAAGCCGGTTGTGCGGGAAGGCGATCGCGTGGTGAAGGGGCAGGTAATCGCCGACGGTCCGTGCACGGAGCAGGGCGAGCTGGCGCTCGGCCGCAATGTGCTGGTGGCCTTCATGCCCTGGCGCGGTTACAACTTCGAAGACGCGATCCTCATCAGCGAGAAGCTGGTGAAGGAGGACTACTACACCTCGGTGCACATCGAGGAGTTCGAGATCGAGGCACGCGATACCAAACTCGGTCCCGAAGAGATCACGCGCGACATTCCCAACGTCAGCGAGCATGCTTTGCGCGATCTGGACGAGAGCGGTATCATCCGCATCGGCGCGCAGATCGGCCATGGCGACATTCTGGTCGGCAAGGTCACGCCGAAGGGCGAGACACAGTTGACGCCGGAAGAGAAGCTGCTGCGGGCAATATTCGGAGAAAAAGCGGGCGATGTTAGGGATGCCTCGCTCACCTGCCCTCCGGGCATCGAAGGCACGGTGGTTGACGTGCGCATCTTCAGCCGCAAGGGGCAGGAGAAAGACGAGCGCGCCAAGCAGATCGAAACCGAGTACGTGGCCAAGCTCGAAAAGAACCTGGGCGACGAGATCCGCATTCTGACGGACGAGCGTTTGAAGCGTCTCGAAGCCATTCTTGGCGGCAAGACGGTTCTGGCCGACTTGCATGACGAGCGCACCAACAAGCGCCTGTTGACCAAGGACGCGATCCTCGATCGCGACACCATCGAGCGCATCTCGACCAAGAACCTCAAGCGCATCCGCTATAACGACAAGGATCCGCGGGTCAACGAGCAGATCGATGAGATCGAGGAGATGACCTCGCGGCAGATCGAAGTGCTGCGCAAGATCACCAACGAGAAGGTGGCCAAGCTGCAGAAGGGCGATGAGCTGCCCCCGGGCGTGATCAAGCTGGTGAAGGTCTATGTCGCCATGAAGCGCAAGCTCTCCGTGGGTGACAAGATGGCCGGCCGTCACGGCAACAAGGGCGTGATCGCGCGCATTCTTCCTGAGGAAGACATGCCGTATCTGCCCAACGGCACACCGGTCGAGATCGTCCTCAACCCGCTCGGCGTTCCTTCGCGTATGAACGTGGGCCAGATTCTGGAAACGCACCTGGGCTGGGCCGCGCACGGGCTCGGCGAGAAGATCGCCGCGCTGGTGAAGGGCAACAGCGATGCCAACTTCATCCGCGAGGAAGTGAAGAAGGAGTTTGCCGGCACCGCAACGCTGCGGCAGCTGCTCGAACTCGATGACGAGATGCTGATTCGCGTGACGCGCGGCATGGAGCGCGGCATCTGGTTCGGCACCAATGTCTTCGACGGCGCGCAGGAGGGCGAGATCAAGGCTCTGCTCAGCGCTGCCGGGTTGCCTTCTTCGGGCAAGACGCCTCTTTATGACGGCATGACCGGTGAGCAGTTCGAACAGCCGGTGACCGTGGGCTACATCTACATGCTCAAGCTCTCGCACCTGGTGGACGACAAGATTCACGCTCGCTCCATCGGACCGTACTCGCTCATCACCCAGCAGCCGCTGGGCGGCAAGGCGCAGTTCGGCGGACAGCGCTTCGGCGAGATGGAAGTGTGGGCCCTGGAAGCTTACGGCGCTGCTTACATCCTGCAAGAACTGCTGACCGCGAAGTCCGATGACGTCTACGGCCGCACCAAGATCTACGAGGCCATCGTCAAGGGTGAGGCGGCCATTGAGCCGGGTGTGCCGGAGTCGTTCAATGTGCTCATCCGTGAGTTGCAGTCGCTCTGCCTTGACGTGGAGCTGATTAAGCGCGCGGACATCAATCGCAAGGCGCCCACGCCGGAAGTGGCGGCGGTGGCGGATTAAATGCAGCTTCTAGCTGTCAGCCTCTAGCCCCTAGCTTTTCAGGGCGCGACTGGCAGCTGGGACAGCACAAAGTTTTCGAAATGTGCAAGCCTTTTGTTCAAGGCGCGCATTTCGCGGAAGAAATGAACTGCTTCCCGAACCTGGGAAGCCAAGAGCTAGCGGCTAGAAGCTAGTAGCTAGCAGCTAGAAACTGGAGGGTCGCCTTGTTCCGTTCGAACCCGTTTGAGCTTACTAACCCGATTACCGACTTTGACGCCATTCGCATCATGCTGGCCTCGCCGGAGAAGATCCGCAGCTGGTCGCATGGCGAGGTGACCAAGCCGGAGACCATCAACTATCGCACGTTCAAACCCGAGCGTGACGGCCTCTTCTGCGCGCGCATCTTCGGCCCAGTGACGGACTGGGAGTGTCTCTGCGGCAAGTACAAGCGTATGAAGCACCGCGGCGTCATCTGCGACAAGTGCGGCGTCGAAGTTACCGTAAGCAAGGTACGCCGCGAGCGCATGGGCCACATCGAGCTGGCTTCACCCTGCTCGCACGTGTGGTTCTTCAAGGGGCTCCCTTCACGTATCGGCCATCTGCTCGACATCTCGTTGCGCGATCTCGAGAGCATTCTCTACTTCGAGTCTTACGTTGTTGTCGATCCAGGCGATGCGCCGGTGCGCGAGCGCGAGATCATCAAGGACGAGAACCGTTTCCGCGAGCTCGATCAGCAGTTCCGCCCCTCCGGCTTCAAGGCCATGATGGGCGCGGAGGCCATCAAGGAGCTGCTCAAGCGCGTCAGCGTTGAGGAACTGGCGCTCGAATTGCGCGAGCGCATGAAGAGCGAGACCTCCGCGCAGAAGAAGCTGAAGTATGCCAAGCGGCTCAAGGTTGTCGAGGCCTTTCGCAAGTCGGCCAACAAGCCGCAGTGGATGATTCTCGACGTGCTGCCGGTCATTCCTCCGGAGCTGCGCCCGCTGGTGCCGCTCGATGGCGGCCGCTTCGCCACGTCGGATCTCAACGATCTCTATCGCCGCGTGATCAACCGCAACAACCGGTTGAAGAAACTGATGGATCTGCACGCGCCCGAAGTGATCGTGCGCAACGAAAAGCGCATGCTGCAGGAGGCCGTCGACGCGTTGTTCGACAACGGCCGCCGTGGTCGTGTGCTGCGCGGCGCAAACAACCGTCCGCTCAAATCTCTATCGGATACGCTCAAGGGCAAGCAGGGCCGCTTCCGCCAGAACTTGCTCGGAAAGCGCGTCGACTACTCCGGCCGCTCCGTCATTGTCGTCGGTCCGGAGCTGAAGCTGCACCAGTGCGGGCTGCCCAAGAAGATGGCGCTGGAACTGTTCAAGCCGTTCATCTATCACCGGCTCGAGCAGCGCGGCCACTGTACTACCATCAAGCAAGCCAAGGAATTGGTCGAACAGCAGGACCCGGTGGTATGGGACATCCTTGAAGAAGTCATTAAGGACCACCCCATTCTGTTGAACCGCGCGCCCACGCTGCACCGGCTCGGTATCCAGGCGTTCGAGCCCGTGCTGGTCGAAGGTAAAGCCATCAAGCTGCACCCGCTGACCTGTACGGCCTTCAACGCCGACTTCGACGGCGACCAGATGGCTGTGCACATTCCACTGTCGCCCGAAGCGCAGATCGAAGCGTCGACCCTGATGCTCGCTTCGAACAACATCCTGTCGCCTGCTCACGGAGCGCCCATCGCGATTCCGACGCAGGACATGGTGTTGGGCCTCTATTACCTGACCAAGATGCGTCCCAATGCCAAAGGTTCGGGCCGCACCTTCGCCTCCATTGAAGATGTTCTGATCGCGCTCGAAATGGGTGAAGTCGAAACGCTTACCGGCATCAAGCTGCGCCACACCGGCAAGGTCATCGATCTGAGCAAGGCGTTCGACAATCAGAACATTATGTACACCGAGCCGATCGAGTTCAACAAGCAATACATGGACACCACGGTCGGCCGGGTCATCCTGAATGATGTTCTTCCCAAAGAGATGCCGTTCATCAACGGTCTTTTGAAGAAGAAGGGCCTCGGGCAACTCGTGCAGTATTGTTATCTGAAGTTCGGCCTGCAAACCACTGTGCAGATGCTGGATGAAGTCAAGAAGCTTGGCTTCCTCTACGCGACGCGCGCCGGTATCTCCATCGGTATCGACGATATGGTCGTGCCCGAAGAAAAGAGCAGCCTGGTGCACGATGCCGAAAAGCAGGTGATCGAAGTTCAGCAGCAGTATCAGGAAGGCGCCATTACGCAGTCCGAGCGCTACAACAAGATCATTGAAATCTGGTCGAAGGTCACCGAAGCGATCTCCGACAAGCTGTTCAAGAATCTGGAAGAGGACGACCGCACCGGCCGTATTCTCAACCCGATTTACATCATGGCCGACTCCGGCGCCCGCGGTTCGAAGCAGCAGATCCGCCAGCTTTCCGGTATGCGCGGTTTGATGGCCAAGCCGTCGGGTGAAATCATCGAACAGCCCATCACCGCGAATTTCCGCGAAGGCTTGGACGTGCTGCAGTACTTCATCTCGACGCACGGCGCCCGTAAGGGTCTGGCGGATACGGCGTTGAAGACCGCCGATTCCGGCTACCTGACGCGCCGCCTCTGCGACGTGGCTCAGGACGTCATCATTACCGAAGATGACTGCGGAACTACCGACGGCATCTACGTCGAACCCATTATTGAATCGGGCGAAATCATCGAGCCGCTCCGCGATCGTATCGTAGGCCGCGTGGCGCTCGAAGATCAGCGCGACTACGAAAACAACGTGATCGTCGGCGTCAACGAAGAGATCACCGAGAATCTCGCCAGCGCGATTCAGGCCGCCGGTATCGAACGCGTCAAAATCCGCTCGGTGCTCACCTGCGAATCGAAGCGCGGCGTGTGCCGGCTGTGCTACGGCCGCAACCTCGCCACCGGCCGCATGGTCGAGCGCGGAGAGGCCGTCGGCATCATCTCGGCGCAGTCCATCGGCGAGCCTGGCACGCAGCTTACGATGCGTACGTTCCACATTGGCGGTGCCGCCACGCGCGTCAGCGAGCAATCGACCCAGGACGCCAAGAGCGACGGTTTCGTTCGCTTCAACAACGTCAACACGGTTCGCAATAACAAAGGCGAGCTGATCGCCATGAACCGCAACGGCATTCTGATCATCGTCGATGAGAAGAACCGCGAGCGCGAGCGTTACCCCGTCGTCTACGGCGCCAAGATCAACGTCGAGGACGGCGCGCCTGTGAAGGCTAATCAGATCCTGCTCGAATGGGATCCGTACACGTTCTCGATTCTTACCGAGGTTAGCGGAACCATTCACTTCAAAGACCTGATTGACGGTGTTACCACGCAGGAGCAGGTTGACGAGATCACCGGCAACATGCAGGTGGTGGTTACGGAATCGGCCGACGAGAAGCGTTTCCCGACGATTGTCGTTCGTCCCGAAGGCGGCGGCCGGTCGGAAGAAAAGAAGTACCTCATGCCGACCCACGCTCACCTCATGGTGGCGGATGGCGAAGAGGTACACGCCGGGGACGTGCTCGCGAAGATTCCACGCGCGACCACCAAGACCAAAGACATCACCGGCGGTCTGCCGCGCGTGGTGGAGCTGTTCGAAGCTCGCAAGCCGCGTGAAACCGCCATCATCGCGGAAATCAATGGCGCCGTGAAGTACGGCGAAGTCACCAAGGGTATGCGCAAGCTCTATATCGTGGGTGACGACGGCGTCCAGAAGGAATATTCGATTCCGCGCGGCGTCCACATCAACGTACAGGAAGGCGAGCGCGTGCGCTCGGGCGATCCGCTCATGGACGGCCCGCGCAATCCGCACGATATCCTGGCCGTGCTCGGCGAAAAGGAACTGCAGAAATACCTGGTGAATGAAATCCAGGAAGTCTACCGGCTGCAGGGTGTGAACATCAACGACAAGCACCTTGAAGTGATCTCGCGCCAGATGATGCGCTGGGTCCGCATTGAGGACATTGGCGATACCGAGTTCCTGCCCGAAGAAGTGGTCGACAAGTTCAAGTTCCGCGAAGAAAATGCTCGCGTGATTGAGGCTGGCGGACGTCCCGCGACCGGCAAGCCGATCCTGCTGGGCATCACGAAAGCATCGCTATCGACCGACTCGTTCATCTCCGCTGCCAGCTTCCAGGAGACAACGCGCGTCCTCACCGAAGCCGCCATTAACGGCAAGGTGGATTACCTGCGTGGTCTGAAGGAAAACGTCATCATGGGCCGCCTGATCCCGGCTGGAACCGGTATGGAATACTACCGCCGTGTGAAGATCGCAGGCGAGGACGTGGTGGAAGAAGAGCCGGTGCCGGAGCAGGAAGTTGCGTTCGCAGACGGTCTGCAAGACTACTCGGACGAAACTCCTGGCGTGTATACGGGTGGGCTCTCCGAAGACCTCGGCGCCGAAGAGGCCTTGGGCGCAGACGAAGTCTGACCTACACAGCATATTGCAAAACAGAAAAGGCGGCTCCCAGAAGCCGCCTTTTCTGTTTTGGACAGAACCGCGACCGCGCGGGAGCGGGTTTTACGATGCCGTTCGAACTCACTGAAGCCCTCTTCCTCCGGCTCCTCGGCCTCATCTACCTCGCCGCCTTCGGCTCATTCTGGCCGCAGATCCGTGGCCTCACGGGGTCGCATGGTATCGTCCCTGCGGCGCAGCTTCTGCTCGCCATGCGCGAGCAACTCGGCGCGCGCCGCATCTTCGAACTCCCAACGCTCTTCTGGTTTGGCGTCAGCGATGCCGCGCTGGTCTGCGTTTGCATGGCCGGATGCGTCGCGGCACTGCTGCTGGTCATCGGCCTATTCCCTCGCTGGACAGCCGCTGCGTGTTTCGCGTTTTATCTTTCTATCGTCTCCATAGGCCAGCCGTTCACCGCATTTCAATGGGACGCCTTGCTGCTCGAAGCGGGGTTCCTGGCCCTGTTTGCCGGCACGCCCTGGCTGGTGTGGGCTTACCGTTTTCTCATATTCCGCCTCAATTTCGAATCGGGCGCCGTCAAGCTGTTGTCCCACGATCCAAACTGGCGGAATTTCCACGCGCTGCGTTTTCATTTCATGACGCAGCCGCTCCCCACGCCGCTCGCCTATTACGCCTATCGCTTGCCAACTTGGATGCTCGATTCCATGACTGCCGCCACTCTGATCATCGAACTCGGAGCGCCCTTTCTGCTCTTCGGCCCGCGCCGCGTGCGCCAGATTGGCGTGGGTCTTTTAATGCTTCTGCAGTTCGTGATCCTACTCACAGGCAACTATGCGTTCTTCAATTTGTTGACGTTGGCGCTGTGTCTGTGGGGCTTGGACGATCGCACCTTCGCTCCGCTCGCCCCTGTTCTCCGCTGGCGCTGGGGGCTCATCGGTGTGCCTCCCGTGCTGCGGCTACCGCTACTGCGCAAAATTTTAAATGGCATTCCCGCCGCCCTCATGGCAATCGGCGGAATCGAGCTAATCGGTATGTTTGCGCCGAGCATGAATCGCACCATCTCGCCCGTGCTCACATACATTTCTCGATTTCAAATCGTCAACACTTACGGCCTCTTTGCTGTGATGACCACCACGCGCCCGGAAATCGTCATCGAAGGCTCGAACGATGGCCTCTCCTGGCGCGAATACAATTTCCGCTACAAGCCCGGCAATCTGCACCGCTCGCTTCCCTTCGTGGCTCCATACCAGCCGCGCCTTGACTGGCAAATGTGGTTTGCCGCGCTTGGCAGTTATCAGGAAAATACTTGGGTCGGTAGTCTCGTCTATCATCTCCTGCACGGAGATCCCTCTGTTACCGGCTTATTGGGGCCCACGCCGTTTCCAAAACCGCCGCGCTATATGCGTGCGCTGCTGTATCTATACCGATTCACTACGCCTGAAGAACGGGCACGCACGGGAGCAGTCTGGCAGCGTGAGTTGCAAGGTACATGGCTCGCCCCTGTCTCGCTCGCGGCACATTGAATGGACCCCTCGTTTTCCCGCGCTGGTTTTTTCGAGTTGCGATGCCCATGTAAACTCCCTAACACTAAAATTAGATGGAGCACAATCTCTCATTTTTCCGAACTGCGGCACCGTGTTGACGATTCCAAAAAGCTCTGAAGATGGCAGCGACCGTTTCTTTTGTCAGATGTCCGATGCAGAATGTCAACATGAAATATTCACGCGATCAGATAGAACAGATGCTGGGCGCTGCGGCCGCGCACGCGTAATGAGGGAAGCCTCGCGCCACACATTCAGCGCGGCGTGATATGGAAGAAATAGATCGTCATCAGGATTCCCACCACGATTACAATGCGCCGGATCACTACCGGTCTTGTGCGCTTGGCAAGTAGCGGTCCGGCATAGCCACCGGCGATGCCCGCCGCCATCATAATCAGCGTCGGCCCCCACCAGACCTCGTGGGCGCTAATGAAAATCACTGCCGCGATGAAATTCAAGATCGCGCTCAGGATGGTCTTGATCCCGTTCATGCCATGAATATCTGTGAGACCGTACAGGCGAAACGCCGCCAGAAGCATGATTCCAATACCGCCGCCGAAATAGCCGCCGTACACGGCGATCGCGAACAGAAAAGCCAGCATGGGTCCCTGGTTCTTGTGAAGACTGCCGCGCATGGCCGAACTGACCTGATTTCCAAACGCAAATAAAAGTGTGGCAAACAGCAGCAGCCACGGCGCAATCTGGCGAAACGTGCGGTCTGAGGTGAATAACAGTAACGCTGCGCCCACCGCCCCGCCGAGAAAACTGATGAGCACCCAGCCCTTCATCCGCTTCTCGTTGAGGCGCTGAATATCGTCACGGTATCCTACCGCGCTTGCTAAAGATCCTGGCACCAGTGCAACGGTATTCGATGCGTTCGCGATCACGGCGGGCACTCCGGCAAAAACAAGCGACGGAAACGTGAGAAAACTGCCCCCGCCCGCAACCGAGTTTATAGCGCCGGCGGCGAATGCGGCGACGATTAACAGGAGCAGAATCATCAAGGCTCTAGTGTAAGGGCCCGGCGTTTTCGAACCCGGTTTTGGCACACTGACAATGGTGTCCACACGTACTGTTTTGCTATCCGCCGGACTTGCCCTGATCGGCCCGGCTCTGCTGTTTTGCCAGGCCAAGAAACCGGTCACGATCGATGATTTAGTCGCTCATCGCCGCCAGGCTCCCATCACGCCGATCTGGTCTCCCAACGGGAATGCGTTCGTCTATCAGGACGGCGGCAAAGTCTATCTCTATGACATCAGATCCAGGACATCGCGCGTCTGGTTCGATTCCTCGGCGATGCACGCTGACGCAGTCGCGCCCGTCCAGCCGAAAGAATTTGGATGGCGCAACCGGCGTGTTGCCTCTGAATCGTATCAATGGTTCCCGAATAGCAAGGATCTGTTGGCGGCTATCGGCGGCGATTTGTTCATCGTGCACCCCAACGGAAAATTCGATCAGATCACCAAAACGAACATCAACGAGGAAGACCCGAGACTCTCTCCGGACGGCCGCCACATTCTGTATCGCTGGAAATCGAATCTGTATGTTTTCGATCTTTCGGGCAAGCGGGTACGTCAAATTACTTCGGATGGAACGCCCACTCTTCTCAACGGTGAACTCGATTGGGTGTACCCGGAAGAGCTGGAGATTGGCAGCGCCGCCTGGTGGTCGCCGGATTCGAAGCGGATTGCGTACTTTCAGTTCAACGTTGCCGATGAGTTTGTCTATCCGCAGACCGACCTGATCGGCGAGCGCGCCGTCAGCGAACCGGAGCGCTATCCGCAGGCCGGCACGCCCAATGCATTGGTGAAACTGGGCGTGATTCCGGTTGAGGGTGGGCAAACGACTTGGATGAATCTGGGATCCACGCAAAACAGCCTGCTGGCCCGGGTCGCCTGGCTGCCGGACTCCTCGGCGCTCGCGGTGGAGCGGCTTTCGCGTGTCCAGGACAAACTCGATCTTCTGTTCTGCAACCCGGCAAGCGGGGAAGTCCGGACCGTGTTGCACGAGCAATCGAAGACCTGGATCAATATGGCCAACAATCTCTGTCTTCTGAAATCCCTGCCGGAATTTCTGTGGACAAGCGAGCGTTCCGGTTTCCGCCATATCTATCGTTACTCGAATCGCGGCGAGCTGCTCGGCCAGTTGACCAGCGGGAATTGGGAAGTGACGGCTATCAACGCCGTCGACGAGCAAAGACAGCGCGTCTACTTCACATCATCCGAGATCAGCCCTCTCGAAAGGCAGCTATATGCGGTGTCCTTTAACGGCGGCGAGCGGATGCGCCTCACTAAAGAACCAGGGACGCACCTGATTCACGCGAATTCCGAGGCGAGTTACTACGTCGATAACTTCTCAAACCTGAAGCAACCCGCCGAATCGCTATTGCGCAGCGAGGCCGGAGAGCAGATTGCTGTTCTGCGCGCGCCAGATACGAAAGAATTAGACGAGTACGATCTGCAACCAGTCGAAGTTGTGCAGGTCCAAGCTCCGGATGGCGCAATTCTTTATGCCCGGCTGATTAAACCGGCTGGCTTTCGGCCTGGCACGAAATACCCGGCGATTGTTTATGTGTACGGCGGCCCCGGCATTCAGAGCGTGCACAATATGTGGTACGGAATTGATTGGGAACAGGTGCTGGCTCATCATGGATACGTCATTTGGCAGTTGGACAATCGCGGTTCCTCGGGGCGGGGGCACGCCTTTGAAGAGCCTATCTATCATGAATTGGGCCGCCAGGAGGTTGCCGATCAGCGGCTCGGCGTCGAGCATTTGATCCAGATGGGCTTTGTGGATCCCGCGCGAATCGGAATCACCGGCTGGAGTTACGGAGGCTATATGACGATTCACTCGCTCTTACTGGCGCCGGATGTTTTCAAAGTGGGTGTTGCGGGAGCGCCGGTCACCGACTGGCATAACTACGACACCATCTACACCGAACGCTACATGGGTTTACCGGACGAGAACGTGAAAGGCTACAACGCCGCCTCAAACGTACACAATGCCAGCCGTCTGCAAGGAAAACTGCTTATTGTCCATAACTTCGAAGATGACAATGTGCTTTTCCAGAACAGCATGCAAATGGCGAATGCGCTGGAGAAAGCGGACAAGCTTTACGCGATGCAGGTCTACCCGCAAAAGACGCACGGAGTTACCGGCCCTATACAGAAATCTTTGTATCAGGCCATGACTGCGTTTTTCGACACGAATTTGAAGGACCGGTAAACCCGTTCCTATCTAAACCGCAACGTTTCGCGCCGCCCACGAACGTTTATATTCTTCAGCGTGATCTGCCGAATATCCGGCGGCAAAACAGGTTCTAATTTCTGCTCCAGCCCGCCTTCACCGAACCGCAGTCCCGTATATCCAAAAACAAACTGCTGCAGAAAAGCACCGGCTCCGGTAATGAAGTTGGTGTTCTGATTCCGCGGCGTCTCTGCGATCACGTCAAAGGGAGCCCGCAGATAGGGGTTGTAAAGCGGAATTAACAGTTTTCCGATGGCGGCGCGATCATGAATCTGCGCGGCGAGAATCGGATAGAACTCCGTGCCCATCATCGCGCCCTGACGATGCTGCTGAACACGTGACAACATCGTGCCGATGGCTCCACGGGTTTGCTCGGCGGAATAAGAGCGGCCCAAGGGAAACCAGAGCAGCGAGGAATCGCTAAACGGCACATACATCTGGGCCGCAATCGTGCGCCATTGCGGATGTGGTTCCAGATGGAGCGCCTGCGCCGCGGCAACGGCCAGCTCCAGGTTCTTCTTCGCAATCGCGTTCGTATACGGATCGTTACTCACGCCGATTTGCGACTCGTTCACGGCAACAACATTGCCAATTTCATAATCGGCGCGTTTCGGGTTGTAGTGGACGCGGCTCGCCCAGAAATCGGCGGTATCGCGCAGAATCGGCCAGCATGCATCCTGTAGCCACCCTTTATCGCCTGTCGCGAGCCAGTATTGCCAGCTTGCGAGCGCAACGTCGCCATTGACATGATTCTCCGAGCTCGCATTTTGGAAAGCGAATCGCGGCGTTGCTTCGGTGCCGTCGGGCCCGGCCTCCCACGGATACATCGCGCCTTTGTATCCGTTCTTTTTTGCGTTTTCTTGCGCCGCGCGAAGGGTACGGGATCGAAACGCAACCATAGGTTTCGCTAGTTCCGGATGCAAGGCGACGAGCGCCGGGAACATAAACGTGTCCGCGTCCCAGAAAATATGGCCGTAATAACCAGCCGAACTGAGCCCCATAGGCCCGGTGCTGATATCCAGATTCGGACGAACGCTGCCAAGCAGATAGAAGAGCATCGAATGGATCGCGCGCTGCAACTCCGGATCGCCGCCGTCGAGGCGGATGTCCGTGTCCCAGAGGCGATGCCAAGCGTCCGAACTCGCGGACAGCAGCCGGTCCCAGCCCTCGCTTCGAGCAGACTCTGAAATCCGCAAAGCGGCCTCGCGGACGTCGGGGGAACCAGCCGAATCAACCACCGCCGCATACTTCGTGAAAACGTAACCCTCCCCGGACTGTACATTCAGACTAAGCGTCGCTTCCGCGGAAGAAGGGCTCTCCGTTGTGCCTATTTTTGCATTCGCGGTCCATTCCACCGCGACAGCCTCTCCGGTCTTGACACCGGTTCCGGGAGCGATAGCCAATACGGATAACGAAATTCGTGGCGGCAGACGTCTGAGTCCCCATTCGCGGGTATCCAAATGGCCGGGATACCAGATGGCCCATTGATTTCGTTTGGCTTCACCATCCAACGTGCGGATGCGTTCCAGAGCATAACGATGCGGCGGCGGCCAGTTTCGTAGCGGCAGGACTACGCTCAATGGACCCGAGAACTCCGGAACTATGATGAGCTGCACTGCCGCAAGCTCCGCACGATCGCGTGCCACAAACTGCTCGACATGCATGCGGATGCGCTTGCCCGCGTCGTTCCACACGTATTCGGTGCGAAGCACGCCATCGTACATGTCCAGCACTTGCCGGTACTGTTCGATCCCGGAGAACGATGTATCCGCATTTAGCCAGTGCGAGCCATTGTTGATGTCGATCTCGTTCCAAGCTGGAGCCGCCGCGATCCGCGGCACATCGCCCGCTGTATGGTCATAAACGCCCGCCAGAAAAGACTGCGCCGGTTCTGTAGCCAGTGGCGTGGTTACCAGGCTGATCGCACCGTTTCCCAAGTAAGCGGCGGTGTACGGTTGCGGAGCATTGGCCTCCAATAGAAAAGAGCCTTCCTGGGCAAACGCCGCGGCTGAAAACGCCAACGCGAGAACAATGGCCGCGTTCCGGAAGCGAGGCATCTCAAAATACGTGCATTCTGGTTTCCAGCTCAACCCAAATTTTATTGACATCCAGCATCGAGCCGTTTTTTTCGCCGCAGTGTGGAAATGCGCTCCGGATTATCCGTTTCCGCACTCCACTCCCGGGCTGCCTTGGATTCCGGGTCGAAGACAAAAATTTGAGAAATGCCGATTCGCGCGTGCTGATGCCACTCGGCGGGGTCAATTTCCCGCTGGATGGAATTGTGGGAAAAATCGGCCACCGAGTCGATGGGCGGGTTCACCATCGTGATGCCCAAAACGACGTCGTTGTTCTTCATCCCCTGGAATCCGGTCTTGGTGACTGTGACCGTGTAGTTTCCGGGCTGAACATTGGTGAATGTATAATTTCCGGAGTCGTTTGTTTGCGTCTGATAACCGACGCCGTTGGCTACATTTTGAAGAGCCACGGCAGCCCCGGGAACGGCGGCTCCGCTGCTATCGAAAACGGTTCCGAGGACCGTTCCGGATACGGCGTTCTGACTAAAGCCGCGAGTGGGAGTGATTGCAATAGGGCAGAACACCGTAAGCAGAAGCAGGAAGCGAGAACGGCGATAGAGCATAGTGCCTCCCCTGACATCCCGATTGTGCTCGAACTCCGGAAAACAATCAATAGCAAAGGCCGTTTTCTGATAATCTTGACATTTTTATAACCATGAAGAGATTTCCCGTTTTCGGTGAGCCCGTTGAAATCCTTATCAGCAGCAAGGAGAGTGGTGGAGGAGCGACAACCTTCACGCAAGTATCGCCGCCCGGTGGTGGACCGCCAGCCCACTCTCATACGAATGAAGATGAAATCTTCTACGTACTGGAGGGCGAGTACGAGTTCCTCCTCAATGGCAACCGGCGCAAACTGGCATCCGGAGATGCGATTCACGCATCTCGCGGATCCATTCATACTTTTCGGAATGTAGGCACGGCAGAGGGCAAACTCCTGATCGTGACTGTGCCCGGTGGATTCGAAAAGTACTTGGAAGAAATTTCGCCGCTATCGATTCCTCAGGACATGGAGCGCCTTGTCGAGATCTCCACGCGCTACGGCATCTCTTTCGTGATCTGACGCCCGGCTGGAATTCAAGTCACGACCGCCGGGTGTTGTTTATGAAAATCGCTGAGATTCTGGAATGCGCGGCCAAACGAAAGCACGGTGCTCTCCGAAAACGGCGGTCCCATAATCTGTAAGCCGATGGGCAGCCCGTTCACGTATCCACAGGGTACGGTTAACGCCGGAAGGCCGCACAGATTTCCAGCCTGAATCAATCCTGCTCCCACGCCTTTCTGTTCCGGCCGCTTCGGTGGCGTCTCATTGAACGGTTGATCCGCCCGATCCGGCAGACTGAAATGCGTGGGCGCGATCAACAAATCCAGATACGAAAAGAACGCTCGAAAATCGGATTGAATCTGCGTTCGCACTCGCATCGCCTTCAAATAATCCAGCGCCGAATATGTCATGGACGCCTTCAGGCCGTCGATCTGGCTCGGATCCGCGAGCTGGTCCACTTTGCCGCTGCGAATGAACGTCTCGAAAATGGAAGCTGCTTCGGAATCGATGATGGTTCCAATGATGGGACCGTATGGGAAATCGGGAAGCTTGCTCTCGCCCATTTGCGCTCCCATCGATTTCACGATCGACAAGGCATTTGTGAACGCACCGCGCAGCGGTTCATCCGGCCAGTCGGTGAAATCGATCTCCGAGTATCCTACTTTGAGATCGCTGATCGGCCGGGTGTACTGGGGCGCATAATAGAAGCCCTTTCGTGCCGAAGCCGGGTCATTGTCGTCGGCGCCTGCAATCGCGTGCAGAACCAGCCCGCAATCGTCGGCGGAGCGGGCCAGCACACCTATCTTGTCTAGTGTCCACGACAACGCCATCGCCCCGTAACGACTCACGAGTCCGTAGGTAGGACGCAGGCCGGTGACTCCGCAGTACGAGGCTGGCGTAAGAATCGAACCGGACGTCTCCGATCCGAGCGCAAACGGCGCCAAGCCGGCTGCGACCGCCGCTCCCGAACCGCTCGAAGAACCGCCCGCCCAGTAGCTCGTGTTCCAAGGATTCAGACACGGCCCCTGCAGCGAAGCTGCAGCCGAGCTGTATCCCCCGCCGCCAGCCAACTCGATCATCGAAAGCTTTCCGATCAGAATCGCGCGCTCTTTATCGAGCCGATCAACCACGGTTGCATTGAACTCAAACACCTGGTCCGCAAACGGCTTGGCGCCCCACGTAGTCGGATGGTCAGCAACCGCGATCAAATCTTTCACGCCATAGGGAATGCCCTGCAGCGGACCGCGAAAGCGCTCGTGCTTGAGGTCCCAATCGACATCTTTGGCCGCGTCGTGCGCTCGTTTGCCAAGCGAAAGCGCCAGCGCGTTATAGCGCGGTCCAATTTTCTCCAGCCGCTTGCTGAAAAACTTCGTCAGCTCGACACAGGAGCTCTCCCGGTTCCGCAGCGCGGTATTCAGTTCGGCGATACTCGCGAACGGCAGGCTGGCTTCGTCTAGCTTGATCTTGGGCTTCCTCATGAGCCTTACGGCCGGAAGGCAAACGCGGGCTCGATATCCATCGGCACTTCGATTTGAGACAAACGCTCGCTCACTTTCCGGACGTCGGCAAACGCCTTCTGCCGCTTCTGCTCGGGAGTAGCGCCGGGCGGCGCGGGAGCCGGAGTACCTTGCGGCGGGGTTTTGCTTGTGATTTGCGCGGCCACCGGCGCGGCGGCCAGCAGCAGTGTCCATTCGCGGCGTGTCATGCGCACATTATAATGTGGCGCCAGGCCTTCTACGCTAATCGTAGCTGCGCGTCGGCCATAACTTCACGGGCAGCCCGGTAGTGTCTTTATACTGATCCCGCAGTTGTTGTAGCTGCTTAACAAGATCGTTCACCACGGATTCGTAAGCCGGATTCACTCTATAGCCGGACCAAGAAAATAAGTTTTCCATCTCATCCGGATCTTTCTCCAGATCGAACAGCTCCCACTCGTTCACCGTGTAATAGCTGATTAATTTATAACGGTCGGTGCGAATTCCGTAATTCGGGAGAACCCAGTGCGGCGGAGCGAATTCGTAGTAGTGGTAATACATCGACGTTCTCCAATCCGAAGGTGTTCTCCCTTGCAGGACTGGAAGCAGGCTCCGGCCCTGCATATCGCCCGGTACGGGAACCCCGGCCAGATCGAGCGCTGTCGGAGCGTTGTCGATATTAACCACCCATTCTTTCGCCACGCTCCCCGCCTTGACCCGTCCCGGATAGCGGATCATCCACGGCACACGCAGCGCCTGCTCGTACATAAAGCGTTTGTCGAACCAGCCGTGATCGCCTAGAAAGAACCCGTGATCGCAGGTATAAACGACAACGGTGTTCTCCGCGAGGCCGTTATGCTCCAGAAACTCGAGCAGCCGTCCGACATTGTCGTCCTGCGCCCGCAGCGTTCCTAGAAAATGAGCCATGAACTGGTGGTAGTTCCACTGCTTTCGCTGGCGCGGTGTCAACGTTTCGGGCGGATGGAAATCCGGCATGTCCTCAATCCGCATACGCGCTTCGCGAGCCGGAGCGGCGCGGTGCGAATAGTCGTCCCAGAACGTCCCCGGCTCCGGAATCCTGACGTTGTCGTAGAGATGTTCGTATTTGTGCGGCGGATTGAATGGGCGATGCGCATTGAAAAACTGCACCATCATCAGGAAGGGTTGCTTGAACTGCTGCATCCCTTTGATCGCCAGGTCCGTGACGTTGTCCGTGATGTAGCCCGGATAGCTCTTCTCTTGAATGACATCGCTACCGAGACTCGGATTCTGCAAATACCCCTCCGCCTGGTAGTAGGGGCCGCCAGCACCGTTCTTGTAGACAAAATAGTCGAAGCCCACGTGGGCCGGGTTCGCGGGTAAGTGCCATTTACCCACCATGCCTGTCTGATAACCGTGGCGCTTCAGTATTTTCGGAAACGTCTCCTGCGCGGCATCGAAGCTAGCGGGAGTCTCGGTCCCGATCGTTTCCCTTGGATTTGTCGTCATGCCGTTCAGGTGATCGTATTTGCCGGTGAGCAGCGTAGCCCTCCCCGGCGCGCACAGCGCGTTGGTGACAAAGCTATTTTCAAAACGCATGCCTTCTCTGGCGATGCGGTCGATGTGCGGCGTGCTGATCAGCTTGCTTCCGTAGCAACTGAGCGCGGCGGTGGGGACACCCTCGCCCGTGATCCACAGAATATTGGGAGGACGCGAGGAACTCGCCGGCTGCGCCGCCCGCAACGAGGGCAACAGTGAGGAGCCGAGAGCGAGCCCGCCCAGCCGCTTCAAAGCTTCGTTCCGGGAAATCAGATGAGGATTGTTTTTCATTTGCTCCGCCATACGCGTACTTCTATCGTATAGATCGACAAGCTCCGGAGTTATTCGCGGCGCGCGCTGTAGCGTGCCGTGCCGAACTTCAGTTCGGCATACCGTTCAGCCTGAAAAGAATTCAGAGAAAATAGGTGAGTGCGGCCTGGAAACCGCTGGCGCAGCTCGATGTCACCATAAAGCTCGTAACGCTTTTGGACCCCCGCCCTCGAAAGATAGGGAGAAATAATATGAACGCTCTGAAAGCGGCAATCTCCGGTTTCGGAGCTGGAGCGGCTACTATGTACTTCTCGGACTCGCATCGCAGACGGTACACGAGGGTCCTTGTACGAGATCAATCCTTGCGGCTATGGAATAGTTTCTTGAGATTACTGCCGAATATGGACGAAGACTTGATCCAGTTGGAATCGCCGATTGAGTTGGGAAACACTCATGCAGACGGAGTTGGGTAGGCCGGGAATCTCTCCAAGGAGAGGAGGATCGAATGCCAGAAAAGAAAACCATAGAACGCGCGAAAAGGGATAAGGCGGAGGGAAAAGCTCCAACCACGCAGGCCGGCGAATTCGTACGCGAGGAGATGGAGCACATACGGCAAGGGAAACATGGAGCCCGATCGGCGAAGCAAGCCATTGCGATCGGTCTGTCGAAGGCTCGGCGGGCGGGCGTCGACCTGCCGCCTCCAAAAAGAGGACGGGTCTCCGAGGCCACTCGAAAGCGCGCTGAACGCGACCTGGAAAAGGGCCAGAGCGGCAAGCCGGCAAAGACTTCTGCCAAGCGCTCGCGGGCGCGGCGCGAGGCGTTGAAGCGGGAGCCACGCTCCGCGGCCTCTAAAGCGGCTCTATCGAAACAGGCGAAACAAGCCGCCCGAAGCCGGCGAGCGCGGGGGAAGGTGACGAGTTCCGGCGGGAGCCGGAGCCGCTGAAACGCGTTGGAATGCAAACTCGATTGTCGGCCTTTCATCAGGTTGACAGAGCATGCCATTATGTAAACCGATAGAGGCTCTCGTCACTACTCGCTCGCTGTGGGCAGCCGTGCTACAAATACTTTGAGTTAGATCGTCCTTGAGTCGGAGCCGAAGACGGCTCGTCGACATTGGACCGTGTGTGAACTTCTGTTTTGATCTCCCGTTATGCGAAACCCAGATTACAACGCTCTCCAAATAGCCTACCCAAGGAAGCGGATCTGGTTGCATGACGTGGCGGGCTTACTCGGCAATACGCAACCGGTCGCGTACCTGTATTTGGCCGTGACACTTCCAACCGCTCTAGTGCTCTGTTTTCTAGTTCCCCCTATGCAGCCGATTGACGAAAGCCGGCACTTCGTTCGAGCGTGCCAGATCGCTCAAGGTGGATGGGTGCCTCAAATAGACGAGGCAACTGGCCGGGGCGGGGGAATGCTGCCCGAGGCTGTGGCCGAGTTTACTCGGCATTGGATGAACGCGGATTGGTTGCGGTCAGAGGATTCACTGCATAGCATTCGGGAGCGTATGCTGGCTCTCAAACGCGATTCTCAGAGACAGCCACCGCTTGCCAGAAGAAAATTTGTGGAATTCCCTAGTTCCGGCATCTATCCTCCCGGTCTATATCTGCCGCAAAGCCTCGGCATTCGCATATCTCGATTGCTCTCAGATCGCGTGTACGTATGGTTCTACAGCGCACGCGTGTGCAACGCGCTGTGCGCTGTCCTGCTGATCTTTCTTGCGCTCCGGCTGGCGCCCGGGTACGAACTGTTGCTCCTTCTTCCAGCCGTGCTCCCGATGAGCTTATCGCAAATGGCCACCGTCTCGAGCGACGCGAGTATTTTTGGACTGACTACACTGTTTATTGCACTCTGCATCCGCTTTCTCAACAAGGACAATTTCCTTATCCGTTCGGGACTGGTTCTCTCTCTCCTCCTTTTGGTTATGGGCAAACCGGTTCACTTAGCCTTGGGATTGCTGCTGCTTTTAGCGCATAAGCGTTTGGGTTGGCGGCGCGCGATTTCCTTTTGTTTGCTAGCTGTCGGGGTAGCGATAATTTTTTATGCAGGTTGGTCGTTTGTTATCAAAAGATTCTTCTCTTTGGCAGGCGAAGCCCATGGTCAAAATCCAGCGGCGCAGATTCACTTTATAACTCTCCATCCGATTTCCTTCCTGAGAGTGCTGCTTGTGACGCTTAGGCATGGGGCAGTATTCCTGAGTAGAGAAATGATCGGCGTTTTAGGCTGGGAAGTGCTGGTCTTTCCAGCCTGGTTTTACTTGGCTGTTGCGTGTCTTCTAGCCATCATTCTCTTCATTGTTTTCTTCAACTGCAAAAAGGTGGGTGTTTTTAATCTTGCTGTGGGAAGCCTGGCTGCGTCAGGTTTGGTGATGGGCGTATTGCTGGCCGCCTATATACTTTGGACTCCGCCGAGGTTTCACTTCATCATCCGGCTTCAAGGCAGATATTTTATCCCGGCGCTAGCAATTCTTGCAACTTTATCCCCACCCTTCTCTCGGTTGAGCTGGCCTTCAAGAGTTACCCTCGCCATTTCGACTATCGGATGTCTCTTGCTGTCAGCCTATTTCACAGTGCGAATGCTGGATCATTATTATTTCCCCAGATCGATATTCCTGGAAAAAAATATACATGACGTGTTTAAAATTGTGCCGGATCAGTCCTGTTCCGCGTCGGAGGAAAATGTACTGGACTCATGGTTGGACTGGGTGATAACGGGCACTTCGACCACTCCCGGGGAGTTCCGGGTGCTCGCTACAACCGAAGATGGCACGATCGTTGGCGAGTCGGATCCGGCACTCGCAGGAGCTGATTTTCCATATGTTCTGCTGCCAGGATCATCACGTTCAAGGTGGCGGTTGCACGTTTGGCTTCTCAACAGGAATGCCAGCCTGCGATTTTGGCTCGTTCGCGGCAACTCGGCATGCAGCTTTGGTTCAGAGCTGCATTTCAAACCAATCGCTATGCCCGATGCGTAAGTGATGAGAAGCTGCGAAAAATCAGCATGCAGGCCACCGGCCGGGCCAAAGGCCTGCTCCACGAAACGTGCACGTGTTTGAATGTTCATGTGGAGTAGGCGTTTTCGCCTGTGTTTTTGATCACAGCTTGTGACGCTTCCATCTCCGTGTCTGCATTTTGCTGGTCCCCTTGCAGTAACGCGAAATCAGCTCCGGTGCGCCCAGCACTACTAATCCGAAGAGGACCAGCGTGCCAGGCTCCGGCACGGATTCGATTGGAGTGAGCAGATAAGCGTGGCTGTTAATATCGCCGGCTTCTCCATGGCCATTCCCGAAATTGGCCACGATCTGGCCTCGATCATTGATGGCGGTGGCCTCCCAGAGCCTCAAATGCAGAGCCGGGTCGATCAGGCCGTTCAGATCGTACATCTGGCCGTCACGGTAGATAAAAGCACTCTCACGGCCTGTCTGGTCCGTGGTGTAGCCAACCACCTGTCCCGCATTATTGATCCCAAGGCCAAAACTGCTGGTATTTCCTAAGGTGCCCAGATCTGTCATCTGTCCGTTGCTGTACAAAAAAGCGTGGGCAGCACCTCTCCCTGTTTGGGCATACCCGGTCACTTGTCCGGTGTCGTTAATGGCTAGGCCTTGGCTTGACTGCCCGCCGAGAGTTCCCAATGGTATCATCCCTTGGTCGCCGTAAAGAAAGGCTTCGTAGGAAAAGACGTTGGAAGATGTGGCGCTAGAGACATAGCCTGTTACTTGTCCGGCATTATTGATTCCAAGACCGATACTGCCGCTGTACCCTTCCAAAATGCCTAAATCCGTCATTGCCCCGCGGCTGTAGAGAAAGGCTCGCTGAGCCCCGGCGGCAGTAAAGGAGTAACCCGCCACCTGGCCGGTATCGTTAATGGCATAACCGTAACTGGAACTCCCGCCAAACGTACCCAAATCCGTCACTTGACCGTTGCTGTAAACAACGGCACGGCTGCCAGAAATGCCTGTTACCCCTCCCGTGATCTGTCCGGCGTTGTTGATGCCACGCCCCGAAGTGACACCTGCGATATCGATCAGTTGCCCGTTGCTGTAAAGAAAAGCGGAGGAACTAATCCCGCCCGAATAGCCAGTCACCTGAGCTGTATTGTTGATGCCAAGACCGAAACTATAGTAGGCTCCCGGCAACACGCCCAAATCGGTAACGCTGTAGAGAACGTCGGCCGTTACCGAGTAGCTGCTGCTCAGCAGCAGACCGAGTAGAGAACACGATAGAACGCGCATTGGCCGCCCTCCTCGCCCTGAGTGTCAGCCCGAACTTTATCACAGAGGTCATGGGGATTACACACCGAGCCGTGTTCATGAAAACTGATGCGCTGTTTGAGGACTACCAAAGGCCGGGGGAAGAAAAGATAAGCAGCGCTAATTTTATCATATCCGGCATGTGGAAATCTAGGAGCCAACGAGCACAATTCCCGGCGAGCCTGCTTCGGTACTATAACCGTAGTGCTCATCGTTTACCGACCGTTCTCATCGACGGCCGCGAACAAGAGTTTGAGGCTCATTGCAGTTACTTAGCTTACAAATTTCGCCCAGTAGTTCCACGGTTTTAGTACTTAGTTTCCGTTCACAGCCAAGTTTTGTTCTATAAGTACGTTATAGTACTTAATGTCTGCGGCAACTCCCGTATCCTCAACTAGCTACAAGGCTGTAAATGGCATTTATTACGGAGCGCTTTTATACTTGTCTGATATTACTTCTGCCGACCCTATTGGTTCCGGGAGTTGTCCGTGCTCAGAACCCCATCCAAATTGAAAACGGAAAACCAGGAACATCGGGCTGGCAACTCTCGAATCCGGCGACGAATCGGGAAATTGAGGGTTATGCCTCTCTGACAAGTGTCAATATCGGCGGGACAATTAAGTTCTTTGTCAGCACAGGCGATTCCACTTTTAAACTGGAAATATTTCGAACCGGCTGGTACGCGGGCATCGGAGCCCGGCTGCTGACTACCGTGAATAGCATTGCCGGCCAGGTCCAACCGACCCCAACTCCCGATCCAGTAACAGGTCTGGTTGAGTGCCGATGGGCCGCCTCTTACACGCTCAATATCCCGACAAGCTGGGTCAGCGGCATTTTCCTGGCGCGCCTTACCGGAAACCAAAGCGGGAAACAGAGCTTTATCATTTTTGTTGTCCGTGACGATGCAAGGGCCTCGAAGCTGTTGTTTGAATCGAGCGTGACGACTTTCGAGGCTTACAACTTCTGGCCAGGCGGTGCTTCTGGCAAATCCTTATATACCTGGGCGCCTGGAGGTCGGGCTTGGAAGGTTTCTTTCAACCGGCCATACGTGCTTGGAGACAGCTACAGCTCCGGCACGCCAGGAGCTTCAACCGGTGTCGGTGCCGGAGAGTACCTGACGAACCTGCAACCAGGACCGGCGACCGGGTACCCGATTCCGCCTGCGGGCTTCGAGTACAACATGGTCCGCTGGCTCGAGAAAAACGGCTATGACGTGACATACCTGACGGACATAGACGTCCACGAAAACGCAACTCTGCTCACAAATCATCGAGCCTTTTTGTCCGTCGGCCACAACGAATATTGGTCGATGCAGATGCGGCAGAACCTGCAAAATGCCTTAGCGAACGGACTGAATATCGGCTTTTTCTCCAGCAACACGTTGTATTGGCAAGTGCGGTTTGAGCCGGGTTTCGACGGTACGGCGGACCGTACCATGGTTTGCTACAAATACGATGCTGCAGCCGACGACCCTGACTACACCAGCAATCCACAGCTTGCAACCGTCGAGTGGCGTCAATCTCCAGTGAACATGCCGGAGGCGGCCCTGGTCGGAAACGAGTACGTCGGCGATCCGGTCGAGAGTGATATCGTCATCTCCAACGCCTCACACTGGCTGATGAACGGGACCAGCCTGAAGAACGGCGACCACCTGCTTGGCATTCTCGGCTATGAGGTGGATCTTATGGTTCCCGGCGTGTCGCCCCCTGGCACTCAAGTGTTGGCCAGTTCGCCTGTCGGGCCCTTTGGCAGTGACGTTGACAACCCGCCAGGCTTTTCGTGCAACACGCAGTCATGCAATTCCAACGTTACGTGGTACTCGGCCGGCCACGGGTTCGTTTTCGCCACGGGTTCGCTCCAATGGAGTTGGGGACTCGACGATTACAATGCTCCGGCGCTCCGCTCGGCATTTTCCAATGCTGCGGCGCAGCAGATTACCGCGAATGTTCTCGCCGCCTTTATCACTCCGGTCGCAATCACTACTACCTCCCTACCGGCGGCGACAAGGGGCGTGACTTACACACCCGTCCAACTCGCGGCGAGCGGCGGCGGGCAACCCTACACCTGGACAGCTTCCGGATTGCCGTCTGGCTTAAGTTTGAGCGCTGCGGGTGTCCTCAGTGGAACCTCGACCACTTACGGGAGCTTTTCCATCGCCCTGACCGTAACGGACGCCGCCTCCAACCAAGGGACCGCGACACTCGGTCTAGTTGTGAACAATGCGTATACAATCTCCGGCCAGATCACGTATTCGGGAAGCGGTCTGAGCGGTGTCGGCGTGTCGCTTAGCGGTGGAGGCGCGACGACTACAAATGCCTCCGGGAACTATTCGTTTTCCGGTCTTTCACCTGGCGGCAGTTATACGGTAACTCCCGCCGCAACCGGGTATCAGTTCACTCCAACATCTCGCAGCTTTGCGAAGCTCAGTGCAGACCAGACCGCGAATTTCACCGCTTCCGTTTCCGGCCCCGCTGCCCGCGCGGTGAGTATCGATTTTGTGGGCAATGGCACACCGATGGGCGCTTCGGAGAGCGCGGGAGTCGTTGCGAAAACCAACTGGAACAACGCTCCCGGCAATGCCAGTTCTTCGCTGCCGCTGATGGATGAGACCGGT
>DASRGE010000054.1:0-103218 GCA_035651215.1 Bryobacteraceae bacterium
CGGCTCGGCATGGCCATTCCGGGCGCGTTCCGCGCCGAGCCGCGCATTGGCCGAACCATTTATATACTCGAGCTCTTCTGCTGCTGAGTGTGCGTCGCCAAAGCCGGCATTCACGGTGATGTACGGGTCGACGCCAATCAGTTTGCAGAGCGTCATAAACTCGTCCAGCCCCACATCGTTGCTCTGCATGGCGTGCCAAGCATAGTCAAACGTCGGCGGGCGCTTATCGATATTGCCCACACCGTTGTACCAGCTCCAGTCGGAAAGAAAATTGCCGCCCGGCAGGCGCCACATGCCAGAATGAAGCGTGCGCAGCAAGGCAATGGTATCGGGCCGGAATCCATCGATATTGTCCGCCGGCATCAGCGAAACCGTGCCGATGTGAAAATCGCCACTGCCCGTACCGGTTATTTCGAAAATTGCATCGTTGCTGCCGATTTTCGATGTAAAGCTGAGCGGGTACTTTTTGTATTGACTGTTGAGCGGTCCGAAGGAGAGTGTCTGCCGTTTATCGGCTCCGTTGCCCCAAATGAGAGACACTTTGACGCGGGTACCGGGAGTGCCGCGGAGATAGATACGGCCAATATATTTTTTGTCCTTGAGCACACTAAGACCGGCTTGCCGAATGCCATGCGGGGTGGCTGAATCCAGCTCGATGCGCGGGCTCTGGTCACCGACAAAGGGCTGATCTTTATCCATCAGCACGACGTTATCCGGACCTACCGGAACCCATTTGCGAAGTTGCCTGGAGGGGCCGGCCGGCGGCGGAGCGGCGGGTTCTGTTGCGGCAGAGGAGATCGGGAAATAGAATTTCCGGTCATCCAGCATCTCCGACCAAAGACTTCGGTAAATGAGCGGCCCGATGTGCTCGATGAACATGCCGAATTCGTATTTCGACACAGGCTCGGCGGTTTGTTGCGCATCGACGTTCACCACGATCCGGTTCGGCGCAGCCGGCTCGGGCTGCTGACCCGCGGCAAAAAACGTTAGTCCGAGTCCCAATGCCGCTGCGGTGAAGAGTGAAAGTTGCGCCTTCATTCAACCTGGCCTCTACATCTTCTTTGCATCAGTCCTTAGCCTATTCCGTCCTGATATTCGATTCGCGAAATAGAATCGAGCTTCCATATCAGGACGCTTTCCCAAATAGCTTAGGAGCAAAATCGTACAGATCTCCTCGCTGGCTTCGAACGCTTGGTGAGCGCGATCAGGGCCGCGAGGTATCTGCGACATCTCCGTCGTGCCGACGTGGCAAGAGCAGATGAACTCGCTTGCGAACGCGGCGGGATCGGCAAATACCCCCTTGAAGGGGCCCCGCTTCAAATTAGTATTGCCCAGAACAAAGGGCGAGCTGCTGAACCCCCAATCTACGAAAACATATCCGGATGATTCAACGTCACCTTCGAAAGCCCTGCATGCAGCCGTAGAGAACTTCATTTCCTGCTTGTCGATAGTACTTGCACTGGGCCGAGCAGTCCCGACGGAAGCAGCGGCGAGTTGGCCTTGTAAAAACTCGGGACGGTGAACGTAAACTTGGTGGTTGCGTTCGGTTGCCGGTCGCCAATCATCCGATTGACCCACGCATTGATGATGTCGATGCGCAATTCGTTCCCGCCGGGTTTCAGCAGGCCGGTTACTTCGACGCGATACGGAACTTTCCAAGCAATCCCGGCGGGCTTGCCGTTCACGGATACTTCCGCCAAGTTACGGACATCGCCCAGATCGAGCCACAGGCGACCGCCTTTCTGAAACCACTCTGGCGGTGCTTGAACGGTCTTGATGTAAGTACCGGTGCCCGAAAAGTATTTCACCCCATCGTCGGCGCTTTCGTTCCAGGCAGTCAGCTTTTCAAAGGTAACCTGTGCGGGTGCTCCTCGATTCGGTTGAAATGTTACCTGCCATGGGCCGTCGATGGTTGCGAGGGACGTTTCCGTCTGCTTGAGCAAAACGCGCGATACACTCCGCGCCGGCTTACGAAACACAACAAAGATTGTCCCCCACGGTTCCAATTGCAAGGGAACCGTCGTCTTGTCTCCCGAGATTTGGAACGATGCCGGTTCAATTATGCCGGTGTCGGCGTGCCACAACTCTGCCTCTTTCGCTCTGACGCGAAACGTTGCGTTCACAGTTTCCGGGCGGTCATGACGGTTGTCAACAAAGTAAAGATCGCCATCGGCTAGCTTCCGATGTACGAAGAGAAGCTCGGTATCAGGTTGTGATTTCGTATATGTGAAATCCGGCGGGATCTGTATGGACTCAAGAACATCGCTCAAGCTCGTATCCCCGTATACATGACCTTTGAGTCCGGAAGCGGAGTTCCAAAGCTCATCTGCAATCTTCTGGAACTCTGCGGAATCGTCGCTGAGACTTGGTGTGCCGACCGGTTTGCGGCCGACAACCGTTGCTCCCGCCACGACCAGATCCCGGATCTTCCGAAGGACCGGCAATGACATATGCTGGCTGAACGGATCGAGCGCAAGAACCCGATAGCGCATGCCGCTGGGCGTCGTCAGTTCACGGTTCGAAAAGCTCAGTTTACGAATCAGCGCGTCCGCGTTGATGTAATCGAAATTGTAACCAGCCGGGATCTCCGGGGCTTTGTGTAGAAAGAGCGCTGTCAGGTTCGAGTCTTCCCCGTAGAAGTAGACGATATCGGCAGCGAACCGGCCTTGCTGCAGCAGGTAGCTGTTGCGGGCGAGGTATGTGGTCCAACTCTTGGCCTGTTCCGCCCAGGTTTCGTTGCGGGTAAACCATTGGCCAAAGGGTCCAAGGCTGATACCAGGCGTTCTGCCGTCCGTTAGCGGCTGATGCACAGAAGTATGAATTACGAACCGGTTGAGACCCATCGCCAGTTCTTTGTCGGCGGTGGGTTTGAGTGTCACGGGTGACCAGGCCCATGGGCCGAACATCGCAGTGAGCGACTCAGCCGCCACTAAGTTCTGGCCATAGATATGAGCGACCGAAGCCGATTCACGTATATCGGCGTCGTAGCCGTACTGCTCCGTGTTCACGCCGGGGACTTGCGTCCACATAGCGGCCATGGGTATGTCATCGCTACGCTTTACCGCCATTCCATCGCCGATGAACGCACGGCCTTCTTCGTGCGATTCGCCGTAATGCCCCAAGCCACGCTCTTTGAGTAATTTCTCAATAAGGTCGTAGTGGTACTCGGCAAGCATCTCACTCAAAGTCTTGCGGAAATCCCACAAAAATCTGTCGCTCGCTTCCGAGCTTTCGACCACACGGCCAGTCAGTACGGGTATCCAAGGGCGCAAATCGTAGCCGCGGCGCTTGGAAAACTCCGAGATCAAGTTTTCCGTCCAGTTTTGCGTGCCCGCTTCCCAACTATCGTTAATGACGTATTCGAGACCGCGTTTGCCCATCAACGGGCCCACCGCACTCTTATAGTTGTCAAGATAAGTCGCCATATACGCCTTGACATGCTCGGGATTGAGCTTGTCTACTTCAGGGCCGGTTCCTTCGGGAGAAGCGGGATGGTTCGTTACGCCGGTGAGCGAATATCCGAGGCGCAGGACGGTCCATCGACCTGACGGCGGGGTCCAGTCCAGCGTGCCATCCGGGCCCATCTTCGATGTCAGATCGAGCACGTCGGATTTCCGAACAACCTCCGCGGAACCAGCGGGCGGAGTTGAGTACTGATACAAGTCGGGCAGCGTAGCAAAGGCAGCTTTCTCTTCGAAACGGCTCACACGCGCGCCAGGGTGAAGCAGGAACTCCGTGATCTTATGGTCGGTCGCGGGCGGTGGAAGTTTGAGATCGCCCAAGGTGGACAAGTCAAAACCGAACGGGTTCTTTGGGGGCGGCTGAGTCGTGAAGCTCACCCGGAAGAAGCGCGCCGTAGTTGCTGGGAATGCGATTGTCGTTTCCTGTGCGCCATCGCCGGGGACCGTGACGACGTTCCGAAATGTCTGGCCATCGTCGCTGGCTTCCAAATCAGGCCCGGGCGGAATCGTCGCTGCATCTGCGAACGGGTTCTTGGGGCCACCCATGGCCAAGGTGAGGGCATGCATGGTCTGCGGCTTTGCGAATTCGAATTGAATCCAAGCCTGCTGGCCCACGGGAGCAATAGGCAAAGAATTCGCCTTGACTAGGTCGCCGTCCCAGAGCAGGGAAGCGTCGATTGTGCCCGCGCTGGAAGTGACCTTGGGCTGCAATTCCGATACAGGTACGTCGGCGTCGGGTACACGGAACGCGATCACCACCGTATCACGATAGAACTTCGCCGGCGGCGGTGTCTTCTGGCCCATCAAAAGCGCGATGAAATCGATAATCGGGATGTTCTGGAACGGTCCGCTCACAGAAGGAGGTTTGGGAAGCGCCCCGGTAAAATGTTGACCGCCTTGCACGCGGGTTTCACTCCAGACGAACTTCTTCATTGCATCCGAAGGCTTCACCCATGGCCCACCGGACTCGCTCCAACCGGGCGAACCGGCAATCGCCTCTTCGAGCCCGAGTTGGTCTGCCAATTCGGTTGTGTAGCGGAAGGCATCCTTCCAATCGGGCGTCATATACACGAGCCGTTTGCCGACTAACTTCGGCGTGCCCAGAGCAGCATCGAAATTTTGAAACCCGCCGACACCTGCGCGCTTCATCCATTGGAGATCGAGCTTGATTCCCTCTTTGGTGATATTGCCGTTCATCCAATGCCACCAGACGCGAGGCTTGGCGGAATCCGGAGGATTCTTGAATCCCTGTTCAAGGTCCTTTGCAGGCGTTTGGGCCTGGACACAAACTCCCGTGCTGATGAGGGCGCTTAGGAAGAACGTACAGGAACGGGTTGTCATTTTGAACCTCTATTGCAAGCCGACACCATCAATCTCTTGCTTGGTTACCTCATTACGCTGTAAGTCTCTTTCGAGCGGCTGGTTTTGTCTCCGAGCGCGGAGTCGTTGATACTGCTCCAGAGCTTTACGCTGTTCTGAAACATCGCCCAAAGCCTTGTAGGCCATCGACAGCCGATAATAAGAGACTTCGTCATCCGGTTTAATGGCAATCGCCTTCTGAAGATGAGGCAACGATTGCGCTGGCTTGCCTAGGGTGATGAGAACGCCTCCCAGCCCTAGCTGAGCCTCTTCGAAATCGGGATAATATTCCACAGCTTTCGTGAACAAGTCGAGTGCTTTCTCCAGTTGCCCCGATTTGCGATAAATTTCCGCCGCTTCGTAGGACGCGTTGGCGTTCGTCGGGTCCAATGCGAGCTCCTGCTCAAATTCCTTCAGTGCCTGATTTTGGGAAGTGGAATCTCCCGACCGTGCACGCGACAAGAAGACCCTGCCAATCCGGTAATGAATGCCATGACGGGCGGGATCTTGCGCGAGTACCTGGCGATATTCGCTGATAGCAAGATCGAAATTGCCGGCGCTCTCGTATGCCTCGCCAGCGGCTTGGTGTCTCCAAATCGAATCGCGTGCAGCCTCGGCCAGGTCGCGCAGTTTCAGATACGCGAAATTGGCGTAGATCCTGCTCGTGTGATACAGCATCTCCGGGTCTTTTGGATAAAGGCGGTTCAAGTCCAGTGCGGTTTCCACTGCTTTGCTATCGCGTTGCAGGCCAGTATACGCTCTGAGCAGTTGCAAACCGCTCATACGTTTCAATGCTCGATCACTCGAGTGAAATCCCTTTTCTAAACCAGGCAGAGCTTTCTCATATTGACCCAGTTCGGACTGGCACATCGCCAGGAGAATGTCGGTATTGGGCAAACTCGGTTTCAGCTTCAGAGCTTGACGGAGAACCGGAACCGCCTGCTCAAACTTTCCTTCCTGGAAGTAGACGAGGCCGAGCCGTCCATACACTTCAGCCGTTCCGGGAGAGAGCTGCTGCAATTTCTTAAAGATCTGTTCCGCGTCGGAATACTGATGCTCGGAAAGCGCCCGTTCCCCTCGCTCAAATAACTGCTCGAGATTTGCAGTGTCATTTTGAGCGAGGAGAAGCGCAGCACTTAGACACGAGAGTAAGATCGGCCTGTACACTACCAGGTAAGCTTGCCTCCTAATTGGTTGATCCTGCCTGGAATGTTTGTGCTTGTGATTTGCCCGAATTGGGGCGATGACACATTGTCATTGGGAACGCCCCACTGTGGATGATTGAAGGCATTAAACGATTCCAAGCGCAGTTGCAAGTTCACCCGCTCTTTGATTGGGAAGTTCTTAAAAAGGGAGAGGTTCCAACTATTGATGCCAGGCGCCCGCAGGATGTTCCGGCCGGTATTGCCAAACACTCCCGCGGGTGGTTGCATGAATGCCGCTGTATTGAACCATTCGGCGATGCTCTGGTGGAATCCGTTCGGGTAAGGATTACCGATTACAGAACCGCGCTGCGCTCCATTTGTATCAAGGACGTTGCCCAGATCAGTCGCGCTGATGGAGTATGGGAATCCTCGCTGAAATGTGACAATGCCGTTCAATTGCCAATTGCCCAAGAGAGCGTCGACCACCTTCGGTGTACTCGAAAGGAAAGGCTTACCTCGACCGAAGGGGAGATCATACACAAAGCTGGCGACGAACCGGTGGTCGACGTCGAAATCGGCTAGTCCGCGATCGCGCCTTGCATCGTGGTTATCCATGAAGCCCTGATAACCGCTTCCGGTCGATCCGATGCCGGCCGCAGCCGATTTTTCATCGATGGCCTTTGCGAAGGTGTACACGGCTGTGAAGCCCAATGGGCCGCTGCGGTGCTGGAGTGTCACATTTCCAGAGTTGTAGCTGGAATTGCCGGACCAGTCGCTGTTTATATAGGTAACGAAGTTTTGGTACGGCCGGCGCGCAGTCAGAGGGGCCGGATTAGCAGGGTTCGTCGGCGGGAATGCCTGATTGATATTCCGCCGTTCCAGCAGATGCGTGCCTTTGTTGCCGATGTAATTGACTTCGAGGGTCGTGGTTGAGTTGAGCTGCCGTTCAATGGAGAATGACCATTGCTGCACGTACGGATTGCGCGGGCTCTCCGATATGATCACCGCAATGAACGTGTTGTCAGCGGGCACTGCGGGACCCTGTACAATCGGCGGAAACAAGCTATTGGTAGTCAGGAGCGGAGCCGTCTGCCCCGCGCTCTGGATGTAATTGCCGCGGCTAACATAAGGATAAAGATCTGCCGAACCGTCCGTCTCGCGAAGCTCGGCGGAATCCCAGAACACGCCGTAGCCGCCGCGAATGACGGTCTTGTCCCCGCCGAATGGCCGATAAGCAAATCCGAAGCGGGGCGCGAACGGCATATAGGATGGATCGGCCGGCGTCGTGCGGCCACAATAGCGGTAATAGCTTTGATCGCCGTCGATTCCTTTATTCAGAAGCGTTTTATCTGCCATGCACAGACCACCACGAGGATTGGTGACATCGAGCCAGCCCATATGGTTATTAGTCTCGTAAGGAACGGTGCGGAAATCCCAGCGTAATCCAAGATTCAAGGTCAGGCGCTGATTGACTTTCCAATCGTCCTGTATATAAGGCGCGAAATACTTCAGGTTGAACGTGCGCGGATTGCCCGCCACGTTACCGGAACTGAATCCACCGGGTTGAAACACAGCGGCGGTGCTGTAATAGCCGAGCAGCATATCTGCTACGACATTATCGGAAGTTGGTTTCGCCAGAGATGCAGGACTGGTGGCGAAGCCGTTGAAGCTGAAATTGCCCAGGAAGTTATCCGCCAGGTCGCGATTCAATTTCCATTGCCGGTACTCGGCGCCGATCCCCAGCGTGTGATTGCCGTGGACCCAGGTGAACGAATCAGCAAAGTCCCACATCGGTTGATCGCTCGTGGTGTAGGCATTGATAGCGCCGCCTACCGTGCTGAACCCATTGCTCAGGCCGACGCTCGGGTAAACCCGCTGCGGCGGGCTCAAATTCGTAAACACACCGGTGAGCCCCAAAGCGCTTATGTCGGCGGGATCTGCCGGATACCCGCCTTGATTGGCAGTGGCGTCGAGGTATCCGAAGCGGAACTGGTTCACCATCGCCGGTCCGATGGTCAGGGTATGTGAAACTTCCCAGTTCACTGTGTCCTCAACGAAGAAATTTTGGCCGAGCGCAGGGTTCACGGCTATATCTCCCTGCGTCGTAACCGAGTAATTTGATTTCGTTCCCCGGGCAAAGATCGTCCCAAACTTACCCAGATTCTGATCGATGCGATATGTTTGCTGATCGACATCGTTCGGCAACGAGGTTGTCAGCCGGTAATTTCCCTGGGACAGATTGACATTGGGAGCCGGAAAGAATTTTTGCACGGCGAGGTTTGCGAGCTTTGAAAACCGGCTCGATGGGACAGTGTTGTTCAGGAACGGCGCCCCAGTGGTCGGGTCGATAATCGTGCTGGTGAAGTGACCGGATAATTGGGCCGGAGTAGGAACGAGATAAAACTGATCGATTCCTCCTCGCGTTCGCTGGCCTTCATAGTTCGCCATAAAGAAGGTCTTGTTTTTGCCGTTGTAGAGTTTCGGAATCCAGACCGGGCCGTCCGCTACAAATCCAAATTGATTCTGCCGGAGCGGAGCAACACTCGCCTGGAAGAAACTGCGCGCATCGAAAAAGTTGTTTCTATCGAACTCGAATAACGCGCCGTGGAACTGATTCGTGCCGCCGCGGCTGATGATGTTGATCTGGTTGGCGCTAAATCCGTACTCGGCGGTATAAGTAGTGGTCTGCTCTTTGAACTCCTGGATCGCATCTACGGACAACACGACGGCGGGCGTGTTGAGAGCTGTATCCGTATTCACCATGCCGTCAAGCAGATAATTGTTGGAAGTGGGCCGGGACCCATTGATGCTGATTGCATTCCCTTCGCCCGCTCGCATCGACCCCTGCTCACCATTCGTCTGGACCGCCCCCGCGCCGAGAAACAGTAAATCCAAAAAACTGCGGCCATTAAGCGGTAACTGGGTAACTTGCCGCTCGTTCACCACCTGGCCGATACTCGATGTTTCGGTCTCGACCGCGACCGCGGGCGCCTGCACGGTAACGGTCTCGGTTGTCGCTCCAACGGAGAGCGTCAGGTCTACGCGTTGGACCTGGTCCACATTGAGGCGAATATCGGATTGTTCTGCTTTCGAGAACCCCTTCTGCTCGGCAGACACCGTATACGTTCCGACCGGCAGAAGCGTGAAGGTGTAATCTCCTGAACCGGTACTAACCGTGTCACGTGTTACTCGCGTACCCTGATTCGTAACAGTCACCTTAGCGTTCGGTAAAACCGCGCCAGAGGAGTCTCTAACCGTTCCGGTGATCTGGCCCGTTGCCGTCTGCGCGCTGGTTATCGTCACCGTGGCGAACAGAGCCGCAGTCAAAACGGTGAACCTGACTATTTGCCGCATCGTAAGGTCTCCTTTCAAACGAACGCGATTGTTAGCTCCTGCATTCGGAACAAGGTCATTGCCGAGGTTCCGTCAGGCAGAAATGTTATTAACGCTTGGGGATCATTGGAGCCGTCGATTACCGGGAACCTGCAAAGAGGCAAGCAGGAGTGCTCACGATAAGCAGATTGGCGAGTTGCCATTGGAACCTCGCACCGTTCCCGTAACGGTTAGTGCGAGTATGCGGCAGTCACGCGATCTTGTCAATAGGAAAGGTGCATCCAAATTGCTTCATGAGCGTGCTGGAACTATTGCTCGTCTCCGGATAAGAATGTCAATTAAATTCAATGCGGTCTTTATGCGACTCGAACTTGGCGAAATCGATGCCAGGAGCGTTCTTTAGTTCATCTAGGGATGTGATGGGGCCGTGTTTGTCGCGCCAGGCGACAAAGGCCAGCGCCTGGGAATGCCTGACCGTCAGCGCGGCTTCAATATCAATCGGCCGCGCAGAGTTGATGTGCAGCTTTGGCGGCGGCGACGCTGGAAAATTCTTCGAAAGGTAGTTGAGAATCGCTTCGAAGTCCTCCGGGCTTGCGTTCGCACCCAAGGAAACCATCTTTTGTATGGTCGCCTGCCACCCGGCGCGATCCTGATGAAGCGAGATGGCACGAGCCAGTTCATGACATTGAGTGCAAACCCTTACGACGGCGTCCTTGCCCGGTCCCTCGGGAAGATTTTGGGACCATACGGGAATTGCAACTGCCACGGTTGTGATCGCGGCGCCAATCAGAGATTTGTTCATCGTGTTCGGATTCCTTCCATGCGCCGGAACGAATTACGGCGTGATGTCCTCCCGTTCGATCCAGGCGCCGAATGCGTACAAGTTTCCATCGTCAGCACCGAGGTAGATTTGACCTGCTCCACCTGAGAGGCTTCCGTTGTGAGCAGAAGACGCGATAGCCTTGCCACTACTCCAGAGTTCCTTTCCCGTTTTTCCGTCGAGTGCGTAAATGATGGATGGCGGCTTGCGCTTGTTTCCAGTGTCCGCGGGATCTGCGTTGGAAGCAGCAAATACGACACCGTTGATGATCATGGCAGCGGAGGGTGAAGGGATCTCACGAGATGTCCAGCCCAATTCGAGAGACAGGCTCCCGTTTTGCTCCTTGACCTGCCATGCCGCAATGGCGGCCTTGCCGGACGCTTTCGCAGGCAGCAACACCCAGCGGCGCGCCCCGTCATCCATCCAACTCGAGACGGTGGCCGACGTAAAATTTTGGCCGGAATCCGGCTTCGTCTTGAAGAGCGGCGTCTTGTGATCCTCCCCGCCCAGGGATTTGGTATCGAACAATAGAAGACTGTCGTCCTTCTGGGCCGCAACCCCAAGCACTTTTTGCCGGTATTGGAAGATGACCGGCGAGGAAGCAAACGGCTCGCCGGATTTTAACGTGTCTTTTACTTCGAGGGTTTTGGGATCGAGAGCGAACAAATCTCCACCTATCGTACTGACGTAAAGCGTGCCGTCGGGACCGAATGCCGGACCCTCTTGCCCCGCAATTTCGCTCGGAGCATTCCACGTATTCGTGGCGCCGGATTTTAGGTCTAGAGCGATCAGGCTACTCGCTCCGCCGCTACAGGCGACCGTCGCCGCGTAGGCTACATCGTTCACCACGATGAAACCTCGCGCCGCGACATTCGGGGTAAGGAACGGTACGGCTGGCTTCGGCTCCTGACCGTTGGAGACATACATGGTGTGAAGCATGCCATCGGCGCTCAACACGTAAATGACAACCGGCGGGCGCGGGGGGCGCGGCGCTGGTCCGCCAGAACCTGGAACGCCAGGAGCGTTCGCATCGCCTCGTGACGCCGGTACCGGAGCTCCGGAAGGGGATGCCGCAGCAGGAGGAACGGGGGGCGGCGCCGTACTGGCGGCCGGACCCGCGGGCTGCCTTGGCGTAGCTGGGGGAGGTGGTCGAAATCCATACCGGCCTGCTTCCGCAAGTGTGACCGCCCCCTCATCGGGCGCACCCACCGCAGACCGTGCGGCTCCGCCGCGGCCGAAACCAAACCCGGGGTTTGCCGTCGGAAACGATGCAGCGAGCGGCCGCGCGACGCCGTTCAGTTCGCCAGCCGGGCAGGACGAAGCCTGCTGTGCGTGCGTGTCCTGCACCGACCATTCAATCCTGCCTAGGTCGATATCCACCGCATATATCCCAACCCCTGCATTTGCCAGGAATGCCAGGTTGCGAAATCCGCGGTACCCGATGTAGCGGTTCAACAGAACAGCGGGGCTCAATGAACTTGCGTGCGATGCGCCGCCCGGCAGTTTCAATTTCCAGAGATATTTGAACTCAGGCTTTTGCACGCCTTCCGGCGATATCTTAGGGTCGGTCCGCACCCACGACGAGCGCTGGGCATCTGCTCCGGATGTCCCCCACGATGATTCACCACGGAGGAAGGCAGCTATGGCGGCTCGCATTCGCCGTTCGGCTTCCGCGGCAGCGGCATTTGCAGCGGGATTCTGAGTGCCGGCTGCGGCGCTCTGTCCCGGCGGTGCAGTCGTTTGGCCGGGAGGCGATGCAGGCGCGTTGGCGTTTTGGGCAGCACTGGCCAGAGCCAGCGCAGCCGCGCCGCACAGGGTGAAGCAGCGAGTTGCTCTGCTCATTTCTAAAACCTCCTTTACTTCTTTATGCCGAAGCAGTACAAATTGCCGTCGAATGTGCCGAGATAAATACGGCCGTTTGCGACCGACAGACCGGTCCAGTGGGCAAACGACGCGATCTGATCGCCGCTGGACCACAGCTCTTTCCCAGTTTCGGCATCCAAGGCGTAGAGCGTTGCATGCGTAGATCCGGGTATGCGCCGGGAGGACACGTCGTCGAGGCCGATATCAGGATAGGCCTGGTCCGTATCCTCGCCGCTACCGTACGCAAATACGACTCCGTTGGCGATAACGGGAGGCTCGGCGCGATTCATATCGCGCGACATCCAGGCGGGCGTGAGCCGGTATTTGCCGTTCTTTTCTTCCACCTTGAACGCAACAATCGCGCCATGCGTTACTTCGCCGTACTGGATGGGTGTGTGGAATTTCGAGTGCGGTGGACCCCAAAACGGACTGAGAACCCAGCGCGTGCCTTTCGAATCCTGCCAGCTCGCCATGGATCCCCAAATCCCTGCGCTCGCGAAATTTACGTCCTCATTGCAAATGAGCGGCGTGGTGTACAGCGGATGCCTGTGATCGTCGCCGCCGATCAATGCCGTGTCCATCAGATAGATGCGGCATTCCTTACCTGCGTCCACCATCAATTCTTTGTCTTTGAACGGGAATATGGCGGGTGTGACCTGCATGTCCAGGTCATGTGTCTCGAGCCATTCGGCGTTTGTCGGGGCGAAGTAATCGACAAGTTCCAATGCCTTTGTTTCGGGATTCTGCTTCAGACCCACGATTCCATTCCCGAAAATGCCATCCTCCGGATCCCAGCGGCCGTCTCCGGTTCCGGTGTACATGACTCCGCTTGGACTGATCGCAGGACCCTCGCGGCCCCACATGCCACCCCCTGCCGGCCCCCAGGAACCAACCTTGCCGGTCGGCAGATCGAACGCGTAGGCATCGTTCGGGTTACCGCCGCAACCTTGTGCCGTGTGCGTGTAAATGACGCTCTTCCAAAGATTGAGAGCGTACGGCTTGCCGTTGGGCGGCATAAACTTTTCCGGAGCCGCCACGTCCTCTCCATCCGCGACATTGATCTGGTGCAAGCGTCCGTCCCAGGAGACCGCCATTATGGTGTATTTGCCGGGCGTACCGGTCGGCTCAATGACCGGCGTGGCCGTGATGCCGCCGGGGCAGAGGGGTCCCCCATTCCGTTGAGGTCCCGGCGGCGGTGTCCAGGTGTTTTCAAAATGCTTTTTCCAGATGAGTTCACCGGTCTCTACATCGATCGCGAAGAGGTTGTCGGAAACACCTGCCACAATGGCGATCTGTTTGGGGCCCGCGGACGTGTTGACCTTGTCGGCAATTAGAGGTGGAAACAGATTGTGCATTTCACGCGGCGCGTTATCGAGCTTGATTTTCCATAGCAGCTTGATATCTTTGGCGGTGGCGGGGCTGAGAATCTTCTCTTCGCGCTGCCAACCGACCCGCTGTGGACTGCCGCCGTCTGTCAGCCAGTCGGCGCCATACAGGAGCGGAGATGCGAGCACAAGTGCTAAAGGCAGCAGCAGCTCTCTCGAAAGAATCATCGAACAGTCTCTCCTTACGAAGGTGCTGGTTGAGCGGCTAGGCGACCGGAAGAAATCGGCCTATACTCCCGAATTGTAACGTTTCAACCAATCACGACGGTATATCACAGTTCGTTTCGCGGCGTCTGGGAGTTTTCGTAGAACTGTCAAAAAGGCCGCTAGCGGTGAATTAGCCGTTCGTTGAAGGACTTGGACGAATCTCTGTGTGGGCGGCCGCAAGTCTGCGGTGGGCCGAGCCCAGCCTGTAGGACTGTTGGCTGGTTGGAACGGCGGAATTGGCGGCCTCCAAAGCTTTACGAACAAACAATCCAAGACAGTAGAAATACCATTGACAGGTGAGTAAGGCGCAAGTAGAATTCCCCATAAGCAGGGTTTGATACGTTTCAAACCCTTCAACGTGCTACGGGTCTCAAGGAGGTCTCCATGCCGGAGATCAAGGCGTTTTCTGCGCTTAAGTCTCGGACGCGAGTAATAGCGCGTCTTTTGCTCGTAATTCCTTCCCTGATTTGCCTGCTATACCACCCAATTCCGGCGCAAGAAGTGCGAGCCACCATCAGCGGGACTGTTACTGACCCCGCCGGAGCCGTCATTGCCGGCGCGCAGGTCCAAGTCAAGAATCTCGATACGGGCGTTGTTTATCCCGCGGTCACAAACGACGCGGGGCTTTACGTGGTGCCTCTGCTGCCGCCCGGTAATTACAGCGTCGCGGTAACACAGCCGGGATTTCAGCGCGCAGAGCAGCCGAGAATCGAATTACGTGCCAATGAACGCCGCGCCGCGGATTTCAAATTGGCGATCGGAGCGGTTACGCAGCAGACGATCGTTACCGCCGAAGCGCCTCAGTTGGATACCGAGTCGGCTTCGCATGAGCAGATTGTGAGCGAGCGTCTGGTGGCAAACACGCCAATCGAGGGGCGGAACAGCTTCCTGCTCTCCACGCTCACAACCGGCGTCTACTTTGGGGGTACGGACAGCGCCAATTCCATTCGCCCCTTCGACAACGGTGGGATGGATTCCATGCAGATCAACGGCAGTCTCTCTTACCGAAATAACTTTACGTTAAACGGGCTGCCTGATACGAACAGCGAGAGTAACGGGAATCCGGGCGAGCTGACCTTTGTCCCTTCTCCGGATGCGGTGAAGGAAGTAAACGTGGAATCAAGCGCTTTCGATGCCCAGATCGGGCACACGGGCGGCGGCAACATCAACGTGGATTTTAAGAGCGGCACAAACCAGTTTCACGGCGCCGCTTACGACTACGTCCGGAACACGATTTTCAATGCCAATCGTTGGGAAAATAATGCTCTGCGCCAGCGCCGCACGGCTTACCACTGGCAAGAACCCGGAATCGAGGTGGACGGTCCGCTCTACATGCCAAAAGTCTTCGATCTGCGCAACAAAATCTTCTGGATGTTTTCCTGGGAGCGCATCAAGGACAGCATCCCGCAGCCGTTGAGTGCCTCCGTTCCGACCGTACCGGAACGGCAAGGCGATTTCACGCAATCCGGATTCACCATCTATGACCCGTGCAACACGACGCTCACCTATAACGCGCCGTGCACGAATAGCGGTACGCGTACTCCGTTTGCCGGAAACAAAATTCCCACCAGCCGCTTGAATCCCGTCGGGATTAACCTTCTGAACTCCTACCCCGTGCCAAACGCGCCGGGCGAACTCAACAACTATTTCTACGGCAGCAGCGTTTCTACCGACACCTACGACGCGTTCATATACAACGTGGATGACACAATTAACGAGAAGAATCACATCTCCTTCTCGTACTTTCAAAGCGGACGGCATCAGGTGGAGCCAACGTATGGATACGCGAATCCGGCCGCAACCAATCAGTATCTGCATTACCGCATTAACCATGGCGGCGCTATTACTCTCACCTCCACGCTGAATCCCAGTACGGTTTTCGATATCCGCTTTGGGTTCGAGCGCCATAATTTCGCCGTGAATCCTTACGATCTTGGGTTTGATCCGACCCAACTCGGTTTCCCGGCTTCGTTTGCAGCGTCCTTGCCAAACCCTGCATTTCCGGTGATCACTGTTAGCCAGACAAACGGGGGGACCACGCTGCAACCCCTCGGGACCACGTTCTCAACCCAGACAAAGACAAATACTTACGCCACGCAGGCCGTTCTTACAAAAATCATCAGCCGTCACAGTGTCAAGTTTGGTACTCAATTCAACGTCGTATTGAATAACGACGGTGCGCCATCCCCGGAAACGTTTGCTTTCGATTCCACGTTCACGCAAGCCAATCCAACGGCTCCCGCCGCCGGGCAGGGCAATGGCTGGGCTGATGTGATCCTGGGATATCCGACCTCGGGCACCGTTCCCATACCCGGCTTATTTGCCTACAGCAGCCATTATTACGCCGTCTTCTTGCAGGACGATTGGAAAGTCAATGACCGGCTTACTCTTAACATCGGCGGCCGGTGGGATTTCGAAAGCCCATTAACGGAACGCTTCAATCGTCTAAATTCCGGGTTTGCTTACAGCGCGTTAAGTCCGCTGCAGGTTCCGAACTTCCGCACTTTGTACGGCGGCATCACGTTCGTCGGCAACAACGACCGCGCGGCATATGTGAATGACTACAACAATTTTCAGCCTCGCTTCGGCGCCGCTTACCGGCTAACCGACAAGACGGTGCTTCGCGGCGGAGTTGGTCTCTACTACTTACCGACTTTCGACATCCCTGGCACCCAGGGTTACACCACGACGACGAATTATGTAGCTTCCATCAACGGAAATGTAACTCCCGCGAATAGTCTGAGTAATCCCTATCCGACCGGCATCGTCCAGCCGAGTGGCAGCTCTCTCGGACTGGCGACACTGCTCGGGCAAAGCATCACAGCTCCGTACGGCGGCCGCACAATTCCGCGGAACTGGCAGTATTCCTTTAGCGTCCAGCGGCAATTGCCGTGGAACATTATGGTGGAGGCCGGATACGTGGGTTCGAGAACTGCTCAACTCGAAACAAGTGTGAATGTCGATACCATTTCAGCGGCGCAACTCGCGCAATACGGCAGCGCGTTGAATACCGCCGTCCCCAATGCATTTCAAGGCCGTTTGCCGGGCAGTAATCTGAACGGCGCGACGATTCCGCTGATGCAGACGCTTGTCCCCTATCCCCAATATCTGATCGCGAGCACCAGCTCCACGAATGGCGTCACGGGGGTCAGCCTGACCAGCAGCGCCGGAAACGCTTCTCCAACTGGCGGAGTCATCGAGCAATATGTGCCGATGGGACGCACCTGGTACAACTCCATGCAGGCGCGCATTGAAAAGCGATTTTCTTCCGGGTTTTACTTCCTAATCAGCCTGACGCTCTCGAAGAACATGCAAGCGATGAGCTTTCTCAACTCGCAGGATGCGACCGGCGGCAGCGGCTTTCTTTTGCCCAATGCTTCCAGCCATCTGCTCCGCCAGTTGACTACTTCCGACCAGCCGTATCAAACGCGCTTCAGCGGAGGCTACGAGTTGCCGTTTTTCAAGCACAGTAATGGATTTCTGCGCGGCGCGTTCGGCGGATGGCAGATTAACGCGGTTGTTAATTTCACCGCGGGGCAGCCGATTGCTGCGCCGGTGGGAGCGTACTCGACGGGCGTAAATCCGGCGCTTCCGAATTCGAGTGCCCAGCTCTATTTCAACAATTGCTGGATCGACTTGGCGGGTGCGCAACATAACTGCAGCAGCGGGCTGAAGCCGGCCTGGATTCAACAGCCGACCTATTCTCTGAATGCGCTCACACCGCTATTCCCGAATGTGCGGCTATCCAGACCAGCGCTCGCCGACGTCTCTCTGTTCAAGACGTTCCCGATTCGTGAACGCCTGGTGTTCCAACTCCGCGGGGAAGCATTCAACGTAGCGAACACAGCATGGTTTCCAGCCCCGAGCACATCGCTCACGTCCCCTGTATTTGGCAAAACCCTGCTGGGTACCGGCGGCTTTGGAGCAACATCGAATGATCCGCGGGCGATTCAGCTCAGCGCGCGCATACAGTTCTGACGGGTTCTGATAGATATATCAGTCGTGACAATTTCCAGGCGAGATTTCTGCCGTACTTCCGCTGTGCTTATGACCGGCACACTGTCCTCCGCTGCGCAAGCACGGTATGGAACTCAGAACTGCGCGGCCGAGTGGAGTTACTCATCCGGGAAGGCATACCGCGATCCATTCAACGAAGTACAGTTGGATGTCATCTTTCAATCGCCCTCCGGCCGTGAGCTACGAGTTCCCGCCTTTTGGGGCGGCGGGCAAATCTGGCGCGTGCGATTTGCACCGTCTGAGACGGGCCGCTATGCGTTCCGGACCGTTTGTAGCGATACCGGCAACCCGGACCTTCACGGACAGCGCGGAGTACTGGAAGTTGCGCCGTACACGGGCAGCAATCATCTCTTCCGCCACGGATTCGTGCGCGTTGCTGACGACAAGCGCCACTTTCAGCAAGCCGACGGCACACCGTTCTTCTGGCTGGGCGATACCTGGTGGATGGGGTTGTGCAAACGCCTGACCTGGCCCGACGGGTTCCAAACCCTCACCGCGGACCGCGTGGAGAAAGGGTTCACCGTTGTGCAGATCGTGGCGGGTCTCTATCCCGATATGCCGCCCTTCGACCCGCGCGGCGCAAACGAAGCCGGCTTCCCCTGGCAGCAGAATTACACCGCTATCAATCCGGCGTATTTCGATATGGCGGATATTCGGATTCAGCACCTTGTCGATCATGGAATCGTTCCGTGCATCGTCGGTTGCTGGGGATATTTTCTGCCCATCATGGGCGTGCAGAAAATGAAGCAGCACTGGCGCTATCTGATCGCGCGCTGGGGCGCTTATCCGGTCATTTGGTGTCTCGCGGGCGAGGGGACCATGCCGTATTACCTTTCGAAAACTCGCGACACCGACGCGGAGACTCAGAAGCACGGCTGGACGGAGCTTGCCCGGTACGTGCATGCCACGGACGCCTTCGCGCGCCCGGTCACCATCCATCCCTCACGCAGCGCGCGCGATTGTATGGATGATGCCTCGGTGCTCGATTTTGATATGCTGCAGACCGGGCATAATGACCGGCAAAGTGCTCCCAATACCGTCAACAGCGTCGTGCGTTCGCTTCGCGCCGAACCGAAGATGCCGGCACTGGTAGGCGAAGTCTGCTACGAAGGCATTCAGGAAGCCAGCCGCCAAGAGGTGCAGCGCTTCATGTTCTGGGCGTGCCTGTTGAGTGGCACCGCCGGCCACACCTATGGCGCAAACGGCATCTGGCAGGTAAACACGCTCGAAAAACCCTACGGCCTTTCGCCGCACGGCCACTCCTGGGGCGACACGCCCTGGGAAGTTGCTTACAAACTTCCTGGATCCGGCCAACTCGGTCTGGCCAAATCACTTCTCGCTCGCTACTCGTGGTGGCACCTTGAACCGAATCCGGAACTGATCGAGCCGCATTGGAACGAGCAGGATTACTGGCAGCCCTTCGCTGCGCACATACCTGGAGAAGCGGTGATCGCGTTTGCCCCCAACGGACGAAAGGGCGTCCGTTTTCGGAATCTGGAACAGGCCGAGTACAACGCGTTCTTCTGGAATCCGAGCGATGGCTCGCAGCACGTCATCGGAAAGGTAAAGCCGGATTCTTCAGGCGCCTGGCAGGCTCCGGAGTTTCCCATCTTTCGCGATTGGGTGATTGTTCTGGATCGAAAGGCATAGCCGCGGTGATGCCGGCTGACTTTCGAATAACCTTCTCTGCCGATTTCCTCGATGAACAGGGCCGCTTGGCCTTCCCGGACATCGGCCTTTCGCTATTGGAGGGTGTTCCGAATCTCGCGTATCGAATTCTTCGGGAGTACCGCGTGGAGTATATTCCCGATCAATTCAAAGACTGCGATGTTCTCATCTCGCTGAAGCCGAAGATCACCGCGGCATCGCTCGACGGTGTGGAGCGGCTCTGCGCTATTGGACGCTGCGGGGTGGGCTATGACAATGTCGACCTGAAGAGCTGCACCGAACACGACATTGCCGTATACATCACTCCTCCTGGGGTGGTTCGTCCCGTTGCCGAGGCGATCGTCCTGTGTATCCTGGCCCTGTCTCACAACCTCGTGATGAAGGACCGGTTGGTGCGGCGTGGGAAATGGATCGAGAGCACTCGGTATCTGGGGCGCGAGCCGCGGGACCGCGTGATCGGAACCATCGGGCTGGGCAATATTGCCTCCGAAGTAGTTCGCTTGCTTGAGCCGTTTGGAGTCCGAAAATTTCTCGCCTTTGATCCATACGTTTCCGAGCAGCACGCGCACAAGTTAGGCGTTACTCTCGTAGCCTTGGACGATTTGCTAGCGCAGTCCGATTATGTCCTGGTGAATTGCCCGCTCACCGATGAAACCAGAGGTCTCATCGGCGATCGCGAACTGAGCCTCATGAAACCGGAAGGCGTACTTATCAACACGGCTCGTGGGCCGATTGTGCAACAGCAGCCTCTCATACGAGCGCTCCAAGAGGGACGCATCCGCGGCGCTGCTCTCGATGTTTTCGAGCGCGAACCGGTTGATCCGGATTCTCCTCTTCTCGCAATGGATAATGTCATCCTTAGCTCGCATTCCATCGCCTGGACCGAGGAACTCTTTCGCGATATGGGTCGCATCGATTGCGAAGGCGCGTTAGCCATCCGTCGCGGAGAGTGCCCGCCCTATGTGGTGAATCGGGAAGTCCTGACACGGCCCGGTTTCTTGAAGAAGCTCCAACGGTACAAGGCCGCGCTGGCCACAGCCGTATGAGCACGTTTCGTCAAAAGCTCCGGGGCGGGGAATGGATCTTCGGCCAGATGGTCCTGGAGTTCTTCACGCCTGGCATCGGTCCGATCCTGGCCGCCGCTGGGCTCGACTTCGTCATCTATGACATGGAACACGGGCGCTGCGATATAGCATTGTTGGCCGAGATGATCAGTTCGTGCCGCGGTTGCAGCATCTATCCGATCGCGCGTGTTCCGGATCTTGGATACGCGCCTCTTTCGCGGGTTCTCGACTTGGGTGCACGCGGTGTGATGGTTCCCAGAGTGGAAACGCGAGCGCAAGCGGAAGATATTGTTGTCCAGTTGAAATACGCCCCGGCGGGCCGTAGAGGCGTCGCGCTGGGGATCGCGCATGACCTGTACAGCGCGGGTGGACCGTCCTTTTTTGCAGAGGCGAACGAAGAAGTAACGGTGATTCTTCTGCTCGAAACCGCCAAGGCTTTTGAGAATCTGGACGACATCGTTGGCGTTCCTGGCGTGGACATCGCGTGGATGGGCCATTATGACCTCACCGTATCGATGGGCATCCCGGCCGATTTTGAAAATAGCCGCTTCCTTGCGGCGATGGACGCGCTGGTCCATTCATGCAAAAAGCACGGCGTCGCGCCGGGGTTCCTTCCTGCATCGCCCTCAGCCGCCGCGCACTGGATGGAAAAAGGTTTTCGCGTGCTCAGCCTGGGCAGTGACATTGGGGTATTTTCAACTGCTGTAAAGCAGTTCCGAATTGCCGTAGAACCAGAGAAATGACTTACTCCGTCCAAGCCTTCATCGCAGGCACGTTCTGGGTCCCCGGACCCGAAGTCTACTGGATGCACAACTGGGATAAACGCGAGAAGATGTATACGCTGATTTATCTCGTCCGTGGCGGAGGCCGAAACATCCTCATCAACACTGGACCGCCTCGGGATCTTTCCGTGATTAATGAGGCGTGGCGAAATTTCTTTGGCTTCCCGGAAGCGCAAATCGTTCGCTCTGACGATCAGTTGCCCGAGAACATTCTGCAGTCGCAACGTCTTAGCGTAGGTGATATTTCAACGGTAATTGTGACACCTCTGCAAGCTTATGCCACCGCCAATATCCATTTATTTCGCAACGCCCAAATTTGTATTTCGCGCAAAGGCTGGATCGAGGATTTTCAAGCGCCCTACTATCACCTGCATGTCCCGCGTCACCTCCGCATTCCTCCCGAAGTGAACAATTATCTTCAAAACGAAGGCTGGGAAAAGCTGCGGCTGCTGGCTGAGGAAGAAGAGGTCCTACCGGGAATTCGCGTCTTCTGGGCAGGCGTTCACCACCGTTCTTCGCTGGGGGTTTGCATCCAAACGGCAAAAGGCACGGTGCTGATTACGGACTGCTTTTTCAAATACGGAAATATTGAGCGTGGGCTTTATCTCGGAGTGATGGAGAGCATGATGGAGGCGGACGCATCATGGGCGCGTCTCCGGCGGGAGGGCGACATCATCGCCTCCATCTACGATCCCGAAGTATTCGAGCGTTACCCCGGTGGTCTGCTCGCATGAGCCGCGTCGCGGTTGTCACAGGCGCTGCGTCGGGAATTGGCCTGAGCGTCGCGGAGCGTTTTGCCGAGGAGGGCGCCGCCGTCGCGCTCCTCGATTCCAATCCCGAGCGAGGCAGGGAAGCAGCCGGTAAAATTCAGACCTCGGGGGCCGCTTGCGAATTTATCAAGGTCGATCTCGCTGAAGAAACGCAGATTATCGCGGCCGTCGATCAGGTAGCGAAGACGTTCCAGCATGTCGATCACCTCGTCAACAACGCCGGAATCGTGCTGGTGAAGAACATCGAGGAATGCACAGCCGGCGAATGGGACCTTGTCATGAATGTCAATGTTCGCTCCGTGTTCCTCATGACGAAGTATCTTTTGCCGGCGCTGCGTAAGTCATCGCATCCCACCATCGTCAATGTCGGTTCTGTGTCCAGTTTCGTCGCCCAGAAGGACACTCCCGCCTACGTGGCTTCGAAGGGAGCCGTGGCCATGCTCTCCAAGAGTCTCGCACTGGATCTGGCTCCATTTGGCATTCGTGTGAACTGCGTTTGCCCGGGCGTTACCGATACGCCCATGTTCCGCTTTCATGTAAGCAAGTCGCCGGATCCGGAGAAGGCGCTTCGACAGCGGATCGATCGAGTGCCGCTCAACCGTGCTCTTTCCCCGCGGGAAATTGCCGATGCGATTTTGTATCTCTCCGGGGAGCATTCATCCGGGATCACCGGAACCACGCTGCTGGTGGATGCAGGGTATCTGGCCGCAGCCGAATGGTCAAACCAGCCCGGATGATCTACCGCCGCCTTACCCGAATCACAACATCTTGCTGGAACGGCACAAGATGAAGCGTTTCCGTTCGCCCGCCGTGCACGGGAACCGCTGGTGAATATTCGCCCGTAACCGGCGAATAAAGACTGAGAAGATACTCTCCATCCGGCAAAGCCAAATTTACATCGCCTGCGATCGGTTGTCCCACCCTCGGATCAGTGAGCTCGCGACTATCGGCGAGATACACGGCATAATCGCGGCCGGGCACTGCCAGGCCAGAAGCCGTCAGATCGCTGGGATAACTTTTCACCCATTCCGTCGTTGGCTTTGCATGAATGTAATCGAAGCTCGACATGAACTCGGATAAGTGCTGCATCCAGGTGTGGAGATCGTGCCGCGAAGCAGGAGTCCCCGCTTCCGAGCCAACCGTAATCGAGAAATCGATGTAATCGTACTGCGCGCCGTTCAACAGCGCGGTCCAGGCCCGCTTCCTGTGAATGGTCCACCCCACGGGATCGCGGTAAATACTCGCGGCGTTATCTTCATCTAATACCACCGGCTTTTTCTCTTGATAAGCTGCCTTGCAAAACGCGGCAACTTCGGGCAGCATCAACTCCTTCGACATGAAGTGCCCCATTTGATACACATGTCCGCCCAGGGATGTATCCGGCAGCGGGTGATCGTTGACTATGTTGAAAATCGTGTTTCGAAACGCGCCATCCAGTGGAATTTGAACGCTGGGGCTATACGTAAACGCCTGCGCGCCTGAAATCAGATGCGGCCGTTGGAGCCGGTTCAATTCTTCCCGAACGACACCGGCCATTTCCGCTTGCCAGCGATCCACATCGGCGGGCGTAGGATGCCCCGGAAGACCGCCGCCCGGCTCGTTGCAGATCTCGTAGTAGGCGTTGTCGTACTCGCTGGTTTCCTGAATAATCTTGCGCGCGTAATCTTTTTGGCGTTGAACCAGCTCCGGATCTTTCAGCGTGTTGTAGTCCTGCCAGGCCACTTGCCCCACGTGCTGTTTGTTGTTTTCCGCGCGCAACGGATTCAGCGCCCAGATGTTATCCGCGTACGTGTTGCTGAACAGGGTCAATTCGACGGCAATGCCGCGCTTCGAGGCTTCGGCTAAGAAACGATGCAGCCTGTCGAAATATTCCGGATTCCATTGGTCCAGATCATAAAGAGGTTCGCCGTCTTTCGCCTTACCGGGGCCGCTCCGCACATACGGCGAAATGTAATCCGGAGATTCGGGCTTGCAGGGGGAAGACGGATTCCGCGCGCTCTGCAACTCGCGATACAGCAGGAACGTCCGCGTCAAGGTCATCTTGTGCTTCGCCGCGTCATCTAAGTACTTTTCGAAATTGAACGGTCGGTTGATCACCGAACCGTAGTGTTCCGATGCCGTAATCAGAATCAGAGGCTTCCCCCGGAACAGAAAGTACTTCGGATTGTCGGGATTGATCTTGATCGCTTCGGCGCAATTTCCCGGCAGCGGGAGGAAACCTGCTGCTATGACGATGCATACAAGTGTTGCCCTCATATGGCTGGAGCTATTCTAATCTCAACTCAATATGGCTCTGACTCGACGAGAACTGATGGCCGTTGCGGCGCAAGCCATTCCTGCAAGTCGCGTGGGTAAAGCAGGAGATCGCAGACCGAATTTCGTATACATTCTTGCCGACGATCATGCCGGCTACGTACTCGGTTGCGATGGCAACCGGATGGCGCGTACGCCAAACCTGGACCGGCTCGCATCGCAAGGCACACGGTTTGCCGCACACTACTGCAATTCCCCGGTGTGCACTCCTTCCCGCCAAAGCTTCCTTACGGGACAGATGCCTCACATGGCTGGTGTCACTCGCTTGCCTACCCCGCTCGCCGAAGATAAGCCTACGCTGGCGCGCCAACTCAAAAAGGCCGGCTACACAACCGCCGTTTTTGGCAAGATGCATTTCAACGTTCCGGCCAAACCCGAACTACACGGATTCCATATCCCCTGCACGGAAGGCGAAGTAACCCGCGCGTGGCAACAGAATGTGAAGCCGCGGCCGGTACCGGCCGGCATCGCCACGAAACCCCCGTGGCATCCATTCAAAGATCCTGCGCGGATCTGGCTGAATGCCGATGAGCTACCGTATCCGCGCTTCGAATCGGACATGCGCTCTCTCTATCAGCTTCAACTCGCGGAACAGTTTCTGGATGCACATCGAAACAAGCCTTTCGCCATGTGGGTGAGCTTCATGGAGCCGCATTCGCCCTACGATTTTCCACTCGAAGACCGGGGCCGCTACGATCCGGAGCGATTCACACCACCAGTTGTCGGCCCGCAGGACGGCCCGCAGATTCCACTCATTTTTCGGAACCTATCGGATCGCGATAAGCGCGGCATCATTGCGTCGTATTACACGTCAGTCGAATATGTCGACCGGAATGTTGGCCGGCTCCTGAATGCGCTCGAGCAGCGAGGACTGGACCGCGACACCCTCGTCGTGTATATGGCGGATCACGGCTACTGCCTCGGACAGCATGGCCGCTTTGAAAAGCATTGCGGATACGATCCAGCCTTACGCGTTCCGCTTATGATGCGATGGCCGGGGCGAATCAGGCGAGGCGTAGTGCGGGATATGACGGAACATGTCGACGTCCCTGCCACGCTCACCGACCTGCTGGGCATTGAACCTTTGCCCATCCAGCACGGGCAGAGCCTGCGCGGGTATTTACAGGGCGGCCGGGTGGATGCGCCGCGGAAGTGGATTTTCAGCGAGTATCTGGAAAACGAAGAGGCATATATACGGACGGACCGCTGGAAGCTGGTATTTTGCTCGGGCAAGCGCAAACGGCAGGACGGGTATGTGACGGATAACCCAACCCCCGGGCGGTATGTACGACTTTTCGATCACAAGAATGATGCCGGCGAATTTACAAACGTAGCGGCGGCCCATCCGGACGTTGTAGGGAAGCTGAAAAAGTTCATGCTGGAGAGATTCCGGGCAACTCACCCGGAAGCGGCGAGAGAACCGCAGCGGTTATCTGTCGACGAGTCTCTTGATTGGTACGTGCGGCCTCGAGACGTGTAGCCCGAATCGCATTTTGATACTACAGGACTCTTCAATATACTGACTTGATGGCAAATCGGGTCTGCTCTGTTGTTTTCCTGCTTAGCTGGTGTGCGTACCTTGCTGCTCAGATCGTTTCCGGAACCATCCTCGGCCGCACCACGGATGAAAGCGGTGCTGCCGTTCCGAAGGCCACAATCACCTTAACCAACCCGGCTACCGGGCTTGAGCGGACTGCCGTGAGCGATGATACGGGAAACTTCGCCTTTCCTCAGTTGCCGCCCGGAACCTACGCGCTCTCCGCCACGGCGACAGGCTTCAAGACGTATCGCGTATCCGGCATTAACCTCCCGGTCGATCAAACCGTTCGCGCAGACATTCAGTTTGAAGTAGGTCAGATTACGCAGAACATTGTTGTCCAGGCTTCGGCCGAACAGGTGCAAACCGAAACCTCCGAGCTAGGTCAGGTCATCACCACAAACCAGATCGTCGAATTGCCTCTCAACGGCCGCAACTTCATGCAGTTGGCAGACATTTCTTCTGGTGTTGCGCCAGCCTACACCTCGAGGAGCGCGACAATTACCAATCAGAGCGGCCGCTCGGATCTCGCCGTGCATATTTCCGGCGGGCGGGGAGACGCGAACAGCTATCTGATCGATGGCGTCGAAACCCGCAATATGTGGTTTAATTCGCCGAGCATTCTGTTATCGGTGGATGCCATCCGTGAGTTCAAGATCGAGAAGGACGCTTTCTCGGCTGAATACGGGCAAGGCAGCGGCAACATCAGCCTGATTAGCAAATCCGGAACCAACGAATTGCATGGCTCGGCGTACGAGTTCCTGCGGAATTCGGATCTGGACGCAGCGAATTTCTTCGACAACTATACATCCCATCCGAAAGCGCCGTTCCGGCAGAACCAGTACGGGATCACCACGGGCGGCCCGGTTGTCAAAAACAAGTTATTCTTCTTTGGCAATTGGGAATCCCTGCACAGCCGAAAGAGCAACACACTCACGGCGTTAGTGCCCACTCCGGCACAGCTTGCCGGAAACCTCGCAGGTCTGAAGTCCTCAAAGGGCAGCGCCATTGTCGATCCGCTTACAGGCGCTCCGTTTCCAAACAGCACAATCCCCGGAAACCGGATCTCGTCGGTTACGAAGAATTTCATCCAGTACACCCCTGTTCCGAACGCGAATCTTCCGGGGACCAACTATGTCGTTCAGAAGAGCACGAATCGCGACGATCTGCAGTGGGGCATCCGGATCGACTACCAGATTTCTGCCGCCGACTCCCTGTTCGGCCGGTTCACGGATTTCGACTCCAGCCTGTATCAGCCTGGTATCGGAGTTCTCTCCGGCAGCGACTTTCCTTACGGCGGAAAGAATGCCGTGATTCAGGAAATCCATATCTTTAATCCGCGCGTGCTGAATGTGTTCAATGTGGCCTACAACCGTTCGAATGTGTTTAACACTTGGGAGCACACTCCGACGAGTCTGGCGAACGCAATCGGCATTCATCTCAATCAGACCTCGGCTGAATACGGCCTGCCCAGTGTGAGCCTGAGTGGCGGCTACTATGCAGGCGGCGGCGCCGGTATCAACCAGGGTGGCTTGGATAGCGTTCCACAGGTGAATGACACATTGAGCTGGGTGAAAGGCCGCCAGACGTTTAAGTTCGGTGCGGATCTTCGCTTCATCCGGTTCGATCAGCGCCTGGGGCTTAATAACAACGGTACGTTTTCTTTCACCGGTCAATACACCGGCAATTCCGTTTCGGACTTTCTGCTCGGTGACACAGCTTCCATGAGCGCTCAGATCGGCTTGGGTGTGGGGCACTGGCGATCGAAGTCGCTGAACTTCTTTACAACGGATGATATTAAGCTCACACCAAAGCTCACGCTCAATTTAGGTCTGCGCTATGAATACGATCAGCCGTTTTATGATCGTGATCACCACGAAGGCTACTTCGATACGTCGCTCGACGCCTTCGTGGTAGGAATCAGTCAGGCTCAATCGCCCATCAAGCGCAACATCCCAGGACTCATCTACAACCCGAATCTGCGTCAAGGGATCTGGTTTCCCGATTACAACAATTTCGGACCGCGTGTCGGTTTCGCATACGACATGGGCCACAACACGGTGATCCGCGGCGGCTACGGATTGTTCTACGCCAAGACACAGGGAAACGAGTTGCAATTCAAGATCAACGCGCCTCCGCTTGTATTCGCGGCCTCGCTTACCGGCAACGCCACAGTGCCGAACCTGAGCTGGAATCGGGACGCCTTCCCGGATCCATCATCGCCTAATTTCCCCGTCGGTACGCTTTCGCCGTTTTCGGTGGACCCAAGCGATCGCACGCCGTACATTCACGAATGGAACCTCGGGATTCAGCACTCCTTTGCCGGCACTTGGCTTACCGAGATCGCGTATGCGGGAAATAAGGGCACCAAGCTTGAAGAACGGGTGAACATCAACCAGGCTTATCTGCCGGCCAACCCCAACGCTATCACCCCGATCATTACGCGCCGGCCATTTCCGAACTTCGGAGACATCCTCTCCGGTAACTTCCAGGAGAACTCGGATTACGATGCGCTGCAGAGCAAGCTGGAGAAGCGCTTCGGGAACGGGCTGTCCTTTTTGGCGGGATACACCTACGGACATGCTATTGATACCGCATCGCGCGGATCGGGCGGATCGTGGCATCAGAATGCTCATCAACTCCGCGAGGACCGCGGCAATTCGGATTATGACGTCCGCCACAGATTCACCGGAAGCTGGGTGTACCAGCTCCCGTTCGGCCGCGGAAAGCGCTTCCTTTCTAACGCGAGTGGGCTTGTGGACAAGCTGGCCGGCGGATGGGGCATAAACGGCATCGCTACCTTTATGACTGGCAATTACTATTCGGTCACAGTTCCGGGTGACCGCGCTAACGTGGGAGGGTTTCCGTTTCAGCGGGCGAATCGAAGTTGCGACGGCAACCTGCCGCACGGCGACCGGACGATCAACAGATACTTCGATACGTTGTGCTTCAGCCTCACTCCCCTGGGCACGTTTGGAAATGCCGGACGAAATATCGTTGAGATCCCTGGGCTGAACAACTGGGATATGTCATTCATCAAAGACACGCCATTCACCGAGCGGCTACGGTCCGAATTGCGATTCGAGTTTTTCAATATCTTCAACCATCCGCAATGGAACGTACCCGACATGACAGTAGGCGATGCGTTGTTCGGCTCCGTACGCAGCGCCCGGGATGGGCGGATCTCGCAGATCGCACTCAAGCTCTTATGGTAAAGCTCCCGCTCCTGTTTGCTGCGTGTGCTGTCGTTCAGGTGGCAGCTGCGCAGCCGAAACTCAACATCATTCTGGTTTCGCTCGATCAATGCCAGGCGGACCAATTGCATGCCTGGGGCAATCCGCGCGAAACCAGTCCGAATCTGGATCGCATGGCGCGCGAAGGAGTGCGCTTCGCGCGGTTTTACTCAGCGGCGCCATGGACGGCTCCTTCTTATAGTTCGATGATGACCTCGCAATATCCATCCCGGCACGGAGTCACCATTTTCTTCCCGCGCAACATGGAGGCTCAAAAGCCCGACGCGATCATGCTGGCGGAATGGCTGAAGCGGGCAGGCTATCACACCGCGGCATTTGTGAATAACAGTGTGGCCGGCAAGAATATCACCGGTCGCGGCTTCGATGAATACGATGAGGGCCAGCAACAGCCGCCCAGTATCACGGAGCGGCGCGGCTTAGACAATCCGGAGTATCAGGCCCCCGCCGCTACCCAGCGTATATTGCAGTGGCTGGACCGAAAGCACGATGCTCCGTTCTTTCTGTTCCTGCTCTACTTCGAGCCGCATTCGCCGTACAATCCGCCACCCGAGTTCGACATCTTTAAGAGCGACGCATATCCGAACGTCATGAATACGGGTTGGGACTTGAAAGGCGGCAAGCTGTTTCGGTGGGCCGATCTGGGTGACCAGAAAGCCGTTGAGCGCATGACGCAACTCTACGACGGGAAGATCCGCTTCGTCGATTCCTACTTCGGGAAAGTTCTGCAGAAGCTCCGCGACAAAGGGATGGACCGGAACACGGTGGTTCTCCTGACATCCGATCATGGCGAACTGCTGTACTCGCATCCGGAGGACTTTCTCACATTCGATCACCGGTCCCTATATGACCAGATCATGCACGTGCCCGCCATTATTTGGGGCGCGGGAATTCCCAAAGGAAAAACAATCAACGCGCTCGCCACCCATATCGACATCGCGCCCACTCTACTGCAACTGGCGAATGTTGCGCCCAAGCCGGATGCTCAGGGAGAGAGCCTGGTTCCGATGATACGAGGCAATAAAGCCAAGCTTCACGACTACATCTTCGGTGAAGAGGACATTCTGGTGCCGCTTCGCTCCGTACGCGACGAACGTTACAAGCTCATTCTGAATGAGCGCACGGGTAAGCAGCAGTTGTTCGATGACCAGTCCGATCCAGACGAGTACCACGATATCGCCGCTTCGGAGCCGGGTATTGTCGCGCGATTGAGCCGGGTTCTCGCTCGGTGGCGAAAGCAAAACGAGCCGCCGTCAAAGCAACTCGAGGCGAAGTGGCGCGAAATCGTGGCCAAGGGGCCGCCAACGACGACTGTCGATGAGGTCACAACCGGAGCGCACCTGCAGCTTACTGGAAGCGGGTGGCAAATGTCCGATAACGACAAAGATTATTTGGGTGGTTCGTTCTGGACCGAGCCTGCGAAAACAGGCGAACCGATCAAGACAGCGACTTGGCGAGTCGACAATCCGATGCTCGGCCGGTATCGAATATCTATCTGGTACGGCTCGCTACCGCAAGGCGGGACAGCCACGAACGCGCCATTTACCGTCATCATGAGGCGCGGCGACAGGAGAGAGTTCAAAATCGATCAGACCAAGAATGCCGGCGGCTGGCAGGAACTTGGGACCTTCGAAGATCCGCTGAAGGTCACACTGACAAATCAGGCAAATGGGCGTATTCTCGTCGACGCCGTAAAATTTGAACGTCTACCGTAAGGGTTTCGTTGTCTGACTCCGCTTTGCGGTTGCCCGTTTTCGGGCTGTCGTCTTCGCGACACCCGGTGCCGGTTTCTTCTTCACTGCCGGCTTTTTTCGTTGCACGCCGAGGCCGCGTTCCAGCATCGATTCCAGCAACTTCTTCTCCGACGGCAGCATCGTCCGGTTGAAGTTGTCGGGCCGCCGTGCCAGCACGCGCTCCAACTCGTTCAGCCATTCGAGCGAAGGCCGGGCGGGATGATCTTCCATCTCCCGCACCAGCTTCAAGGCGGCTTCGAAATCGGCCGCCGAGCGGTAACACTTCAGCGCCTTTTCTCTGTCCCCGAGCTCCAGCCACACTGCAGCCGCTTTCGCGAACTGGCCCGTTTCCTGGTAGCACTCGGCCATTAACTTCGGCTTGGCTTCCGGCAAACGCTCCAGAATGGTCAAAGCCTGGGCATGACGCCCGTTCTTCATCAGAATCTGAACGGAGCGCTGAGCCAAGCGATCTTTGCGCGTTTGCGCATCGGGCATTCCCAGCGCGTCGAAAAACGGCGGGAGAATCTGTTGCGCCAGGATCGGATTGTCTCCCACTTCCAGGTGCTGCTCCAGTTCGTCCAGCCAGAAAGCGGCTCGCGGTGCCACCTCGACAATGAGCCACGCCGGGAGCTCCTCGCGAGTGCGGGTTATCTCCTGAATCGCTGCCGCGATCCGGTTCAGCCGCTGTTCTCCACAGCTCCCCTCCGCGACGCCGATCGTCTGAATCGCGTTTGCGAGTTGAAATTTTCCGGCGCTTCGCGCTGCTTCCGCGGCTTGCTGATAGAGATCGAGCCGGCCGAGTTCGGGCGAAAGATTCTTCTTGCGGAACCCGAGCTGAAAGCAAACCTCCGCCAGGGTCAGGTAGGTAGCTTCCCGTGCTGCGAGGTCGGTGATGCAATGCAGATCGCCAGCCGAGCCGAGCAGCCCTACGGCTTGCTGAGCCCGCGACCAGGCCAGATCGGGCTTTACGGATACAAGCTGCCGGGCATCTTTCTGGCAGCGCTGCAACCGTTCCTCCAGGTCCAGTTCCTCTTCTTCGAGGGAGGTGCGCAAGGCTTCTGCCGTGATCGGATGCAGCGCTACCTCGGCGGGCGGCCGGAGCAGGCGGCCTACCTCTTTGACCGTTGCGGCTTCGGGCGCGGCATCCACCCAAAGCAGACGCTCGGTCGGTCTGGAAAGCGCCACCCGGAGCTGATCGATTGCGAGACGCCGGCTCAGGATATCGGCGACGCCGAAAGCGCGCTCGTTCACAATGTGCCGCAGAAGCGAGCCGCCATTCACCACGCAGATTGAGTGAAAATCCAAACCCTTGACTTCGGCCGGCGAAAGCACAAACGGAAGAATTTCGCACGGCAGGTCCTTTTTGTCGAACGCGATCAGCGCCAACCCTTCGCGGGCGCCGAGCGAACTCAGCAGCGGCGGCAGTTCGGCTTGCGATACAGCCGCATACAGGATCTGGTCCGGTCCTTCGTCGTCGATCTCCGCATACCCGGTGCCCGACGGGCGCTCCTGCTTGTGCAGATAATCGTACAAATCCCACACGCGGTTCACCACGTCGGCAATGCGGCGCGGGCTGCGCAGGTTCACCGATAACTTGAACTCCTGGGGCTGCCCGACTGTTCCGTGCAGCATGTCATTGAGCCAAGCCCATTCGAAGTCCGTGGGACGGACGGTCTGCGCTTCATCTCCCGCCAGCAATAAGGACGCAGCACTCCGGCCGGCGCTGTATTTCTGAGCCAGCGCCAGCAGCACAAAAGCTTCGAGCGCCGTCAGGTCTTACACTTCATCGACCGCAATGCAGCCGTAATTCAGAAATGCCGGTTGGATCTGCGGCGATTTGGAAACGAGCGCATTCGCCGCTCGCCAGGCGAGAGCAAGTTCCGGGAAATAGCGATCGGCCAATGGAGTGTTCGAGTTCCGTTCGAGCCGGCGCGCCGCTTCGAGAACGCTATCTACCGCGTTTCCCAGATACCGGGCACGTTGCGCTCGGTAGGCGGTTTCCGGCAAGTGCATGCGCTCGGCTTTGGGAAAGCGCCCTGCCGGCTGCGGTAACGCGGTACCGATGAAGTGCGCGTACATCTCGTCGTACAGCGCGTCCAGAGTGCTGGACCACACGCCGAGCGACCGCTGATGGTTGAACAGATCCCGGCGGAACTGCGCGCGGGCTTCGGCTGGATCCGGCAGGCTGACCGGTCCACTCAACAGTTGCGCCAGAAACGCGGGGTAAGTAAGAACCGTGAAGGTCCGGTCACTCGAACAGAAGCGATCGAAGTAATCGCGAGCCAAGGCTGCCAAGTCCGGCGAGAAGGTCAGATATAAAACGCGTTCGGCTTGCGACGCATCGCCGGCGTGCAGCAAGGCCGTTGTTTTGCCCGATCCGGGATACCCCTTCAGAATTCTCACCGCGCCGCGGCTGCGGGCAAAGCGCGCTTGGGGGGATGTCCACGGTTCCGGCGCGTACTCGTCCCCGCGCAGATCGGGAACGGTCAGCGGCAGGTAATCGTTTGCGAGCTGACCGGCCGCCAGCAGCGCATGATCGTCGTGATGACGGATATCCCGTAAAAAGATGGATCGGGCGCCGCTTCGATATCGGCGCCTTTCAATGGCGCCGCGCTTGCCGATGCCCACCAGGCATAAAAGTGCGATCCGGAACTGCCGCCCAAACGCGAGCGGCGCCACCCGCGATTGACTCCATTGGTGGATTTGTAATGCAGCCGGCTAATATCGACCGCCATGCGTTGCATCAGCAGGGAAACGCGCTTACCCACCGGCTCATTTCGCCGCGCTGCCAGCTTGTCTAGGAACTCCTGATGGCAATAAACAGGCCGAGGCGGGCGGGTCGTCCGGAACTCTTGTTCAAAGAGGACGGGGTGGCTCAAACGACTCATTCTAGCTCTTGCAAAATGTCATCATGTGGCGCGATCTCAGATACGCGTTTCGTCAACTGGGCGGAAAAAAGCTTCTCGCCTTCACGGTGATTCTGTTACTCGCCCTTGGCATCGGGGCGAACACCGCAGTCTTCAGCTTCGTGAATTCACTTTTACTGCGGCCCTTGCCGGTTCGCGAGCCACAAAATCTCTACCTGCTCCAAAAAAATCGTGTCCGGCAAGTGCGGCCGGATACGTCATTGTTCTATCGCCAGTTCGAAGCCGTGAATCAGGCCAAATCCATCGTCACCGCGGCCGTTGCCGAGCAAGCTTGGGCGAACAACAGTTTCCAGGTCTTTTCCAGCGGCGACACGGCGCGTGTGATTGCGACGCAAATCGTATCGCCCAACTACTTTTCCGAACTGGGCGTAAGCGCTGTGGCTGGCCGGGTACTGACCGCCGCAGATGCAAACGAATCCGCGAATATTCCCGCCGTCCTGAGCTACCAGTTCTGGAACTCGCAGTTCCATCGAAGCCTCGACATCCTCAATCACATCATTCGCGTGAAGAACTACCCGTTTGTGGCGGTAGGAGTCCTGCCGCGCGAGTTTCATGGCGTCGAGGCCGACCGCGTTCCCGACGTCCGCTTTCCCATATCGGCAGCGCGGGTGTTCACGGGCGCGCCGATCACCGAGGTCGCCGGTGGACAACAAATGATTCGTTTTCAAATCCTGGCTCGCCTCGCGCCGGGTGTCTCCTCCAGCCGCGCTGCCGCTGCCGTTTTCCCAGCGCTCGAACAAATGGAAGAACCGCTTTGGCGCGATTGGTATGCACACAGTCCCCAGCAGGGCACTCCTGCGCAACTGCAAAGCTACATCGATTGGGAACGTTCCTACCGCATCGCACTGCGTCCCGCGAGCCGCGGCATCTCCGAACTGCGAGATCACTTCTCCCGCGCCGTCCTGCTTCTGATGGGAGCGGTTGCGTTGCTCCTGCTTGGAGTCTGCGCCAATGTGGCCGGGCTGCTCCTCGCAAGATCGGAAGAGCGTAAAAGCGAAATCGCTATCCGGCTTTCCGTCGGCGCAACGCGCTGGGCTCTGTTACGCCAACTGGCCGTCGAATGCGCGCTCCTTACTGTACCGGGTGCCATCCTGGGTGTCGCGCTTGCGTATGCATTCTGTCCCTGGTTGCTGAAGTTCCTGCCGCCCGGCGGAATCGGCCCGTACGCCCCGCCAGTCGTATTGGATGCGAGACCCGATGCTCCTGTGCTCCTCTTCGTGCTGGGTTTATCTGCGTTAACCACAATCTTGTTCGGTATTGCGCCCGCACGGCACGCCTGGAAGCTCGATCTGAACGATCAGTTGAAAGCACACAACCGGCAATCTTCGGCTCGCTCGGGCGTCGTTACGGTTGCGATTCAGGTAGCGCTTGGGGTTGTGCTGCTCACGACGGCCACGCTGATGTGCAGAACCTTTTGGAATCTGGAACATCTCAATCCGGGCTTCGACCGGGCTCACGTCATCGAGTTCACCATTGATCCCTGGAACGCCGGCTACGCCGATGCACAAGCCGGTACACTCCTCTTCAATTTGAAGGACAAGGTGAGCCGGCTCCCTGGAGTGCGCGCTGTGAGTCTTGCCGGGTCCGGCCTGATGGAGGGAATCGCCCCAAAGACCACTGTCGTGCCGGCTGGTTCCACCTTGCCCGCAAAAACGTTTTTAAATACAAACGTAAATTGGGTTACTAGCGGGTATTTTGAAAGTCTGGGAATTCCGCTGCTTGCCGGCCGCGTGTTCGAACCCGGGGATGCCGGCCGCAGCCCCGCTCCGATTGTGGTGAACCGGGCCTTCGCGCAAACGTTCTTTCCCCACACCAATCCGATTGGCAAAGCCATTGTGCAAGGAGTCGACGGAAACAAGCCGCCCGTGGCCGTGATCGTGGGCGTCGTCGGGACCGCCAAATACCGGTCCATGCGCGAGCTCGATCCGCCGATTTACTATACGGCCACTGACGACAGACACGCGGGAGGAACCATGTATGTCCGGGTCTATGGCGACCCCGCAGGATTTATCAAAAGAGTGCGCGCAGTGCTGCGCCGGCTGGCTCCGAATTTGCCGTTTGCGCAGGCTTTCACATTGGAGCAGGAAGTTCAGAATTCGCTGTGGCAGGAGCGTCTGGTCACTCTCCTGTGCGCGTTCTTTGGACTTGCGGCGCTGGCGCTCTCGGCTATCGGCCTCTATGCGAATCTTGCCTATTCGGTCGCACGGAGATCGAAGGAGCTCGGCATTCGCATCGCTCTGGGCGCGCAAGTCCGGGATATCCTCCGCACGGTTTCCGCGCAGCTTCTTTTTGCCGTTGGGCTCGGCTTGCTGCTGGGCTCGGCCCTCGCTGTATTTCTGCTGCGGTTCACTCGTACTCTGGTCTTCGGAGTCGATCCGTTCGATCCGGCATCGTTCGCCGGCGCGGCGGCCATCCTCCTGCTCTGTAGCATTCTCGCTGCCACCCCGGCAAGCTGGCGTGCCGTCAAAACCGACGTCAATAGCGCCCTACGGCAGGAATGAGTATCATAGAGTTGAGTATTCGGATCATCCCACGTCGCTCGACCGGGATTTGCGCCGCAGTCAGGCACTTCCCGTGGTCTAATGCAAGCCCCGCAATGGGCAATAGCTAATGAACCCGCAATTTGCTCCGTTGAGCGGGAGCTACGATCCCTGGCTCGTCACGCTCTCCGTCATCATTGCGGTGTCCGCTTCGTATACCGCGCTCGACTTAGGATCGCGAACCGCTGCCGCGCGCGAAGGGAAACGCCGCGCCTGGCTGACCGGCGGAGCCGTGGCCATGGGCTTCGGCATCTGGTCCATGCACTACGTGGGGATGCTCGCATTCACCCTTCCCGTGCCGGTGCGGTACGATCTTCCTACCGTTCTGCTTTCGCTGCTCGCGGCCGTGCTCGCCAGCGCTGTGGCTCTATTTGTCGTCAGCCGCGATGAGGTCACTGCCCGCCGGGCCGGGCTCGGAAGCCTCTTCATGGGCGCCGGCATCGTGACCATGCATTACATCGGCATGGATGCTATGCGTCTGCCGGCAATGTGCACCTACAGCCCGCCGCTCGTTGCGCTCTCCTGCGTGATCGCGATAGCCGGGTCGCTCGCCGCTTTATGGTTAACCTTCCGGCTCCGCGCCCCGGGGCGAGCCGCGCTCGTTTTGAAGCTGCTGAGCGCGATGGCCATGGGGGCGGCCATCGCAGCCATGCACTATACGGGCATGGAGGCCGCTACGTTTTATCCCTCACGGCTCCCGGTCGGCTACGCGCACGCGGTCAGCGTCTCAGCGCTGGGTACGGCAGGAATCGTGGTCGTCACCTTCCTTGTGCTCGGGTTCGCGGTTGCCACTTCGATACTCGACCAGCGATTGTCCACTCAGCGACAACTCTCCGAAGAGCTGTATCGCTCTCAGCAGATGCTGCAATCCATTCTCGATAACATCCCGCAGCGTGTGTTCTGGAAAGATCTCAACGGGCTCTACATGGGTTGCAACCGTGCGTTCGCGAGCGATGCCGGACTTGCCAGCTCCGACGATCTGGCCGGGCGAACCGATGAGCAGCTTCCTGGCTTTCAGCAGAAGCCTCCCTTTTCCGCCGATCTTCAACTGGCGATAGAGAAAGGAAAGGCCGTGGTGAATTGCGAGTACTCGTTGACCGACACAAGCGGCGAGCAGCGCTGGCTGCGCGCTACCTGTGTTCCGCTGCGCGACTCCAGCGGCCATATATGCGGCGCGCTCGGAGCTTATGAAGATATCACCGCCTCGAAGCGTGCCGAGGACGCTATCCGCCGCTCCAACGCCGCGCTCTCCGATTTTGCTCATGTCGTTTCGCATGATCTGCAGTCGCCTCTACGTGTCGTCAACAATTACAGCCAGCTCATTGCCCAACGATACGGCCCTCAGCTTGATGACCGTGCGCAGAGCCTTCTGAAAATCATCGAAAACAGCATCGCGAACATGGATGAGCTGATCCGGTCTCTGCTGCAATACGCTACGGCAACCGAGCCCGAGCCGGAAGGACAGCGCCCGGTGGCACTCAACGAGCTGCTCCAAAAAGTCCTCCTGAACTTGCAGGTGACAATTGCCGAAAGCGGCGCCGAGCTAACTTCCGACCGGCTGCCGGAAGTCGTGGGCTATCCGGCGCAACTCGGCCAAGTCCTGCAAAACCTGATCTCCAACGCAATCAAATACCGCAAAGACGGTGTCCCTCCCCGTATTCACATCGGAGCCAACGAACGGCCCGAAGAATGGGTGATTTGCGTTCGCGACAACGGCGCGGGTATTGCTCCCGAAAACCGCGCCCGCATTTTCACTCCGCTGAAGCGGTTGCACGGGCCTGAAGTCCCCGGCTTCGGCATCGGTTTGGCAACCTGCCGCCGCGTGGTGGAGCACCACGGCGGACGCATCTGGGTGGAATCACAGCCGGGAGCAGGATCGACGTTCTATTTCACAATTCCCAAAAGCGAGGGGGCAAAAGAAGCTTTAAAAGCTCTCAGCCATCAGCTTTCAGCGCTTACCTAAGCACCCGATCCGGACCCCGACTGTGAAGGAGGTGGTAGCTGGTCGCTGATCGCTGAAAGCCTGCCTCAGTCTCCGCTCGTATACGAGCCGGCCGGGACCAGTTTTCCATCCCGAATGTAGTACTCGCCGCCGCGCCACCGGATACTATTCCGCGCAAAACTAGCCAGCCACATTCCGCATGCCACCGCGTCCCAGATCACGATTAACCCGAGCTTCTTCCAGAGTTCGGACCTTCCTAACCCCCAGATTCCAACCATCCACGTAAGGGCGACGCGCAGCCCGAGATACGCCCCCAAATAGCCCACCGCCGTTGCTACGGAAGGCTGTACCACGATTGCGGCGAGCGACCAGAGCAGGCCCTGCGTGAAGAGCAAGCCGATATGTCCCCAGGGCCGCATGTGGCGCATTACCACCAGCCATCGCAAGCGTTTGTGCAACAGCTCTTTCATCGATTGATAGTCGGAAACAGTTTCCACCGTGTATGCGGATAACTGGATCTCATAGCCTTGCTCGGCGATGAGCCGGCCCACCAGAAGATCGTCCGCCGGCTGATTCTCGATCGTCTGATATCCGCCAAATTCCGCCAGGCGCGAACGTGTGGTCGCGATCGTGGGCCCGAGCGCGAATTTCACTCCATCCAACTGTCGCGCCACCAGCAAGCCCGGATAAAAATCGGAGATCATGCCAACGGTCTGGAGGCTCTCGGCGAGCGTCTGATCGTCTGTCGATACATACAGACACGTGACGGCACCCACCTTGGGGTTCGCGAGCGGAGCCACGATGCTGCGCAGATAGTCGGGCCGCACGCGAACATCGCTGTCGCTGATTACCAGATACTCATGTGCTGCTTCGTTCGCCAGCCGCGCGAGCTTCGCCACTTTATCATTGGTGGCGGTTCTGCCCGATCCGAACAGCACGCGGATGCGCCGCTCCGGAAAGTCGCGTTTCAATTGCTCGATCACCGGAAGCGCCGGATCGTCTGCCGTCCCCACGCAAAAGATTACTTCGTAATCTGGATAATCCTGACGGCAGAAGCTCGCGAAGTTCTCATATGCGCCGGGATCGAGGCCGCGAATCGGTTTTAAGTTGCTAACTGGCGGAGTGAAATTCTGTGCTTCACCACTTTGCGGCGAGCTTCGAAAAAAACGGCAGGAACTATACAGTGCAATAACGTAATAAATGGCTGGAATGGCCGCCAGAAATAAGACCACATAAACGACAACTGTCGAGAGCTGCATCAGACCTCTTGCTATAGAAAACTGTCCGTCCCAGCCCGCTCGCCCGCAGCGACAACGCCCCCCCAAAATATAACAAACACTTGACATTGCTCCCGCGATGACATGCCTTTCACCTGCTATTGTTAAAATTGCTGGAATCGCCAGCGCTTCGTAAGCTTGCTAACCAACAGTTCTTGCCCGCAACAAAAGATCGCTCCTACTCCCTTTGTGGAATGTACTTCCGTACAATCCAAACGAAGTAATAAACGGTTGCTCCATGTTCTGGTTGTCTTATTCGCTGCCGCCGTTTATATCGGGTGTGTCCTCTCGCCCCCTTCGCTGATGGACGACGTCGATGCGGTGCAAGCCCAAATCGCCCGGAACATGCTGACTTCGGGAGACTGGGTCACGGCGCATATTGACGGCGTTCCTTACATGGAAAAAGCGCCATTCGTTTACTGGTCCATCGCGGCCTTTTATAAGGTGTTTGGCGTCCACGATTGGATCGCTCGCCTGCCCATCGCCGTCTCGGCCATCGGACTGGCCTGGCTCACCGCCGCTTTCGGTATGTGGGCTTTCGGAAGACGCGCCGGATTTTATGCCGGCCTATGTATCGCTACGTGTGTTGGCCTGTTTCTGTTTACGCGCATCCTGATTCCCGACGTGATGCTCACCTTTGTAATCTGTCTGGCGCTGTGGGCATTTCTGCGAACGCTGGATGATGAGGAAAAGCACCCCCGCGTTTGGTCGCTGGTTCTCGCCGCGTGTCTCGGCGTAGGACTGTTGGTGAAGAGCTTGATCGGCGCGTTATTCCCCATCGCCGCCGGCTTGATTTATCTGGCCGTGACCCGCCAACTCTTTTCCCGCCCGGTGTGGAAACGCCTCCATCCTTTCACGGGCGCGCTGCTTGCCTTTGCGATCGCCGCGCCCTGGCATATTCTGGCCACGTTTCGAAATCCTCCTTACTTTGCGTTCACTCTGCACAGCGGTCCGGGAGAATATCACGGATTTCTGTGGTTCTACTTCATCAATGAACAGCTCCTGCGATTCTTGAATTTGCGTTATCCGCGCGACTATAATACGGTTCCGCGACTGTACTTCTGGCTGCTGCATCTGGTCTGGCTCTTTCCGTGGAGCGTTTACTTTCCCGCAATCGCGAAGCTTTCCTTTAAGCCGCAGGACCGCGCCGGCAGAACGCGCCTGTTGGCCGTATGCTGGGCCGGCTTCGTTTTAGTGTTCTTCACATTCTCGACCACGCAGGAATACTATTCCATGCCCATTTATCCGGCTCTGGCTTTGCTGCTTGGTTCGGCCATGGCCATGGGCGGAGCCTGGGTTCGCGGTGGCACTCGCGCGCTGGCCGTCATCACGGGCTGCGCCGCGGCGGCAACGCTCGCTCTTTTCCTTTTGGTCCGCAATGTTCCCACTCCGGGCGATATTTCCCGGGCGCTCACGGAACATCCAGAAGCGTATACGCTCTCGCTCGGGCACATGGAAGACCTCACGTTGCGCGCTTTTGCGTATTTGCGCACTCCTCTTGCGCTCGCTTCCCTTGCCTTTCTAATCGGTTGCATGGGAGCCATTTGGGGGCGGCGTCAACGCGCCTTTTTCGCGGCTGGCATCATGATGGTCCTGTTCTTTCAGGCCGCGCGTCTGGCGCTGGTTGTCTTCGATCCTTATATGTCTTCGAGGCCGCTCGCCAACGCGTTCTTGCGCAGTCCCTCGGGCGAGATCATCACCCAGCAGCATTACTATCCGTTTTCCTCCATCTTCTTTTACACGAACCGCCGCGGCCTGCTGCTCAACGGCCGCGCCGAGAACCTGGAATATGGTTCAAACGCACCCGGCGCCGCGAACGTGTTTATCGAAGACGCGCAGTTCAAAAACCTCTGGTCTCAGCCCGCGCGCTACTATCTTTTTGCCGAAGCGCCCGAAGCGCGGCGCGTCGCCGGTTTTGTGAATCCCAATGATCTCAATGTCGTTGCTGCCAGCGGCGGCAAGCTGCTGCTGACCAATCATCCATTCCCCGGCACGCACGCTCTGGCTGCCGGCCCGGCTTCGTACTAATTGCGCCCTCAACTCTGGTAAACGCCAGCTTGACTCATCATCGTCATACGTACTAAACCAATAGAAAGCTAAAGTTCTTCGTCTGAATTTATGCGACTAGAACTCGAAAAGCACGTGCTCTGCTCTCTGAAGGAATCGACCGTGGCTTTAGCGCTGCCCTCCCACACGGCAGCCGAGGAGAAACCCGTAGTCACCCGGATTGAAGCAGGCGAAACTCTCGAGATCGAAGGTCCAGCCCCGGAACACGCCGGGATGGTGGAAGTGAATCATGGCGGACACAGCTACGCCGTGTTTGCTGAGGACTTAGTAGAGCGGGCGACAAAACTGAACCCGGATCAGAACCCCGCGCGTAAGCAGGGGGTTGGGTCTTCTCTTTAATGGATCTGGTAGAACATACGGCCTCGGGAAAGTCTTTCCTGGTACTGGAAACAGAGTGAATCGATAAACCTTTCATTCCACAGCCTCAGGGGGTACTACTCGAAGCTGGAACGTCAGTTGCTACACGTTAAGCAGCCACCTCCGATGATTACGGAATGTTTTTCCAAATCACACGGTTTGAACTGTAGCGGCTCTGTCCGCGTTCGCTGCATCGATCTGGGTTCTGCCTCTGCCTTCAAAGATCTCGAACAGGTGTTGCTCGATCACGTTTTGGAATGCCGCACGTGCTTGGCCGTCGCGCTCCTCTCCGCCGATACGCTCTCCCAAAGCGGTTGTCCCACGTATCGCAAACTGTTCGACTCCTTGGGCTTGCCTCTGGAGCAAATCCGGCGGCAGCGCCATCCGGCGCAATAATTAAACCTCCCTTACCGCTGAAAATAATCCTCCCGGTGCGTCACGAATTCCGGATACGCTCCCGCGCCCAATTCAAATAAATCCGTCCCTTGCCGCTCCGCTTCCGCTGCTACGCGCTGCGGCAGCACCAGATTCAAGAGCCAGTTCAACGTGAACGTCGATGGCAGAACGAACCCAAGCAGCGTCGCAATCCCCACAAGCTGCGCTAGAAACTGTGCCGTGCTGCCGCCAAGCCGGCCAAAAATCCCAACTGCCAGCACGCCCCACAGGCCTCCGATGGTATGCACGGAAATTCCCCCCGCCGGGTCGTCCACCTTCATCCGCAGCTCCAGCAATTCAACCGAAAACACAATCAGCACGCCCGCGATGAATCCAATGAGAATGGCTTCGGCGGGCTTGACATAGAGCGCGTCGGCGCTGCTGGCGACCAATCCCGCAATCCAGCCGTTCGCGCTGAGCGATGCGTCGGGACGCCCGAACCGCAGCCTTGTCACAAGAACGGCCCCCAAGGCGCTCGAAACTCCGGCGAGTAGAGTATTCAGAGCAATCGAAAGAAACTGCGCGGGTTGAGCGCCGCCAAAAAGAAATGCGCCCGCGATATTCAGTCCGAACCACCCTGGCAACGTGAGCAGGCACCCGAAAACAACAATGACCGCGTTGTGACCCGGCATCGCGGTCGGGACGCCTTGCGGCGTAAACTTGCCACGCCGCGCCCCGAGCAGCCAGGCCATTGCGAGCGCCGTGAACCCGCCTGTTCCGTCGATCCAGCTTGCGCCGCCGGGATCGGCGAAGCCAAGCTGCGCCAGCCATCCCGTTCCGGTGGCCCAATGCGCGAAGAGCGGATACGTCCAGGCTGCTAGCAGCGCAGTGGACGCGCAGCACGCGCCGAGACGCCATCGCTCCGCGCTGCTGCCGACCGGGATCATCGCAGCGAGCGCCACGCCAAAGAATTGGAACAGCACGCCCACCGATGCGCTGGATGTATCGAGATTGAATCCGCGCAAAAAGAACGATTCGCCGCCCATCCAGTCCCATTCCCGCCGCCCCATTAGAAACGTATGGCCGGGCATGCCTGGGATCCCTTGCACCGCGAACCCAACAGCAAAATAGGCCAGCGCGGCGATGCCTGCCGCTGTCAAGCACAAAAGCATACCATGCGCTGCGCTGCGCGTACGGTTTAGGCCCGTGTTAATGAACGCCAATCCTCCCAATGCAAACGGCGTCAGGAGAATCGAGACGAACGCAATCGCGAGGCCGGCCTCTGGCGTATTAGACATGATTGCTACGGCTGCCGGCCGGTAAGTGCGTTTGTGCGAACAATACCAGACCTAAAATCTCCACTGCAATGCCGGCTAAAACAAAGGCCATCGACGCCGCTGCGGCGGGCGGAAGCAGGACGATGGCGGCCAGAACGATCACCCATCCCGCGAGCAACAAGAGCAAGCCTGCAAGCTTCATGGTGGAGCTAAAAGAGTAAGCTTTCCAATAGCATAGAGGACGTCCGTGCAGCCCGGGAGGAAAACTTCTTATCGACCTAATCGAAAGATTCGATTGAGCGTAGCGCGGCGCGCACAGTACCCTGTTAGCTTACTGCTCCATGCCAAACGAATTACATGACCGTCTGAGTCTGCCTTACGCCGAACTCGAACAACTCAATTTGAACGCTAAAGAGCAGCGCAAGAACCGCGTTGCTATCGACAAGGTGCGGGAAGAGCGCCTGAAGTATCTCACCGACGAGAAGCGCATCAAGGCCGTCACTGTCCTGTTCAGCGACCTGGAAGGCCGCCTGCACATGCTGGACTACGATAAGCAGTTCCTGGTCAAGAGTTACGACAATCTGACCTTCGATGGCTCGTCGATCCGCGGCTTTACCGCCCAGCGCGAAAGCGATTTGCGCCTGGGATTGGACTGGAGCGCCTTCTACTGGCCCCCTGCCGACATCTTCGGCGCGGGCAAAGTGCTCGTCTTTGGCGAAGTCATCGACAAAGATGGGACGCCCTATTCAGCGGACGTTCGCGGCGTGCTGCATGCCTTCGCCAGGCGCATGTTCGAACAGTGCCATTACACTCTGAATGCCGCCAACGAAATCGAGGGCTTTCTGTTCCAGGGCGCCGACGCCGAACGCCGCTATTACGAAACCGCCAAATTCGAATATGTGAACACCGGCGGCTATTATCACTCGCTCCCGGGCGATCCGCTGCGGCTCTTCATTGATGCTACCGCCGAAGCGCAGCGCGCGATGGGTTTTCAGAACGAAAAGGACCACCCGGAAGTCGCTCCTTCGCAGTTCGAAATTAACTACGGCTATGCCGATGTCTTGACTGCGGCCGATCAGATTCAGCTTTACAAGCTCATTTGCCGCCAGGTGGCGACCAGGATGGGCCTGACCGCATGCTTCCTTCCCAAGCCCGTCGTGGGTGTGAACGGAAACGGAATGCACACCAACGTGTCGGTCAGCAAAAATGGCAAGAACCTGTTCTGGGATCCCAAAGGCGAAGAGAAGCTGAGCAAGTTTGCCTGGGATTTCGTGGACCGCATTCTCTCGCACGGCAACGATATCTGTCTTTTGCTGAATGCCAGCGTGAATGCCTATCGCCGGCTCGATCCGCACTTCGAAGCGCCGAATCAGATTAAAGCGTCCGCTGTGGATCGCGGCTCGATGGTACGCATTCCCATCGGCAACGAACGCAGCGCGCGCGTGGAAGTGCGCTCGGTCGCTCCCGACGCGAATCCTTATCTCGTGCTGCTCTCTGTTTTCAGAACGGGCCTCGAAGGGAGCATTCTGCCGCACGATAATCTGCGAAACGGCGCTCGCTATCTCCCGGACAACATCTACGATGCGCTGGAGAATTTCCGCAAGGCAGAGTGGACCAGCGCGTTGCTCGGCGAAGATGTGAAGGCGCGCTATGCCGATCTGAAGCAGAGTTCAGCGGATCGCTGCCCGCGGCTGCTCGGCACCTTTGTCAAAGTGCCCGAAGTGCAATACCATCACGAGGTCTACAACCAGTTCCTCTGGAACCAGTTCTAAATCTTCACACCGAGCCGGAAGCGCAAGCGACACAAATTGCTTCCGGCTGTGTTTGTTTTCAACTGAACTAACCCGCTCGCTCTGTTACCGGCGAGCGCATTGTGCTCGTTTTCATCGGCTTCCTGATCGCGCGCGCTGGTATCGCCATCTTCACAACATCCTGCATTCCAGGCAAATCTTCCGGCGGCTGAATCAGATCCCGCACATCGATTCCAAATTTCCCCAACAACCGGTCCGCCAGTTCCGTGTTCAATTTCCGCGCCCCCTTTAAAACATTGTGAAGTTGCGGTTGAGAAATTCCCAAAATCCGCGCCAACCCGCGCTCTGTGAAATCTCCGTTTTTTATGCGATTATTTACAAATACAATAAGCCGCGCTTGGAGAACCCCAAACGTAATCTTGCCGTTTGCAGTATATGATTCCACTGTGAAATAGGGTGCTCAAAGATTGTGTCCGAAGTGACGATTTTACAGCCCCTACTGCCGGATTATCCCTGAGCCGTAAACTGAATCTCACTAAGCGGTTGTGGGTGGTTTATTGCCGAACTCTCACTGCGAAATAAGAAAAAATTTCAACGAATTATTCTGGAAATTTTCAAAGTACCCTATGTTGGTCACGTAGCCGACGATTCGGGACATCAAAACAAAAAGTGACCGAGGCGTTGGTGGGAGAAAAATAAAAATAATAAAATGCAGTGGACACGTTCAGAAACTCTTGCCCTAGCTCAGCAATCTTGTTCGATTTGTTATGGTCTTGGCCTCCGGCCGGGACGAGGCGGGGCGTCGACCCCTTGCAATTGCGTGTTTCGAGCGATCTTTCGCGCCTGCTATGCGCGGTTCCGCCAATGCGCATCGAAAGAAAAGTACATTAGCCGCGTTTCGCTGGAGGCGAATCCCGGCCGTCAACGCAAGTCAGTCTGGGGACTCAAGAACGAGGAGTACATGGCAGACTTTGTCCTGGTCAGCCGGCGCACCCTCACCGAACACGAATACCGGATCTTCAAATACCATTTTCTTCTGGGCGCGGATTGGAACCTGTGCTGCCGGAAACTGAAAATGGACCGGGGCGATTTTTTCCACGAAGTCTACCGCATTGAGAAAAAGCTGGGCAGAACGTTCCGCGAACTCGAGCCCCATGCGCTCTTCCCGATCGACGAGTACTTCAACAGCACGCCGCGTTCGACGGTAGCTGCTCCCACGCTCTTCAAGGTGGAGACGGAAGAAGCCCCGAAGAAGGCGAAAACCATGATGAAGTTCCCATTGAAGCGAGCGGCGTAACCACTCTTTTTATCCCGAGGGCGATGTGAAGGGTCAGGCTGAGAAGCCTGGCCCTTTTTTCGTGTGGAGGGCCTACATCTCGACCCATGTTCCAGCTTCCAGCGGGAATACCACCACCGGCTTAAGAAAACACCTGATGACTCTGTTTCCATCCTTCGCTATTTCCAGATCGCAATGTAATCGATTCCCGCCGTATCGCCCCTGTCCGGTGTTCCCGCGATACGAATCTGATCATGCGGATGTAAAAGCACTCCCACAATGGTGTGGCGAGTGGAATTATCACCATTCGGTTTGAGCGAAGGCAGGCGTGCATCGGCGCTCCACGCAGCGATCTGTTGCTCATTCACAAAGACCTGGAAACGCGCTGAGCCGTTCGGCAGATCGAAATACTGCACTGCGACATCGTTCCATCCAGCCGGGCCTCCATACGTGAATTGCGCGCTGCACGACTTTTCGGAGCTCGGGCAGATGACGGCTTTTTCGCCGGACGCGTCTTCCCACGGATCGACGTTGATCACCTGATACCCGGTAAGCTGCATCGATTCGGCTTCGGTGCGGTCCGGGTAATGTCCCACGCGGCCGCGAGCATCGGGGATTCCGGATTCACGATAAAAGAAGTTGCAAATGGCGTCCCGCCAGACGATCGCATGGCCGGCCTGGTACGTGAGTTTCGCCTGGATCGCGTTGTAGCGCTCGTCGTCCATGCGGCCGCGCAGCGCGTCCCACCAATCTGCGAATTGCCGGGCTTCCGCCGCTCCGGCGTAGTGCGCGTCGTAAATATACTGAATCACCGTATCGCCCGAGTGTAGCCGGTACGTGTAGGGAACATGATGCAGGAACAACAGCAAATTGTCCGGAGTCGATGGAATGGATTCATAAATGCGCGCCACGTCCAGCGGGTACTGGCCGATGTAGCCGGTGCCGGTCGCCACAGTTCGATCCATGCCCACGCCCTGATGATCGGCACGAATCCACTGGCCCCAGCCGTTGTTTTCCTGCGACTGCGGATTCGGCCCGTAATGGCTGCCGAGAATATTGGTGAGCGTCTGCAGCCCCAGCGGCCCGGTGTAATTTTCGTACGCTTTCCAGGATTCGAGTTGGATACTGGAGACCGTCTCGTCCACCCGCGCATCATGACCAAAAGTCATTTCAGTCCATTCGCGCGTAATCTGGCGGGCGGACAGATCGGGATTCCACGCGAGCCGTCCAAAGCCGTACAGATTCGCCATAGCCATATGGCTGCCCATCCAGTTCGCGTCGGCGCCCACATTCGCAACGCCGACCATGCCGCCCAGCGGGCGATGAAAAGTGTGCCCGGAAATAATGTCCCTCACCAGCGTATCTCCACCGTTTACTCGCAAATCAAAATCGAGAATTTCCTTCCACATCGGAACGAGATACACCACATGACGCTGTTGTCCCAGATACTCCTGCGCGATCTGAAGCTCGAGTGCTTCGTTCGTCTTCCGCAAGCCGCCGATGAGAGGCGAGACAGGCTCGCGAACTTGAAAGTCGATCGGCCCGTACTTGATCTGCACGACGACGTTGTCATCGAACTTGCCATCGAGCGGATGAAAAATGTCGTAAGCAGCGCGTGCCCGGTCGGCTTTCAGGTCATGCCAGTCGAGATGATGGTTGTAAACGAAGCCTCGATACAGCAGAATTCCGCCGTGCGGCTTCAGCGCGCGTGCGATCATGTTCGCCGCTTCTTCCGGAGTGCGATGGTACACCGCCGGACCAAGCTGCCCTTCGGAATCGGCCTTCAACTCGAAGCCCGCCAGATCCGGGATTGCTTGGTAGAGCGCATTCACCTTCTCGTTCCACCAGCGCGCCACGTTCGGATCGAGCGGATCGAACGTATTCAGGCCGCCGGTCAATTGGGGAGCCGCAAACGGGACTGCGATCGACAGGCGCACTCCCCAGGGCCGGAAGGCGTCCCCGATACGGGCTAATTGGGGGATGAATTCGGGTGTGAGGACGCGCGGATTGGCGTTGACGTTGTTCACCGTGCAGCCGTCGATACCGGCCGAGGCAAGCAGTCGCGCATAAGCCGAAGCGCGGGTAAGGTTGGGAACTACGCTATCGTTCCCGAAGAAGATGGACCGGCCCCCATAACCGCGCTCGATAGTGCCGTTCAGGTTGTCCCATTCATTCACCCAGCGAATCGGTGCGTAAGGATTCTCGTGCTCATCGAGTTGATTGAGGTGCTCATGCATCTGCATCTTGCGAAGCAGATCAAACGTGCCATACAAGACGCCGCGGGAGTTTGTTCCCGCTATCAGCAAAACGTGATGGCCGTCCCGAACCGTGCTTTTGAGCCAAAAGCCGTCGGGTTCGAGCGCGGGCCGGCGCAGGGTAGAGAACTCCTGGGGGAGGCGATCGCCGGTCGCAAGCAGAATCATGTCGTCTGGAACCGGAGAATCTGCTGCGCGCTCAATCCGGTTCAGCATTCCTTGGAACCCGCGAATGATCTCCTGCTGTGCCGAGATCAGTTGGGGCTCATCGCCCAATCGGACCACATACGCGGGCAACTGCGAATACAAGCTGCGTAGGGCGGGATCGTCCACAGGTGTGTAGCGCAGCCAGGCGGCGCTTCCATCCTCGGCCCGGAGCGGAAAGATCGCCAATAGCAGAAGCAGAATCGTTTTCACGTGTTGACTCCGGACGCCAGAAAGCCGCCATCCACCACGATGCATTGCCCCGTAATAAAGCTCGCGGCTTCCGAAGCGAGCAGAACGGCGGCGCCCACCAGCTCTTCCGGTTTGCCGAAACGGCGCATGGGAGTGCGGAGCAGAATCTCGCGTCCACGCTCGGTCCCATTCAGCAATTGCGCATTCAACTCGGTGGGGAAAACGCCCGGCGCAATTGCGTTCACACAGATTCCGTCGCGCGCCCACTCACAACCCAGGCTGCGCGTCAGCGATAGCACGGCGGCTTTGGATGCGCAATAGGGCGCCACCTCCAGAAACGCTACAAACGAACCAAGCGACGCGATGTTGATGATTCGGCCGGAGCCGCTTTGCTTCAGGGGTTCGTAGAACGTCTGGCAAGCTTCCAGTACACCTTGCAGGTTCGTTTCGAACACCGCCGACCATTCGGTTGCGCTGATTCCGGCCGTGGCTTTGCGAAAGGTAGTGCCGGCCGCGTTGATCAGAATGTGTACTGTGCCGAACTCCGCTATTACGCGGTCGCGCAATTGCTCCAGCGACGAGCGGTCTTTTGTGTCCACCGGCTCAGCCAGCGTCCGCCGGCCCGTGGCGCGAATCTCGGCGCAGACTTCTTCGACACGCCCGCGGCGCCGGCCCGTCGCGACGACATCGGCTCCGTGTTGCGCCAGACCGGCGGCAAGCGTGCGGCCCAGGCCGCTCGTTGCGCCAATCACGACCGCCGTGCGGCCGGTTAGATCCAAACAGTTCTTCATCGCACGTTTAAGTTTGACCAGACAACAATATCATGCGCTGTAGCCTCGGCAGGTGCGTGTTTTCGATGACTTGACAGACATCGAATTCCACTATATAGTTCGAGGCACGGACAAATGCGGCAAGTCGACCTGAGCACCCTCCCCGTTGCCTCCAGCGAAACCGCGCGGCAGATCAATCGCCGCATTGTTCTCAACCTGATCCGCAGCCGGCAACCGCTCTCACGCGCCGATGCTGCGCGGCTCTCGGGATTGCAGCGCAGTACGGTCTCGCTCATCGTCGAGGAACTGATCGCCGAAAACCTGGTCATCGAAGGAGCCACCGGCCGGCTTCCCCGCGGGCGGCGCCCCACCTTTTTACGTCTGAACGAGCATCGCAGCGTCATCTGCGTGGACATCCGGCCGCTGCGAATCACCGTGGGAGTGGCCAACGTCAACGGCGCATTCAGCGCGCAGGAAACCATGGCCACGCCAGCCGATCCCGCTGCCGCGATTCAGGAAATCGCCGACCGCATACGAAGGCTGACGAAGGCGCGCCCGCAGCAGACGGTGGAAGGCATCGGAATCAGCCTGCCGGGGCGTATCGATGTAGTTACACAGCAACTGGTGTTTGCGCCGAACCTGAAATGGCCGCCAACGGATTTGAAAGAGCCGCTCGAACGAAAGACCGGCCTGAGCGTGGAACTCGAGAACGCGGCGAATGCCTGCGCGCTTTCCGAAATCTGGTTCGGGCGGGCGGCCGGGGTCTCGAACCTGGTGGCCATTACGGTGTCCGAAGGAATCGGCGCCGGAATCGTTGCGAACGGCCAGTTGATTACAGGACAGAACGGAATGGCTGGCGAGTTCGGACACGTCCCGCTCGATCCGGCAGGACCGGTATGCAGTTGCGGAAATCGCGGTTGCTGGGAGGTGCTCGCGTCGAACTCGGCCGCGCTGCGCTACTACTTCGAATCCGGCGGCAGAAGATCGAATGCAGCCGCGGGCGCGCTCGGGTTTCAGGATCTTCTCACATTGGCCGAGCAGGGAGATTTACTCGCCGGGCGAGCCTTGAACCAAATGGCCGTGCAACTCGGACGCGGCGCCCGCATGGTGGTTGCTGGGCTCGCGCCGCAGGCCATTGCCTTTATCGGCGAGTTTACGGCGGCCTGGGATCGCTTCTGCCCGATCATTCAGACAGAAGTGGAAGCTCAAAATATATCGGGCAAGCCGGTCGCGTTCATCGCCGCGCAAGACGGCGCCGCCGCCCGCCTCCGCGGCACCGTCGCGTTGGTGTTGCAAAAGCACTTCGGAGCGCCCTCTTCTGTTTCTCCGAAGAGATAACGCGAAATTAATGGCCTCGTTAGGACAGGATGTGCGGCACGCATTCCGCCTGTTGCTCAAAACTCCAGTCGTCACCTGCGTAGCAATTCTTTCTCTCGCACTCGGAATCGGCGCAAACACCGCCATCTTCGGAGTCCTGAATGCACTGATGCTGCGCGCGCTGACGGTGCGTGATCCCCAGCAACTGGTGAGCATCCGAGCGATCGATCCGGAGCATCCCGAACACGAGAGTGGCGTCTCGCTTGCGATGTTTCATGCAATCCACCAGCAGGCGACTGCATTTTCGGATGTGTTCGTCTGGACGGGAGGCGGGATGAGCAACATCGAAGCGAATGGCGCGAAGTATGCCGGAACTGTAGATGGGGCCTCGGGCGATTACTTCGCCGCCCTCGGGGTGCGGCCATTACTCGGCCGCCTGCTCACACGTGAGGACGCGCCGCTCGATGGCCGTCCTTCCGCGCGAGTAGCCGTCCTTAGTTACGGCTGCTGGCGGCAGCGTTTTGGCGGCGATTCCCATGTGCTTGGCAAGACTATGCGCGTGGACGGCATACCCGTCACGATTGTTGGCGTGAGCCCGCCGGATTTCACTGGCTTAAATATTGATACCGCTCCGGCGGCCACCATTCCCATCGGCTATTCGCACCGCGCGCTGAAGTACCGCGAGAACCTGTATTACAACCTCTTCGGCCGATTGAAACCGGGCGTGAGCATCTCGGAGGCGCGAGCGCAATTCAACGTACTGTGGTCCGGCATATTGAAAGCGACCGTACCGGATCACTGGGTCGGCGCGCAGCGTGCGAAGTTTCTTTCGCTCCGCCCGGATATCAAGCCGGCGCTGCATGGAATTTCGCTCCTCCGCAACGATTTGAAAAAACCGCTTGCCATCCTGATGGCGCTCGTAGGAGCCGTTCTGCTGATCGCATGCGTGAATTTGGCGAATCTGCTCCTGGCGCGCGTGGCGGCCCGGCAGCACGAATTCGGAGTGCGGGTCGCTCTGGGAGCAGGCCGCTGGCCGTTGATTCGCATGCTGCTTTCGGAAGCACTCTTGCTTTCGTGTACAGGTGCGGCGCTCGGATTCTTAATAGCGCGCTGGGTCGCACGCTACCTGCTCGATAGCATTTGGATCGGCTATGTTCCTCTTGCCCTCGATCCTTCTCCCGATGCCCGCGTGCTGGCGTTCACGGCAGCGGTGGCCGTGATCACCGGCTTGCTGTTTGGAATCGTACCGGCATGGCGAACGGGCCGCTCAGATCCAGCTATGCTTCTGGGGCAGAGCGCGCGCACCACTGGCGGGCGTACCGGGCGTTTCAGCCGCGGGCTCATTGCCGCGCAGGTGGCGCTTTCACTCGTACTTCTGATGACCGCGACGCTGCTCGCCCGCAGCCTTCAAAATCTGCGCAATGTCAACCTTGGTTATCGCCGCGACCACCTGCTATTGCTGCAACTATATCCGCGACCCGGTCACGAGGAGATTCCGAACCGTGTCGCCTACTTCCACGAGCTTGCCGGACGAGTATCACAACTGCCCGGCGTCGCGGCAGTGAGTTATTTGTATATGGGACCGACATCGCGCTCCGAGTACAAGGTATCTGTTTCGACCCAGGCAGGCTTGGTCGCAAATGCGGCCGAGGAGTTCGCCGGGCCTGGTCTCTTTCACATGCTCGGGATGCACATCCTGGCCGGACGCGAGTTCACCTGGCGCGATGACCAGCATGCTCCGCGTGTAGCCATCATTAGCCACAGCCTCGCGCGGGCGCTGTTTCCGAAGCAAGACCCGATCGGTCGAGTCATCAATATCGGTACCAACCCGGAGCATCGGGGATTGAGAATTGTCGGCGTTGTCAACAGCGCGAGCTTGTGGAGTTTCCGCGACCGGCAGCCGCCAGCGGTGTATCACGCTCTAATGCAGGAACCTACCTACAACCAAGCGAAACTGTTGATCCGAACGCTGCGCAACCCGTTATCCCTTGCACACTCGGCGGAACAAACGCTCGAATCCCTCGGATATCAATATTCTCTGCGGACCCAAAGCATCAATCAATGGACGGACCAAGCGCTTGTACTTCAACGCATGATCGCTCTGCTCGCCTCCAGTTTCAGCGTGCTTGCATTGCTGCTCGCCGCCGTAGGGCTCTATGGCGTTATGTCCTACGCGGTCACGCGCCGCACGGCCGAAATTGGCGTCCGCATGGCTTTGGGCGCGATGCGGGGGGATGTCTTGCGCATGATTCTCGGTGAGGTGTTGCTGCTTATCGCTGTTGGAATTGCAGTCGCCATTCCCGTTGCGTTCGCGTGCCGCAAGCTGATCTCCGGAATGCTGTTCGGTGTTGGAGTGGCCGATCCAGTCACGATACTCATGTCGTCATCTATTCTGGTCGCTGTAGCCGCACTCGCAGCATTTGTTCCGGCACACCGGGCAGCGCGTATCGATCCCATGGCTGCTTTGCGATACGAGTAACTGCCCGGGCTAGTTCACGGTTCGGTCTTGCCTGCATTCACCGGAAGCGGATGATCCGTTCGCACAAACTGATGGATGCCGCCGTTTACTACACTCCCGTAATCACCTGCTTCTGTCTGTTAATCGATTCGATCACCTGTAATGGCAAATGAAGATGCGCCGCCACTGTTTCAGGTGGCAAGTGAGCAATCCAGTCGGCCAAAGAGATGTCCATGTATTCGGAGTCACGGAACATTTCCAGAAAGACGAGATCCTCGTTTCCGGTGTTCTCAACGTAGTGGCCATGGGACCGTGGCACATACCCGACATCCCCCGCCTGAAAATCGGTCGTGCGCGCAATGCTGCCCGAAGCGAAGACTGTCATCCGGCCTTTGCCGCTGATGTAGTATTGCCACTCGTCCGCGCGCGGATGCCAGTGCAATTCCCGCAGGCCGCCGGGGCGAAGCGTCACTAGAGCGGCCGCAATCGTCTTGGACGCTTTGAAGCTTTTCGAATCCGCAATCCGAACCTCCCCGCTCGGATTGCTTTTCACCGGCTGTATGTCCAGCAGATGAAAATCGAACGGCTCGGGAACTTCACCCTGCGTGATCGCGGCGCGCTTATCGGCCTCGAGCGAGTTCGGCATCGGAGCAGGGAAGATGTACAGCTCCTGCTTGGGAATCGGATCGAAGGTGGATTCCGGAACGCCGAAGTTTTTCGCCAGGACGGGTCGCGGCGTATGCGCCATCCAGTCGGTAATCTGAAACGTGCTGAATTCGGAAAAACTGCCGTCATCGAACACCAGCAGAAACTCGCAGCCATTCTCGCTCAAACCCTGAATGGAGTGTGGAATGCCGGTCGGAAAATACCAGAGATCCCCCTTCTTTACATCGCTCACGAAAGCGTTGCTGTTCTGGTCGACGCCTGTAATGCGCGCCTCGCCGTACAACATGTAGGCCCATTCGGCCGGGATGTGCCAGTGCAGTTCGCGAATCGCTCCCTTTTCGAGCCGCATATTCACGCCCGCCATGGCGGTCGAGATGGGAAGATCGCGGACCGTGACCTCGCGCGCCCATCCGCCGGCCGATCTCCGGTTGTGGCCGAAGGCGAACGGATATTTGAAATTTTTCAGATTGCCGTGATCGGTCGGTGGCGGGGACCATGCGTCGGGGTTCTCCTCCTGAATCGGAGCGTTCCGGGCCGGTGTTTCACTTTGCTGTGCCAGAACAGGTACGCTGAAGGCAATTCCCGCTGCTACGGCTGGCGCGCGGAGCCACCCCCGCCGCGTCAGGTCGGGATGCTGGGCTGAGTTGGACATGGTATTGATCTCATAACACCACAATACAAACGCTTACAAGTTTCGCTTCAAGAAGGAGCAAATCTCATAACCGGTGATGTACTTGAACGGAAACTCGCCCATCGTGTAGTGGCCGCAGGGCAGCACTCTGGCATCGTAATCCCAGTTATGCTTCCGCGCTCCCTCAATGACCTGACGCGAGAGATGGACCGGAAACGTCGTGTCATAACGCGTGTAGATGAACTTCGACCGCTTTTTCTTAGCGGTGAAGAGATCCCAATAACTCGGCGGGCTGATGCACAACCACAACTGCCGTAGTGTCGGTAGATCAATAGCCTCCTGCAGCCCACGTCGGATGTGGCGTGTGGAAAGCCCTTCCCAAACCACGTCGGCGAAATAGGTGGAACAGTGGTTAAACATGTTCACCCGAATCCGCTCCTCGTGGGCGCTGGTCAAGAAAGCGTAACACGATCCAAGACTCGTGCCGACAATGCCGAAGCGCGCATAGCCTTGCAGCTCTAACCAGTCGAAGCAGCAGCGCGCATCAATAACCGCCTGGCGCGTTGCGTCAATCGTCCGGCAAATATTCGAAGAGACCGCGTAGTCGGCCCGTGAAAGGTCCGGCGGCATGCGCGCGTCGTGATACGGAAGGCTCAGCCGGAGCGCGGAAATTCCCAGCCGCTGCAACCCCGCGCACAGGGCATTGTGCTGGGGCAGCTTGGAGTTCCAGTGCGGCAGAACCACAACGGCTTTCCCATTCGCATTCCGGGCCGGAAACCAGCGGGCGCGAACACGGTTGTTTTCCGGATACGGAGTAGCAACCGGCGACGTGAATTCTAACCAATCGCCGGAAACCGTGAAATCCGCGGGCGATTCGTAGCCGAAGAAATCCTGGCTCGAAGCAATGGCTCGGCGATTTAACTGCTTCAGGAATTCAATCGGATCTGCCGAAGGAGAGAGAGCCTCCGTAGTGCAGGGCCAATTGCTCGCCCATTCCAGGCCGAATTCAAACGGCCGGATGATTCTGTCGTTGGCCCGGAAACAAAGCTCATTTTCCCATCGATTCATCCATGCCCGGTAGCCGTGCGCTACCGGACCAAACAACCACCTCCTCATGCCCGTCAGTGTAAGCGGACCGTATCAGCGGAGTCCAAGGATTCGCAGCGAAGGCGCGGAACGGCGGCTTCAATGGTTCACGCCGCCCGTATTTTCTCGCATTCCAGCAACGCCCAGGAAATGATTTGATCTTTGTAGAAGGGGCCGTCGGAGGATCCTTTTCCCTCGATCTCGAATATAGTCGTGTCCAAATCGTTTTACTTTCGGACGCCTGGGGAATGGTGTCTTCCGAGGGGCCTCCGCGAATAGGCGAGGTTTTTCTATTATGCGGATGCAAAACGCAGCAATCTGCTGTCTGCTGCTTTCTTTATGCCTACCCGTCCAGAGCCAGAGACGGCTTGGGTTCGGAGCCGATTTGTCGAAATTGGTGATCCTGGGCGATTCGCTTTCGGCAGGCGTGCAGAATTTCGCGCTGCTTGATTCGCAGCAGCCGAACGGCTACGGAGCCGTCATTGCCAGGCAGGCTAACGTTCCTTTAGTGCTGCCGCTGGTGCCGCCGCCGGGCGCGCCGAACGTGCTGCAACTGAAGAGCCTGAATCCGCTCGTGATCACTCCGGCCCCTGGTACACTCCCGCCCATTCCCAGGGATTACCCCTGCCAGCAGCCCACCAACATCGCGGTTCCGGGCATCACGTTGCAGCAGGCCCTGACGGATCGGCCGAGTCCGAATCCGCCAACCCCCGTCGATGGCTGGCTGGATATCGTTCTCGGCTTCCCGAATCCGTTGGGATCCGCCCTGTGCGGGACCACTGGACCGGCGCTTACCGAAATCGAAATGGCTGCCGCGCTGAAGCCCACCACGGTCATCGAGTGGCTGGGAAATAACGATGTGCTCATTCCGGCGCTCACCGGCGAGCTCGATTCTGTGACCCCGTTACTCGATTTTGCGGTCTCTTACGACCAAATATTGGACCAATTGCAGAGAACGGGAGCCACCATTCTCACGGCCAATATACCGGATCTGACCGAAATACCGTATTTCATCCCGGTCCGCAGCTTCGCGGAATCGGTGGGCTTGCCTGTCGGCACCGTTACCGCTAAGCTCGGTGTGGCTCCCCGAGATTATTTGCGGTTGACCGCCCAGCCAATCGCGTTGCAGATCATGTCCGGAGCGATCTCCGGACCATTGCCGGCGACGTGTCCGCTCCCGATCTCGGCTTTGCCTGGTTCCGGCGTAGCTTGCGTCTTAACCGCCGAGGATGCATCCCGCATGAGGGGCGTGGTGGACGCCTATAACTTCATCATTCTTGCCGAATCGGAACTACACGGCGCTTACCTGGCGGACATGCACCGGCTGGTGGACGAGATTTACCGTCACGGAGTGCAGATCGGCACGAAACATCTGACCGCCGGCTTTCTGGGCGGGCTGTTCTCGTTGGACGGAATTCACCCCACCAATACGGGTTACGGGATACTGGCCAACAAATTCATTTCCGTGCTCAATTCGGAGCTTGGAACAAACATCCCGCCGGCGGATCTGATTGCCATTGCTGCAACCGATCCTCTGGTGCCGCCGATAAAGCCTTGAACGGGACCGGAGTCCCGTTCCTTCAGCTTGCTAAAGAAATAGGTCGAACGATCGCTGGCTGTATCTCGTGTACATCATCGAAAGAAATCCACCAATCGATCACTGGTTCGTGCGGAGCGGAATTCGCGGATCTACACAGGAAACCATCAGCATCAACAGCCAGGACGGTCACCGTATCGGTCTGAGAGCCGTACTGGAGCGTTATTGCGTGCCCCATGTTATCGAGGACGGCCCGATGAATCGCGTCTTGAAGCATGTGTAATAGAGTCGACTTAGTTAAGGTCTCAAGTCTTGAATGCCGAGGTCAGCTCGTAATATTTCTGGGACCGAGGGGCCACAGTTGTTTTTTCAAACCAGTTCTGGTGAAATGAGAGCTTCCCGATTTCTTTCCCTGAAAAGATGGCAGCCGTATCCTCAGCACGTAAAGTGTACATTGAATTTCGCTTGCCCACCATCGGCGATGGGCCTCAAACCCGGTTTCTCCAAGCGGAACTGGAATTTGGTCTGACCTCAGCCACAATAGCCCTTTTAGCGTACCATCTGGGCGAATCGGAACGGGCCGCTCAGGCGCTGAGCCGCGCCCAAGACGCACACGCTGAGGTAAAACGCGCTCTGTCGCAATTATCTTCTGCCGAACAGGGCGGCCACCTATCGGCGCAGGCCCGGGAGTTGACCGATCTGTTAAAAGAGATTTCTTCGGACCGGCCCGTTTTCGGTCCGCACCTCTGCCAGCCCTCCATGAGTTAACGCTTCGTTGTGAACGAAACAGTTGTCCGGCCGAAGACACAAGGCGCCGTCGCGCCCGATCTTCCGTCCTCCAAACGTTTAATATCGCTGGATGCCTTCCGCGGCATCACCATGGCGCTCATGGTTCTGGTGAACGATGCCGGCGGCGACCAGAGCTATGCGCCGCTCGAACATTCCAAATGGAACGGCTGGACCCTTACCGACACGGTATTCCCTTCGTTTCTCTGGATCGTGGGCGTTGCGATTACGCTCTCTTTGGGAAAACGGCTTGCTTCGGGAACACCGAAACGCGTTCTTTTCACGCAGAGCTTGCGGCGGGCCGCCATCCTGTACGTGTTCGGCCTGATTGTCTATCTCTTCCCGGAGTTTCACTTCGGCAGCATGCGGGTGCTGGGCGTTCTGCAACGCATTGCGATCTGTTACCTGGTGGCTTCGGCAATTTATTTGACGACGCGCTGGCGCGGGCAGATGGTCTGGCTCGGAACCCTATTCGCGGTTTACTGGATGGCCATGACCTTGATTCCGGTCCCCGGATATGGACCCGGCAATCTCAGCGTCGAAGGCAACCTGGCGCATTATGTGGACCGCGTGGTACTCGGCCGGCATAATTACGCCTCCACGCGCACCTGGGACCCTGAAGGAATTATCAGCACGCTCCCGGCCATCGGAACCACGCTGCTCGGCATCATGGCCGGCCATCTGCTTCGACTGAAGAAAGAGTTAACCGAACGGCTGGTCTGGATGTTCATCGTGGGCAATGCGCTGGTTGCCGCGGGAGTCATGTGTAATACGTGGCTTCCCATCAATAAAAAGCTGTGGACGGATTCCTTTGCGCTGTTCATGGCCGGCCTGGACTTCGTGGTCTTTGCAATTTTCATTTGGTTTGTGGACGCGCTGAAGTTTCGGCGCGGCATTCAACCGCTGGTAATCTTCGGCATGAACGCTATTACCGTCTACATGGTGTCCGAACTGCTTGCGAGCGCGCTCGACATAGTGCGGGTTGGTGACACGTCGCTGCACGACTGGATTTATCAGACAATTTTCGCGCCTATTGCTTCGCCCATGAACGCCTCACTGCTCTATGCGATCTGTTACGTGCTCGTCATGTATCTGCTCGCGTATGGATTGTATAAACGCGGCTGGTTCCTGCGGGTTTAATCAGGCCGCACTCCGGCGTTTTTTCCTCTTCTTCCGCTTGCGCTCTGGCGCGGGCGGCGCGCTGCTTAGACATCGCAGCACAAAGTCGACGGGCGCACCCTGATCAAGTTCAAAACCGGCGCGCGTGAGCCGGGCGGTATGATATGGAATCTGCTTACCTTCCTTCTCGAAAACCGCCTCGGCAAGCTGCACCAAGCCCTTCCGCGCTAAGGCTCCGAGTATCTCCTCGAAGTCATCGCGGGTCACTTCTCCAGCCGGATAGAGTTCAGCGTGGAGCCTACCGGTCGACTTCGAGTTACCGGAACGAAGTGTTGTTAAGATCCGCGCAGCCGCTTCCTGCTCGGAACGAAATGGTTTGCGGAAGCGCTGGACTATGCACTTCTCAGGAGCGCAGAAATCGCAGATTCCGCACACAGTGCGCGCTCCGGACAAATCGCCGAAGTGACGCACCAAAGCAGACATCCGGCACCCGTGTTTGTCTGCATAGCGGAGCATCAGTTCGAGCTGCGCGGCTTTCTGTTCCCATTGCGTTGTGTAGAGCGAGCGCCAGCGATCATCGCCGCGTGTGATCCTATCGCCATAATCGAGCACGGCACCGGAGTGCGTCCAAAGCTTTTCGAGCGCCTTATCGAACAGCTCCGGATCGATTCTGATTTTTTTATATAGATCCTCTCTGGTGACCGGCTCAGCGGCCAACGCAGCGTAGATCTCATCGAGCACTTCCACGGGCGGGTAATCGCGCTCAAAAAAGAAATCGTGCGTGCGGCGATCGGCATACGAGTGCATCAGGATGGCGCGGCTGGGCAAACCGTCGCGGCCAGCGCGGCCGATCTCCTGGTAATAACCTTCGAGACTCGAAGGAAGCGCGATGTGAATGACAGTGCGGATATTCGGCTTATCAATGCCCATGCCGAAGGCAATGGTCGCGACCATCACTTCGGCTGCGCCGCTGAGAAAATCTTCCTGGACGCGCTGGCGGTGTTTGGCATCGAGCCCGGCGTGATAGGCTTCCGCGCGATAGTCCGCAGCCAGCTCGGAGGCCACAGCTTCGGCCTGCTTGCGAGTGGGCACGTAGACGATCGCGGGCCTGCGTTCGGGCACTTTTAAGATTTCGCGCGCCAGCGCGGAACGGGCGGCGGGCGGCACTTCGACTACTTCGATCGCAATATTGTCACGCCGGAAGCCGTGCACCATGCGGGCGGGCCGTTGAAGCTGAAGCTGCTCGGCGATGTCGCGCTGCACCAGCGGCGTGGCTGTAGCGGTGAGGGCGATCACTGGCGCCGGCCGCAGGTTCGGCAGATGTTGGCCCAGCATGCGGTAGTCCGGCCGAAAATCGTGGCCCCACTGCGAAATGCAGTGCGCCTCGTCGATGGCGATCAACGACGGTTTTCGCTTTGCCAGCATCTCCGGGAAGCCGCTGACGCGCAGGCGTTCGGGCGCAATGAACAGGAACTGGAGCTTGCCATCCAGGTAATCGAGGCAGGCCTGCCGGGAATCCCGGCGGTCGCGTCCGGAATGGATACGATCCACCGGAAACCCGCGTTCCTTCAGCTTCGCGACCTGATCTTCCATGAGCGAGATCAATGGGCTGATCACCAGTGTGGTGCCACCCCGCGCCAAACCGGGCAACTGGTAGCAAAGCGATTTGCCCGATCCGGTGGGCATCACGAGCAGGATGTCTTTTCCCTCAATGGCAGCGCGGCAAACGGTTTCCTGGTTCGGGCGGAAGGACTCGAAGCCGAAACACTGGTGAAGAATTTCGTTGAGATCGGTGGGCAACTCGGCGGCCGCTCCCTCACGGTCGCGGTTCTGTCGCGTCGGTGTGTCTTCTACTTTGCCGATCACCTCGCGAACGTACTTTTCGATTCCCTCAAGGAATGGCGCAAGCTGCGCCTTCCCGTGTTGAATCCGCTGTAAGTAGGCTTCCCACTGCCCGGTCATCGCCGGACTCTTCACTTCCGGATGAACCACTTCGATGAGATGAATGCCTTTGCCGGTCGCCTCCAGAGTTTTTCCCTTGCGGACGATGTAACCGCGCTTGAGCAGAATTTCTATGATTGCGGCGCGCGTGGCGGGGGTACCGAGGCCGCACTCCTTCATGGCCGCGGAAAGCTCTTTCTCTTCCAGCGTTTTTCCCGCTGTCTCCATGGCGGTGAGCAGCGTCGCTTCGGTAAAGCGCTTCGGCGGCCGAGTCTTCTTCTTTACGGCTTTGATCTCGACGATGTCCTGGGCTTGTCCCGGCGCGAGTTCGGACGGCAGTAACGTCTCCGCCTCATCTGCCTTTTCGGAGACCAGATCCAGGACTTTCCAACCAAGCTGTTGGACCGCGGTTCCCGTCGTTTGGAAGCGATCGCTGCCGACTGCCGTGACGACGTTCGTAACAGCCACGATGTAATCGTCGTGCCAGGCCATCAGCACGCGGCGGCAGATCAGATCGTAAATCTTGCGCTCATCTGCGGAAACGGCGGCCTTATCCGGCGAGGTAGCGGTCGGGATGATCGCATGGTGATCGCTGACCTTCGCATCATCCACGAAACGCTTTCCGAGCGGCCGTTCGCCGGTACCCGGTGCAAGCTGTTCGCGATAGCCTGGTTCGATCACGCGAACGATCCTGGGCAGCGTTTTCGCTACGTCCTGCGAGAGATGCCGGCTGTCCGTGCGGGGATAGCTGATCAGCTTGTGGCGTTCGTATAACGCTTGCGCGAGTTCGAGGGTTGTCTGCGCGCTAAACCCAAACAGCCGGTTGGCGTGGCGCTGCAGCTCGGTCAGATCGTACAGCAGCGGCGGTAATGTGCGCTGGTTCTCCGATTCGATCGATTCGATGCGAGCCGCGCCCGCGCGCACCCGCTCGACAACGGCTTTTGCTTCGGCGCCATCCGCGGGCAAGCGTGTTTCGTGCTTGCCGTCCGGTTGCACCTGGAACCAGACGCCCTGATATTTGCGATTGGCCGGCGCACCAGTTGGATGAAAACTTGCCAGTACCTCAAAGTAATCTTCGGGAACGAAATTACGCAGCGCAAGCTCGCGTTCGACGACCATCGCTAGCGTCGGCGTTTGAACGCGACCGACCGAGAGTTCTTCGGAATAAACCAGCGAATAGGCTCGCGAGAGATTCATCCCGACCAGCCAATCGGCACGGCTCCGCCCGGCGGCCGCATCGGCCAGGGAATTGTAATCCGAACCAGGGCGCAGCGATTCAAAGCCTTTGCGAATGGCATCCGGCGTCAACGACGAGATCCACAGGCGGTCGAAGGGTTTTTCGCAATCTGCCGCCTCATAGATGTAGCGAAAAATCAGTTCGCCCTCGCGGCCTGCGTCGGTAGCGCAGACGATGCGCGACACGCGCGGCGAAGTCAGAATCTTGCGTACAATTTCGAACTGGTCTTGCGTCTTCTCGGAGACAACCAGCGGCCAGCGCTCCGGCAGCATCGGTAGCGTTTCCATGCGCCAGCGCTTCCACTCGGGATTGATCTCGTTCGGCTGCGCGAGCGTGACCAGATGCCCGATGGCCCACGTGACCACATAACCGTTGCCGTGGAGATAGCCTTCGCCCTGCCTGGTTGCGCCGAGTACGCGCGCGATATCCCGTGCGACCGAGGGCTTTTCGGCCAGCACGGCCACCGTGGTATTTCCCGCCGCTTCCATCTACTAAATTTCAGTGTAACGGCGGGAAGAAAGGTAGACCCCCTCGCTTACGCTCAGGGTTCTGCCCGATAGCCCTGCCATAGATATTCCAATGCTTCGGGCAGGGTTTGCTGCTTCACGGCACGGTCCGTGTGTCCGGCATTGCGCGCAAATACGAATTGGTAGTGATAGCCTTTGGCGGCCAGCACCTTGGCCATATCCTCATTGGCTAACACCCAATCGTGCATATTGTCGTGCATCACGTTCGGGTTCAGTAAGTCGCGGTCGCCGACTTCCATCCAGATGCGTATCGGCTTCGGCGGGCTATTGGGAATGAGATGTTCGTGAAACTCCCACGCGCCGTGCGGAGTTTCGGGACTATGCGGCCATTGCTGGTTCACGAACGTCCCCGAGTAGCTCAGGACGCGATGGTACAACTCCGGGTGATACCAGGCCATGATGAACGCGCAGGCGGCTCCCGAACTGCCGCCCATGGCCGCCCGGCCATCAGGATCTTTGGTCAGCTTGACCTTGTATTGCTTCTCGACGCGGGGCAGAACTTCCGTCTCGACAAACTCTGCGTACCGGCCCGACATCGTGTCGTATTCGAGGCCCCGTTCGCTTCCTTGCGCATCGCCTCCGCCGTTCCCGATGGAGATTGCGACCATGACCGGGACGCGGTGCTCAGCGATGAGATTGTCCAGGGCGGTGAATAAAAGGTGATCCGGGCCGTCCGCTCCGACGATAAACGGCGCGGCGGCGCCAGGAACGTATTGGTTCGGCACATACACAGCCACCCGGCGCGTGTACGGAGCGGGATGACTTGTGATGACGATCAGCTTGGCGGGATCATTGGGATCCGCCGTGCCGAAGGTATGCGGCTCGCGCGCGATGCCGGGAAAGAGTTTGCTCTCGGCCGAACTCATGGTGAACTCGTACACGGCACCTTGCGGGACGCCGTCATGCATCGTCATCTCCGGCGCAGGATTATGCGTAGGTCCGATGATGAAGTTTCCATCGACGTCCGCTGGAGGAAGAGTGCCGTCGGGTAAGTCTTTCGCCGCGACGTACCCGGGAGTGTGAGGATCGCGCGTAGGAGGTACGGGGCGCGCCGGCGGGGCGGCAGACGCCACCCCGCCGAGTAGGAATATTGCTCCGAAGAGCCAAAAATTCAAAGACATTATCCGGTGATCACGATCGGCTTCATCAGGATCTGCGGGTAGTATAGAGTTGCGCGCTGATAGTTGAAGTCTTTTTCGCCGGCAAGCAAGGCGGCGGCGTTCGAGAATAATTGCTTGTTGGCCACGTTTCTTGGGGCGACGCCCGGGTTTCCCTTTTCAGACATGTGACAGCTATCGGCGGCGGTGTCGAAATCCATTTTGGAGCACGCATCCATGAAGGTGTTGAAGTGATACACTTCAAATCCGCCGGGTCCCATGGCCCAAGCCATACTGAGCAGGCCCATTTGGGCATCCGCCGGCCAGGAATCGTAACCGGCGCACCACTTCCGGCGCTTCAGATAATCCTCATTACCGGTGAGCCGCTGCGCGATCAAGTTGTTGATAGCGGCGTCGTCGAGCTCCAGATCTGTGATCGGAGCGCACGCTTTATAGCCTTTGTGCGCCAGACTTTGATCCTTTTTCAGGCGAGTCCATTCCGCCGTGATGTCGGCAGCCGATGCTAACGCACCAGGGTTCTTGATGCCGGGCTTATTCTTCCAGCGGAACGGCAGAGCGGTGGCGGCCGAGACCGGATCGATCAGATTTCCGACACCGACGGTCACGAGACCTTTGATGTCCAGGTACATGAAGTGGACAGCGCCTTCAAACTTTTCATTGAAGGCGCGAAATTGCGATTGAACGCTCGGGTACATGAGAACCTCCCTCGATTCACCAGACACATGGAGATCTACTTCGGCAGAGCCCGGGATTTCGGTAATTTTACTCCATCCAACTGGCCATGAGCTCCGCAATACACTTGTGTGCAACGGCCGCCTTCGTCCTTGAGAAGCACATGTCCCTTGGGGAAGAAAAGCTGCAGCTTACATTGCTGATTGGCCTCCAACGCCTCGGCAACGATCGAGACATGGTCGTGTTCCCAGGCCCCCTCCTTTTCGAGACCGCAGGTGTTGCCACTGGCGTAGTAGAGCTGTAGAACAACGGAGACACCACCCTTTTCCGCTGGCGTGACGCGGACAGAGTCCTGCCCGTTGTTATACAAGCCGAAAATGCTGCCCGGCGGCCCGGTGGCCGATTGCCTGCCGACGGCGCCTGCGCACGACCAAAGCGTAGCTAAAAAGAATAAAACTGCAGCCTGCCGATAGCAGCTCAAACTGCGCATGGCGACGCTCCCGTGGGGATTCGTGTTGCAATTAGAGGGCCGCGCCGGACGAGGGCGTCCGGCGCACGGACCGAAGCCTACCTATGCCCAGGTGAAGCCGTGATTCGCGAGCGGAAGCGCCCGGACGCGCTGCCCGGTGGCCGCGAAGATTGCGTTGCAAACCGCCGGGATCACAGGCGGCAAAGCAGGTTCGCCCAATCCCGTCGGTTCGTTGTCGCTCTTCACGAAATGCACTTCGATGTCGGGCGCCTGGCGGGTGCGCGCCAGTTGGAACTGATTGTAGTTGCTCTGCACGACCCGGCCGTTTTCGAGCGTGATCTCCTGGTGCATTAATTCGCTCAGGCCATCCATGATCGCGCCTTGCACTTGTGCTTCCGCGCCACTGGGATTAATGATCTGGTTACCGATATCGACACAAGCCCAGAATTTGTTCACTTTGACGGCATTGTTGGGATGGACGGTCACTTCCGCCACATGCGCGACATATCCCTGGAAACTGTAGTGAAACGCAACCCCGAGCCCGGTTCGTTCGGGCAATTGGCGCTTACCCCAGCCGGACCTCTCCGCCACAGCTTGCACCACGGCCTTCATACGGTCTGCATCATAGGCTTGTAGCCGCTTGCCGGCAGGAGTCGGGCTGGGCTCATGCTCCACTTTGGGCTTAGCTGCCTTCTCAACAATCGGGTGGCCGGGTTCTCCAAGCAGCGCCAGACGGAACTCGATCGGGTCCTTTCCAGCCGCGTGCGCCAGCTCGTCGATAAACGACTGCATGACGAACGAAAGGGCGTTGGCGCCAGGCGCGCGCAGGGCTCCGGTTTTTAAATAGAGCGGCATCACCGAGGAGCCCAATGAGAAATTTGGAACGAACCCAGACGGAAACTCGCCGGGCGTGATTCCAGCGGTGGGCGAAAACTTGTCGCCTTCGCCGAAGCTGACGAAATGGTCCCGCCAGGCGATCAGCCGGCCAGCCGGATCGACGCCGGCCTGCAGGAAATGAAAGCCGCCGGGCCGATAGTAATCATGGCCCATGTCATCTTCGCGCGACCACAGAAGCTTCACCGGAACGCCGATTTGCTTAGCGATCCAGGCCACTTCGCACATGTAATCGCTATAAAGGCCGCGCCCGAAAGAACCGCCCGCCCGGACCATATGAATGGTGATATCGTCTTCCGGAATACCGGTGACTTTCGAAACCAGCGCTCGGCCTCGCGCGGGCTGCTGCGTATTGCTCCACATCTCGAGCTTGCCGTTCTTAAAGCGCGCCGTGCAGTTGCGTGGCTCGAGTGGCGCGTGCGAGATAAAAGGATAAGAATAGGCGGCTTCGATCACCTTGGCCGAGCCCTTCAGCGCTTTTTCCACATCGCCGTCGTTGCGCAAGCTGCGCTGCGGCGATTGCTTCGAGAATTCCTGGGCGCGTACTGCGAAATTCGCGCTGCTCTGCTGCGCACCGGGCCCTTCGTCCCACTTGACATTCAGCTTCTTGCGCGCCGATTGAGCCTGCCACCATTTGTCGGCAACGATTGCGACGCCGGGTTCCAGACCCGGATCGCTTTCCATCACGGGGCCGAGATCAATTGGATGGTCCACGACAAACGCGTAGCGCACACCCGGCATCTTCTTGATCTCGTCCAGGTTGGCGCTGACTACCTTCCCGCCATACACGGGACACTTCTGATACACGGCATAGAGCATGCCCGGCAAAGTGAAATCGATGCTGTAGATGGGCTTGCCATGCGTGATGTCGGCAGTGTCAACATTTGGATGCGACTGGCCAATGATGGCGTAGGAAGCGGCGTCTTTCAGCTTGACCGAGTTCAGATCGGGCGCCGGCATGGTGGCGGCCTTCCCTGCGAGTTCGCCATACCCGAGCGAGCGATCCGTCAACCGGTGATACACGCGGCCATTCGAGGCATAGCACTCGGATGCCGGCACACCCCAGGTCTTCGCGGCTGCCTCAATGAGCATCTGCCGTCCGGCGGCTCCCACTTGCCGCATGGGAACCCAGTTGTTGGAAACGGCCCGGCTGCCTCCGGTGGTTTGCAGACCATACTCTTTGGTATTGAGATCGGCCTGCTCAATCTTCACCTTTCTCCAGTCGACGTCCAGTTCTTCGGCGATCAGCATGGGCAGCATCGTCTTCACGCCCTGGCCGGATTCCGGATTGCGCGCCATCAGGGTCACGGTTCCGTCCGGAGCGATTTTGATGAACGCCTTGGGGTCGACCGGCGGTTGCTGCCTCTGAGCTTTAGCTTTCGGCTCGGTATAGAAGCCGAGGAACATTCCTCCGCCTGCGAGGGCGGTCACATGCAGAAACGAGCGGCGAGTGACAACCATGTTTTATCGGCCTCCTTATGAATTCACAACACCAACTTGCGCAAGAGCGCGTGAGGAGACCCCTCCCTCATGGTCGGGGTTCTGTTCGGCTTGCTGTTTGGCAGCCGCTGCACGGTGAATCGCTTTGCGAATGCGGACGTAGGTTCCACAGCGGCAGAGATTCCCGTTCATGGCCTCATCGATGTCCTGATCGGTGGGGTTAGGGTGCTTGGCGAGCAACGCGACGGCCGACATAATCTGACCGGCCTGGCAATAGCCGCATTGCGGGACATCCATTTCGACCCACGCCTGCCGTAGGGGAGCAGCGGCTTCCGGCGCGAGTCCTTCAATCGTGGTGATATGCGCGTTTGCAGCAGCGGAGACGGGAGTCATGCACGAGCGCACCGGCTGGCCGCCGAGATGCACGGTGCAGGCGCCACACTGGCCGATGCCGCAGCCGTATTTGGTTCCATGCAGATTCAACTCGTCCCGGATGACCCACAGGAGCGGAGTGTCTGGAGGTACGTCGACGGTGGAGGACCGCCCATTCACGGTTAACTTGATGGCCATAGTGTCCTATACCAACGATACGCCCATTGAGGCGAGAGATTAGCGGTAAAGGTTTCACCCCACGGAAAGCGCAGGCCGAAGCCCCAGCCCACTGCCGAAAACCGCTCCCTCGCGGTCGCGGCTCTGTTACGCGGCTAGTTTTCGGCGGTATTCGCAGGAGAAGTTGAGATCGAGGCTGAGAGCGCGGCGCTTGATTTCTTCAGTTGAAAATACGAACCCAAATTCGGCCGGGTCGAACTGTTCATGCCGGTTTTCGCGGAACGCTTTGATGTATTGACGGGCAGCCTGGTCGAGTTGCGCTTGGAGCTGCTGCTTGCGAGCTTCCTGCAATTCTTTGAGCGCGACGAGGTCCTTTTCGCGCTGGCGGCGCAGCCGGTTCTCCTGAATGCTCAGGTTGTTGAGCTGGCGCTGGTAGGTGAGGAAGACCTTGGCTTCGATTAATTGCTTTCGGACGGATTCTTCTTCGTTGGGAAAGAGATCGGCGAGTTCCAGCCGGCCAATCGCGTAAATGCCGGCTTCGAGCGAAGGGATGCGCTGCAAGCGCCATTCGGTATCGGCCAAAGCTTGGACCAGAAGCTTTTCGGCTTCATCCGCGGGCTGGTAGCGTTCGAGGAACTCCAGGCAATGGGACTCATAGAGAGCCGCGTCTTCGGCGGGCAGCAGGACGGTGCGGCCCGTTAACCCGGTAGTGACAGCATTTTTCGACGATTTTGCTCTACCGGCTTCGGAAGTGGGTCCTGTGCTGAGTTGGGCGTTGGCGCGATTGGCGTTGAGTTGAGCGTTGCTGGCCATAAGAAAAGAGGCTCCTGAAATACAAATGGCCCGGAACGAGGAATTCCGCGTCCGAGCCTGCCAAAGCGTAGCACACGAAGGGGCGAAAACGAACCATGGATTCGAAAAAATGCCCGTAAACGGCTGGGTGCGAAGGAGATAAAAATGTGCGGAAATGTGAAATGATGAAGGGCCACGCTTCAAGACGAGTCTCGATACTGCCCAGAGGGCGCCGGCAGACTGAAAGTCGGACGAGAGTCCGCGCCACGTGGCGGTCAATTCGATGCTTGCAGCCTCGCGCCGCGAATCCACTGAAGAATGGTCTTGTACTGCCAGCTTGCTTCGTTTCCGGGCCAGCGCTGGCCGCCGTTGTGTGTGGCGTAATAATCCGATACGTCGCCGGCGGAGTCGGTGGGCCGCGTCGGTTTGATGAGCATTAGGCTGTGCGTCGGATTGTTGATGTCCACCACGCGCATCGCGTACTTATAGTTTTCTTCGCTGTCCTGAGGCGAAAACTGTCCTTCCGCATTGGGCGGGCGGAGCCGAAAAATGACGTGCGTCGCGTGACACATGACGCACGCTTTGCCATCTGCTCCGGTGGTGGCGAGAATGGGCTCCACTTTCTGCACGAAATATTCGAAATCGAGCACGGAGCCGGGCTTTACGTCGGCCAGCGCCTCGCTCAGTTTTTTGCCAGAGAGTACGTTGGTTGCGATGATCTTGAGGCGCGGATTCGGATCGTTCTGCATCGGTTCAAGCGCCGCGCGAAATTCGGGTCTCTGTTCGATTCCCTTCGATCTCCGCAGCAAGTCCAGCGCGGCCGCGCGGACGTTTGCGTCGCGGTCATGCAAGCTTGCGAGCACGGCTTGAAACACCACGGGCTCATTTAAGAGATCGGGAGGACTGTTCGTCGCCCGCTTCCCCAGGAAATAGCGCTGGTCCTGTGACAAAGCACCGCCCGAGACGCCCAACCGCGGCGTGAGGAACTTGGGATCGCTTACTTCTTCTATCAGGATCGTGCGCTGCGAGCTTCCAAGCTTTGCAAATAAGTCCTTGCTGATTCCGGTTTCCTGCGGATCGTGCAAGCGCTCCAGCGCAATCTGGATCGCGGCGCGCTGGACGTCGCGGTCGGGGTCGTTGAAGGCCGCCAGCACCTGATTGCGGAGTTTTGGCTCGCTCATCAGTTGAGGAAAGGCTGAGGACGCACTCAACACCTGCGCATAGTTGTGTACGCGCGGCTCGTGTTCGAGCATGCCGCGAATCGACGAAATCAGGGCCGGCTCGCGCGTCAATGGCGAATCGGGCCCGAGCGCGGCGAGCAACGGCAGCACCGTGTTTTGCGCCATCTCATTGCCGTTTTCGAGAACCTTACTGATGGTTTGAACCAGCCCCGCATCGCTGCTGGATCGCGTGTTCAAATTCAGCACGCCGCGCTGGCCGTTTTCATAAACGTAGCTGACTGTTTCCCGAACAGCTTTGTCGGGATCGAGCAGGAGCGAAAGAGCAGCTTTCGCAAACTCCGCGTCGCCAGCCCCGCTCAACGTGCTTCCGGCTTTCAGAACCTGCATCTTTGTGTTGCTGTCTGCTCCCTGGAGACAGGCAATCAAAGCTTGTTCCAGTTCGGGGCCGGAGCTACTGAAGAAATGGATCAAATCGCTGTCATTGCCGACTCTGGTTTGATAAAAGCTGTTGTGTACGTCGTACTTAAAATCTGCGGTGTCGCGATAGGGCGGGTAAAGATATCCCGGCTCATGAAGTTCGGGAACACCGGAGACATATTTTGTGAACACTGCCGGCAGCGCAACGGAAACCTGCCCTTTCTTCAGTTCCGGCAAAGAGTAATGGCGGATATGAAAATCCCACATTGACTCGAGAATGCGCTGACGGCCGGCGGGTGTAGCGGATCGGAGAACCTTTGCCAGTATGCGCGCCTGATCGCGCACCACCGCTTCGTAGCCGTCGTGGATGCGGTCTTGATCCTGCTCCGTGGCAGCCGCGCGCACCCAGGCTTCGAGGTAACCGGTGTTTTCATCCAACACATCGTAGATGCTTTCATGAATAGCTCGCTGAAGCGTCGGGTCGGATTCTGTACTGAGACGTGTCACGAGCGCCTCCAGAATGTTGTTGCGGGCTTCGCGATTATCGACGGTCCAGTAGTACCACTGCCAAAGCCCGCGTGTTGCATTGAGGCGCACGGCGGGAACCGGATCGTTTAGATCGTTAATCAGGGCGGCGCGAAGCTGCCCGTCGCCCGCTACATACTTCGAATGCTGATTGAACAGTTGCGTGGCGCCCCAACGGGTTCGCGGATCGGGCGATTCCAACGCCTTCGCCAACTTAGCCCGCCCCTCGGCGGCAACTTGCGGCCGCCGCTCCAGAATCATGCGCAGCGCCCAGCCGCTGGTCCGCTGCACCATTTTGGTGGAATCGCCGAGTGACGCGATGAGCACATCGATTGAACCAGGGTCGGCCATGTGGCCGAGCGCACGCGCCGCCGCTTCGCGGGCCAACGGCTGGTCGCTGCTGGAAAGAATATGGCGAATTTGTTCAAGTGTGGATGCCGGCGCCAGGTCCCAAAATTGATCCAACTGGTTCAGGAGCAGCGGGAGGTCTTTCGTGTCGAGCGCCTTCGGCGGCGGGGGAAACGCGTCGCCCCAGCCCTTTTGCGATGCGGGTTTCTGGTCAGGTCCCGGATACAAGGTCGAAAGTGCCATCACGGCAAATTGGGTGGCGCGGAATGGCGTATTGAAGCCCTGGTACACCGGATCGCCTTCCCAGCTTCCTTCCGGCCGCTGAGCTTTCAGCAACGAGTCCACCGCGCGCGCCAGGTTGGGATCTGTTTCAGGCCGCCGTCCGGCCAGCGCCAAGGCAAGAACGGAATGATACGAGATGAAATCTGCCGGCTTCGCCTTTTTGTCGAACGGATAAGGCCACATCCCGTTCGGTTGTTCGTAGCTATAGAGCTGGTTGATCAGCCCATCCAACTGCGGCTTGTACTTATCGCGGCCGATCGTAGCCAGCATGTGAATCTTCCAGTTCAAGTCAATGACGTTCTGCGGCTGATACGGCACGGCCAGCCGCTCCACCATGTCGCGCTGCTCCCGCCATTGCTGGTCATCGGTCTGGTGATAGAGATTGTTGAAGGTTTCCCAACTTTGCGTCGCAATCTCAAACGGGCTCACATCGGGCTCGCAGCCGTCCGTTTCATTTCCCGGCATCATTGTGCGGTCTTTGTAGTGGATTTTGAGGAAGTTGCCGTACGGGATATCGAAATCGGCGGTGCGGGGTTTGTCGTGCGTGACGTTGCTCTCAAACAGGTGCTCGATCACCGGCAAGCGGCTCGCAACGGTACGCGCCGAATAGATAACCCGAACCCAATCCGCTCCCGGCTCTCCATAGAGCGGCCTCTGGTTGTTGTAGATGCGGTCCGCCAGAAATTCGAGCGCGGGCCGCTGCGTGGGCGGATATCCGTGGGAAATAGCCGTAAGATAACCGCGCGTTGTGAATTGTGTGGGATGGCACGCAATACACTGCTTCGTGTCCCCGTGATTCATCGTGTTCCGCAAAGCGATCGCGCCGCGCCGTGGTGTATTCGATAACCACGTATCGCCCATGTTGACCAGAAAATCCATGCCCGTGCGAACCGCCTGATGCGGATCTTTGTACGGCGGCACGGGATAAGAAAAGGTGTGCAACTGGAAGGACGGATGGTCCGCGGCGACACGAATGTAGTAAGTCTCTCCGGGTTGGAGGATGCGCGTCCGGAACTTATAAAGGCCGGGATAGTTTTGCGTTGCTTCTATGCGATAGATGGAAGCACCCTTCGTGTAGGGCTTCACGTCGGGATGGCCCTGGGCATCTTTGCCAAGCGTAAATACATCTACGTCCAGCGGCACTTCGCGATCGGTAATATCCAGAACAAAATAGGCCAGCTTCGGTTGGCTGTCGTGGAAGGTGAAGCGGAACCATTGGAAGCCTTTCAGAAGCGCGTCGTAGCGGTCTTCGTCCGGGGCGGGTATGTAGGGGCGTTCGTCGGAAGAGCCATAGATGGTTTGACCGAACTCGAATGGTTGAGCGGTTTGCCAGGTATCGTCGGGCATGGCGGCAATCAATCCCGGCCCGGAGTTACTTGTGGGGATGCGACGAAATGCCGCCGTAAATTCCGGAGCGCTTTCGCCCGCGCCAGTCTGAAGAGAGGCAGTCACGGGACCCGCAACTCTTGGACGAACGGTCGCGTAAAAATCCAGATCCTCGGTATGCAGATGCTTCTCGGCAACAACGCCTTGTGCATCCGAAATGGAAACGGCGATCGATTTCCTGTTCTGAAACTGCGCCGGATTTTTGATCGAGATGGTCACGGCATAGAGCGAACCGGGCTCTGCCTTGCCCAACGTGATCCGACGTCCCGAACTTTGCGAAGGAGCCGGTGAACCGGTCCCGGACAGCAATGCGACGCCTGCGGCAATAGATACTACTACGACAACGCTTCGGAGCGAAGAGCGCATTCTGACTTTGCCCCCCGCCAGAAATCTTATCGCAGCCTTTCGAGGCGGCGTGGTCCTACTGCTGCGTCTCGGTGCCAGTGAAATGCTGGTGATAATTCGGGTACGCGGGCTTTTTGTAAGTTGCCGGAGGATGGGTTTTCAGGATCTCCATCGCAACCGCCACCGCTCGCTCCAATTGCGGATCATGACCCTGGCGCACAACCTTCGGATCCAGGTCCACTTCCACATCGGGCGCAATGCCGTGATTCTCTACTTCCCACTGCCCCGTCAGTCCGTAAATAGCCCAGCGCGGAGCGGTCACCATGCCGCCATCGATGAGCGGCGGATAGAAACCAATACCGATTAGTCCGCCCCATGTCCGTTCGCCTATTAATGGACCGATGCCGGCCTTCCGGAAATACCACGGCAGCGCATCCCCGCCGGACCCGGCAAACTGATTGATGATCATCACCTTCGGACCGTAAATGGCCTCCTGGGGATCCATGACGTCTTCGCCCTCGCGGCTCATGATGCGCGACATCGGACGGCGATTCAAATACTCGACGATGTAGTCGGCAAGGTCCCCACCGTGGTTATACCGCTCATCGATCACCGCCCCTTCGCGTCCAACCTGCGCGAAGAAATAGCGGTTAAAGCTGGTGTACCCGCCCATCGCGGTATCGGGTAAATGCACGTATGCGAGTTTGCCGCCGCTGAGCCGGTCCACGGTTCGCCGGTTGTTTTCCACCCAATCGAGATGCCGCAGCCCCGTCTCGTTCTCGATGGGGATCACCGTGACCTCGCGGGAGCCAGTGCCGTCCGGATTCGAGCCGACTTTCAAAACAACATCCTTTCCGGCGGTCTCCTGGAAGAAGCTGTAGACGCTATCTGTGGCGTGAACTTCGCGGCCGTTCACCGCAAGCAGATATTCGCCCGCCTTCACGTTGACACCCGGTTGAGTAAGCGGCGCTTGCAATCGCGGATTCCAGTTTTCGCCGTTAAAGACTTTCGCGAATTGATAACGCCCGTTCGCTAATTTATAATCCGCTCCGAGCAAGCCAACTTTCAACTTGGGCACATCCGGTTGCCGGCCGCCGCGTATGAACATGTGTCCGACAGTTATATTGCCGAGCATTTCTTCAAATAAATAGTTGAGGTCGGAGCGTGTCGAGATGCCATCCATCCAGGGACGGTAAAACTGTTCCGCCGATTTCAGATCGAGGCCGTGCAAGCCGGGATCGTAGAAAAAATCGCGCTCGATGCGCCAGACTTCGCGGTACATCTGCCGCCACTCCGCACGCGGATCGACATACACCTCCATATCGGCGAGCTTCAGCGCGCCTTCGCCCGCCTTCGGCGCTTGACCGGCTCCCGCAATGATCCATTGCTCGCCTTGCCTGAAAAGCATTTTTTCGCCGTTGTAGGAGAGCTTGAATACGGTTGCACCTTGTAGAACCGTATCTGCCTTGCGCTTTTTGAAGTCGTATTTTGTAATGATGATCTGGGGCGGGCCTGGATTCATCTCGACAATTGGCTCTTCCTGAAGATAGATAACGCCCTCTTTGCCGGCGACGACGGACGAGTAATTCTTGTCCGGAACCGGGACTGCCAGAATTCGCTGGCTGATGTTATCGAAGTCGATGCGCACTTCGGGGGGCGCCTTGTCTTTGTCTTTATCTGCTTTTTGGTCCGGGTTCTGCGCGTCCTTCTTCTCGGCTTTATCAGCCTCCGGTTTATTCTCTTCATCGCTTTCCGGCGCGAGCGGTGAGGCCAGATCCTTTCGCAGCACCATAACGTACACGCTGCTGGTTACGGGATGATCGATGCTCGACATATCGATCCACCCGCTGCTTAGCCCGACATTGGTGCTCGCCAGAAAATAGAGATACTTGCCGCTTTTATCGAAGACGGGGGAGACCGCATCGCTCATCCCGTCGGTTACTTGCGTGCATTTGCCGTCTGCAACCGAGAATACATCGATGGCGTGCAGATGATTGTGAAGCTGTTTGGCATAAACGATCCAGCGGCTATCGGGCGACCAGGCCGCGGTCTTCACATAACCCGGGCTGTCGTATAAATCGGTATCGATGCGAACCGGCGTTTTCTTTTCGAGGTCCAGATACCAGAGGTTCAGCCGCTTATCGGAATACGCGATTTTCTTGCTGTCAGGAGACCAGACCGGGGAGTAGAAGAAGGATGGAGGATTCCCTAAACTGATCTTCTTTACCTCGCCCAATCCGTTCTGATCGCGGATATGTAGCGCGTATTCACCGGATTCATCGGAAAAGTAAGCGATCCATTTCCCATCGGGCGACCAAGCGGGATCGCGGTCGGCCACGCTCGGGGTGTTCGTCAAATTGCGAATGCTGCCCTTTTCGGCGGGAACGGTCAGGATTTCGCCATGCGATTCGAACAAGGCGCGCTGCCCGGTTGGCGAAAGCGCGGCGTTCTCGATATTGGTGACCTTCAGCTTTTCGAAATGCGGACGGACTTCTGGAAGATCGGCTGAGACGCCGATATCGACGTGGCGCGTTTTGCCCGATTTAAGATCGAATAAATAGATCGAGCCGAACTGTTCGTAGACGATCGCCCCTGGGCCAGCCGAGGCGGACTTAAAATCGAGCCCGTCGTTCTTTACTGCTTCACTCACCTTGGCGGTATGGATGTCATAGGCCCAGAGGCTCACCGAGCCGTTACGGTCGGACAGAAAATAAACCTTGCCGCCGGACCACATGGGATTAAAGTCGTTTGAGTTTTCCCGCGGAACTTTGACGATGCTCGAATCGGATAGATCGGCGAGCCAGATTTTGGTTGTTTGTCCGCCGCGATACCGTTTCCACGCGGGCTGCCATTGAAATACCGGCACGTATGCGATGTGAGACCCATCGCTCGAATACGAACCATCCTCGGCAGTTGGAAGCGGAAGCGCTTCGGGTAAACCGCCATTCAAGCCAATTGTGTAGAGGCGGCCGCTGTCGGCATAGGCATCGCGCCTCGAATTAAACAGGATGCGCTTGCCATCCGGCGTCCAGCCAACCGCGATATCCGGACCTGGGTGATAGGTCAGCCGGCGTGGCACTCCGCCCGAGGCTGGAATGACGAAAACATCGATGTTTCCGTCGTACTCACCGCTGAACGCGATCTGAGTGCCATCCGGCGAAAAATGCGGATTGAATTCGCGGCCGATCCCGCTCGTCAGGCGCCGGGCTTCGCCGCCTTCGCGGCTCACAATCCAAAGATCGTTCGCATACTCGAATACGATCTGGGCCTGGCTTACCGCCGGATTTCGGAACAGTAGCGGATGACCGGAATTGGCTGCCGGAAGTGCAAGGGAGAAGGTGAGGATAGAAATCAGGAGAGGCGATAACCGGAAGATTCTCTGGCGCATTTCGAGCATAGTGATTGATTGTAGATCAGAAAAGGCAGCGCTGTCGCTCAGTGCGGCCCGAGATGTTATGGTTTGGGGCGCCGAGAGCCGCCGCCGTTTGCACATCGTCAGCAATTTGTGGATTGCGTTTCAGTAACCTACCGCACGGCCGCCGCGGCGGCCATCGGACCAGCCCAACCTCCAACCGGAGCCCTCTTCGATCATGACGGCATGCACGTCGCCCTGAGAGCGCAGTTTCGGGTTGAGCGTGTAACCTTCCGCGCGCAGTTTCCCGGCCACATCAAAGACCAGGGCTCCCGGCTCCGCATCGACGCGGTCGGGAAGGTACTGATGATGAATGCGCGGATACTCCACCGCGTCGCGCAGCGACATTTTGGAATCGACTATGTTCACGATTACCTGGAATATTGTGTTCGGAATCGTCGCTGAGCCGGGAGAACCCAGCGCGAACCAGGGCGAGCCATCCGGATGCAGCACAATGGTGGGTGTCATGGACGAGACAGGGCGCTTGCCCGGTTTCACTTCGTTATGCGCTCCGGGCTTATTACTGAACGCGCTCATGATATCGTTCAGCAGCACACCGGTTCCTTTAATCATCACCTGCGATCCGTAAAAGCTGTTCAGTGTGTAGGTGTTGCTCACGATGTTGCCGGCTTCGTCAATGATCGAAAAATGCGTGGTGTGATCGGACTCCTGAGGCGAGATATCGACGGGCATGCCGGCGGAAGGAGTGGCGCGGTCGGGTTGGATGGAGCTGGCTAAATCGCGCGCATGATCCTTGCTCGTGAGTAAGCCTACGGGCACCGTAAAAAACGCCGGATCGGCGGAAAATTCGGCGCGATCGCGGAACGCGCGGCGCATGGATTCGATCATTTCGTGCCGTTGCTCGGAAGAGCCTTCCATGCCGAGCTGCGCGGGGAAGGTTTCGAAGATATTAAGCATTTCGATCAGCGTGACGCCGCCACTCGAGGACGGCGGTATGGAGAGAATCCGATTGCCGCGAAAGGTTCCAGTGACGGGGTCGCGTTCGAGGGCTCGATACGCCTTCAGATCCGCATACCGGATCGTGCCGTTGTGCGCGGCCATGTCCTCTTCGATCAGATGGGCCGTTTCGCCCTCATAGAATTCGCGCCAGCCGTTGCGCTGAATGCGAGCAATGGTGGCGGCCAGATCCGGCTGTTTCACCAATTCGCCTTGCTTTAGCGGCTGATCGGAACCGTGCAGGAAGATTTTCGCGCTTTCCGGAAACTGCTTCATCACAGGAGCTTGTAGCGCGAGGATCAACTCCATGCGTTGCGAGGCAGGGAAGCCATTCTCCGCGAGCAAGCGCGCCGGTTCGAGAACTTCTTTCCAAGGCAGCTTCCCGAACCGCGCGTGCGCCAAACCCATACCGGCGACGGTGCCTGGAACAGCAGAAGCCTTGTAGCCAACGGTGGATTCGAGCCGGCTTGTGAACATGCCCGTATGTGCGGCGGCTGGTGCGGTCTCCTTATAATCGATGGCACGCGCGGTCCCGCCGGCCGTGTGAATCAGCATGTAACCGCCCCCGCCCAAGTTGCCGGCTTCCGGGTGCACGACAGCGAGGGCGAATGCGACGGCCACTGCTGCATCCACGGCATTGCCGCCTTTGCGTAAGATAGACAACCCGGCCTGGGAGGCGATCTCGTTCGCGCTGGCAATCATCGCTTTGGGAGCACGCTCGGGCTGATTGACCATCGGCCGGGGTGCCTGAAGCCCCAGGCCGCTTTGCGAGACTTCTTGGGCGGCGATGGGGGCAAGGAGAACTGTGAGAGCGAGGAGGTGAATGCGTCGCAGCGCCATACACAATCTTCTTTAGAAATTTAGCTTCAGACCGAGTTGCAGCACCCGATACGATTCGCCAGTGGAGACGACGTTTGTGGAACTCGGTAATGAGACCGTCAGACAGCAGGTCTGGCCGAAAACGGCGCTCGTAATCGTGGGGCTGCCGGTGCTCGCTGCTAAAGGAGACGCGAAGTTCGGATGATTGAGTAAGTTGAAAGCCTCGGCGCGAAATTGCAAGCGGAAGCGCTCCGAGATAGCGAAGTTTTTGAGAAGGCCCCCGTCTAGATTCCAGAACGGTGGAGCCTGGGCCAGATTCCTACCGCTGCCGTAGCTGCCTGGAGGCGGTATGCAGAAATATGTCTGACCGCCATTCACCGCGACGCAATCGTAATGCGGATCGGACGCGTTGGTGATCAAGGAACTCGCCTGGTACATCACCGGACCCTCAATACCGTTGACGAATTGCAAATGGCCCTGGTCCAGCGGACCAATTACGAGCGCGGTGCTATTGTGCGCGCCGTTAGTTGTGCGGATACCCGCGTTCAGGGTGTACGGTTCGCCGCTCTGATAATTGAAGATACCGGTGAGTGACCAGCCGCCCACGATCTGGTCGAGCCAGCGCGGCGTTTGAGAAAGGAACGGCTTGCCGCTGCCGAACGGGAACTCATAGACCATGTTGATCAGCAAGACATGAAAGTTGTTGAAGTCGGAGAGCGCGCGGTCCAGCCGGAAGTTGTGGACATCTGTGGGTGTGCGGGAAAAGCTGGATGTGCTGAGCCCGCCGCTCGTCGTGGCGCCGGTTGGATCGACGGACATGTCGTCGATCGATTTGCTGAAGGTGTACGAAAGACCAAGCGTTAAGCCCTGTTCGTAGCGCCGGTGCAGATTTATGAACAGGCCATGGTAATAGGAATCGCCGCCCGCATCCTGATAGAAGATGGACGAGAATTGCGGGTTGGGACGGAAATAATTTGCCGGGAAGCCCTTGGCGGTAAGCCAGCTTGCAGTAGACTGGCTATCCAGCCGAAACGCCATGTTCCCGATATTGCCGCGCTGCAGATCGGCGAGCGAAGTCGAAGTGTTAATAAAGGAAGCCGACGAGAGCTGAAGGAGCAGGGAAGGCGTTTGACCCGTTACGCCCGCCGGGCAACCGGTTCCATCGGCGTGGCAGCCGGACAACACGTTGGCGCGCGCCATATTGAAGGATTGCAAAAAGCCAGGCTGGTTCGTGGAGATCTGATTCAGATCGTAGCCGCGATAGAGATGGGTGCCGCGCTTTCCTACGTAACCGACTTCCGCGACGAGATGCAGTGGGAGCTCGCGCTGGATGGTGAAGTCCCATTCGTGAACGGTGGGGTTTTGCAGATTCGGATCGAACGCCCCAACGGCGGGAGCGAGATTGTACGGGGCGGGTGGCGGAGAGAGGGCGGTAGAGGGTGTGATGGCGGGCGCCGCAATACTGAGCGGAAAGCCTTGTGAAATCCGGTTCTGCATTCCCGACGGCGTGACGCATCCGGTGGTTGTGCTGACCTTGCCGCTGGAATCCATTGCCGACGTGCAGTTCTGTAAGAACCCGGGCATCAAGCCGGCAATTGCGGTGACTTGAAAGCTGGACAGCGTATCAAAAAACATGCCGTAACCCGCGCGGACGACCGTTTTCTGATCGGGCGACCACGCAATGGCCAGGCGGGGTGCTACCGCAGCGAGGTTGTTGTTTTTGAACCAACTTGATGCCTTCCCGTAAGTGACTCGTCCCTGGGAACCGTCGACGGGAAGATTCGGAACCAGAGTTTGTTGCGCATCGTAAGGCGCCGGATTAAATTCCCAGCGCACTCCGGCGTTGATGGTGAGATTGGAGCGGACCTTCCATTCGTCGGAAATATAAGTGTCGTATTGATGCAGGCGCGTGTACACGGTGGCGTAGCGGCTGGGCTGATATTGGTTCGTATTGAAGTTGGCCAGATAGCCCTGCTGGATCAGGTACGGAATGCCGGCTTCTTCGACAATGGCCTGCTGAAGGGTGCTGATATCGCCGGAATAGGGCGCAGTGGCGGAATTGCCTCCGATGGGTCCCGGAATGTTGCTGAAGTTTCCGAGGCGCTGGGTGGCATTGAAAGAAATCCAGGGCACCACGGCCTTGCTGCCGAAGAACCCGCGACTGTCGTTATGGATATAGAACCGGTCGTTGATTCCGGCGTGCAGCGTGTGAGCGCCGAAGATCTTCGTCACGTTGTCGAGAATTTGGGGTGTGGTCACGGCGCGTGCCGTATGGGGCGAGATGCAATAAGGCGTCGTAATGTTGACGAACGAGCCGAACAGGCATTGATCGCCCCAGGGAGGGAGCTTCGCCGGGTTGCCAAAATTCGGATTCGATTCGCCGAACGTGAATACGAACGCGAAGCGATTAAAGCCCATGGTGAGTTCATTCACCAGAGTGGGCGAAAAGGTATGGCGGTAGCTGACTGCCAGATTCTTCGCCGTGCGAGTGACTTCGCCAAGCGGCGGGAAGCCAGGGAAAATGATGGGCCGGGCGTTCGTGAAATCGCCTTCCTTGGTGTCATAGGTGCTCTGCAGCCAGCGCACCAAAACGTTGTCATTGGGTCCAAAGGTGTGATCGACGCGGCCCATGATCTGCGGCCCGGTGAATTTCGAGGGTGGATTCCAACTGTATCCGGCCGTGTTCAATCCGTCGCCCGTGGCGAAGTTGTTCGGCAGCGGCTCGCTATTGATCAGCCCCATGGTGGCGGGGTCGCCGCCGATCCCAAGCGGATCGTTCGCAAAAATGTTGTAGGTATCGACGCAATTTTGGAAATGATTGGCTGCGCCGCAAGTAGCGATTCCCGGCAGCAGATTGCCGCTCGCATCCACGAGCGCCGGTGAATTGCGGCTGTAGTTCTTTCCGTTCGCCGTCACGGTTCCACGCACGAAACGGAAGAGACCGTTACGCATGGACGAGGTGTAGACGCTGGGGGTGCCGAAGCTGGCGGAAATGGGCTGGCTCAGCAGGATCAAGTTGTTTTGGAGGCTGAAAAAGAAGAAGGTTTTGTTCTTGATAATAGGGCCGCCAACGTCGCCCCCGTATTGGTGCAGTTTCAGTTGGGGCGGCGCGACACCGGACGCGTTGTTGAACCACTCGTTGGCGTTGAAGTCCGTATTGCGATTGAAGTAAAAGGCAGTGCCGTGTACCTGGTTGGTCCCGGCCTTCGTTACCACTTCGACGTTCGCGCCGCTGTTGCGGCCGGCTTCTGCGGTGGCATCGAGTGTGACGGTGCGGAACTCTTGGACGTCATCGGGCTGTAGCCGCTGCAAGTTCGATTGTGGATTGGGAATGGTGGACTCGTTTGCGTCGATGCCGTCGATGGTCACGTTGTGCGCGCGATCTCGCGAGCCGAAGACGTGCGTGCCGGATCCGGTATTGGAATTGGTGCGCTGCACGACTCCGGGCTCCAGCGTGAGCAGAGCCAGCGGATTGCGCCCATTCAGCGGCAGATTGACTACCTGCTGCGCGGTGACTACATCGCTCACCGTGGCATCGCTCGTATCGATGCGCTGATAACTCCCGGAGACTTCGATTTTCTCGTTCGCCGCGCCCACGCTCAATGTAATGTTGACGACCAGCGGTTGGCCCACGGTCAGCACGTTATGCGCGGCCACAAAGGTCTGGAAACCAGGTTTCGATGCGGTAATTGTGTATGCCCCGGGGGTCAGCGATGGAAACGAGTAATTGCCCGTGCCGTTTGTGATGCCGTCGTATACTACGCCGGTGGTCTCGCTCTTAGCCTGAACGGCAGCCCCTGGAATGACGGCGCCGGTGCTGTCCATAACTAAACCGGTGATGGACGATGTTCCGACCTGCGCCCGTACGATGGCCGAGGTCGATAGTAACGCGAAGGTGATCGCAAAGATTGCTCTCTTCAAGACTCCCCTCCAAGTACTTTAGAAATGTTAGGTCCTCATCCAGCCGCTGTCAATACAGAATGAGTCTATGCGCTTTGCTTGTGTGTTGATCTGGCTCGCGAGCTTCACGTTAGCGGCTCAGCAGCTTGACATCCTGATTCGCCACGGAACTGTGTTGGACGGCTCTGGAGGACCCGAGCGCAAGGTCGATGTTGGCATCTCCGGGGATCGCATCGTCCTGGTGGGCAATGGCGCCGGAAAGCGCGCCAAGCGCCAGATCGATGCAACCGGCTTGGTGGTGGCGCCCGGGTTCATTGATCCGCACACGCATACTTTTGGAGACTTATCGAGCGCCGATCGCAAGCGTAATGATGCTTACCTGATGCAGGGTGTAACGACGGTGCTGACGGGAAACGATGGCGACAGCCCTGTGGAAATTGGCGCGGCGTTGGACAAATGGCGACAGCAGGGGATCGGAACGAATGCGGCGTTGTTTATTGGTCAAGGCTCGGTGCGCCGCGAAGTGATGGGCATGGCGGACGCGGCCCCCACGCCGGAGCAGTTGGAGCGAATGAAGCAGCTCGTGCAGCGTGCGATGCAGCAAGGCGCGATCGGAATGTCCACCGGGCTCTATTACGCTCCAGGGAGCTTTGCGAAGACCGAAGAAGTGATTGCTCTCGCTAAAATCGCTGCGAAGTACGGAGGAGTCTACGACACCCACATGCGCGACGAGGATTCCTATTCGGTTGGCCTGAGTGGTTCGGTAAAGGAGACGCTTCAAATTGGAAAGGAGGCCGGCATTCCGGCCCACATCTCGCATATAAAAGCGCTGGGCAAGAGCGTGTGGGGAAAGAGCACGGAAGTGATCGCGATGATCCGGCAGGCGCACGCCCAGGGTGCAAAGGTTTCCGCGTGCCAGTATCCGTACGTCGCGTCAGGGACCAGCGTGACGGCTTCGCTTGTTCCGCGATGGGCGGAGGCGGGAGGGCGGGCCGAACTGCTCAAACGCATCTCCGATCCGGCCATTCGCCCGCGCTTGGTGGCTGAGATGACGGAAAATCTGGAGCGGCGCGGCGGTCCTGCGTCGCTGCTGATCACTTCGTCACGTGACAAGCAGATTGTGGGCAAAACGCTTCAAGAGATTGCGAAAGCGCGCGGAGAATCGCCCGTCGAGGCCGCGCTGGAGATCGTGAAGGCGGGTGGGGCCGGCGTGGCGTCCTTCAATATGAGCGAGGAGGACGTGAAGAATTTTATGCGGCAGGATTGGGTCATGACCTGTTCGGATGGTTCGACTGGGCACCCTCGCAAATATGGAACATTTCCGAAGAAGCTGCGCAAGTATGTTTTCGATGAGCACGTGATCACGTTGCCGTTTGCGATACGCTCCGGCACCTCCTTGCCGGCTGCAACGTTTGGTTTGAAAGAGCGCGGACTATTGAAGATTGGCTATTTCGCCGATATAGTCGTTTTCGATCCCAAAACAATTCGGGATCTGGCCACGTTTGAAGAGCCTGAGGCCCTTTCGACCGGCGTCCGGTATCTGCTCGTGAATGGCAAATTGGCCGTGGATGGCGGGAAATTGACGGAAGCGCTCGCCGGGAGGGTGTTGACGCATTGAGCCTTGCTATGTTGGGGCCGGTAATGAAAAAGAGCTTTCATCTCGTCTCCGTTTTTTTGGCCTCTGCCGCTTTGCTTCCAGCCGACTGGTTGACGTTTGATCATGATCCGCAGCGGACCGGCTGGGCGTGGCAGGAATCCACGCTTACCCCGGAATCCGTCACAAATCTGGAACTCAAGTGGTCGACACAGTTGGATAACGCGCCGTTGGCCTTGGACGCACTCACTGCGCCTCTTCTCGCGCGCGACGTGCTCACGCCCAGTGGTCTGAAGAGCCTGGTGTACGTCGCGGGAAGTTCGAATCGATTGTTCGCGATCGATGTAGCAAGTGGAGCGATCGTCTGGCAGCGCACGCTCGAAAACTTCGTGAAGGCGAAGGAAGATCCGTTCTATCTCTGTCCCAATGCGGTAAATGCAACTCCCGTGATCGACCGGCGACAAAACATGATCTTTGTTCTGGCGTACGATGGCCGGCTATTCGGACTGGATCTAGGCTCCGGCGTTGTAAAGTTCGGGCCGTTTCAACTGGTTCCTCCGTTTGCGAAGGCATGGAGCTTAAATCTGAGCCAAGGATTTGTGTACACCACGACCTCGCAAGGGTGCGGAGGCGATCGCTCCGGTATTTATGCCATACAGGTGGATCAAGCCGGCCATCATGAGACCTACGAAACCGTTGTGCGGCAGGGCTTCGGAGCTGGCATGTGGAGCCGCGGTGGTACGGCCATTGGAACGAATGGCCGGCTCTATGTCACAACGGGCGATGGCGCCTTCAATCCAGCAGCCGGAGATTACGGGAGTACGTTCCTTGCTGCTTCGATGCCGGAGCTGAACATCGTCGACGCCTTCAGTCCATCCAATTGGAGCGAGTTGAACAAGAGAGATCTTGATCTCCCCTCCGGCGGCGAGTTGTTCTTTTCATACCGTGATCGCAATTTGATCGTGGGAGGTGGCAAGGAAGCGGTGGTCTATTTGCTCGATGCCGATTCGCTGGGCAGCAAGGATCATCGAACGCCCCTGTATGTTTCACCGCGCCTCGGCAATGAGAAGCGAGTGCTGGAGGAGAAGGGTTTCTGGGGCTCTCCCGCGCTGTGGCGCGATGAGCACGATCAGCCGTGGATTTACCTTCCGCTGTGGGGAGAACCGTCTTCGGAAGCGATGAAATTGGCGTCGTCGAATGGAGCGGCTCTGCACGGTTCCATCCTCGGCTTCAAGGTAGAAACCGACGCGGTGGCAAAAAATCCGCAATTGAAGCTGATGTGGATCTCGCCCGATATCAATCTGCCGGATGCCCCGGCTGTCGCAAACGGCGTCGTCTTTGTGCTGGCCACCGGCGAAAATCCTCAGCAGGACAAGGTGATCGGAAAAACGAATTTCAAAAGCAAGCAGGACTGGAAGCAAAATCTGCTGACCACGGAAGAGCGGGGGCAGGGAACTCATCCGGCCGTTTTAAAAGCACTTGATGCGAAGACCGGGAAGCTACTATACAGCGGCCAGAACGCAATGAAGACGTGGAATCATTTCGGAGGGTTGGCGATCGACGACGGCCGCGTTTACGCGGTGGATCACAGTTCCACACTGTACTGTTTTGGATTGAAGAACAAGTGAACTATTTGACCGCTAGGCCAGCAGACAGACCTCCATCCACGACGAAGTCCGCTCCGGTGCAAAAGCTGGCACGTTCGGAAACAAGAAATGCCACGACTTCGGCCACTTCCTCGGGAGTTCCAACACGGCCCAATGGATGAGCCGCTCCGAAGCGTTCAAATACTTGCGCCACCGGCAGATCGGGCGAGAAGGTTCGCGCGGCATATTCCAACATGGGCGTTGCAATCGAGCCCGGGCTGATGGAGTTGACGCGAACACCATGCGCTGCGTGATCGAGCGCCAGCGCGCGAGTCAGACTGTGCAGCGCCCCTTTGGAAGTCGCGTAAGCAGTGACCCCGCGCTGACAAGCATGTCCTTGCACGGAAGAAAGGTTAACGATGGCTCCGCCGCCGCGTGTCTTCATGACCGGTACGCCAAAGTGCGCGAACAGAAAAGCGCTTGTCACATTCACGGTGAGACATCGATTCCACGTCTCTATATCGGTTTCAATAGCGGTGCCGAAAGGATGAATGGCCGCTGCGTTTACAATGATGTCCAAACCGCCCAGTTCCGCGACTGCTGCTCGCACAGCTGCCTCCACCGCATCTGCGCGCGATACATCGCATTGGCGCGGAGACAGCTTCAGTCCTTCCGATCTGGCTTCAGCGGCCAAAGTATGGTTTGCCGTTGTATCGATTCCGCATGCCAGAACCGCGGCGCCGCCGCGGGCCAGGCGCTTGGCAGTTGCTTTGCCAATGCCGGTTGTGCCAGTCACGATAGCGACTTTGTTTTCGAATTCCATATGTGCCAGAGATGAGAAATCTCTTCGAGCGAGTAGCCCTTTGTCTCGGGAACGAAGGAAGCCACGAATGCGAAATTGGCCGCCGCCATTGCGGCAAAAACGAGGAACGTTCCGTCGCTCCGCAAATATTTCTGCATGACGGGAAAGAACTGATTTACTAAGTAGGCAAAAATCCAAATTGCGGTAGTAGCAGCCGACATTGCGGCGCCGCGAACCTTGGTTGGGAAAATTTCAGAGATAATCACCCAGCAAACGGCTCCGTTGCCGATGGCATGCCCGGCCACAAAGGCCATAATGCCCGCGAGAATGCCCAGCCCTGGACCGTTGAAGAAGTACAGGCAGGCAACGGTCGCGAGCGCGGCTGTCTGTATGGCCGTTCCAGATAGAATTAAAGTCTTGCGGCCTGCTCGATCGACCAGCCAAATGGCGACACATGTCAACAGAAGATTGACGATTCCCACCAATACCGATTGAAAGAATGCGCTATTTGTATTCTGTCCGGCGCTTCGGAACACTTCGGGCAAGAAGGAGAGTAGGGCCGTGATGCCGCTGGTTTGCGAAAAGGCAGCGAGTATAAAGCCTATGAACAGCGCAGGCCGGAACGGACCGCTCAGAACCTCCCGAAATCCTCCCTGCTCTTCGGCGAGCGAGGCATCGATGGACTCCGATATGGCTTCTGCCGCTCGTTCGCCGTTGATGGCCGCCAATACTTTCCGGGCCTGAACCTCGCGCCCCGCCTTCATCAACCAGCGCGGGCTCTCATGCGAACAGAAAATCGCGATGGCGAACGCCAGCGCGGGAACGGCGCCTGCTGCAAACATCCAGCGCCATCCATATGAAGTGTTCCAAGCTTCGGTCCCCGCCCGTTCGATCAGCATGTTGACCGTAACAGCGGCGAGAATGCCCGTGACGATGCCAAGCTGATAGAAAACGACCAATCTTCCGCGAACCGCCGCGGGAGCAATTTCGGCGATATACATGGGGGCCACAATAGAGGCCGCGCCGATACCGATTCCCCCAACGATTCTCCAGGCCACGTACTGTGAGAAACTTCCGGAATTCCACACCCCGATGGACGAAGCCGCGAAGCAAACGGCGCATCCGTAGAGCGCGCGCTTCAGCCCGAAGCGGTCGGCCAGACCGCCCGCCGTTGCCGAGCCCAGTAAGCAGCCGATCAGCGCGCACCCTGCGGCCCAACCGATCGCCAGCGGTTCGAGCTGAAAGTATTTCGAGAGATGCCCGATGGCCCCGCTGATTACGATGTTGTCGTATCCGAACAAAAAGCCGCCGAGTGACGAAACGAGCGTCGACACGACCAGAGCTGCCGTGTTCACTCGTGTTTGGGGCCGGTGCGAATGACTTAGGTTCCGTACTTGAGAATGCAACCGCAATCTCCTTGTTCTCTCGGGCCCGCAGCTTTCTATATTGACACAACGGGGCCTCCGCCATAGACTTTATCTTGACCGCTAAGAAAGAGCAAGTCTGAATGAGATCAAATGCGCTGTGCCTGTTCGCTGGAATTCTTTTGCCGTTCGCCGCTGAGTGCCAAGCCGCGAACATCTGGCAAATCGGCAAGTTCGACGAGTCGCCCGTGGAGTTTGCGCAATCTGCCCTGGAATCCGTGAATTTTGAAGTGGGCAAAAGCGAAGCTCGCCGCGACTGGCCCGCCCGCCAGCAAACTGGTCACTCGTATCGCATTGGATTTTCGCTCAACTCTGTCCAGGGTTCTTACACGCTGAAGATTGCGACTCTGATCGATCAGCCCCGCGTGCCGGCTCTTCGCGTCGATGTAAATGGTCACGCAGGAGTGTTTTTTCTCCATCCCAAACTGAGCTATTCGCGGAGTGATTTTTCTTACGCGTTCGACCCGCACGAATCCCAGAGTACGGTTGACATCGAAGTGCCCGCGTCTTTTCTAAAACAGGGATCGAACACAATCACTATCGCGTGCGTAAACGAGCCGCCCACTCCGTCAGGCGAAAAAGAGATCGGAGGTATCAGCTACGATGCACTCAGTCTGGAACAGAATGCTGCGAAAAAGCCCGCTGGAGTGCGGCCCGCGGAAATAGATGTAGAACCAACTGTTTTTTATAAACAAAGCGGGACTGGATTGACGGAAGTGATAGACACCTTTATCCGGTTCGCGCGGCCGTGGCCCGCCGGCCGTGTTGATTTGGACATGGGCGGGCATCGTTACACAGCAAGTCTTCCCGCCGGCGAGTTTGGCGAACAGCGTGTGGCCTTCGATGTCCCCGAATGGACTGGGGCGGCGCATGGAACGATCCGGATCTCATCGGACGCCAAGCATCCATTCAGCGTGAACCTGACACCCGAGCGGAAGTGGACCCTATTCGTTGTTCCGCATACCCATCTGGATGTCGGTTACACAGATTATCAAGGCAAGGTGGCCGAAACGCAGCCGAGAGTACTGACACAAGCTGACGAGTTGATCAAAGAGCATCCGGATTTCCGATTTTCGATGGACGGCTCGTGGAATCTTCAGCAGTTACTGGACACGCGGCCGGAATCGAAACGAGAGGAAATTCTAAACCTCATTCGCAGCGGCAAAATGGCTATGCCGGTCCAGAACTGCAATCTTCTGACCGGATATGCCTCGCTCGAAACGCTCTACCGTTCTCTTTACCCGTCAAAGGAATTGGCCGCTCGCTACCGTTTGCCGTTTGAGTACGCGAACATTACGGATGTCCCCACGTATTCCGGCAGCTACCCTTCCATTCTTGCCGCGAGCGGTGTGAAGTACTGGGTGGCGGCTTCGAATAACGACCGTGCGCCCATCTTCAACTATGACCATTGGAACGAAAAGTCGCCGTTCTGGTGGGTTGGTCCGGACGGCAAAAAGGTTCTTTTCTGGTATTCGCGGCACTACATGCAAGTGCAGACCTTGTTCGGACTGCCACCGCAATTGAATGCCATTCGCGAATCGTTGCCCATCTATTTACAGGCGTATTCAAAGCCGAGCTACAAGCCCGATGTCGCGCTTATCTACGGCACACAGGTGGAAAATACCGATCTGTTTCCGTCGACCGCAACCTTTGCGGACGACTGGAATAAGCTCTATGCCTATCCAAAGCTAAACTATTCCACGTTTCCAGACTTCTTCCACTACATCGAGAAGCACTATGGCAACGATCTTGAAAGTTTTCAGGGAGACGGCGGCGGCTATTGGGAAGATGGGATCGCGAGTGATGCCTATTACGAGCAGGAAGATCGGGAAAATCAAAGCCGCGCTCTCTCAGCCGAAACTCTGTCGAGCGTGACTTATTCGGTGGATTCGGACCTGAATCCTCCGAAGGGTTTGTTCTCCGATATCTGGGAAAACATTGTCCTGTTCTCCGAGCATACGTGGGCGTCGTACAATTCCGTTTCTCAGCCGGATCATGACGAAACCGTGAAGCAACTTCGAGTCAAAGATGACCGCGCGGACCGGGCGGCGCTCGAAATCGAAGACGTGATGAATCGTTCGATGAGCCAGTTGGCGAACGACATTCATATCCCTTCCAACACGCTGGTGGTTTTTAATTCGTTGAACTGGCGGCGCGATCTGGTGGTGGAAACAGATCTGTTCGAGCACCCGACACTGATCGATCTGACGACGCACCAACCGGTGGCTCTCCAGGTGCTCTCCAACCAGGAGAACTTTCTACACGTGCGTTTTCTCGCGAAGGATGTTCCGGCCGTCGGCTACAAGTGCTACCGCATCGAGTACGCTAAGCAGGGCGGGCCCGCGGAGCCTCCGCCATCCGGCGAAAACAGCATCGAGAACTCCTTTTATCGCATCGCCGTCGATCCGGCGACCGGCGCCCTGGCGAGCATTTACGATAAGCAACTCCAGCGCGAAATCGTCGATTCGCACAGCCCTTATAAATTCGGCCAGTATTTGTACGTAACCGGTGGAGACGGAGATACGCAGATGATCAATCCGTTTCCAGCGCTTCCGCCCGGCGAATTATCGATTCACGGCTCGAATGGCGGCAAGTGCCTGGGCCTCGAGAAGATGCCCTGGGGTGCATCGATCCGAACCGTTAGCTCGGCGCTGAATACGCAAAAGATTGAAATGGAAGTGCTTCTGTTCAATGACCAGAAAAAAATCGAAATCCGGTACCGCGTCCACAAGGACTACACGACGAAAAAAGAAGGCGTCTATTTTGCCTTCCCGGCTGCGGTGACAAAGCCGGACTTTCACTATGCGACACAGCAGCAGTGGGTCGACCCGGCTCGCAACTTAATGAAGGGCGGCAGTCTCGAATGGTTTAACGTGCAGCAATGGATGGCAGTGCAGGATTCCAAGCTCGCTGTGGGAATCATCCCGGTCGATGCTTCGCTGGCGAGTTTCGGAGATATCAATCGCGGAACATGGCCTGGCACGTTTGAACCAAAGTCGAGCACCATCTTTTCCTACGTTATGAACAATTACTGGCACACCAACTATCGCGCCGGACAGGGTGGCGATTTTACATTTCGCTATGCGATCACGAGCGGCGCACAGTTGGATGGAGGAGCGCTCACACGGCTCGGTTTGGATGAAATGCGCCCCGCGGAGTTGGATTACGTCGTGAGCCAGGACAAAGTTGGCGATCCGCCAAGGCCGCTCCCCGCCGAGGGGACGGGTTTTCTGGAGACGTCAGGGAACGATGTCGCGCTCGTCACATGGAAGCAGGCGGAGAACGGAAACGGGAGTATTTTGCGGCTCCAGGAGACCAGCGGCCGAGCCGGTACCGCGGATGTACACTTCACGCGATCGAAGATCGACTCAGCACAGCTTTGCTCCGGTGTCGAAGACGACCTACGCGCCATCCCTGTCGAAAATAACAGTATCCATCTCGCATTTCAGCCGTTTGAAGTACTTACGGTGAGGATCAAAGCGGAGCGGGGAGAACTTTCGCTGCGCCCTTAAAAAAGTCTTGACCGGCTTCGAAATCTGCCTTATACCTGTCCTAAACGGCAGCGCACATCTTCTGACATTTCCGAGGTTAGGAAGTTTACAAATGACAAACTGGCAGCGGTTGAGTTGTCTTGCCATCGCTTTCTCCGGCCTTGTGAGTATTTCAAATGGCCAGACGACGAATGGCTCTATTAACGGAACCATCACGGACCCGTCCGGTTCCGCAGTGGGAGGCGTGCAGGTCCAGGTGACCAACAAACAAACCGGACTGCAACGTTCGGCGATGAGCGGCGATAACGGTGCTTACACCATTCCGCAGTTGCCTCCCGGTACTTACGATATGACAGTTCAAAAGGCTGGGTTCGCGACTGAGAGCCGTCCCGGAGTTCAGCTTCTGGTAAATCAAAGCGCGACCCTCGATTTTCGCCTGTCGCTCGCCTCGGTCTCACAGACTATCGAAGTGACGGGAGCGCCTCCCCCGCTGAACACGACCAACGCGACTCTCGGCGACGTCGTGCAGCATCAGCAAATCGTCGATCTTCCCCTGAACGGGCGTAACTTCACGCAACTGACGTTACTAACTCCCGGCGCCGCGCCGCAAGAATCGGGCCAGCAGGGTGCTTTTACCGTGAAATTGGGCGCGGGCTCGATCAGCCCGTCGGTGAACGGGCAGCGCGGACAGCAGAATAACTTCACCATGGATGGTGTTCTGAATAACGACGTCTACACCGATACCTGGGCCCTCAGCCCGCCCCCCGATGCTCTGCAGGAGTTCAATGTTCAATCGCACATAACGGATGCCCAGTTTGCCATCTCTTCGGGAGCAAATATCAACATCGTCAGCCGTTCGGGAACGAATGAGTTCCACGGTAGTCTCTGGGAATTCTTACGGAACAGCGCCTTGGATGCGCGAAACTTCTTTGACCAGACAACCCAACCGCCTCCCTATCGCCAGAATCAATACGGAGTCACCTTTGGCGGCCCGGTTATGCTGCCGCATTTCAATGGCAAGAACAACACCTGGTTCGAAGCTTATTGGGAGGGCTTTCGATCCGTCCAAAGCCTGACTTCTTTTGCGAGCGTGCCCACCGCTGCCATGCGCAACGGAGATTTCTCCGGCATTCTCGGTTCTCAAACCGGAACCGATAGGTCAGGAAGGCCGCTCTACGCCAACGAGATTTTCGATCCAAATACCAGCCGGCCCGATCCTAGCAACCCAGTGAACATCATCCGGGATCCGTTTCCCGGCAATATCATCCCGAGCAGCCGGATCAATCCCGTGACCGTGCTGGTGTTGAATAAGTACTACCCACTCCCTAATTATGTCGGATCGAGTTCTTTACCGAACTACCAGTGGGCGGGCGGGAACCGGACTTCCAGCGATCAGACCGGAATCCGCATTGATCGGCGCCTGGGTGACAGCGACACGCTTTTCGGCCGGTATAATCGATCGAACGCCACGCTCTCCCGGCCGGAGTCCTTACCGACCTACAGTCAGTCGCTGGTCAACTATGCGCAAACGCTAGCGCTCGGCTACACACACCTGTTTGGTCCAACAACAATTTTGAACGTGCATTATGGTTACACGAACACCAATTTCGGCCAGTTTGATGGAGCGGCTGGACAGGCCTTTTTGACTGCAACCAACTTTGGTCAACTCGCGCCGGCAAAGAATGGTATCGCACTCGGGCCGCAAATCGGAATCTCGAACGGCTATACCGGCGTGAGCCAGTTTGCCATCCCGCTGGGCCCTCAATACAATCACGATGGCCATCTGGATCTTTCGATGGTTCGCGGGAAGCACACCATCGGCATCGGGGCCATGGTCTATCACATCCACAGCTTCGACGACGGATGGGGAATGGGTCCGAGCTTCACACAGAATGCAACCTCGCAAGGCGGCTTGGTGAACGGAACAGGATCGGGCCCCGCCAGCTTCATGCTGGGTCTTCCGGACAGCCTTTTTGGCTTCCTTGGAAATACCTCGGCGAATGAGCGCACGTGGTGGTATGCGGGGTATGTACAGGACCAGTGGCAGGTGTCTCCCAACCTCACCGTGACGTACGGTTTACGCTACGACTTTGTCGAACCTCCCAGTTACGGAAGCAAAACGGTTTCCGGATTGGATGTGCTGACCGGCAATTTTTTGGTCTCCAGTCCGGTTCCTCCGCTCTATCCGCACGCGAATGTTCGCCGTACGTACTACGATCCGCATTACAACGGGTTCGAGCCGCGTTTTGGCTTGGCCTACCGCGCCGGCCCGTCGACAGTGTTCCGCAGCGCGTTCGCAATGTTCGACGACCACAACAATACCTTGGTGCAAGAAGCGCAAGATCCGCGAATCTCCTGGCCGGAGGGCGTCGGCGTGTCCGTTGTCGATTTGAACCGGGCGTCGCCTACCACGTACTTCAATAATCTCCCGACTTATGGATCGTTTTTCAATCCACTTCAACCATATGTAAGTTTCGGCGCGGATCCGAGAAACAAAATCCCGTACTCAATGGAGTACAACGCGGGAATCGAACAGCAATTTGCAAAATCGTTTGTCTTGGACGTCAACTATGTGGGCTCGGTAAGCCGGCATCAATTCATACAACCGGCGGCGAATACTGCATTGACGCCGGGGCCCGGGCCGGTGGGGCCGCGTGAACCTTATCCGGCCTATGGTGGATCGTTCTCCTTTGATGAAAACGTGGGGAATGCCAGCTACAATGCTTTGCAAGTAAAATTGCAGAAGAATCTTTCTTCTGGGTTATCCTTCCTGGGTTCGTACACCTGGTCGAAAGCTCTTGATATCCAATCCGAGGGACAGTCCGGAAGCATCGAAACCATTTACGACCTGCGGCGCGATTGGGGACCGTCGGATTTCAATCGAACACAGATGTTCGTGTTGAATAGCATTTATCAACTGCCGGTTGGCGCGGGAAAGAAATATCTGTCGAACGCCAACGGGTTCGTGCGAACCATCCTGGGCAATTGGAATGTCGGCGGCATTCTGACGATGAACTCCGGTCAGCCATACCGCATTGTGGCCGGGGGCGATATTGCAAACGTGGGCGGAGGAAGTCAGCGCGCCCAGGTGGTCGGCGACCCAAACTCCGGATTTGCGCGGAGTCGTTTGGAGTGGTTCAATACGGCCGCATTCGCCTTGCCGGCCCCGTACACGTTCGGGAATGAGGGACGTAATAATCTCACTGGTCCGCCTCTGAAGAATTTGGATTTTATCGCCTATAAGGATTTCTTGTTTACAGAGCGGCTCCGGCTCCAGTTCCGGTCGGAGTTCTTCAACATCTTCAACCATGCCAATTTCGGTCTCCCGAACAATGACGTCCAAAGCGCCTCCTTCGGAGTAATTACCGGCACGGCGACCGCGCCAAGAGAAATCCAGTTCGCGCTGAAGTTGAATTTCTAATAATTGAGGAGGGTCGCCTATGCTGCGGCCCTCTGGTGCTGATGGCAGTATTGTCTTTTCTCTTGCTGGCGGTTTCCGGAATGGGGTGTACGGAACAATTGGCGCCGGCGATGAATGTGTTGCGGCAAAATGAACCGGCTCAGGCGCTCGCTATTCTCGAACCCCTTCGGGATACTTGTTCGCAGTCCAGTTCGTTTCATGAATTGCTGGGTCTGGCAAACGAGCTCACTGGCCATCCCGACACTGCGGAAGGGGAGCTCACCAAGGCCATCTCGCTGGAACCAAACGCACCACGCCTTCTAACGGAACTCGGTGTTACTTACTTGCGCAATCGCAAAGCGGTTGAGGCTGCCAAAGTTTTGAACGAGGCGGCTCGTTTGGATCCCTCCAATCCCACCATCTCTAAATACCGGATCGCAGCGTATGTCCAATTGGACGATTGGCGGCGCGCCGTTGCCTTGTTTCGCGAGATGGGAGCCGAGAGCAACCCTGGCATATTGAAAGACCCAATGCTCATGCTGTGGTTTGCCCGGGCCTTGATAGAGACGAATCGCGCTGAGCTGTTGGAGCGACTACTCCCGCCGCATCAACACGCCATGCCGCCGCCGGTTCTGTTCTCGTTGGGCACCCTGCTGGCCCAGCACCGCCGTTATCAGCAGGCGATCACTTATTTGGAGTGCATTCCGGAGCAAAGCGCGGATGATGCCGTCTATTTCAATCTCGGGCTGGCTTACTCGCACCTGCAAAAAGTAGGCCAGGCGAGGCAGAATTACTTCAAAGCGATCGACCGGCGCCCACAGCACATCGAAGCTTACTTTCATGTCGGCCTCGATTACGCGTCGGCGGGAAATTCGAGGTTTGCGATTCCCTGGCTCATGCAAGCTCACACATTTGCGCCGAAGCGACCCGATATTACGTACGCTCTGGCCGAACAACTAATCGCGCTCGATTACGCCGATACCGCCCAAAAAGTTCTCAATGACGCGGAAGAAACAGAGGCAAGCAATCCATTTCTCCTCGTTGCGGATGGCGATCTAAAACAAAGCCAGAGGCAGCCGGCCGCCGCCATCGCCCTCTATCAGCGAGCCCTCGCTTCAAAGTCGGACTTTGCACCCGCGCTGGTGGCTATGGCTCGCGCCGAGGCCGCGCAAGGGAACCTCCAGGACGCCGGGACACGCCTGCGTCAAGTCACTTCTGTGGATCCATCTAACATTCCCGCGCTCGCTCAACTGGGACTAATCGAATCCCGGCAACAACACTGGGATTCTGCTCTACAACTCCTAGCGCGGGTGTGGGGCGAAGATCGCTCCAATCCCGAAATTGCTCTTGCGCTCGCTCGTGTGTATCGCCGGTTAGGAAGGCCCGCGGATGCGCTAACCACGCTCGCCGCCATCAAAACAGCGCAGCAGGGCTCCGCGGCTTTTCACATAGAGCTGGCGCAAACATACCGTCTGCTTCACCGCGAGTCCGACGCTCGAATGGAGCGCGATACGGCCAGCCGGCTGGAAACGCAGGTGCATAGCGCCCTCCATTTTGAGAGCCCGAAGATCTATGTCTATTAACACGGCGGCCCTCATCCTGTTGCTCACCTCGCTCGCCGCGAATGCCGCCCAGCCGTGCAATATCGAACAAACCTTCCGCTCAGCAACCGATCTACTCCGCGCGAAGCAGTACGATTCTGCCCGTAACGAGCTGAATACCGTTCGCGACTGCGGAAACCTCTCAGCCGTCCAGCGGTTCCAACTCGGCTGGCTCTATGGACGCGCCCGGCGTTTCAATACCGCGCTCCGGATCTTTGAATCTGTTCCACTCGATACTCCAGACCTGCAGACGCACGCCTACGCCATCGCTTTAAGCAAGTTCGAATTGCGCGATTATCAGGGGAGTCTTGATGCCCTGAAGAAATTGCAGGCTCATGTCGATCTGGATGCCAATTCGCAAAATCTGCTCGCGGTCTCATATTCGAAATTGGGCCTCTATCAACAGGCATACACGGTACTTTCGGAAGAAATTCAACGAAATCCGCGCGAGTTGACGGCCTATTTGAATGTGATCACAGTCTGCGCGGAAGGCGGAGATTTCAACGCAGCGGCGCGATTCGCCTCCCGGGCCGCTGAACTCTTTCCCAACTCCGCGGAAGTGTTCATTGTCCGCGGTGCCGCCTATACATTGCTCGGCCAACTCGACCAGGCCCATCGGGATTTCGTTAAGGCTATGGGGCTCTCGCCGGAAAGGCCGGACGCCCGCTTCTTCGCGGCGTTGATCGACTACAAGCAAGGCAAATTTTCCGATGCTCTCTCCATCCTCCGATCGGCGCGGAAGGAAGGAATTGCCGATGCCGATCTCGACTACTTGAGCGCCGAGTGTTTGCTTAAGATTGATCCCGCGGACACCCAAGCCGCGCTTCATGATCTGAATCATGCAATCGAGCTAAATCCGCGCTCGGTGGCCGCGCGCACATTACGCGGAAAGCTGCTTCTCGACGCAAATCGGCCCGCGCAGGCGCTCGGCGACCTGGAGCTCGCGGCCAAGCAGGAGCCGTCATCCAGAAGTGCAATTTACAATCTGGCGCGTGCTTATCGAGCCCTCGACAGGCCGGCGGATGCCGAAGCGTTGTTCCGGCGGCTCAGGAATCGGCAAACAGACACGCTCAGCGAGATGGGCGATGCGCGTCTCTCCGGAGCGCTAACCGGAAGTGGAGAGCAGCCGTGAAAACGCTTCTTCTGCTCTTGTTAGCCGCTCTCGCGCTTTTCCCTCAGACGAATGCACCGCACATAAAAGCCGCGCTCTCCGCGTATGAACTTGGCAATGCCGCCGTACGCAACCACCGTGTGGACGCGGCCCTCAATTCCTTCCGCAAGGCCATACAAATCGAGCCGACTTTCATGGAAGCGCGCCGAGCTCTGATCGAAACTCTACTAAGTTCGGGAAACCGGCTTGAAGCCGCTGCTGCTATCACCCGGTTCCTGGAAATCGAGCCGGATGCAAATCGCTATCGGGTGGTCCTGGGCCGCATTCTTTTGGAACAGAAGCAGCCCAGCCGGGCGCTCGCGCAATTTTCGATCTTGCTCGAATCCGAGCCGGACAATGCCGACGGGTTGCTTGGGTTTGCCGCGGCCGCAAAACAGGCGGGAATGCAATCGCAAGCCGTGGATGCTCTCAAAAGAGGGGCTTCCCGCTATCCCGCGGACCGGCGCTTTCGGCAGGAACTGAACTCTCGCTGAAGCGTTCGTTATTCTATTCGACAATTCATTGCATGCGAACGAACACGCCGAATAAACTACACATGCTAGGCGTGGAAGACGTCCGCGAGACCAACGAGTTGAAACTTCTGCACGTCATCCGCGACCGGCAGCCGATCTCGCGTGCTGATCTGGTGAAGGCAACCGGACTGACGGCCGGGACTGTTTCCCTCATTGTGAACCGGCTGATTCGCTCGTCCATTGTCTACCAGGGAGAAGAAGCTCCCTCCAGCGGCGGCAGGCGCGCTACATATCTGCAGGTCAATGCGGAGAAGGCCTACGTGGCCGGCATTAGCATTGGAGTGCAACAGAGTTTCTACGGCGTCAGCGATTTTAACGGTCGCATTCTCAATCAACGCGCGCAGAAAACAGAACCAGGCGCAAAATCGTTTCTAACTCGAATCGCAAAGGAAATCGCGGGTGACCTGAAAGAAAAATTCCGGCGTCCGCGCCTGGCTGGAATTGGAGTAAGTATCCCGGGCTTGGTCGACCGCCTCGATGGACGCTTGGTGCGATCGCCGAATCTCGGATGGAGCGACGTTCCGATCCGCTCCATTCTGGAACGCGAACTGGACGTTCCCGTCTTTGTCGAAAATGACGCCAATGCGGCCGCCCTCTCCGAGTTGTGGTATGGTCCCATCGATCTTTGGGCCGCCCATTGCATCGTCTTTGTGCTGGTTGTGGAAGGCATCGGAATCGGACTGATTCTGAACGGGGACCTCTACATCGGATCGCGCATCGGGTTGGGAGGGTTCGGCCACATCCCAATGGATCCACGGGGGCCGCGTTGCTCCTGCGGCAATCTTGGCTGCTGGGAAGCTTTGGCGTCCGATCGTGCGACTCTTGGGCGATTCGCCCACAGCACGGATGGGAAGCGCGCGGGCTCCGTGCGCGAGTTGATCGGCCTCGCGAATTCCGGCGATCGTCGGGCCTGTGAAGAATTACAAACCACTGCGCGGTTGCTTGGGCGGGGAATTCGTGGCCTCGCGCATGGATTGTCTCCGGAACTCATCGTAATCGGCGGCGAAATCACCGGAGCCTGGCCCATGGTTGAAGATATTGTGCATTCCGAAATGCAAGGGGAATACTTATTGGACGGCATTTCGCGGCCTCTCGTGCGGCCAGCCAGCGTCGATCAGCCGGCGTTCTTTGGAGCGTTTCCTGTGGGGCTGCGCAGTGTTTTACAGAAACGGAAACGCGCCCGCGGAGTGTTTTGAGGACAAGTGGAATCCTGATACTGCTTCAACTGCCCGAGCTCTCAAAGACGACCCGGAACCGTCAGAAGCTGCGAAAATTCGTATGGGGCCAAAGGCCTACTCCACGAAATTGGCAAGTGTTTGAATGTTCATGTGGAGTAGGCGTCGTCGGCTGTTTTTTTATCTCGCGCTGATTTGTTTACAGCTTCTCAGCAGCCTTGCCTGATTGATGTTCGAACGAGGGCACTCACTGATCCATCCCCGTCGAAGCGCTCGCAGTAGAACGCTTCTCGGATGATGGCGAGCGCTTCCGGAAGAAGCGCAAGGCAAAGGGGATCTCATCGGGGTAAGCGGCGCACCAGGCGACAATCCGCTCCAGCTTGACCATGTCGTCCTGGATGCCCATGATTTCGATGAGTTCGGCCTCGATCGTTTGTTCGTCTCTTCTCATAGTTCCGCGGTGATTTGTGCCTGCGTTAGTCGCCAGCGCCGATCCATGCCTGTTATGTTCTTGTGCTGGTTCAGCATGAAATGGAGAGCGACCGTTCCCTGTTAGCGAGTATATAGCCATTTCGAGGCTCAGTTTGGACGACACTGCGAAAGTGGTAGCGGCGGGAAAGCTGCTTCGCTGAACGCCTGCAACTGGTTCAAGAAGAAATCAGGTTGGCTGGGCCTCCGGATTGATGCGCCATTGAAACGTAAAACGACTGGCAAGGAAAGGAGTCAATCACCACTCAATCCCGCAGGCTTCGGAGACTAGTGTCCACCTGGATACCCCTTCGAGTGCCGGCCAACGGGGGGACGGTGAGGTTCACCGCTGGTTAGCGTCAAGCGAGCGATAATATTCTGCGAGCGCGTTGAATGCGGCTTTGGGCTCCCACGGCATATCCGGGTAGCGCTGGCCGCGGCCTCCCTCGATCACTTTGACCACGCCGGCGCTTGCCAGGTCGAAATCTTCCGATGGGCTGCGGTACGCCAGGTCATAACGCGCGAACGTGTACACGAAAACATTGTCAACGCCCTCCGACTCGAAGACGCCCAGCAGTTCCCGAAGATAGCGGGCTTGCTCCTCCTCGTCCCTCACGTATTCGCCCTTGAACCCGACCGGCCGGGCATCGCTCCCCCACTCGACGATATCCCCTCGGTTGGCCATATCGGCCGCGCCCCGGAAAGCGGCACACCCGAACTCAGTGACCGACACCGGTTTCCTCTGCGCCCTGCCTTGCGCGACAAACCCGCGGATGTCGTCGGCGAAGCGCGCGGCCATCGCCGCTGTCCGATAGCCGGCGTCCGTCGCGATGATATCGAACGGCCTCCAATCAACGCCATCGAGGGGAACCGAGGCATAGCTCAGCCTTCCGTCGAACCGGGCGCGGACCACCTCGACAGCCTTGCCCACCAACTCGCTCATGCGGGCTCGAATTTCGGGAATCAGAGGGCGCAGGCGCTGCGGCTGGGCCAAAAGCGCGATTCGATCTTCAAGCCGGTCCCCGGGAAGGATGCCGGCGGTCATCAAGCTAAGTTCGGACCCGGTGAGGAAGACTACTTCGGCGCCCCGGTGGCGCAGGCGTTCGGCACGCTCGGCGCAATCGGCGAGCAACTCGAGCAGCTCTTCGCCGGTCAGATTGTTGGTAAACGGGCAGAACCAGACTTCGAGTCCCGCTTCGGCTGCTAGCGTGGCGGCAATCTCCAACCGTTCCGCGTAACCTCCGGTGATCCGCACCCCATTGCAGTGGAGGTCGTCGTGGATGATCTGCATCTCCCGTTTCACCACCTGCGAATCGAATGGTTCGCGCGTTGTTGTTCCGGCGCTGATGAAGCCCGTATCGTAATTGATTCCTCTGATGCGCATTTCTGTACCTCGTTGGCTTGTATTTACTGATGAATCGGGCGCTCGGCTGTAGCGCGGATCGTGAGGGCTACCTGGTTGCTCGTGCTTTGTTCTCCGGGAAACCGGTCGCAACCAGGTCGAATGCCTTGCGCAGGAGCGGCACGATCGGTCCGGACGGGTCGTCGCGCAACCAACGGTCCATAACGGTTCCGACGACCGCCGTCACCACGGACGCCGCCACTTGCGGATACAGATCTTTTGGACGTGCTCCGGTCCGCTCGGCGATGGCCGCTGCCAACCCAACCTGTGCCGCGGCGGATGCTTTAAGAACCTCGCCATGAATCGCCGGCTCGGTGACGACGAACCGAATTCGCTCCAGCCACAGCCTGGCATTGCGCGGTGCTACATTCTTCTGCTCCGGCGGTTCAAACTGAGCCGCTACGGAATGCGTAATCGCTGTCCATAGAGGCTCGCCCGCGGGACGAGCGCGTAAGTCGTCGCCAATGCGCAGCATGCGCTCCAGATGTCCGGCGGCGACCGCCTCGGCTTTGGTGGAAAAGTAATTTCGAAAAGTTCTGGGAGAGACATTGGCAGCCGCGGCGATATCGTCCACCGTCACCTCTTCCCACCCACGCTGAACGCAGAGCCGAAGAGCGGCAAGGCTCAGGGCGGCGCGGGTCTCGCGCCGCTTGCGTTCTCTCAACCCGGCGTCCATCTCCGCGGTTGTGTTCACGCCTTGTATGATCGCATAATTTTGCCTTTTCGGCAATATTGCCATAAAGGAATTATTGGAGCCGTCCAGGGTCGTATTGGTCGCAAGAGGCTGGTAAACACGCATGGATCTCCTGCTGACGGCCGGCGGGCATGTCTTTGGCGTGATATAGCCAATGGCACTGTTCAAGCGGACATCGTTGTAATGCTCCGCCTAGCGTTCGACCAGCCGCCGCCCATCCTCCAGCGGCAGCGGCGTTCCCGGCCGGATGCACTCTGCTTTTAGTGATTTATGCCAACGCTCAATTTTTCACTTCGATTGGGGATAGTAGGGCGAAGTTCTGACGTGGGTCATGCCCGAGACCCGAACGAATTCCTTGAAGTCTTTGGCAATGAACTGCGGCCCGTTGTCGGAGATGATCCGGGCCGCGCTTCCGGTCTCACGGCCCTAAATCCGCCCCAGCGCAGCACGCCTGAATCGCCGTTGACAAAATTGCAAATAAGAATATTTCACTTGTAATCAATAGCTTGGATGTCAAAAGCACTGTTCGGCCGCACGCCCGCCCTGCAAACTCGTACGCGAGAGAGGCCGAATGGAAGATTCATTCATCAAAGCACCACTATTTCGCGCGCCGGCACGGCACGCACAGATGCTCTTTCTGTTGCCTGCCCTGTGTATGCTGGCGCAAGCGCAGCAGCCGTCCGTGACCATCACCGGAACGGATAGCATCTCGCATTCGGTGGCGCGAATTCATTTCAACGTAAGCGCCTATTACAACGACGTCCAAACCCTGATCACCCCCACCTCGTACGGCTCGTGTGCAAGCGGCACATTGCCATCAGGCGCCGGAAACGCGGCCTGGATCCAACCGATCACCGGGTTCACCGCCATGACAACCGACATGCGTGTCAATATCGGCGGATTGCAGGCGAACACGCAATACATGTTGTGCGTCCAAGCTTCAAATAATGCCGGAGCAAACTGGGGGGCCGCGGGTACAGTCACCATTACCACGCAGCCGCTACCCAGCGTTCATCCGGCGCCCCCGGCCGTTGCCGCCACCTTCAATACCGCCTATCCAAACACCACCGGGTGGGTGACCTTAAACGTCAATCCCTCGAATTGCAACGACCCGACTACCGGATTGCAGGCACAGATCAACAATGCCCTGGCAACTCAAGGCACCACCG
>DASRGE010000055.1:0-331440 GCA_035651215.1 Bryobacteraceae bacterium
GTTTCGCGCGATGACCATCGGGCGAAAGTAGCAAACCGTATCCGAAATCACATCCCGGCGAAGTTGCTGCTCGATGAAACCCATCTGTAACGCTTCGCACCAGGCTTGTCATCGAACGCGTTATTTTGCACCGGAAAGTAGCTACTTAGCAGGATTTTTTGAAATCGATGGTTCGTTTTCGCCGCTTCGTGTGCTACGCTTTGGCAGGCTCGGACGAGGCATCCCTCGCTCCGGGCCTTTTTATATATGGCCACCAACGCTCAACTCAATGCCAATCGTGCGAATGCGCAACGATCCACCGGTCCAACATCGGACGCGGGTAAATCCACATCTTCCAGGAACGCCCTCAAAACGGGTCTGACGGGTCGCACGGTCCTGCTCCCTGCTGAAGACGCCGCGCTCTACGAATCCCACGTCGCCAGCTTCCACGAACGCTATCAGCCCTCGGGCGAAGCCGAACAAAATCTCGTGCAATCTTTGGCGGACACCGAATGGCGCCTCCAGCGCATTCCTTCGCTCGAAGCCGGAATTTACGCCATCGGCCGTCTGGAACTCGCCGAACTCTTCCCCAACGAAGAAGAATCCGTCCGCAAACAACTCATCGAAGCGAAAATCTTCCTCACCTACCAGCGCCAGCTCAACAATCTGAGCGTTCAGGAGAACCGCCTGCGTCGCCAGCGCGAAAAGGACACCGCCGCGCTCCAGCAACTCCAGGAATCCCGGAAAGGCCAGGCGCAAGCGCGTCTCGACCAGGCCGCCCGTCAATACATCAAAGCCTTCCGCGAAAACTGCCACGAACAGTTCAACCCGGCCGACTTTGGCTTCGAATTTTCACGCGATCAAATCAAGCGTCACGCCTGGATGATCGACACGCGTTTCTACTGCGATTACCGGCGCTGGCTGGAAAAAGCCGCCTAGGATTATGACGCAAATGCATGCTCCACAACCTTCTTTGTCTTTAATCCGTGTGTATCCGTGTCCATCCGTGGCCAATTGCTTTTCCGCAACTTCCTGCGATCCACGTTCCCGCCACTCCTGTAAGTAACACTAGAGAGAAGGACCGGGTCTACTGAACGGTGGCTTCGATCGGCCTAACCTCTGGGAGCCCGTCCCTTATTCATTCTCCAGGTCAGCGTGACAGAAGAAAAAACAGAAAACAAAGATCAGGTCTTCCTCTCGGCCTGGCGCGAGCGTCTAACCGCGCTAAAAAACGTACCGGCCGTACTGCGCATCGTGTGGGATTCGGGCCCTTATGTCGTATTGCTGGGACTCTTCTGCCGCGTGGTCATCTCGCTGATTCCCGTTTTTACCTTTTGGGTGAACGGCCGCATTGTTCAGACGGCAACAGGCATCTTCTATCGCCAGTCGCCGTATCCCGGCAATCTCTGGTGGCTCGCCGCCCTGGAATTTGCGCTGGCGATCATCGCCGGCATTTTCGGCCGCATCAGTGATTACTACGATTCCGTTTTAGCGGACCGCTACACGCGCCACGTCAGCGTTCAGGTCATGGAGCACGCCTCGGCGCTCGATCTGAAAGCATACGAGGATCCGGTGTACTACGACCGGCTCGAGCGGGCCCGCGTTCAGGCCACCGACCGCCTCGGGATGATTCAGTCCATCGGCCGTCTATTTCAACAGGCAATTACAACCATTTCTCTATCGGTCGGTATTCTCTTGTTCTCCCCGTGGCTGCTGCTCGTGCTCATTGCCTGCCTCCTGCCGGCGTTTCTCGGTGAGAGCCATTTTGCGTTCTTGAGCTATGCGAAAAACTTCCGCCAGACTCCAGCCAAACGGCAGCTCGATTATCTCCGTCAGGTCGGCGGCAGCAAGGAAGCCGCCAAGGAGCTGAAACTCTTTGGGCTGAGCGGCTTTTTTACCAACCGGTTCACCACCATTTCCAATCAGATCCTGGATGAGAATCTAGCCCTCTCCCGCCGTCGTCTGATTGCGGTCTCATTTCTTTCCATGCTCAGCACGGCCGGATACTACGGCTGTTATGTCTGGGTGATTTATAAGACCGCCACGCACGTCTTCAACATTGGGAATCTCGTGTTCCTGACCCAGACCATCATGAACGCGTCGAATCAGATCTCGCAATTGTTTTCGACGCTGTCGAGCATCGCCGATCAGGCGCTCTTCCTCACCGATCTGCTGGCTTTCTTTAAAATGAAGCCGGAGGTAGTCTCGAAGCCGAACGCGTTGCCCGCACCCCGTCCCATCCGGCAGGGGTTCGAGTTCCGTGATGTCTCGTTTGTCTATCCCGGCACCGAGCGGGTCATTCTGAAAGACCTGAATTTTCGCGTCGAACCGGGCGAGCGGATCGCCCTAATCGGCCAGAACGGCCAGGGCAAAACGACAATTGTCAAGCTGATGACGCGGCTCTACGATCCAACCGGCGGGAAGGTCCTCCTCGATGGGATCGACCTGCGCGAGTACGATATCGAAGACCTCTGTAGTCAAATCGGCGTCATCTTTCAGGATTTCATGCGCTACGAAATGACCGCGCGCGAAAACATCGCGGTCGGCCGCATCGAGTACCTGTGGGATGACCCGCGAATTTACAGCGCTGCCGAAAAGAGCCTGGCCGACGGAGTGGTCGAACGCCTGGCCCGAGGCTACGAGCAGATGCTGGGCCGCCGCTTCGAAGGTGGCGTCGATCTCTCTGGCGGAGAATGGCAGAAGATGGCGTTGGCCCGCGCCTATCTCCGCGAAGCGCAGGTTCTCATTCTGGACGAGCCCACCGCGGCTCTGGACGCCCGCGCGGAGTACGAAGTGTTCGAACGTTTCAACGAATTGACCGAAAGCAAGATGGCCCTGTTTATCTCGCACCGCTTCTCCACCGTCCGCATGGCCGAGAGAATCATCGTGCTCGAAAACGGCGCCATCGTGGAGGAAGGGAGTCACGATCAACTGATGGCCTACGGAGGGCGATACGCTGAAATGTTCGAGCTGCAAGCGTCCAGTTACCGGTAAGAGCCCCGTCTATGTCTGAGCCATCCGTCCAAATGCGCGTAGAACCGGAGCAAGCCGAACGTTTTAAGCTTACGAACACCGAGCAGGCGGAGTTGCGCGAGCAAGCCTCACGGGCGGCGCGATCCTGCGGCTGGCTTCCCGGCAAACGCCGCTCCGGTCGCCCGCGCGAAATCTTCCGGACCGAAGCGCGTGCCCTCGCTGCCTTAGAGCGCGATCTGTACAATCTGAAATCCGACACGCCCACCGACGATCTCCAGTGGCTCTATGACAATGTCCGGCTGGTCCGGACCGATATCCAGGATCTGACCGATTCTACGAAAATTTTGGCGAAACTGCCGCTAGTCCGCACCTCGGACGAAGAAGCCATTCCGCGTTGCGTCGTGCTGGCAAGAGCGCTTCTCGCCGCCACCAATTACCGCCTCACCGAGGCCGCGTTTTCGATATTTCTCGAAGCTGTCCAGGAAACCGAGCCGCTGCGCCTTTCCGAACTCGCGGGATTGCTTCCGGCTATCAAACTGGCGCTTCTCGAAACCATTGCCGACCGCGGCCGCCGGGCATATGACGCATTTCGAGCCCAAGGACTCGAAGCCCCCTCTTACGATATCGGAAGTCTCATCCAGAGTCTGCGTCTTATCGGCGAAATCGATTGGAAAGAGACGCTCGAGCAGCTTGCCATCGTTCACCGTGTCCTGCTTCTCGATCCCGCCGGCGTTTATGGCCGCATGGATTTCATCAGCCGCGAATACTATCGCAAGGCTGTCGCGAAGATCGCGGCTCGCTCCGATGTGAGCGAGATCGAGTTGGCCCGCCTGGCCGTCACCATGGCCGAGGAAGCCAAAATTGAGCGGACCACTCCGGAGGCGCTGCGCGACCGCCTCCGGCACGTCGGCTATTACCTGGTAGACGACATCGGCCGTCAGGAGTTGCTGAACCGGGTCGGGTATCGCCCCTCTGTCGGCACCTACATACAGGGACTCTTCCGGCGCTATCCGGACGAAGTCTACATCATCGGAATCGAATTCGTCACGCTCATCACCGTCGTCGCCCTGATCATGAGCATCGTCCGCACCCACACCGGGTTCGGTGTGATCGCCGGCGCCATTTTGCTGATTCTGCCCGCTACGCAAGCCGCCGTCGAGTTGATGAATTATCTCGTTACGACGGTTCTGACCCCACGAATTCTGCCGAAGCTCGATTTCTCGAAGGGCGTCGATCCAAGCTGCGCCACCATGGTCGCCATCCCGACCCTGCTGCTCAACGAAAAGCAGATCCGTGGCCTGGTGGACGATCTCGAAGTCCGTTACCTCGTCAATCACGATCGCAACATTTGCTTCGCTCTGTTGACGGATCTGCCCGATACGGCCGAACCGGTGGGCGAGCACGATGCGCGCGTGGATCTCGCCATCCGTCTTATCGACGAACTCAATCGGAAGTATGCAGGCCAGCCCTATGGAGGCTTTTACCTGTTCCATCGTCATCGCGTCTACAACCCGCGCGAAGGAGCGTGGATGGGTTGGGAGCGCAAACGCGGCAAGCTGCTCGATCTGAACCAGATGCTTCGCAAGGTCTTCGATCCGTTTCCGGTCAAGGCCGGCGATCTCTCCCGGCTGCCCCACATCCGTTACGTCCTCACGCTCGATTCCGATACGCAGTTGCCGCGCGGCTCGGCGCAGCGTATGATCGGCGCGATGGCTCATCCCCTGAACCGGCCTCTAATCGATCCCGACTTGAACATCGTGACGCAGGGCTATGGCATTCTGCAGCCGCGCGTCGGCATCAGCGTCCAGTCCGCCACGCGTTCGCGGCTCGCCAGCATTTACTCCGGACAAACCGGATTCGACATCTATTCCCGCGCGATTTCCGACGTTTATCAGGACCTCTATAGCGAGGGCATTTTCACCGGCAAAGGAATTTACGATGTCGACGCCCTCCGGCAGGTCCTGGAACATCGCTTCCCACGCAATGCGCTGCTCAGCCATGACCTGATCGAAGGCGCTTATGCGCGCGCCGGCCTCGCCTCCGATATCGAAGTGATCGACGACTATCCGTCGCACTACAGCGCCTATAACCGCCGCAAGCACCGCTGGCTGCGCGGAGACTGGCAAATCGTGCGCTGGGTGTTCAATCGTGTTCCGAACGAAAGCCGGCGTCTGGTGCAGAATCCCATCTCGCTGGTTTCGCGCTGGAAAATTGTCGATAATTTGCGCCGCAGTATGATGGAGCCGGCCACCTTTGCTCTGCTGGTCGCGGGCTGGTTCTTTTTACCCGGCGGGCCGCGTTTCTGGACCCTGGTGACCGTTGCGTTGTTATTTTTGCCCATTTATTTCCGCCTGGTGTTTGCGCTGATTCGCGCCATTTCGGAAAAGTCACGGAACGTCGCGCGGGAAGCCTTCGGCGACTTCATCACTTCGCACGTCAACATCGCGCTGAACATCGCGTTCCTGGCGCACCAGACGCTGGTGGCGCTCGACGCCATCATCCGCACCATTATTCGCAGCACCATCACGCACAGCCGCCTGCTCGAATGGGAAACCGCCACCGAGGCGGAACTTGGTCTGAAGAAGCGAACGCCCGTAGATGTCTATTTAACCTGGGTACCGGTGATCGCGATTTGTCTTGGGCTCTGCCTGTATTTCCGCCCCGGCGCGGCGGGTTACGCGCTGCCCTTCATCATTGCCTGGATCTGTTCCACTCTTATTTCTAACTGGTTAAACCGTTCGCCACTGCCGGAAGACTACGCGCTTTCGAAGAGCGACCTGCGCTTTGTTCGAGAAGTGGCCCTGCGTACCTGGCGCTATTTCTCTGAATTCAGCAATGAGAAAAACAACTGGCTGATACCGGACAATGTTCAGGAAGAACCCTACCGAGTCGCGGAACGCATCTCACCCACGAATCTGGGTCTGCTGTTCAACTCACGTCAGGTTGCGCTCGAATTCGGCTACGTCACGATATCCGAGTTCGTTAAAAAGACCGAGCTGACGCTGGCATCGATATTGAAGCTCCCGCGCTTTTTCGGGCATTTCGTCAATTGGTACGACACCGTCACGATGCGGCCCATCGATCCGCTGTTCATTTCGAGCGTGGATAGCGGCAATCTGATTGCATCTCTATGGAGCTTGAAGCAAGGCTGTCTCGAACTGTTGCACCGCCCGCTGATTCGCAAGAGCCTGCTGGATGGCCTCTCAGACCACTGCTGCCTGGCCGGCATCAAACGCTCCAACTGGGATTCCAAAGACGCCACCACCTGGATCCCGAGAGTCTTGGCCGAGCCGCGACCGCCAGGGAGCGGTTCTTCCGACGAACGCTCCTATTGGAGCTCCGAATTTCATACCCGCATCGACGCCATCCGCGAAGATGTCCGCAGCTTCATGCCTTGGTATCTCCCCGAATTCGAGCCGCTCCGCAACCTGGAAGATTTCGACTTGCCCACTGCGTCCCTGACTCCGGAAAATGCCGCCGGGTATTACCAGGATCTCGACCGGAAATTACAAACACTCGCCGGTATTTCGGGCATTCCGCCGGAAGCCCTCGCCGCGGCGGAACGGCTTCGTGCCGAGCTCCCGGTCTGCCGCGCGCGCGTCAATGCCCTGGCGTCCCGCATTCAGGCGCTCGCGAAGGGTGTCGGCGATCTGGCGGACGAAATGGATTTCACGATGCTTGCCGATAAGCGCCGCAACCTGCTCTCGATCGGCTATGACGTTAACGCTAAAGAACTCGCCAAGTCCTGCTATGATCTGCTCGCCTCCGAAGCGCGCACCGCTGCGTTTATCGCGGTCGCGAGAGGAGAAATCGCCGAAGAGTGCTGGTTCCGCCTGGGCCGGCAGCATACGGTCTGCGAAGGCGAAACCGTCCTCATCTCCTGGACCGGCACCATGTTCGAATACTTAATGCCAGCCATCTGGATGAAATCGCATCCGAACACGCTGCTCGACCGGGCCGTGCGCTCGGCTGTTCGGGCGCAGCAATCATACGCCAAATATCACGGCGTGCCTTGGGGCATTTCCGAAGCTGCTTATAGCAAGCGCGATCTGGAAGGCAATTATCAATACGCGGCATTTGGCGTTCCGGGCCTGGCGCTCAATGTGGCGCGCGCGGGATCGCTCGTCATCTCGCCTTATTCAAGCTGTCTCGCGCTCACCGTCGACGCCGCGACGGCGGTTGAAAACCTGATCCGGATGAAGAACAAGCACTGGCTCTCCGCCTACGGCTTCTACGAATCCATCGACTTCACCGGGGCCCCGGCCCGCAAACTCCTGCCGCGCAAAGGCGAACTGGTGCGCTGCTGGATGGCCCACCATCAGGGCATGAGTCTCGCGACCATCTGCAACCTCCTGCACGATTCCCCGTTCCAGCGCTGGTTTATGGCCGAGCCCGTCGCGCTGGCCAATGAACTGATTCTGCAGGAGCGTCCACTGCGTGTGCGGCCCATCACCGACACGCAGCCGCGCCGCGTAATTTCGTTTTCGCGGCGGCAGAAAGGAATCGCCGCCAGAGCCCGCGCTTCCGCTTAAGAATTGTCCAGAAGCTGCCGGGCAACCCGAATCCCGGAAGCAATCGCCCCATGTACCGTGGCGCTATGGCCATTCAATTCGGTCGCTTCCCCGGCGAAATAGAGCGTGCTCTCAACCGGCTCGGCCAGCGTTTCGCGGGCTTGCATGGCTCCTGCCGGAACGTAACTGTATGCTCCGCGGGTGAACGGGTCGGCGGCCCAATCATGAAAGTACGCCGCTTCCAATAGCTCGTTCAGATTACCGGTGTTCGTAATGCGCGCCAAAGCGTCGAGGGCGTACCGGATCACGGTTTCACGGCTTTGCCCGATCAGGGCGTCAGTGTGTGGTCCGGCGCTCCAGCCCGTCATCAGCGGCGCATGCATGGGAAGCGGCGTCCACCAGGTTGGGAAATGCTGCGCATCCGAGAGCAGAAAGCCCGCATCGGAGAGCTCTGAGTTCTTTTCCCAGAACGGGCTCCGGAACCGCAGGATGACGCGAACGACATGGCCGAAAGCGAGCGCCCGCGCCGCCTCCAGCGTTTGAGCGGGTTCGGGGTCGAACTTCAGATCGCCGTTCTGCAATACGCCGAGCGGCACTGTGACAATCACGCGGCGGCATCGAATCGTCTGGACATGTCCGGTGACCGCCGAACGGAAGCGAATCTCCGCGGATCCGTGCCGCCAGCTTACGCGCTCCACAATGGAGTTCAGCCGCACCGTGCCGGTCACGATCTCGCGCAGGAGAGCATCGTAGCCGTCGCGCCAGCGCAGCGATTGATCGCCGCCGATTTCGTCGGCCGCCTTCGCGTCGTTCGTGAGCGATGCGATCCCGACGATCTCTTTACGAGCCGCGTTAAAGCCTTCGACGTAAGAAGTCGCGAGTTGCTTGACCTCCGCCGGATAGGATGTTTCGTCCAGAAAGGCCTGGAAGGAACGATCCGGTCCGGTTTCCGCCGCCCGCTCCATGTCTTTTGTGACCTGGCTGACCAGTTCCCAGGAATCGGCATGGTGTTGCACAACTCCTCTTTGGATGTGAACGGCCCGTTCCGCGATGTCGTACGCGGCAAGATTGCCTGACTCGACGAACTGCCAAACTTCGGGTGGCCGCCCGTGAATGAACTCGGCCCCCAACTCAATGGGAATGGGAGAAAGCGGGTCGTGCAGCGTGAGAATGCGTCCTCCGATCCGGTCGCGTGCTTCGAGACACAGGACCTTGCACCCGGCGCGATCCAGTACTCGCAAGGCCGTCAGTCCCGCCGCGCCGGCGCCCACAATGGCTACATCCATGTCCACGGTGGTATTGTCATATGGACCTGCTAGAGAATATGGCGTACAACAATATTCTTTTCACCCAAGAAGGAACCACGGCTGTGGTTACACTGAACCGGCCGAACCGGAGAAATGCACTCTCCCGCCAAATGATGCAGGAGCTGATCGGTTGCTTGGAGGATATTGGGAAGAAGCCCGAAGTCCGGGCCGTAATCCTGGCGGCCGCGGGACCGGTGTTCTGCTCCGGTCACGATCTGAGCGAGATGACCGGCTGCGCGGTGGGCGACTACCGCGAACTGTTCGATCTGTGTACGAAGCTGATGCAGACCATCCAATCCATTCCCCAGCCGGTGATCGCGGAAGTGCAAGGGACGGCAACGGCTGCCGGCTGTCAATTAGTTGCAAGCTGCGATTTGGCTGTTGCGTCGGTAAATGCTCGGTTTACTACTCCCGGCGTGCGGATTGGCCTGTTCTGCTCGACGCCCATGGTAGCCTTAAGCCGCGCGATCGGCCGCAAGCGGGCCATGGAGATGCTGCTTACGGGCGAACCGATCGAGGCGTATGCCGCAGCCGATTGGGGCTTGGTCAATAAGGCAGTGCCCGCCGCCGAACTGCAGGCCGCGACACGCGCTCTGGCTGAACGTATCGCCGAAGCGAGCCCGCTCACCGTCGCGATCGGCAAGCAGGCGTACTACAACCAGATCGATCTTGATCAGGCCCGGGCCTATACCTACGCCAAGGAAGTAATGACCACGAATGCGGTCGCTCGGGACGCCCAGGAAGGCATCTCGGCATTTCTCGAAAAACGCGCCGCCACCTGGTCCGGGAAATGAGGGTTATACGCCGCGCATGTTACGGTAGGCTACCAGGCAGCGGTCCGCTGTCTCTAGCTCCGAATACTCGCTACCCTCTTGCTCGATGAGGTAGTATTCGACTCCGCCCTTCGATTCCGCCGCGGCGAACAGCTTCTTCCATGGCACCACGCCCTCGCCGAACAGCACCCGGTAGCCCTTTTGCGGCGACCAGTCCTTTAAGTGCATGGACTTGATGCGGCCGGGATTGCTGTTGACCCAGGCGACTGGATCGGCTCCAGCCTCGACACAGGTGCCAACATCGAGCTGAAGCATGATGCTCTTATTGGTGTTCTTCGCCAGAATGTCCATCGGCCTTTGTCCGTCGATGGGCTTCCATTCGAGGTCGTGGTTGTGATAGCCCGCGTGTAACCCGTGCGAGACCATCTTGTGATTCGCCTCGTTCAGAGTATCGGCGACCTTTTTCCACCCATCAACGGTTGAGATATTCCCTGCGCTCGCTAACACAATGTAACGGGCGCCCAGAATGTTATTAAGGTCAATCGCTTTGCCGATTCCGTCCGGCGTGAACGATGGCGGGCCGTTATGGGTGGAATAGCAGCGCAGCTTTAGATCGTCCAGTTGCTTGCGCACCTGCTTGGCGTACTCGGGAGTCCATTCGTAATACGGAGCGAAAAACTCGACGCACTCATAGCCCATCTTGGCGACGGCTTCGAGCGTCCCCATCGCGTCCTTTTTCAACTCGTCTCGCACGGAGTAGAGTTCTAACCCGATGGGGATACGCTTACCGGAAGCGGCCAGCAGCGGCACCGCCGAAACAGCGCCCAGGAACCCGCGTCGGGAGAATTTTTCGCGAGCAGACATAGCAGTGGAACAATACCACAGGTACTTCCGTACGTGTTGTGAAATACGCCCAGCAGACTTATGCTTCAATGAATGACTGTCTCTTGCCCGGTTACAAGACCGGCAGGACGCTATGGATACACCCAGTATTGAAGTTGGAGAGCCAATAAGCCAAGCGGTGGAGCGGCAGCTTACGCTTCTGATTGAAGCGTCGGCTACGCTGCTCGGTTCTCCCGATTCAGCGGATGTTTTGAACCGGCTGCTTCGGCTGGCTCGCCAGTTGCTCGAAGCGGACGCCTATACCGTTTGGCGCAAGCGGAGCAGCGACGAATGGCAGATTGAGGCCAAAGAAGGTTTATCGGAGGCATACACCAGCAGGCTTCTTGATTCCGGTGGAGGGGCTCAGCGGCTGCTGCATGAACCGCTTGCGATTGAGGAGGTGGAGCAAAGCGGGTTTCTGGATCACCGGATCGTAGCCTATCGAGAAGAAGGCATTCGCTCGCTGCTGATCGTCCCGCTCTTTATACATGGTGAAGCGGCCGGTACAATCGTGTTCTATTATCGAAGTCCGCGCAGATTCAGCCCGGTGGAGAACCGGCTCGCCGCTGCACTGGGCAATCTGGCCACGGCTGCGCTAAGCACAGCGGACCTCTACGAACGCGAGATCAAGCTGCGGCAGGTAGCGGAAGCGGAACGGCGCCGCGCGGCCTTTCTGGCGGAAGCCGGTCAGGTCCTGTCCTCATCGCTCGACTATGAATCGACGCTTGCGTCGGTAGTCGATCTGGCGGTTCCGGCGTTTGCCGATTGGGCTAGTGTGTCGATTCTGGACGAACGAGGACAAATCCGCCCGGTATCGTTGAAGCACGTCGATCCGGCAAAATTGCAGCTTTTGGAGGAGTATCGCAGGCGCTTCCCGTCGCTCGAGAACGATGCGGACCGCATCGCTCTTCGGACGGGAGAGTCCATTCTGGTCGAAGAAGTTCCGGATGAAGCGCTAGTCGCTCGCGCGGAAAGTCCGGAGCACCTCCACTTTCTCCGAAGGATGGAGCTGCGATCGATCATCTTTGCGCCGCTCGTCGCAAACGGCAGAACCTTCGGCATACTCAGCTTCTTTACGGGCGAATCCGGCCGGCGCTACACACAAGAGGATCTCTCGTTTGCCAAGGAACTCGCCAGGCGCGCGGCCACGGCGATGGACAACGCGCGACTGTTTGCTGAGAGCCACGCGGCGCAGGAGGCTTTAAAACGATCGAACGAGGATCTGAATCAGTTTGCCTACTCGGCTTCGCACGATCTTCAGGAGCCGCTGCGCATTATCGCGATCTATACCGAACTCCTGAAGCGCAAGTACAGCGGCCGCTTCGATGCCGACGCGCGCGAATATATGGAACTGGTGGTGCAGAGCGCACGCCGGATGGACATGCTGCTGCGCGATCTGCTTGCATACGTCCAGGCAGCGAACATTGGTTCCGAGAACGTCCCCTACATCGATGCCAATGAGGTGGCAGAAAAGGTCCGCGCGAATCTTCAGGCAGCCATCGCCGAGAGCGGCGCAACTCTTACCTGGGATGAATTACCGAAACTCAGGGTTCAAGAGTCTCATCTTGTACAACTGCTCCAGAACCTGATCGGCAATGCGATCAAGTACCGGAGTGCGAGGCCTCCCGCGATTCACGTCAGTGCGCAGCAGAAAGGCAACGAGTGGAAAATCGGAGTGCAAGATAACGGAATCGGCATTGCACCCCAATATCGTGAACAGGTGTTCGGATTATTTAAGCGCCTCCACACGCAAAAGCAGTTCCCGGGAACCGGAATCGGATTAGCGCTTTGCCAGAAGATTGTGGAGCGCTATGGCGGTCGCATCTGGGTGGAATCGGAAGAGGGAATAGGGTCGACGTTCTATTTCACGCTTCCGGGGTAAGCACAGCCCTCCGCATCGCCAATCTGGGCTTGACACGCGTAATCTCGCCGGCGTAAGCTAAGAATTCTTGGTATGGGACGCAAGGCGCAAAAGAACGATTCGTTGCCCGGTTCACTGGACATGTTGATTCTGCGGACGCTGTCGCTGCGCGACCTCCATGGATACGGCATAGTCCAGTTCATTCAGCAATCATCCGACAATGAACTCCTCATCGAGGAGGGCTCGCTGTACCCCGCTCTCCAACGGCTGGAGCTAAACGGCTGGATCGAGGGTGTCTGGGGCGTGACGTCGAACAACCGGCGGGCGAGGATCTACAAGATCACGGGGGCTGGCCGCAAACAGTTGGCAGTTGAAACCCGGAAATACGCCAAACTTACGCTAGCGATCGCGCGCGTGATGGGAGCGGAGTGACGGACGTGTTGCGAAGGCTGAGGTATTGGATAAAAAGCGCCGGCCGGGGCGAGGCGCTGCGCGAGGAAATGGAACTCCACCTCGCGGAGAAAGCTGCGGAACTCGAAGCAGACGGTATGACGCCGGAGGGCGCCCGAGCTGAAGCGCGCCGGCGATTTGGCAACGTCGGACAGAAGCAAGAAGAGTCACGGGAGATTTGGATGACACGGTTTTGGTCGGAAGTTGGCCAGGATGTCCGTTACGGCTGTCGCACCATGCTCGCGAACAAAGCATTCAGCGCCCTGGCGGTCTTGTTGCTGGCGCTCGGGATCGGGGCCAGTACTGCGGTCTACAGCTTAATGGAGTCGGTTCTGTTGCGCTCGCTGCCGGTAGCCGATCCCGAGTCACTGGTGGTATTGAATTGGCATAGCCCGCCTCCCTTCAACGCCAGCAAACAATGGGTCCATGTCATGCACGGGATACAAGGCCTTGCCTGGCCGGGCGACAAAGGCACCATGTTCATGGGGACATTCCCGTACGGCGCGTTCGAGATGCTTCGCGCGGAGGATCCTGTCTTTTCCACGCTCTTCGGATACTGCAACGGGCTGAAGCATAACCTGGCCATCCACGGGCAGGCCGCCACGAGCGTCAGCACGGAGTACGTCAGCGGCGACTATTTTCGCGGCCTGGCAGTGTCGCCGGCGGCGGGACGCCTGATCGGTTCCGAAGACGACCGTCCAGGCGCAGCGCCGGTCGCCGTAATCAGTTTTGCAACAAGCGAGAATCGCTTTGGAGGACCGCCGAATGCGATTGGCCAGTCGATTCTCGTCGATAACACTCCCTTCACGGTGATCGGCGTCGCGCCGCCGGAATTCTTCGGAGTAGACCCTGCGGAGTCGCCGGACCTCTACCTTCCGTTGCACACGAATGTGCTCCTGGGCGGCGCCAGAGCGGCTCGTATGTATAGGGACGAAAACTTCTACTGGATTGAAATGATGGGCCGCCTGCGTCCTGGCGTCAGCATAGCCCAGGCGCAGGCAGCACTGGCCCCTCGTTTCCATCAATGGGTTGCCACGACCGCGACAACCGATGGCGAGCGAGCCAAACTGCCCGCGCTGGTGCTGAGTCCCGGCGCCGCCGGTCTGGGCAGCTTGCGCCGCAGGTATTCCAAGCCTCTGTACGTGCTCCTGACGATGGTGGGATTGATCCTGGCGATGGTGTGCGCGAATATCGCCAATCTGCTGCTGGCAAGGGCCGCCGCGCGGCGCTCCGAAATGGCTGTCCGGCTCAGCCTGGGAGCGGGACGGTACCGCGTCGTGCGGCAGTTGCTTACCGAGAGTGTGATGCTGGCGTCGCTCGGCGGAGCATGCGGCATCTTGTTTGCGATCTGGGGCGTGCGAACGCTGACGTTTCTGCTCTCCAGAGGGCAGGAGAACTTTACGCTGCATACGGAATTGAACTGGAATGTGCTGTGCGTGACGGCGGCGCTCTCCGTGGTTTGCGGCCTGTTATTTGGCCTTGCACCTGCGATTCAGTCGACGCGTGCGGATGTCATGCCCGCGCTCAAGAATGGCCGCGGGGGCGGACCGCGCCGCCGCGCGCAGCAGGCTCTGGTGGTCGCCCAAATCGCGATCTCCTTTCTCCTCCTGGTCGCCGCTGGTCTGTTTGTCCGGACACTTAACAAGCTGCAGTCCATCCAACTGGGGTACACCCGCGAGCACATCCTTCTGTTCTCGTTGAATGCGCGCCAGGCCGGACATCGCGACCCGGAGATCACTACTTTTTACGAGGACCTGCGCAAGCGCTTTGAATCGATCCCCGGAGTGCGCAGCGCGTCGTTTTCGCAATCCTCGATCATCAGCGCCGGCCATGCTGGGGCGACATACAGAGGCACAATCAAGATCGGCGCTGTCACCATCCAGGGCGCAGGCGTCCTGACCGTCGGACCGCGTTTCCTCACGACGATGCAGATTCCGATTCTGGCCGGGCGTGAGATTGACGAGCACGATCAACCGGGCTCCACGCCGGTTGCAGTGATCAGTGAGCGGCTGGCGCGAACTTACTTCGGGAGCGAGAATCCACTGGGCCGGCGCATCACGTTCGTGGACGAGAACCGGGATCTCGAAATCGCCGGCGTGTCGGGTAACGTGCGGTATGGCGGTTTGAACGAGGACGGGAGTCCAATGACCGTGTTCGTAGCGGCCAGCCAGTTTTCTCCCGAGGGAATGACCTACGCGCTCCGCACTGTGGGTGACCCGCTGCGGTATGTCAAGAGCGTGTATGAGATCGTGCGGAAGGCAGATTCCCGCATACCCGTCACACACGTGGGCACACAGGCGGCGGAAATCGATCGGACAATCAGCCAGGAAGTCATGTTCGCGAAATTGTGTACGGGTTTCGCTGTTCTCGCTCTCCTGATCGCGTGCGTCGGGCTGTATGGAACGATGTCCTACAGCGTCGCGCGGCAGGTCGGTGAGATTGGAATTCGTATGGCGCTGGGCGCCCAACGCGGCGCTGTGGTCTGGATGATTCTGCGCCGGGTTCTACTACTCGCGGCAGTGGGACTCGCGATTAGCGTGCCTGCCACGCTAATCGGTTCCCGGCTTGTCAAATCGTTTCTCTTCGAGACCCAGCCCAACGATCCGAGAACCCTGGCGCTGGCCGGTGTCGTCCTCATAAGCGCCGCGATTCTCGCCGGCTATGCGCCGGCAAGGCGAGCGTCCCGAATCGATCCGGTGGCGGCTCTGCGGCAGGAATAAGACATGGTCCTTCGTGCCGGATCATTTGGATTGAGACCTCATACTGACCCAGCCAGACCGTCTTGAAGCATCCGCTAAATTTATGATGACGGCCGGGGCTCGTGCAGACCCTATGCTGATGCCGTGTGGCCGCTACTTTCGTACCTCATAGCGAAGCTCCACCATGCCGCTTTTGTACGCATTTACCTCCCGGAGGTGGAGGGCAATCTCCCGCTCGAGCCCATCGAAAAATGAAATCCCGTCGCCGATCAATATAGGCATAATCGAATACCGCACTTCGTCCGCCAGCCCGAGGCGAAGGCACGCGCCGGACACGGAGCCTCCGCCCACGAACCAGATGTTACGGAAGCTGGGTCGTAGCCGCTCATTCACAAGCTGCGTGAGATCTCCTGAGTAGAATTTGACGGAACTTCGCCTGCACGGAAGAACGCGGCTGGTGAGGACAATTGTCGGCGTCTCACCGTAGGCCCATCCGAAGCCCTTGGCCTCAAAAGCCAATGCTGTCTCATAGGTCCGCGAACCCATAACATAGCAGCCGATGGTGGTGAGAAATTGTCTGACCTGTTCGGGATCCATGCCCTTCCCGTCGTCGAACGTGTCGGTGGTTTCAAGCCAGTCCACACTTCCGTCCCTTCGAGCGATGAAGCCGTCGAGGCTGGCCACCATGTGGATGGTTACGTGCGATTCTGTCTGCTCCATACGGCAACCTGAGAGGACGTTGGCATTGCTCCAGTGTAACGGTTAGCGCGGCGCCGGAAGTGTGTTACGAGCGCATTCCGGTAGAACCGTTCCGTGCACCACGTGGCGCCGAGGCCCCGGCAAGGGACTCTCCCGCCGACGCCAATGCGATTGATGAGCCGCCGGTCAAGCCAGGGAGGAGAATAGATACTTTGTCATGTATTTTCAGCGAGTTATGTTATCCTACGCATTCAGTTTGCGACCGCTTTAGCGACAGCATTCTCTCTGCAGTAATTCAGACACATATATGAAGCTCACGTGGACCAAGACCGACGAGGCACCTGCGCTCGCGTCGTACGCGCTGCTGCCCATCCTGCGAGCGTACTTCAAAGGGACGGGGGTGGAGATCGAAACGGCCGACATTTCGCTCGCTGGCCGTATTGTTGCCGCCTTCCCTGAGCGTCTTAGGCCAAACCAAAGAATTTCCGACGAATTGACGCGCCTGGGGGAACTGGCCAAGACACCGGAGGCCAACATCATCAAGCTGCCCAACATCAGCGCCTCGATTCCACAGCTCCGAGCTGCCATTGCGGAACTTCGCGGGAAGGGCTACGACATTCCCGATTATCCAGACGCCCCCTCTACGGAGGAGGAGCGTGCGGTGCAGGCCCGTTTTGCCGGGATTCTGGGCTCGGCTGTTAATCCCGTCTTGCGCGAAGGCAATTCTGATCGACGCGCTTCCCCGGCTGTGAAAGCGTTCGCGCGGAAGCATCCACACAAGATGATGAAGCCCTGGCCGACGTCCGGCTCGGTGACGCGTGTCGCCCATATGAGCAACAAGGACTTTTACGGCACTGAGAAATCGGTGACGGTGAGCGCTGCGACCGAGGCGCGTATCGAATTCGTGGATTCCGCCGGCGCGGTGAAAGTTTTGAAGCAAAGAGTGCCGCTGACCAAGGGCGAAGTTGTCGATTGCGCGGTGATGAATGCGGCGGCGCTGCGGAAATTCTATGCGGAGCAGATCGCTGCCGCTAAGGCTGACAATGCGCTGTTCTCGCTTCATCTAAAGTGCACGATGATGAAGGTCTCCGACCCAATCATGTTCGGGCACTGTGTCGCAGAGTTCTTCGCCGATGCCCTGCAGAAACATGCCGGGGTTCTCACCGAGATCGGCGCTAATGTAAACAACGGACTGGCCGACGTGCTCAGCAAACTCGACCAGCTTCCAGCCGCGAAGAAGGCTGAGATCGAAGCCGATATCGCAGCTTGCTACCAAAAGCGTCCCGGTTTGGCGATGGTGGATTCGCGTGCCGGCAGGACCAATCTGCATGTTCCGAGTGACGTGATCATCGACGCATCTATGCCAGTGGTGATTCGCGATGGCGGCAAGATGTGGAACAAAGAAGATGCGCTGCAAGACACGGTTGCGGTGATCCCGGACCGCTGCTACGCCACGATGTATCAAGCCGTAATTGAGGACTGCAAGCAGAACGGACAATTCGATCCGGCGACCATGGGCAGCGTGTCAAACGTTGGACTCATGGCTCAGAAGGCCGAAGAGTACGGTTCGCACGACAAGACGTTTGTCGCACCCGGCAACGGAACGATTCGCATCGTAGAGGCCGGCGGAAAGACCCTGCTCGAACAGAGCGTCGAGCGTGGCGATATCTTCCGCGCCTGCCAGACGAAAGATGAGCCTATTCGCGATTGGGTGAAGCTTGGCGTGACACGGGCCCGGGCAACGGGCACACCCGCGGTGTTCTGGCTCGACCCGGGTCGAGCCCACGATGCGCAAATCATTCAGAAGGTGAAGACTTATCTAGCCGAGCACGACCTTTCCGGCCTGGAAATCAAAATCCTGAAGCCCGTGGATGCGATGAAGTTCTCGCTCGAGCGAATTCGCCGCGGCGAGGACACCATCTCCATCACGGGTAACGTGCTTCGTGACTATCTTACGGACCTGTTCCCGATTCTCGAGTTGGGGACGAGCGCCCGTATGCTCTCGATCGTGCCGCTGCTCCAAGGCGGCCAGTTGTTCGAAACCGGAGCCGGCGGTTCGGCGCCCAGGCATGTGCAGCAATTTTTGAAAGAAGGTCATCTGCGCTGGGACTCGCTCGGGGAGTACTGTGCGCTGGCGCCATCTCTGGAACTGATGGGAACAAAAACCGGCAACCCGTGCGCGAACGTTCTTTCGAAAACGCTGGACGAGGGCATCGGCCGGTACCTCGAAGAGGCCCGCTACCCCTCGCAGAAGGTGAACGAGATCGACAACCGCGGTTCAACGTACTATCTCGCGTTGGCGTGGGCAAAGGCACTCGCCGCACAGGACGAGGATGAAGATTTAAAACAACGCTTCACTCCAGTAGCCGCCGCGCTGGCGGCCGCGGAGGGCAAGATTACGCAGGAGTTGTTGGCGGCGCAGGGCAAAGCAGTGGACATCGGGGGGTATTATTTCCCGGATGAGGATAAGTGCGTCGCAGCGATGCGGCCTAGCGCCACACTGAACGCGATCATAGATCGGATGTAGTGGTCGCGGGCTACCCGCGGCGAGGCCTGGACACCGAAGCTCTATTACAAGACGCGAATATCCATAACAGTAATGTCATCGTCCTGATCGCCGAAATCGGCGGCGGTTGATGCCAGCAGTCCCGCCAAACCTTCGAGACGGCCGCGCCCCAATTCCTTGATCACGTCCAGCGGCCAGCCGTCGTTCTCGTCGTCCATTCCGGCCTCGGAGAAGCCGTCGGAGAAAAGCACAAGACGGTCGCCTGCGTTGAGTTGGACGCTTTGCTCATCGAACTTGGAGCCGGTGAAAGCGCCCAGCACCATCGCGGTCGGATCCAATAGCTCTGTATCGCCGGCGCCACGAAGTACAACCGGAGAGGGATGGCCGCAGTTCACGTAACGTACTGTCCGGCTGTCGCTCTCATAGATGCCGAAGAACAGCGTGGCGAAGTGCTCCGGGCGAGTGGATTGGAAGAAGAGTTGGTTAACGCGGTCCATCAGCTTCGCCGGAGAGCGTGCCAGTTCGTGCTGCCCCCGGATGGTGGCTTGCAGATTGGCGACCAGCAGAGCCGCGCCGATTCCCTTCCCGCAGACATCGCCCAGCAGAAAGGCCATCATGCCGGAATCGACCTCGAAGAAGTCGTACAAATCGCCGCTGATCTCCCCGACCGGCAACGAAGCGCACTCGCATTCCAGACCATAGGCGTTGAAATGCGGAAGCGGAAGCAGTTTCCGTTGGACTTTGCGCGCAATTGCGAGTTCCGCGTCCACCGGATGGCGGTTCTCGCGAGGCGCATCCAGGTGTTTGCTGACGACTTTGAGGAACTGGCGGTTATCCCAGGGCTTCGGCACGAAGTCGCATGCTCCGCGCTGCATGGCATCCACGGCCAGCTCGATCGTGCTCCAACCCGTCATGGCGATGATAGGGACGTCGCAGTGTTGCGCGCGTAAGCGATCCAACAGGCGTAAGCCCTCTTCGCCGGACGTGGTGTCCCAGTCGAAGTTCATGTCCATCACGATCAGGTCGTGATCGTGGTAGGCTGCCGCGGCGAGCGCTTCGCCGGGCGAATCGGCCGTCTGAATGAGATAGCCCGCGCTTTTCAATAAGAGCCGGAGCGCTTCGCGTACATCAGGCTGGTCATCAACCACCAGAATCTTCCTCGCGGCTCTCTCGGTATTGGGAACGGGACCTGCCAACGTCATGGAATGCCTATGCGGTTCCATATGCAACCCTGAGTCCACACACCAGGTGGACCAAAGGCGCATGATTTCAGCGAGTTACGGATTCCTGATCGAATTTGGTGTTCATTTCCGGACAGCCATCGTTCCCAAGTGAGCCGCCTAGGGGCCAGATCGCAGGATTTCCACGTTTCCGTTGTTGTCGGTCAGCCGCATTTCACAGCGGCCGGACCCGATTGTTCCACTCAGGCTGTCGGTGGAAATAGACCCGGAGACGCTCAGCGGGAAATCCGTGCGAATCTTGCCGAACGAAGTCCGGGCGGAAACCCGGTAACTGGGTTCGCCTTGCAACCGGACGCGCAGCGTCGAAAAAGACGTTTTGATGATGATGGGCTGGCAATTCGCCTTAGCGATGGCGCCAACGTCCACCGCGCCGTTCTGACTTTCGATCTGAATCGGGCCGGAAATCCCGTCGAGAATCACGGGGCCGAAGCTAGTGACCACCTGCGCGCCGCGCGCATTCTCAGCTCGTACGCCCCCGTTTTGGTTCTCTACGGTAAGCAGGCCGTCGACATCAGTGGCATGAACGGTTGCAAAGCTGGTTTTCAGATTCGCCGGCCCATGGACGTTCGCCACAGAAACTTCCCCGTTGCCGGATTGCACGCGCACGCTTTGTTGGACGTTGGCGACAGTCACGGCGCCAAACGAGTTCTGAATCGTTAACGGACCGCCCACGCGTTCGCCTTGAATCCGGGAGTTATTAGCGTGAACCGACAACTGCTGCTTGATGTCAGCAAAGCGCAGTTCGCCGAAGGTGGTCTCAAGGGACGCCTGCCCATCCACTCCGGTGGCCTGCACTTTGCCGTTGCTGTCGTTTATGGTGAGATCGCCGTGAAATGTTTGAACGTTTACGCCGCCGAAGGCGTTGCGAACCGTACCGATGCCGCCTGAATTCGTTAAATCCACCGAACCGTTGCTGTTAGTGATGGAGACCCCTTTGGAGATTCGGTCGGCTTTCACATTCCCAAAGCGGTTTCGCAAGTTGAGCGCCCCGGTGATACCGGCGACGTCCACCGATGCATTGGTGTCCTCCACTGTTACGTCACCTGCGTTGTTCATAACGTGGATAGCGGCGAAAGAATTCTCGAGCCGCTGCGTTCCCTTTCCATCGCGGAAATCGAGCGCTCCATGCGAGGTAACAATATCGCTATTCGCTTTGATTCCCGCCACCGAAACCGCGCCGAAAGAATTCCGAATATCCAACGGGCAGGTCTCGGGCATGCCGATGTCATACCGGACGTAATAGGACGTATTGTGCATGCCGAAGAAGTTTCGAGTCTGCGGATACCGAGTGCGAATCGCGAGCAACGACGAAGAGGGTTCGATGCGGATCTCGATCCGGTCCGCGTAGGATTTGGCTTCATCCGCCGATGGCGCCGAGACGCGGATATCGGCATGAATGGTCACTTCCGGCTTGGACTGGGTGTGAATCACAATATCGCCCATCTGGTGTTCGATCGAGATTCTCTCGCCGGCCGATACCGGTATGGTCTTATCGAACGTGCGCGTATATTCTTCCCGCGCGAATAGATTTACCGCAAGGAAAACGAAGATGAGAGCGAACTTAATTTTTCTGGTCACGGGTAAGTAACTCCTCGAGAGTTTGCTGTTTTTCACGGTACAGGCCGGCGAGATCCATCTGCAAGCGAAGGTTGAAACGGTTGTGGTCGAGGCTGGCGCGCGTATCGGAGATGGCGCTATCGAGCATGAGCAATTTTTCGCGGTAGTTCACGGCGGTCGCCGGGTTCAAGTTTTTGAGCTTCGATTGCGCGAGCTGCGAGAGCTTTTCGATAGATCGCCGGTACGCCGCTTCATTGGCCTCCACCTCATGCAGTGCCTGCTCGGTGAGAAAATCCCGGTTGCCGGATGTGGCGGTCTCGGGCGCAGGCGTTTTGGGCCGCGCGAAGAACAGCGCCGCGGCGAGCACAAGAGTCGCCGCAACGGCCCAGATTTGCCACTTCGTCCACACGGGGCGCGAGCGCGGTTGGGCTTCCGCTTCTATAGCCTTGCGGATGTTGGGCCACAGATCTGGCGTTTCCCAATCTTCATGGAGGAGTTTCGCCGTGTTCGAGATCTCATTCCAAAGGCGGTATTCCCGGCGGCAGGCAGCACAATGTTTTAGGTGTTCGCGCGCTTCGGGCATGAGCTCCGAAACGGCGAGCGCGCGCTCCAGATCGCCACATTCGAACTTCATGTCGCGGTCTCCATCAACATTCGTTTCAACTCACGTTTGGCCTCGAATAGCCAGCTCCGCGAGGTTCCTTCGGGAACTTCGAGGACGGCGGCAATTTCGGAGTGTTTCAGGCCCTCCACTTCGAACATCAGAAACACGATCCGCTGGCGATCGTTCAGGCGGGAGAGCGCGGCTTTGAGCGCGAGTTTCAAATTCGGCTTTTCACCCGGAGCCGCCATTTCGCGGCGCGCCGGCTGCTCGGCCAGTCGCTGCTGTTTCCGCATCGCGTCGTAGCAGCAGTTAATCAGAATCCGGTAAATCCAGGTGGACAGCGAAGATTGGCCCTCGAACCCGTTCAGCGCTTTATAGACTTTGAGGAATGCCTCCTGAACCGTATCTTCCGCATCGGCCCGGCTCCCCAACAAATGAAATGCGATGCTCTTCATGCGGGCGGCATGGAGTTCGTAGAGACGCTCGTAGGCGCGCAGATTGCCGCGCCGGCACTCGCCTACGAGTTCGGCGTCGGTTGGATTTTGCGGCAGGTTAGCAGCAAACCGGAGCGGCAATCCAATCTCCCAAACCATGTTCCTCGGTTTCGCGCTTTAGACGATCCCGGAATGGCGAACGTTGGAGAAGAACGGAAAATCTCTTCATGGCAGGAAAACGCAAGCGGCGCGAAATATGTTTGGAGAATTTCACTTCGGGTCTTGGGCGCAGAAACTCAAACTGGTACGATTACCTGAAAGATCACTCCGAATCTTATGGTGCTTGCGAGATATTCTCTGGTCCGCCCGCATCCCGAGCATGACAAGTCCGTGGGGGGGAGTCGATTGGCGCTGATTGCGGCGGCAGTATCGGCCCTATGCGCGGCCGCGGTGTTTTCGATGATGGTGGTGCATGGAGACGCGTTTGGGGCACGTGCGGTGGAGACGCTGCCCAAAAGCGCCGCTTCCCTGCCCGCCACGCCGGCTCCGCCCGTTGCAACAAATGCGGTCGCGACAAGTACGACGCCGGCGCAGAAGGAGATTCAAAGCGGACGTCGTCTGGTGTTTAGTTTGACGCCCTCGCGGCATTTCCAACATCTGGGCACGGTTGGCGTACAGGTGCGCCGCATTGACGCCAGGCACGGAAATTACGATGTGACCTTGCTCGTAAATAGACGCCGGACCACCAAGCGGCGCGTAAGGTTGAACGAACCGATCGCGCTGAAGTCTACCAAGGCCGGAGTGGTTTCAGAGCTGGTCGTGAACGAAATCGAAAGAGATCGCGTTTCGGGCTATATCAAAGAGCAAAGCAATTGAAGCGTACCTCCGGCCCACATTCAGCCGCCCCCTGATGAGCTGGATAAGAAACTCAGCGCGGGCCGCCTCGTGTTGACGCGCGATCGACTTCTCTCGTGGACTCTGCTGCTGGGGACAGCGATCTTCCTTGCGCTGTCCATCGGAATCGTTCTTCCGTTTGTTCCTGGATTGACATGGGCGGTGGTCTTCGCCATTCTGGGCCGCCGGATGCATGTCTGGATCGAACGGCACATTGCAAATCGGAACCTTGCCGCGCTCCTGAGCGTGATCGTCGTTGCCATTGTGATCATCGGGCCGTTTGTTTGGATCAGCATTCAAGTGTCCCAAGAGATCAGAGCCGGAATAAAGCAGATTGATTCAGGTGTGAAATCAGGCGCGTGGGAGGCGGAGTGGGGCCGACATCCCAAGTTGGTGCACGCTTATCATTGGCTGGACGAACGCGTGGATCTCGCGGGCGCGGCAGCCCAGATTGCGAGATTTGTACAGGCGCAAATTGCGCGGCTGGTTGGAAAAACAATTGAAACATTGATGCAGGGCTTTATCAGCCTATTCGCGCTGTTCTTCTTTTTTCGAGATCGGCGCGAGATGTTGCAGGCCATCCGTTTCCGGCTGCCGTTTTCCGAATCTGAAATCCGGCTGCTTTTGACGCGAATCAGGAACATGGTGCGGGCGACGATCTTCGGCAGGTTCTTGACATCTCTGGTACAGGGCGTGCTGGGCGGAGTCATGTTCTGGATTCTGGGGATTAACGCAGCGCTGGTCTGGGGCGTGGTTATGGCCGTGCTCTCCGTGATTCCAGCGGTCGGGTCCGTCTTTATCTGGGCGCCGGCGGCGGCGTGGCTGGCGATTTCAGGACACTGGGTGAAGGCGATTATTCTGGTCGTTTGGGGAAGCGCTGTGATCGGCACCATCGACAATATTCTTTATCCGCTGTTTGTCGGGCGAGACGTTAAGATTCACACGCTCCTGCTCTTTTTCGCTTTGCTGGGAGGCGTTCTGCTGTTCGGCGCGACCGGCCTTGTGCTAGGCCCGGTCATCATGGAAACGAGCTTGAGCCTGCTCGAAATCCTGCGCGAACGCACCCGCGCGGGCCGCCCGGTTGAGCAGACAACCTGAAGAATCGCCGCTATTTTTTGCCGGAATTCCCGTGGAAGAGATTGAGTCCGAATTTCGGCTCCGAACGAGTGCCGCTGATCTTAACCGGAATTTCCGCGCCGACACCGTTTTTGCTGAAAAAAGGAGATATCGGCGTAAGCAGCCAGGACTTCCACCACGAGGAGACCATGTTGCGGAGGGTGGCTTTCGTCAACACTTTCCCGCTGAAATCGAATTGCTGCCCGTCCATGGAATAGACGCCGGCGAGATCCACCTGCGCGCCCGGAAGCGTGTAGGTGAGACGGCTAAAAACAATTTTGCCGCCGGCAATTGAGAAATTGCCTTTCAGCAACGAATTCACATCTTCGGCGCCGGGCTTGGCTTTTTCCGGCTCGCCGCGCGCACGGAGGCTGAGCATGTCGACTTTGTCCTGCACTTTCGGATTGGTGAAATGAATTCGCCGAACCTCAAATGAGCCGTTCGACTTCAGTTTGCGAGTGACGCTTTCCTTCCCGGGCTCAATGAGGAGCTTGAATTTTGTTTTGATGATACCGGTGAGTACAGGAGGCTGTGTCTTCACCGCGAGATTCAGGAAATCCTCGATGTGACCAGACGGGACATCGGCGTCGAGGTCTTCCCGGTGTCCCTGCCCCTTAATGTTAATGACAGCTCCCCGCACGGTCAGATCGGTTTGGCCGAGTTTTCCTTGCACGGATTGAAGATACGTATCTCCACTCGTGCCATCGACAATCACCTCGAATTTCGTTTCCAGCGGCACCCCGTGATTGGCGGTGTCGAGGGAAAAATCCGGCGTCTTGGTGGCGCCGTGGACCACAATTCGGTCGAGCTGCCCTTTGAATTCGCCAACCGAGGAAAGAATGCCGCCAAGGCCCTTAATGGTGTTCAGATCGGCGTGATCGAACGTGTAATGGCCCGTGACGGAAGAATCACCCGGGCTTTGAGTCTGCCACGGTCCGAATGTGCCCGTGGCATGGATGTCCCCGCGCGGAACTGCATTGATCAGAATGGCGGCGTACTGCCAAGGGGCATTAGGACCAACATTCTGAAGCTCGATGTGCCGGAGGGCGAAGGTCTTTGGATCTTTATCAGGCTTATCGGTTCCGATAACCAACCGGGAATCGTCACAAATGATTTTATCGACGACAATCTTGATTTTGCCGTGATGCTTGGAATTGCGCTTGGGGGCTTGCTGTCGCATGGAACGGGGAGGAACGTCGATGGACATCCCGGAGACGTTCACGGCAGCAACGTGCATCGGCTTCAGAAAGAGACCCAGAACACCGGAGTGAAAATGAAAGTCCCGAACCGCAATTAACGGCTCATGAGCGCCTGCCGCTACCACTGCGTCGGGCGGAAAAATGCGCAGACCCTGGCCGGAGACTTCTAAGCCACGGCCCAAGGACACACTGAGATTGTCGAGTTGCACGTTACTGTCGAAACGCGTGCTAAGCGTTTCAATCACGCGGCCCTTGAGAATAGGACCTGCACGGTGAAGTACGATCTCGACCACGATGAAGAGAACCACGGCCGAGAGCAGCCCCGCGATCCCGATGCGTCTCCAGATACGGCGCGCGCGTTCAGTCATCTATTCCAACCGTATCAACCCCGGTGGCCGGTGTACCCTTGCGATAGACATGCTTGCAATGCGCTCGTATTCGATTTGTGCCTGTGCCTGCGTTTCGCTGATCGCGCTGGGGCTGCCTTGCTCCGCCGCAGTCGCATCCTGCGAAAGCCTCTCCGGCTTGAAGCTGCCGGATGGAAAAGTCACCACGGCCGTACAGGTGGCGGCTGGCGCATTTACTCCGCCGCGCGGCAAGCCGAGCAAGCTGGATACAGACCGTTTCCAAAAGACGCCGGCGTTCTGCCGGGTCGTCGCGGAGGTCGAGCCCGCGCAGGATTCGCATATCGCGATCGAAGTGTGGATGCCGCTCGCAGGTTGGAACCGCAAGTATCGCGGGCAAGGCAATGGAGGATTTGCGGGCAGCGTCGCGTACGGGTTGATGGCGCTCGCGGTGACACGCGGATATGCGACTTCCGGGAGCGATACCGGACATCAGGGAGATGCCACAGAGGCAAGCTGGGCGCTGGGGCACCCGCAGCAAATCATCGATTTTGGGTATCGCGCCGTTCATGAAACGGCAGAGCGGGCCAAGACCATCATTCAAGCGTTCTACGATGAGGGCGCGCAGCGTTCGTACTTTGAAAGCTGCTCCGATGGTGGGCGCGAGGCTTTGATGGAGGCGCAGCGTTTCCCCGAGGATTACGACGGCATTATCGCCGGCGCTCCGGCGAATTATTGGACGCACCTGCTGACGGGCGGACTGGATGTAGAACAGACGATGCTTGCCAAGCCTGCCAATTACATTCCGGCGTCGAAAATTCCAGCCATTGCTTCAGCAGTGAATCGTGCCTGCGATGCGCTGGATGGGGTGAAGGATAGCATTTTGAATGACCCCAGGCAGTGCCACTTCGATCCCGCCGCCATTCAGTGCAAAGGAAGTGATTCGGATGCGTGTCTTACGCCGGACCAAGTCACGACCCTCCGCAAGATCTATGCGGGAGGGAAGCTTCCCGACGGCACGCAGATCTTTCCTGGACTGATGCCGGGCGGCGAGGATGGCGATGGCGGCTGGAAGAACTGGGTAATGGGTCCGGCGCCAGGGGAGGCGGACATCAGCAAGTACGTCAACCACTACTTCCAAGACATGGTGTTCGACAATCCACAATGGAATTTCCACCAGGCGAATGTGGCGAAAGCTCTCCGCGCGGCCGACAAAAGGACCGCCAAGATGTTAAATTCAACCAATCCCGATCTGAGCGCGTTTCAGAAGCGCGGAGGGAAATTGATCCTGTATCACGGCTGGAACGATCCGGCGATTGCTCCGTTGAATACGATCCATTACTACAACACCGTGATTGGCAAAATGAACGCCAGCACGGTCAGCCAGTTTGTCCGGTTATACATGGTTCCCGGCATGCAGCATTGCGCTCGAGGGCCGGGACCGAGCTATTTCGGGCAGGTTGGCACGCCAGCGGAACATGACCCCCAGCACGATGTGTACAGCGCTCTCGAAGAATGGGTGGAGCAAGACCGCGCGCCCGGTGCGATCGTCGCGACCAAGTATACGGATGATGATCCGGATAAGGGTGTGCAGATGACACGGCCATTGTGCGTGTATCCCGAAGTGGCGAAATACAAGGGCAGCGGGGATACGAATGACGCAGCGAATTTTAGCTGCGCGGTAGAGAAGGAATAGAATCAAGCCACGTTATATCGTCATGCGGTATAGTGAGAGGCATGATAGAAGCCGCGGATTTGCTGCCGCTGAGTCCTCAGGTATTTCACATTCTGGTCGCCCTGGCAGACCGCGACCAGCACGGTTACGCCATCATGCAAGACGTGGAGGCGCGCACGGGCGGAAAGCTGCGGCTGAGCGCGGGCACGCTGTACGGGTCCATTAAACGGATGCTCGAACAAGGGCTCGTCGTGGAGTTGCGGGAACGGGAACGTCCCAAGACTCCTGATGATGACGAGCGGCGCAGATACTACCGGCTGACGCCATTCGGGCGAAAGGTGGCCAGAGCTGAGGCGGCGCGATTAGCCGAACTGTTGGAGCAAGCAAAGGTTTATGGCCTGGCGCCCAAACGCAATTAAGATCTACCGCGGCCTGCTATTTGCGTTTCCAACCGAGTTCCGTCACGAGTATGGGGCCGAGATGGAGCAGTGCTTTCGAGACCGGCTCGAAAACGAGCCTGGCTGGCGCTTGTGGCTGGACACCGTCGCAGACGTCGCGGTCAGTGCGGTTCGGGAGCATTGGCATATTCTGTGGGCGGATGTGCGTTACGGGTTCCGGATGCTTGCCGCGGACCTTAGTTTTACGCTCGCAGCTCTTCTGGCGCTCGCGTTAGGAATTGGGGCTACAACAGCAGTCTTCAGCGTAGTCAATGCCGTACTGATCCGTTCGCTGCCGTATGGGGATCCCGGGCGGCTGGTCTATCTCTGGACGCCAAACCGGAATTTTCAAGGCATTCCGGACGAGATGTCGCCTAGCTATGCTGATTTCTATTCATGGAGAAAGATGAGCCGATCGTTTTCCTCGCTGGCCATGGTGGGGGCGCGCAGGCCGAGTCTGGAGAGCGATGCCGGAGTAGAAAAGGTGGCGGGCGCCGCGGTCACGGCGAATTTCTTTCGGACGCTTGAAGCGCAACCGGAAATCGGCCATACGTTCGATGCAGATGATGATGAACCGGGCCATGAACATGTAGCGGTGATTAGCGATGCGCTATGGCGAGGGCAATTCGGCGGCAGGGCCGATGTAATTGGGAAAGAAATTGAACTGGACTCGCATAAATACACGATGATCGGCGTGATGCCGGCGGCGTTCGGCTATCCGCATCAGGGGGATATCCCGTATGCACACACCAGCGGGCGAACCGAAATCTGGATTCCGATGACGATCACGCCGCAAGAGAAAACAGACCGGCAGAACTGGGGTGGAGCCGACGCGGCGATTGGCCGGCTCAAGCCGGGCGTCGGGTTACGGCAGGCGCAACGCGAGATGAGCGCAATCGAGGCCCGCTTGAATCCGCTCTATCCACCAATGTTCCGCGACTTTCGGGCGCTCGTGAAACCGTTCTCGGACACCATTTTCGGGCCGGTCCGGCAGATATTGTGGCTGCTGCTAGGCGCGGTGGGTCTGGTGTTGCTGATTGCATGCACGAATGTCGCAACCCTGCTAATGGCGCGAATTACACGCCGGATTCACGAGATGGGCGTCCGCACTGCGCTCGGCGCAGAACGCGCGCGGCTGATGCGTCAAATCTTAACCGAAGCAGTGTTGCTCTCCTGTGCGGGAGGCTCTTTGGGCATCCTACTCGCATTTGCATCGGTTCGCATTCTTGGGCACATCAATCCAGGCGATATACCGCGATTCGGTGAAACGTCCGTGGATACGCAGGTTCTTCTGGTGAGCCTGGCGGTATCCATCGGCACAGGGCTGTTATTTGGAATATTGCCGGCCCTGTCCGCCTCACGCGTCAACATCGCTGACCTATTGAAGCAGGGCGGCAGCGCCCGAGGCGTTGCTGGAACATCGAACCGGCTGCGGCAAGCGCTGGTGACGATTCAGGTGGCGCTATCGGTTGTCCTCCTGGTCGGGGCCGGATTGCTCATCCGAAGTTATCTGAAGCTGGCCGGGGAAAACCCAGGGTTTTCGTCCTCCAGCTTGACGTTTAGTCTTCCAGTGGATGAGCATTACCGGACACCAGAACAACGAGGCGAGCTTTATCAGCGTTTGCTCGAACAAGTTCGGCGGCTGCCGGGGGTCCAGGCGGTGGGCGCAGCAAGTGGAATACCGCTCGATCACTACGAGAGCGTGAGTTGGTTTCAGGTGGAAGGATACTCCAACAAACCATCGCAGACCGTGAACACACGAACAGTGACGCCCGGCTATTTCAATGCCATCGGTATTTCCATGAAAAAAGGGCGCGCTTTCGGTCAATACGATGTAAGCGCGCGGGCGGGAGTTGTGATTGTGAACCAAGCCTTTGCCCGCACCTATTTTCCGGGACGTGACGCTATCGGCGGGCACATTCGCTTTGAGCTGAGCAATCATCCCGGTGGGTGGTCTACGGTGGTGGGCGTAGTCAACGATGTCCGGCATAGCTCGCTCGAAGAGGCGCCGCGGCCTGCCGTGTTTCAACCAGCCTGGGTTGGCTTAAACAATCACACCATGTTTGCAGTTCGTGCCGCCGTTCCGTCCGGCCAGCTTTTGCGATCACTCCGGAGCGTTCTGCGGAGGCTCGATCCGGCGCTGGCGTTCGATGATGTACACACGATGGGCGAACGAATCTGGGAAGCCGATGCGCGCCGGCGCTTCGAGACGTTTTTGCTCGCGGCATTCGCGGGTCTCGCGGTGTTTTTGGCCGCAATCGGATTGTATGGGCTGATGTCTTATTCGGTCCGGCAGCGAACCTCGGAACTCGGAGTGCGGATGGCGCTCGGCGCGACCCGGCCAACTCTGTTGTTGATGGTTCTGCGCGAGGGGATCGTGCTGGTGGGAAGTGGGCTTGTCTTGGGCTTGGCCACCGCATTCGGGTTGACAAGATTGATTGGAAGCTGGTTGTACGGCGTGGCGCCTACCGACCCCGTTACTTTTCTGTTCGTTCTAGTATTTCTCGTTTTGCTGACGGTTTGCGCCTGTCTGATTCCGGGATGCAATGCGACAAGGGTCGATCCCGCGAGTGCTTTGAGATACGAGTAAGCGGCTCGCGTCATGCGAACGATCGTGAGTCTACTCGCGCCGCTTGCTGCCACCTCCTCGGGGCTTCGGCTTGTTCTTGCCCTCGAGATTGAGCGCCACTGCCGCGCGGATGAGGTCCTTCAACGCCGCCTCATTAATTTTGTCGCCTTCGTGAATGTCGATGGCGCGCCTGACGTTCCCGTCGAGGCTGGAGTTGAAGAGGCGGGCAGGGTCCTTCAACGCAGCGCCCTTAGCAAATGTCATCTTGACGGCGTTCTTGTACGTCTCTCCTGTACAGACGATGCCACCGCGGGACCAGACGGGAACCCCCGGCGATGTCGGTTTGACCCACTTCCACTCTTCGACGATCTCAGGGTCTGCCGCATGTATGATTTCGCGCACTCTCCCAAGGGCCTTCGCGCGCCAGTCCCCAAGCTCCTTGATCTTCTCGTCCATCAATGCAGAGGCAGTTTCCGCCGGAATGGGCTTTTTCCTGTTCATTTATTGATACCCCCTCGATCGCAACTGCTCCGCCTTTGCAGCATCCTGTTGGGCCGGCTTTTTCGCAACAAGTTTTCGAACGACGTGGCCTTTCCACATCCAGAGTCCCGAAAGGACAAGGACCGGAACGAAGATAAACCGGACAAGCGGGGCGTAGTTTGGAATCTGGTCAAACGGGCTATAAACGTAACCGATGATCGGAATCGCAAAGATGAGATGAATCCAGCGAAAAATTGTGCGCGAGCGTGGTCGGTGCATGGTTTGCGATCCTCCTCGATTCACTGCTTTTGGACCGCCTGAGCCCGCCAGTTGGGTTTTTGAAGACCGAACTGATTTGCGTACTCCGCGTTCAGCCGCTGCCAGCCCTCGAACTTCATGGCCTCGGCCCCAGCAATGCGGCCAATGGGAGTTCCACTGAGAAGGCGATCCAGAACATCGAAGCAGATGTGCCAGCCCGCGGCGCCCCACGAGACGAAGCGGCGATCGATGTTGTGCCAGAGCTTCAGGCGTGTACCGCCGCTAAAAGCCTCGAGCTCAAACCGGATATCGTTGTATTCAAGCACCTTGGGAGCGTCGGCCCGCGCCACTCTTGTTTCGACTGGCCTGGGATTTCCCATCCAGGTCAGCCGCACGGTGTTTCCAGCCGTATCCAGTCTTCCATCGGAATCGAAGGGAGCCCACTCGCGCAGATGCGCCGGATCGGTGAGCGCCTGCCAGACTTTTTCCGGCGAGTGGCGCAAATCTCTGACGAGAATGAGCGTCCACTTTTCTCCGTCCTTTCGAACCTGCGCCCCGCTGGCCGGGCCTGGTGTGTACTGCTCGCGATCGGTCATGCTTCTTCTCCCTAGCGTGAGGGGCGTGTCAACTGCACGATCTGAATGAGATTGCCGCAGGTGTCCTTCAAGAGGGCGATCTTGGAGGCCGTCACGTCCGTCGGCGGCATGGTGAACTCGGCGCCGCGCGCTTTCATGCTCTCGTAATCGGCTTGCACATCGTCGGTATAGAACATGGCCGCGGGCTGACCTTGCTGGAATATGGCCTGCTGATAGGCTTTGGCCGCCGGGTTGTTGTTAAGCGCAAGCTGCAGCTCCGTGCCATCCGGCTCCTCGGGCGAGGCCACCGTCAGCCACCGAAACGGCCCCTGGCTGAAATCTGCCTTCTTCACGAAGCCCAGCACTTCGGTATAGAAGCGCAGGGCTTTGTCCTGGTCATCCACGTACACGCTGCTCAATTTGATCTTCATTTTGTTTCCTTTGTTACGTTCGCGGTTTGGGCCGCGTCTTCTTCTTTTTTTTCGTTGGTATTGACGAGCGCACAGGGCGTTTGGTGCCCGTTGTGCGCGACTCAAAATCCTTCATGCGATCGAGGTGCCGTTCGAGGGCATCTACGTGCGCGGACCAGAATCTACGGAACGGAGTCAGCCAGGCATCCACCTCCTGAAGCGGCTCTGGCTTCAGCCGGTAGAGCCGGCGCTGCGCGTCCACGGTGGATTCGACGAAACCGGCCTCGCGCAGCACTCGCAGGTGCTTTGACACCGCCGGCTGCGGCATTCCGAGCTGGCGCTCGATCTCTCCCACCGACTGTTCGGACGACACCAGGAGGCTCAATATCGCGCGGCGGTTCGGCTCCGCGATGACTTCGAACACAGAGTCCACTCTCTTGATATACCTCTAAAAGTATATGCTTGTCAAGGTATATGAAGGCGCAGATAACAATTTTAATCGGCGTGGGGGGAACCAATCCCGCAGGTTTCGGCTGGCTCAGCCTGCGGAACCCTGAGCGCTAGCGAGGGGAACGGGTGATGCTATCACTCGTACCGTAATGCTATTGCCGGATCTACTTGTAGCGCGCGCCGCGCCGGAATGAGCATCGCCGCGAACGCAACGGCAATCAAGATCCCAGTGACAAAGATAAGCGTCACTGGATCACCTGGCTGCACTTCAAAGAGCAGGCTTTTCAATAATCGTGTGAGCAGGAGTGTTGTCGCCAATCCGGTACCGGCTCCGATTGCCAGCAGAAGCATTCCCTCCTTCAGAATCAAATAAAGTACATCTGTTGCCGTAGCGCCGACGGCGACCCGGATGCCGATCTCTTGCATCCGTTGTACGACCGAGTAAGACAGGACTCCATAGACGCCCAGCGCCGCGAGCAGCACGGCGATAGCCGCGAACGTCGCAAGCAGGATGAGTTGCAACCGGGGCCGCGCGACAGAGTTCGATAGAACGTCGTCCATAGTTCGGAGATTCGAGACAGCCTGATCCGGATTGATGCGGTGAATTGCCGCCACTACGGATCGCGTCATCCGATGCGGGTCCTCGCGCGTCCGCACCGTCAGATTAGCGAAGTACATGGCGGCTTGCGAGTTATCCAGCATGATTGTGGGTTGAGGCTGAGTCTGCAGATCCGTTTGACGCGCATCGGAGACAACGCCGACGATTGTTGCGGGGCTTTTCACGGTCCAGCAAATATTCAGCTTCTGTCCGATCGGATTTTGTTTGGCGAAGTATTTGGCTGCAAAAGCGTGATTGATGAGCGCAACACTCCGAGAGTCAAACGTGTCCCGCGGTTCAAAGTCACGGCCCGCCAGCAACGGAATTCGCATAGCGCCAAGGTAGCCCGAGGTGACGACCAGAAAATTGGCCCCTGGAGAAGAACTCGGAACCAGCGGGTCTCCCAAACGAGAGAAACAGGAGCCGGACATCATGCCGGTCATGGGAAGGAAATGCACCGAACCTGCGGCCCGTACACCAGGCACATTTCGGATCTCATTAAGAAGCTGATCCACATAGCGGCCTCGTTTCGCTGGTTCGTTGAACTTGGCCGGTGAGAGGAAAAGATTCATGGTGAGGACATGATCCGTTGCGAAGCCAGGATTTACGGCGAGCAGATGAGCGAAGCTGCGCAACATCAGACCAGCGCCAGCGAGTAGCAGAAGCGACAGCCCAATTTCCGTAATCACAAAAGCGTATCGAAACCCGCGGTTGACCCCAACTCCAGTGCGCGAGGAACCGGACTTCAGATCCCCTTGCATATTTCCCCGCGCGACACGTAATGCGGGAATCACGCCGAACAAAAGCGTGGTAAGAAGCGCAATCGCAAATGAGAATAAAAACACGCGAGCGTCCAGATGAATGGCCTCCATACGGGGCAAGGCATTATCCGCAGGAACGATCGCAAGAAGGCCCCTCAGCGCAGCATACGCCACGAGAATTCCGGCAACCCAACCGGCCATTGCTAGCACCAGCGCTTCCGAGAGAAGCTGCTGTATCAAGCGGATTCTACCCGCCCCAAGCGCCGCGCGTACGGCAATCTCGGGTAGACGTTGCGTGCCGCGCATTAGGAGCAGATTTGCCAGATTCGCACAGGCGACCAGTAGAACAAATCCGACGGCAATCAAGAGAACCAGTAGTGGAGCGCGGACGCTCGCCGTCGCGTCTTCCAGGAAAGGAACGACCTCGGCAGTCCAACCCTTGTCGTAGTCAGGGCGATCCTCGGCAAGTTGGGCGGCGACACGCGTCATATCCTCTTGCGCCTTTTCCACCGATATGCCGGGCTTCAAACGTGCGATGACACCTAAAAAGCGGCCGGTCTCCCATTCTTTGGAGCGAGCCAGGGGAAGGGGTGTCCAGATATCGGCTTCGATATTGGGAAATGCGAAACCGGGCGGCATCACGCCCACGACGGTACAGGGAGACCCATCGACGGTGATTATCCTGCCTAAAACGCCGCGATCGCCGCCGAAATGCGTTTGCCACAAGGGATAGCTCAAAATGACGCTATCTGAATGTTCTGGCCTGCCCTCTTCGGGCACAAAGGTGCGTCCGAAATAGGCGGAGATACCGAGAATCGAAAAGAATTCCGGCGAGACTCGCATATCGGGGACAGCCACCGGACCGCCCGCGCCGGTGAGATTGGAACTGCCGCTATCGATCGCCGCCATTTGCATAAAGCTTTGGCTCCGGTTTCGCCAATCGAGAAAGTTGAATGGGTTAACGACATTGCGCGAAAACCCTTTGCTCGGCTTGTCCTCCCAGACACGCACGAGGCGGTCCGGATGCGGGTAAGGCAGAGGCCGCAACAACACCCCGTCCACCACGCTAAAGATCGCCGTATTCGCGCCAATACCGATAGCGAGCGTTCCGACCACAATCGCGGAAAAACCGGGCCTGCGTATGAGCAGCCGCATGCCGTAACGCGCATCTTGCCAGATGGAGGCGAGCCATGCTGCGCCGCGTATATCGTGGCGCCTCCAAAACTGCGATAACCGTCTCACCGCGCACCCTCCTCGGCCGGGCTTAGGATCAGACGCACTGCTTCGACTGACCGCCATCGACCGCGGCCTGCGCCTCTAATTTACCCCGGCCGAATTGGTACTAGTCCAATCTCGCTTGCAAACACCCGGACTAAATGAGAGCATTTAGGCGGATTTCGGGCGGCCCCTCAGCTGTTATCTCGTTGCTCGGTCAAACCGATTCCGACAGACGCAAACAGATGCGGGAGGCAGGCATGGGCAAGCGAGTTACGGCGTTACTGGCACTATGTTTCTTGGCGTGGAGTACGGCTTGGGCTCAACCGGGCAGTGCGGAAAAAGCGCCAATGTATACCTATGTTTCTACTTGGACAGTCCCGCGTGCGATGTGGGCAGATTATCAAAAGGTAGAGAATAGCGACGATGAGGTCATGAGTAAGGCGGTAGCCGATGGAACGCTCATGGCCTTCGGCAGCTACTCCGTCTTGAACCACCAAGACGGTGAAGCGACACATGGTTCCTGGTTTTCGGCGAGCTCAATGGCGAATTTGATGAAGATGCTCGAAGGACTCCGGTCGGCTCCCGATGCCACAGGCCAAGTCTTCGCGGCCTCGAAACACTGGGACTACATCCTGGTAAGTCACGACTACAATGCTCATTCGGGCACATTTAAGAACGGCTATTTGCGAGTGGGCCAGTGGAATTACAAGGCTGGTGCCGGCGATCAGGGCGGCAAGGTCTTAAAGGCAACGCTGGTTACTGTGCTTGAAAAATTGTTGAGCGAGGGCGCGCTACATGCTTATCAAATCGATGAAGAAACAGTGCACTCGTCCGACCCCAACTCAGTTAACATCGCGATCATTGCAAATGGCGCCGAAGGGATCGACAAGTTCGATGCGGCCATTCACGAGATGGAAGTGAGCAACCCGGTAGCCGAGGCCGCGCTGCAGTCTGTGCTCGATTCGCACGGGCACCGGGACTTTCTAGCGCACGTGGATGCTATGGCGCACAAATAGCTGAATTACAGAACCACGCGCGCAAGCAGTGGCCAGTCTTGCCCGTTTGCACAGCTTCTTACGTTCCGACCGCGAGTCGAGAGTTCTACCCGAATTCCGTCAGCGTGTGTTATTCCTGGATGGAACGCAACAAAAATCGACCCCGTCAGTGCTTTGAGATATGAGTGACCGGATGGGGAGTTGTGGTTTCATCCATCCAGCATAAGGGGACAGAGTAGTATGAACTTGCGTAAAATCAGCAGCGTTTCCTGCGCGTTAGCCCTGGGCTTTCTGGCAGGCAGCCTGGAGGCCCAGACCGGTACAGCAGCAGCCGCTTCCGGCACCAAAGTAGCCATCATCAGTGTGCAAGGGGTGATTGCCGGCACCAAGGAAGGCCAAACCGCCTCCCAGGAGTTGAACACGAAATATGGGCCGAAACAGAAGGAAATGCAGGCCAAGCAAGCCGAAATTCAACAGTTAAACGATCAATTACAAAAGGGCGGTAATCTGCTCACAACCGAAAAACGCGACGAACTGAATCGGGAAATCGACACAAAGACCAAGCGTTATCAACGAGATATGCAGGACGCCCAGGAAGAGGTCCAACAGGATCAGCAGCGCCTGTTCGGCGGTATTTCGCAAAAACTACTGCCGATTATTGAAAAATACGCCAAAGATCACGGCTACTCGCTGGTGCTTGATGTGAGCAATCCTAACACGCCGGTCCTGTACGCGTCGACCTCCGCGGATATCACAAAGGACATCATCGCGCTGTACGATCAGGCCGCGCCCGCCACTCCAACCAGCGGTACGGGAACCGGGCAGAAAGTACCAGGAAGTACTACGAAGTCGCCCAACGGCCTCCGCTAGGGGGGGATTCCACTATCCCGATAGACATTGCCATGTTAAGGTAATGTCTGATGGCACAGTACGCGCACCCTGAAGTTCTTGTAGAAACAGACTGGCTGGCGGGAAAACTCGGCGACCCCTCTATACGGACCGTCGAGGTGGATGTCGACACGGCCGCATACGATTTGGGACATATCCCCGGAGCGATTGCTTGGGCCTGGAACACCCAGCTCTGCGATACTGTGCGGCGGGACATCCTCCCCAAAGCCGAATTGGAGGCGCTGCTGTCCAAAGCGGGGGTGACACCCCAGACGACCATCATTCTGTACGGCGACAGCAACAACTGGTTTGCTGCGTGGGCCTTCTGGCAACTGAAAATATACGGCCATAAGGATGTCCGGTTGCTGAACGGCGGCCGGAAGAAATGGCTGGCCGAGGGACGCGAACTCACGCAGGATGTGCCGTCCTATGCGGCGAGTCAGTACCGTGCCCAGGAGCCGGATCTCTCGATTCGGGCGTTTTTGCCGCAAGTGCAGGAAGCCGTTCGCAACCATTCGGCTTCGCTGATCGATGTGCGCAGCCCCCAGGAATTTACGGGCGAAATTCTCGCGCCTCCGGGATTGCCCGAAACCTGCCAGCGGGGCGGGCATATTCCAGGGGCGCGCAATGTGCCTTGGGGTAAAGCCTGCAACGAGGATGGCACGTTCAAATCGTTTGACGAATTGAAAGCGCTGTACGGGGCCGAGGGCGTGGATGCCGCGCGGCAGACCATCGCGTACTGCCGTATTGGCGAGCGCTCGAGCCATACCTGGTTCGTTTTGAAGTATTTGCTGGGATTGCCCGATGTGGTGAACTATGACGGTTCGTGGACGGAATGGGGCAACCTGGTAGGAGCTCCGGTAGAGCGAGGAGCGGCTAAATCGATCGGAGCGTAAGAATTTTCAGATGCAAACAATGCAAACAGAACAATTTCAAGAGCGGCAGCTTGATGTCAATGGCTGGCAGGTCCGGCTAACCAGCTATCGCATAGGCGACAAATATGTGTGCCAGGCGGATAACGTCTCGCCGGGCGCATGTCTGGCGCGATTCTCCGGGGCCACCTTGGAAGAAGCCGAGTCTCAGGCGTTATCGAAAGCGAAGCATCTGCTCGGAAAGACCCACCGGCGCGCAGTTTAGTCCACAAAGGCCACTCTCAGACCAGCACTTTTCCGTTTCCGGCGTAGCGCATCATTGAGAAATGCCGCTGATTTCACGGCGCAATCTCGTCGCCGGGTCGCTGGGAGTTCTGTGCTTACAAGCACAGCCGGGAGCCTCAAACAAACCCAAAATTGTCGTGACCGGAGGCCATCCGGGGGACCCGGAGTACGGATGCGGGGGCACCGTCGCGCGATACACCGCGCTCGGGCATCCCGTCACCTTGCTCTATCTGAACCAGGGCGAGAAAGGGTGTCCGGGCAAGACTGGGGCTGAGTGCGCGGGCATAAGAACGGCGGAGGCGCGCAAGGCCTGCTCGATTCTGGGCGCGCAGCCACGCTTCGCATCGCAGATCGACGGCGAGGCAGTCGTCTCCAATCCAACTTACGAAGACTTCCGGCAACTGCTTAAGCGCGAAAAGCCGGACGTGTTGTTTACGCATTGGCCGGTAGACCGGCACCCCGATCACCGCGCCATCTCAAACCTCGCCTATGATGCCTGGCTGAGCATGGGAAAGCGAGCCGGGTTCTACTATTACGAAGTGTCCGATGGAGAAGATACGGCGATGTTCTCTCCCACGGATTACGTCGACATTTCAACCGTGGAGAATCGCAAACGAGCCGCTTGCTTCGCGCATGCTTCGCAATCACCGCAAAAATTCTACGAACTGCAATCGCAGGTCACCCGTTTTCGGGGCATCGAGAGCGGCTACTCGCAAGCCGAAGCGTTCATCCGGCACGTCGACAGCCCGAAGTATTGGCTTCCCGGAAAGTGATTGGATGCTATTATCCTCCGGCGAGTAATTCTTTCAGTTACTATTTACACGTGCACTTACTAACTATGGTTTAGCCTCGCCAGTCATATTAGTGGAGGTTTTGAAATGACGAAACGAGCGAAGCTCTTGGGGATTCCAGTATTGGCGTTGTTCTTGACGGTTGCCGGCGCGCCGTTGCTCGATGCGCAAATTGCGAATCCGGTCAGGGCAACCATCAACCACTCGTTCATTGTTGGAAATACAACCTTGCCGCCCGGACAATACACATTCCGAATGCTGCAAGGTAGCGACCTGACTGCCATGATCGCAACCAACGATAAGAAGGATACATCTGTCGAGTTTCTTGTGCGAGAATCGATAGATCCCAATACGCCGCACCATTCGGAACTGGTCTTTAACCGGTATGGCAATAAAGAGTTCCTCACCAAGATCTACGAGGCCGGGTCGCGCGCAGGCGTGGCCGTCATGGAGCCCTCGCGGCAGGAATTGAGGTTGCAGCACCAGGGACAGCATCCCGTGGAGCATACGGAGGAACAGCACGATTAACTCTCGGGCGAGTTCTCACAACCGGAGGCAGTGGATTCGGGACTGGGCTTCGCTGGCGGCATCCGCGTCGATTGCACAGTCAAAACTGCTTGCAGATTCACGATCCGCAATCGTTATCGATCCGGCGCCCCTGTTTGAGATCTCGCCTCTGCTTTACATGCAATTTATGGAGCCGCTCGGAACAACGGACAGTTCCGTGGAGGCTTCGTGGGATTACCGAGCCGGCAACTGGCGCAAGGATTTCGTGACAATTACGCGCGATCTTGCGCCGGGGGTGGTTCGTTTCGGAGGAAATTTTAGCCGGTATTACAAATGGCGTGAAGGCGTTGGACCGGTCCGAAGCCGCCCTTGGACGCGTAACTACGATTGGGGCGGAAAAGAAACTAATCGGGTTGGAACACAGGAATTCGTCGACTTTTGCCGGAGCGTTGGAGCGGAGCCGCTCTATTGCGTGAACTTCGAGAGCGACGGGATTGCGTGGTACAAGAACACTCCGGAAGGCAATCGCAGTGGGACGGCGCAAGAAGCTGCGGATTGGGTCAGTTATGCGAATGATCCAGACAATCACGGCCGTAAAGTAAACGGCTCACCGGAGCCATACAGTATTAAACTCTGGCAGATCGGGAATGAGACATCTTACCTGAAAAACGGCTTCACAAAGGACCAGGCAATCGCCAAAACCGTCGAGTTTGCAAAGGCTATGCACGGACGCGATCCCTCCCTTCAGTTGATTGGCTGGGGTGACCGGTCGTCCGGCAATGGCGAGCTGTGGGCGAAGAACCTAGTACACCGCGCGGGCGAATATCTCAGCTATGTAGCCATCCATATGATGGGCCAAAGCCCGAGAAGACGCGACACGGTCTTGTGGGGGCGGCGATATGAGCAGGACCCGGAGCGGGCTTGGCAGGAGTTGTTGGAGCTTTCGAATAACGTCGAGAGCCGTGTATCGGAACTCGAGTCGGCTCTAACCAGCCAGGGATCGAAGGCAGGGATCGCAATTACCGAAGGCCATTTGAGTCTGCGGCCCCATAACATCAATCCGATTCTCTATGAATGGTTGTCCGCGGTGTATCATGCCCGCTCCTTGAATATTTATCAACGGCACGGCGCGCGCGTCAGGATCGCTACGGCAGCGGACTTTCAAGGGACTCGCTGGACTGTGCTGGGGGTGCAAATTCCGGTCCCGAGCGGCGACAGTTTTCTGATGCCGGTGGCCTCCATCATGCGGCTGTTCAAGCGGTATAACGGCACACAGGGAACTAAGGTTGTGTCCGCGCCTTCGGGTCTCGATATCGCAGCATCCCGGACTCAAAATAAGATGTATCTTCACGTCTTGAACACGCAGTTCCACCAGCCAGTCACGGCGAGTTTCGCCGTGAAGGATATGACCATTTCGGACGGAACGGTTTGGGAGATTGCACCGGACAATTTGCGCGAGTACGTCAGCGCAGATCAGCCGGACGTGTTCGCGCCGGAAGAACGCAAAATTGCGCCTGGATCAATTTTGAGTTGGAGCTTCCCAGCGGGTTCCGTCAGCGCGGTTGAGCTGAATATGCAATCGCCGAGCTGAGTTCAGATATGCTCCTCCAGCAACAATTCATGGATCAACTCGACTACTCCGCTGCCATCTTCACCTGTCATCACAAGATCGGCGTGACCTTTCAAGGACGGAAGCGCGTTACCCACGGCTACTGCGAGACCACACTTACTGAAAAACGCGAGATCGTTTTCGGCGTCTCCGACCCCAACTGTTTGATCGAAGGAAAGTTCGAGTCGCCCCAAGGCCGCTGCGAGGCCCGTTGCTTTATCGATGCCGGCGGGCAGAAGCATCAAGTTGCCCTTGTTCAGCGTGATCTGGAGATGCATGCCGAGCTCTTGCATCGTGTGCAGAACAATCTGTTCGTGATCTCGCGTGGTAGCCACGATAACTTGGCCCTGAGAAAGAGGAGTTACGTTCTTCGTTTGCAACACATGAACAAACCGGTCAGGAATGGGATCGCAGAGAAGCACCTGCTGTCCGCTGGAAGGATTGAAAAGAATTGCGCCGTTTTCCGCCACGATCAAATCGAAAATGTCGAGCTCGGGAAATACATGCATGAGGTCGGGCACTTGCCTTCCCGTCACGAGAATCAAACGCCAGCCCCGGCGTTTGAGCTGTTCCAGGGCCCGATATGTGTCGTTGGCGACGATAGCCGCCGCGGCCAGAGTGCCGTCGTAGTCGGTGGCGAATGCGCCGTATCGCATTTGTAGTTAGAGAGCCGGCGTGGAGATGCCGGTTACATCCGGTTTTCCTGAAGCCAACTCGCTATACCGCAATAGGTTTTCCGCTTGCCGCTGCTGATCCGGGCTGGCGGCCAGGCGGAGAGCCTGCCGGCCTTGCTTGCGGGCTATATCGAATCTTTTTAAGCGGGCTTGGCAATACGCCAGGGTGTAGAAGTAGGTGAAAGCGTCTTCGGGCGAAACGGATTGCATAGCGGAGAGAGCGGAAACGGCTCGGCCATAGTCTTGCTCCCGCGCTGCCAAAACGGCCAGGTTCAGACGCGCGCTCTCATTTTGAGGCTGAATGGCCAGCAGACGTTCGAGCAGATCCATCACCTGCAAATCGGGCGCTCCGGCGGCCTGCTGCAGGCGGGCAGCTTGATACAAAACATTCGGATTGGTTGAGTTGCGCTCGGCCGCCTTCACGAAATGAAGCCGCGCCTGCTCCGGATCATTCCGGCGCAGCGCCAAATCGGCCAGCGATTCTTCCGGTCGAGGATCGTTTGGAAACCGTTGCGAAAGCGTAGCGAGCCGGGTCTCGGCTTCCGCTTGGCGAGCGGGACTGGCCGCCAACACATTCGCGAGCATGATCTCGATTTGACCATCCGTGGCCGGTAATTGCTCGGGAGTTGGTTGCATATCAGAAGGGGCGAGCGGATACAGCCGCGTCGTCATCCTCCGCTGAATGTGATGTGAAAGATCCCTCATCACCTGGTCCACACTCTTCCCGTAAATCCTCTGGAGGCACTCGGTAGCGGGCACGCCAGCCGAGATACCGGTCGCAAATCGAGGAAAGCCGCGAGAATATCCATCATCGAACAACAGCATGTGGACAAGGGCCCAGCTCTCCGCATAAAAGAGATACGCCGGCTCGGCAGAATTGTAGAAAGCCGAATGCCGGTCTATAGAAAACAACGTTTCTAAAGCGAGCATCCTGCCCGCCCCTAAGGATTCGAGCCGCCCTGATGGGGCCGATCCGATAACGAACTCCTGCCGGCGGAACTCGATCGAAGAGTACGCGTCGGCAAGCCCTTCGTTCAACCACAACGGCAGCTTGAGGCCCGAGTGTGCAACCAGGGAATGGACGTACTCGTGCACCGCGGCCGGATAATTCTGGGGAGCGAGGCTTTGCAGCACAATGAGATCGCCGGCGCGATTATGCTGAAACAAAGCCAAAACGCCCGGCTGGGGTCGGTATGGAGCAAATTCCGCTTCCGACCTGAAAGCCACTATCGTAACCGGACTTTGGGCCTCTACCGAAAAGAGTTCTGTTTTCGTGAGCGCATCGTGGGTTCGTTCCAAAAAACCGAGCGCCTGCGTCGCGGTTACCGCATCCTCCGCCGTTAACAGATGAAAATGCAAGCTGTTGAACACCGACCATCCATCCGAACCCGGCGCAGCGGAACCAACAGCACTCGAAAGAAAGCACCCGATCGCAAGAGACCGCCAGACTTGTTTCATGTGTCTGGGCTAGTAATCGGCGTTTTCCGAAGCCGGCTGCAGAGTCAGAAAAATCTGATGGTTAGCTGATGGTTTAAATCGACGGTTTTCACGTTATACTACTCTCACCATGGGTCATAAAAGGGCCTAAGTGAGCACGGTTTGCACAATCAGATACGGCTCACCTGGGTTGGCACTGCGCTCGCCGCTCTAGCACTCTGCGCTTGTTCACGCGTAAGTCACGATTCAAAAAAACAATTCGTTGCTAACAGCTCTACGGCAAAGCCTGAGCTAGCGCCGCGGAACGTGTATCGTTTTTCGGTAATACCGGGCGGTGCCTATTCATCGAAAGAACTAGCTCGTGCCCGGCGTGTGGATACAGTTGTTCGCACGCACTATGCCGGCTTCGGCGAACTAGTTTCCAGTCATCGTATGCAGAGCGATACCTACTTATACGTTTCCTATCGTAAGGCAGATCGCGTGTTTTGGAGTGTCAAAAAGCATCGCATTCCGAAAGGCGAACTGGTCTTAACAGATGGGAAGCACTTGGCGCGCGCACGTTGCGGGAATCGTCTTTCGATAACGCCTCAGCAGCCCACCCTGCCGGACAAGCCGATGCCCGAGGAGACTCTGGATGAATTGGAAGCGCCGCAGAACATTGCGCTCGCAACGCCACCGCCGCCGGTGTTTGACACGGAGTATGATGTTGCGCCTCCGCCATTTGCGGCACAGCCGGTCGCGCCGCCCGCCTTCGCTTCCGGTGGTTCCAATCTTCCGGCAGCAGTGCCGGCCGGTATGAACAACCTCCTGTCAGCCTATCCATTCAATCCAGGATTTCTTTACCCCGTCGGCGGTGCCGCCCCTAAATCGAGTTCCTCCACTACTGGCAGTTCCGGCGGCGTGCCGGCCGGAGTTGTTATTCCGGGCATCATTGTTCCCGAACCGCGCAGCGCAGGAATGTTTTTTGCCGGTCTGGTGAGTATGTTGGTTTTTGCCGTCGGCCGAAAGCGCGCATTGCGGTAATCACGCAACGTAAGCAACCCCACATCCTACACCTGACACCTTTCGGGCCGCACCGCAATCTTACAGGATGTGCGGGCGGTTTTGCCAATACATCGTTTTCAGGGTTCCTTGAAAACGTTTCTGATTTTCTTTCTTCTGGCGTGTACGCCGTTGTTTGCGCGTCACCGCCGGTTAGACGGAACGTACATTGCTACTGCGTACTCCCAAACGGGAATTACCGCGTCCGGCCAATACACACATCGTCACATTGTGGCTGCCGATCCTGACATCCTGCCGATCGGAACTCGTATATTGATCCGGCACGCCGGTAAGTATTCAGGTGAATATGTAGTAGCCGATACAGGCGGCAAAATTCAAGGCCACCGGCTCGATCTCTATTTTCCAAGCACTCGGGAATGCAGGAATTTCGGCGTCAAGCGTGTGGAAGTCCAAGTCATTGAGCTCGGCAATGGAACACACCTTTCCGCAAAACAGGCGGACCGGCAAGTCAAGCAGGATGTTGCGTCCGACATCGCCAAAGGAGCTGTCGGAGGTGCCGCGAGCGAGGTGGACTGGGCACTCGCAATGGCGCCAAAGCGCTAACTATCGCGACACGGCGGAATAAAAAACGCCACGCCCGCTGTTCAGATTCCAGCCGTACACAAAACGGAATTCCACGCCGCCGGCTGTTCGTACCTTTGCTTCCAGGCCGCTCGCATACAGCCATTTCTGCGATCCGAACAGTCCTGATGGCGTACTAATTTTTCCCGAATCAAAAAAGGAATCGGCATCCAAACGAACAAAAGGAAACTCGAATACTTTGCGATCTACGTCCGCGCGAGCGAGACCGTATTGAGTTCCCATGGGTGCAGCGCCCTTCCTTCCATTGCGATCAGCCGACATGCCGCGGAACCAGAGCTCAAACGCATTATCGCGCTCCATCCCGAGCGTGAACCACTCATCGAGAGGCAGATTTCCGTAACTAGCGCCGGATTGAGCCGAAAGACTGACTGTGTACCGGTCACCTGCGGATTGTGGATACCACGTGGCGTGCATACCGCCCTGCATTGTGATCAGACGCGATGGCAGCGATGTAAGTACCCGGCCGGTGTGCAGCGCAGCCCAGCTACTTACACTCGCTCTCCGGTCCGGCCAATCGAACAAAAGATAATCCAGACGATTTCTAAGTTCCGCTGTCCAGCCATTCAAAAAGTAACTACTGTGATCTCCATGCCGGAATTGACGGTAAGCCGCGGTTACTCCCGTGGTCCACTGAAGCCGGCTACTCAGTCCAATCTCCGCGTAACCTCCAGCTTCTGTCCTGCGAAGGCCTAACTCAGTAAGTTGTGGCGACGCGGTGTGGTATGTTCCTTGCAAATTCCACTGTTCGTCTCGCGCGTCGACAAAATAGTGATACTCAATCTTTGGGTGCATCCGGAGCGGTCCCGATACATCCAAGGACAGGCGCCGTTTGTTTGGGTCCCATCTCTCCAGGGAAGCGAAATTGATTCCGCGCCTCTGAATGTTGAAGAAGTCAATATCGATGCCTTGATACGGCAGGCTTCGCAACATGGGAAGGAAACGGCCCGGCCATCCCCGGAGCGCTTGCGACGTCCCAGCCGATCGAACCGTCAAATCAAATCGTTCGCCTGCCGGAGCAAGATCCAGTTTGACATCGCTCAGGACGCGAAGTCGCGCCAGATTCGCGCGCATCATGCGAACCTGCTCCAGCGTGAGAACCTGGCCGGGGGAAAAATCGAAGACGCGCTCCCGCAGAATCGGACTCAGCACGGGCTCAGGCTGAAATTGAACGTTAGCCAGAAAGGGTTTGTGGATTCGATTCCAATGCTGGAGCGCTGCGCGCAGGTTGCCATCCAGAAGGTAGAGAGTGGCCAGGAAATCGTTCCCATACGAGTCCTTCGGGTCAAGGCGAAGAGCTCGATGAAGCAGTAGCTTGGCTCGTTTGAAGTTCTTTTCCCGATAGGCAATTCCGGCCGATTCCAGTGGAAACCGCTGGTCTCGGGGGAACATCCGGCTGGCTTGTCGAAACAGCGCAGATGCGCGCGAGAGCTGATCCAGACGCGCCAGCGCGAGCCCTTCGTATAGCATGATTGAAGCCGTAGGCGCCGGTGCGCTAGAGGCGAGTGCGGCAGCATCCGCCCAACGGCCTTCATCGTAGAGAGCGCGAACCCGCGCTTCCAGTGCATTCCCGGAGCCCGTTTGGCCCCACAGAACGGAAGAAAGGAGTAAAGCGGCGAACCTGCGAAGGAGACGCTGAAACCTCACTGAACCTGCCGCGGCACAGCCAGCAAGGCCCAGTTTGCGGTAACTTTCCACTCCTCGAGAAACCGGCTTGTGTCTTCACGAATGAGTTTGCCGCGGGCGGAGTCGTTCATCCAGACGTTACGCGCATCCACACCTACAATCACCGCATAGTGAAGCGGTGCATGCGGGCCTTTCGGGGCGAAGCAAACAATAACTGGCCTTCCTTTTTCGAAATGATGCTCCAGATCGGCCAGCTCGCCGTCGAATACGAAAGCGCGAAAGCCGCAACGGTCCAGATATCGTCGAAGCGCCTCGCCGCGGATGCCCCGGCGCGAAGCGGGCAGCAACCGGTCGATTTCCGCGGTATCTTCCGCCGCGTATTGAAGTGAAGGGTAGCGGTAAGCCCAGTACTCAATCACCATCGCCACCGCCGCGGATCCGCAGCCAGCCTTCACTTGCGGTACAAACGGTACGTCCAACCAACCAGCCGCTCCCGAACCACGTCCTAACAGTAACGGCCACACTGTCAAAATTAGTCCAAGTACATAGAACCGTGAGACACGATTTCGAACCGGCATCTGAAACCAATTTATCCATTCAAGCGCTTTTGCTCAGGAGGTACTGGAAAAGACGGCGCCGGCAAGGCGGCCTTTTATGTCTGGCCTGTACTTTCGCGCTCACGTCCCTGGCGGCCGGCCGGGGGGATGCTTCCACCGTCGATCAGGCCTGGTCTATCCTGCACGACGGAATGAGCGACAACAGTTCGGACCAGCGCATGAAGGCGGTCCACGCGCTCGGCTTGCTGGATAGGAACAGAAGAGCCGCCGAAATGGCGGAGAAATCGCTCTCCGATGAAAATGCCGATGTAAGGACCGCGAGTGCTACCACGCTGGGCCAAATCGGCTTGGAGTCTTCGCGCCGCAAGCTTCGAGAAGCGCTGAACGATAAAGAAATCAAAGTGGTGTTGGCCGCAGCCAACGCGCTGTATGCGCTTAAGGACCCGGCCGCTTACGACGTCTACTACGCCATCCTGACCGGCCAGCGAAAAGGTACACCGGGATTGATTCAATCGCAATTGGACATGCTCCGAACCCGTAAAGGAATCGAAAAGATGGCGTTTCAGGCGGGACTTGGCTTCGTTCCGTACGGGGGCATGGGTTACGAGGCATGGAAAACGATCAGTCAAAACGGCGACATAGCCGTGCGAGTCGACTCAGCCGCCAAGTTGGCGCGGGATCCCGATCCGAAGAGCGGTCAGGCGCTCGCCGAAGCCTGTCTCGACAATAAATGGCAGATCCGGGTCGCCGTCATCGACGCCATTGCGAAGCGGGGCGATCCCGGATTGCTCTATGCCGTGATCCCGCTGATGCAGGACAACAGCGATACGGTCCGGTATCAAGCGGCGGCAGCCGTCTTACAGTTGACGTACCACCCCGACCGCCGCTATCGATCCAGAACCCGCGCGGAACACTAGCCGCATAGCTCACATCGAGGCTGCAGCCGAGCGGCTCTCGCCCGCAGGCACGACGTCCTCGATATCCTCGAACCGCTGCGCGCGGTGCAGGAAATAGTACACGCACAAGAGGACGAGCATAAACAGCGCCAGGGCCACCATAATCACGGCGAAGTGCTCTAATCCGCGAATGGGCGCAGCCGCCTGGTGCTCATCCTGGCTGATCATCACGAACCAGCCGAGCTTGTCGTACGCCTGCTTTAGCCCGGTACCCGCAAACGCAACAATGTAAGATCCGTTCGCCAGGGACGTAAGCTGCCAGCCGGATTGGCGCCCTTCGAGCGAACCGAGCGAATCGCGAACCGCATCGAATTCGACGGATTTCACGTGAGCAAACACGTCGGAGCTGGGCCCGCTCACAATCAGGCCGTTGTCGTTCACCAGCACCGCCCGGGCTCCGCTCGACATCGGCGCCTGAAACATGGCAAGCAACTGGGTCATGTTCACGGCGGCGTTCAGGACGCCTACCGAGCGGCCCGAAGCAGTGTCGAGTATTGGAAATCCAATGTTGGCGTAGTACGATTTCGTGAAATCGTCGTACAAAATATCGCTGACCATGGCGGATTGGCCTTTATTGAGCGAAACGGACTGCCAAAACTCGTCGTGGCTGTAGGACGGCATGGGCGGCCGTTGCGAAGCCGCGACCACGTCGCCATTTGCGTTCGTCGCGACCACCCATAAAAAGCGAGGATCCAGATCTTTTTGCTGCCGCAGCAACTGCGAGGCGCTGGAGCCCAGCACGGCTGGCGTGACAACGGTGCCTGCCGGCGCCGTCTTTGCTGCGCCCGCCCCCGTACTGGCTGGCTGCGGCTCCAAATTGGGTTTCGCATTTGCACCAGCGCGCTTTGTGCCGGCTGCCGCGGCAATGACCAGCGGGTCCGCGGACAGACGCTTCACGTCGGAAACGCGTTCGGTCACGAATTGCGAGACTTGGTTGCTATACAACTGCGCCATTGTCTTGAAATTGTTCCCAATGCTATCGTCCAGAGACTTGTCTGCGCGCTCGGTCAAGATCAGGCCGATGACGCTCAGGGGGACGATTACGATTAGCAGGCTGACCAAAAGTTTCGTGATGGAAACTTTCACTTCGAGTCGATCCATGTCACACCTCCACGCAAGCTTCTCTCGCGAGGCGTGCCACGAGCCCGGGTCGCGGCGCCACGGACGTGCGTTCGGCCCTGGGCCAATAGTGGCCGCTTCCCGACTAGATCATACTCCAATTTGAGTAGGCCGTGATGGTGTGCTATGTTGCGAAGAGAAACGCTCGCATCTGGCGCGGTAGCCAAGTGGTAAGGCAGAGGTCTGCAAAACCTTTATTCGGCGGTTCGATCCCGCCCCGCGCCTCCAAACTCGAGATGTCCGAAATCGTCATAGATTTTGGGCACACCGTAGCCTGAGCAACTGAATCACTTAGAAAGCCGAATCTTGCGGAAGGCATGTCTACTTTGCCGGCTTCCTCTCCGGCTCGATCCACTTCTGAAAGAGCGCAGGATCAAAGTCCTTCAGTTCGATAATGCCGTTTAACTGGCTTGTCGCCACCCAGGGGAGCCAGAGACGGTGGAGGCCAAAGCCGCGAACCGGAGCGAAACTGAAATGCTCCTGCTGCCAGCCTGGCCCTTTGAGGTCGAACGTCCGGCCCGGAATGGCCACCATATTTTTTGTGTCGTGCAGCAGCAGCTTTGCAATAGAAAGATAGTGGCTGTCGCCGGTCCAGCGGCCGAGCTTGGCGTATTCATCGACATCGTAGGACATGTACTCGTCGACTAGCGAGTGGCCGGTCGCAATCAGTTGCGTTCCATAGGTCGGCACGCCTTTCTTCCAGTGCAGCAGCCGGTTGTCGGCGTCCACGGGCATGGGCACATTCCAAAGGTAAATCCAGGTTTCGGCATAATCGCCGGCAGCGCGGGCATGCGACAGCCATTTCGGATCGTGTGTTGCGTTGTAAAGAGCAAGATAAGCCTCGAGCGAAAGCGCGCCTGCCTCTTTATCGAGCACGTCGGGATTGTCAATGGTGCCACCCACGAACCGGCCGCTTGATTGTCCATGCGCCCAGACAAAGTCCGCAGCGCGTTCGGCAGCGCGTAAATATCTGGTCTCAGCCGTTTCCTGTGCCAGCAGCACCAGAAACGGGACCGGATTGTAACTGGATTGTGGCGATGAATCTGCAATTTCTCCCGTGCCCGGTTTCCACGATCGGGGAAATCCACCGTCTGCATTCTGCTGAGCCAGCAGCCATGTCCCAAATCGGCGGGCCCATTCCAGCCAGTCCTTGTGAACGATGCCTTTGGCGCGTTCCCGTCGGTAGGCGCGCAAGGTGGCCTTCATATCATCACCGAAAGAACGTAGAAAAACGCAATGATCGCGAGGAATGGCCAACGCCAGTTCGCCGGTGTCAATGAGGAATCCTTCGCCCACCGGAGGATCCATTTTGAGGCGGATGAAAGATGCGAAGATGGCCAACCCGAGCTGGCGGTTCTTCTGTGCACGGCTCTTATCGGAATCGGCTTGCGCGTCCGCTAACAGAAATTCGGCGGCTTCCAGATTTTTGCCGGTGAAGCCCATGACGGCCTGGCGGCTCGGCGGCCGGCCAGACGCGGGCACGGCTGGAACGGCGTTCGGAATGCCCGCGCGATCGCCGCGAACTTCTACTTGGCTCGCCAGAACATCGGTAATACATTGCCGAATGACGGGAATGTTTTGCCAACTCACTGGTGGGTTCAAGATGGAGTAAGCCCAGCGCCACACGTTCTTGAGATACGTCGGAAATTCTTCGTTCGTGGAAAATCGAAAGTCGACCCGATACTGCTGAAGGAAGCCATCGCGGATGGGATGATACCGCCGCCGCCATTGTTGGACCTGACCTCCCGGATATGTGTTCCCGCGATAGGTGACTTCTCCTTCACTGCCGGGAAACCAGAATCCTTGCGCGTGGTGACCCTCGCCGAGGTCCGCGCCGATAGCGCCAAATCGGAAACGTTCGTCAATCATCGTTTCGATTTCGGTGTCGTGCGAATCCGCGCGAGTGGTTTGCCCATTCGGCGCCGGATCAAGAACGGTCAACGAAGATCCGTCCGGAAAACGAACTCCGAACAAGGGTGCCGGCAGACGGTCTTCGCGGATGCGGACCTGGCCGTGGCCGCCATTTTGGTACGTGAGACTGCCGCCGATGGCGGCCGCCGAAAGGTGTGCGGTGCCGCCGTAGATTATCCCCGGAGCGAAGTAATCCACTTGGGACCGGGAGTGCACTTCCGGGTGAGTAAGCGTAATCGCGGATAGAAAACCGCCTGGGCTGTTCCCCGCGACGCGCACCGTTCGGAATAGTTCGACACTTGAACCGCGCATGGACCATTCATCCCGAAAAATAAGTTGCGATCCAGCGGGACCGGCAATATGGGCGATACCGAGCAACTTGCCTGCTGTTGCCTGAAGTGTGTCATAGCCGCTTGATTCCTGTTCGATCTGACCGGAGGGCTCGTAGAACTCGAGCTGAGCAGGCTTGCTCTGTTGGGCCGAGGCAGAGCCGGCCCCAGTAATAGAGATCCCGCGGGTGCCGTTCGAGGCGAAAGGTTCAACCCGTGCACCGGTCCGCAATTCACTGATCTGGCTGATAGCAGTAAGTTGCCACGGCGAAAGGGATGCCAAGAGGAAAATGGCAACGAAACTCGCAGCTGGATATTTCATAGGGACGAATCAGTTCCGTATGATGCCATAAAGATTTCTTCCAGATTTTTCTTGACTTGCCCAATGGCCTTTGATAAAGATTGCTGCACTGACAGAAAATGTCAGAACATTTATGCCGCGAAAAATCCACAGCATTCCGATTCCGTTGCTCGTTTTGCTCTTAGCGGCCTCGGGCGTCCAGGTATGGGGGCAGGCTGACCGTGGCATCATTACCGGTATTGTTACGGACCCGCAGGGGGCGCCGGTGGCCAATGCCGTCGTCGCGGTGAAGGATTCCAGAACGGGAGTGGTCACGAACGTGACAACGACCGCTTCCGGCAATTACAGCACGCCGCCGCTCATTATCGGGACGTATGAGGTCAGCGTGGCGATGCCCGGCTTCATGGCGTTCCACGCTTCGGGTATCAATTTGGCTTCCGGGCAGACGTTCCGGCAGGATATTCCGCTCCAAGTTGGAGAGGTGCACCAGTCCGTAGAAGTGAGCGGTCAGATCGAGCAGTTGAATGCCGACAATCCGCAAATGTCAGCCTCGGTCAACCAAGTAGAATACGAATCGCTTCCCGCGATTATGGGTGCGGGCGAGAATCGGGTACCTGAAGCTCAGCTCTATACCTTTCCAACTTTCGTCGCACCCACCCAAGGCAACATCTATCCAGGCAGCGCCTTTGGAGCACGCATTAACGGGGGCCAGCGCAGTGCGTTCGAGAATTTCTTAGATGGCGCTTCCTACGGAGAAGTAAGCGGACATAACGGAACGCAAGAACGTTCTGCACCCTATGAATCTATCGCCGAAGCGCGAATTATCGACAACACGTTTAGCGCTCAGTATGGACACACGAGTGGTGGGTTCGTAGAATATACCACCAAGAGCGGGACCGATAAGTATCACGGGGAAGCTTACGAATATTTTGACAATGACAAGCTCCAGGCCCGTGGCGAGATTGCGCCGGTCCGCCCGCCTGTCCGCCAGAATCAGTATGGGTTCACATTGGGAGGCCCGATCTCAATTCCCAAGGTTTACAACGGCAAGAACAAGAGCTTCTTCTTTTTTAATTTCGACCAGTTCAAGTACACGAACGCCGGAGCCGGAAGCGGCTTTGGGACTGTTCCCGACAGCCAAATCCGCAATGGCGATTTTTCTCAGTGGTTGACGGGCAAACAGATTGGAACCGATGCCTGTGGTCGGCCTATTCTTCAAGGGCAGATCTTCGATCCATCCACGACCAGGGATGCTTCTACGTGCGGAGGGCCGACCGGCCTGGTGGTGCGTGATCCGTTTCCCGGCAACAAGATCACCAGCGGCTTCTCAAAAGTGGCGACCAACATACAGGCATACCTTCCGAATCCCATCAACAACGCTCTCTCCAACAATTATTTGTTAGGGCCGCCGCAGCAGTTTCTGAATGCGAGGACGATGCTGACGCGCATCGATCACAACATAACGGCCAACCTCAGGCTGTCGCTCACTTACAACTACGACGACCGTCCGAGAGAACTCGACTGCAACAACATCGGAGGTTGTGGGGGGCCTATCGGCCATCCGCGCATGCAAGACATTTCGACCCACACGGCGCACCTGCAATTGACGGATGTCATCAGCCCCAGTCTGTTTACCCATGCGGTGCTTTCCTATGATCGTTGGGTTCTTCCGGACAGCTATCCGCTGATTGTCGACAAGGGTTGGGCCTCGAAGGTTGGCATCACGGGCATTCCGTACGCCGATGCAGGCGGTTTCCCGAACATCAATTTCGATGAACGTTATTACGGTTTTGGCGTGAATGGCACCGGCGGATTGCAGGGGACAGATCGATGGCAAATTCTGGACGATACAACCAAAATCATCGGAAAACACACGGTGAAGGCTGGTTTCGAATACCGCTGGGAACGATGGTTCACGGGGGCGTTCATCGGAGATGCAGGCTCGTTTAACTTCGTGGCGGCGAATACGGGCACGTTCGATTCGAGCGGGAAGGTGGTCAGCGGCACCGGCGACCCGTACGCCTCATTCCTGCTTGGACAGGTGAGCCGGGCCGGATTTAGCATTCCATCGTTCTCCGATTACCGGCGCCCGTATTTCGCTCCCTGGGTCAACGATGACTGGAAGGTCACGGATAAGTTGACGCTCAGCTTTGGGTTCCGCTTCGATCTGCAATACCCACGGCACGAGCGTCACAATCAGTACTCCTCGTTCGAGCCGTATCTGCCGAACCCTGGCGCAGGTGGGCGTCTGGGAGCATTGGCCTTTGCCGGTGTCAATGGCGCGTCCACAACGTTTGAGCAGCTTCAGGCTGATACTTACGGACCTCGCTTCGGATTTGCTTATCGGATCACCGATAAAACAGTCGTGCGTGGTGGATACGGCATTTATTACTCCGGCGTGACAATGAACGGCTTCAATGCCAATCCGAATTACGGATACAGTGCAAACCCGTCGGTTACCGACCTGACCAATGGCAGACAAGCAGTATTTTATCTGGACAGCGGCTTCCCGCAAAGCGCCGTGGCGCTTCCACCTCTGCTCAGCCCGACGCTTCAGAACGGCAGCAGCATTCAATACATGAACCCGAAAGGGATCACGCTGCCGCGCTACCAGAACTGGACGCTTTCCGTAGAACGCGAGATTTCAAACAGCATGGTGCTGGACGTGGCGTATGTAGCGAATCACGGCACGCGGCTGATCAGCGGCCCCCAATTGAACGGGCTGAACCAGAACAATCCGCTGATTCTTCGACAGTTCCCAGCGTCTATGCTGAGCGCGCAGATCGGGACTTCCCAGGCGAACGGCTTTCCGGCTCCTTATCCAGGCTTCAAAGGAACCGTGGCGCAAGCGCTTCGACCGTATCCTCAATATCAGTCCGTTCCGCAGTTCAACGGGGCAAACGGCTGGAGCGGTTATAACTCGCTCCAGGCCAGCCTGCGAAAGAACTTCACCAACGGCATACAACTCGATGTGGGGTGGGTTTGGTCGAAGCTGCTCGATAACGGCGCCGAGTCCGGACTTACGCAGGGTTTCGGCGGCTCCGAGCCCATCAGCGTTTATCTACCAACCAAAGCAGTGTCGATCGACAACGTGCCGAACGTCCTTACGATCACTTTTGTAGATCAGCTCCCGTTCGGAAAAGGAAGAGCTTTCCTGAACCGCGGAGGCATTCTCAACGCAGTGCTGGGCGGCTGGACGATTGCTGGTAATCTGCGGTACGAAAACGGGCGGCCCCTGGGCATTTACTATTCGAGCAATCCGTACTCTGGCGTGCTATTCAACACGGGGTACCTTCCAGACAGGGTTGCCGGAGTCAGTGGATATCTGGATACCAACAATGGCAACATCGTCGTCGGCTCGAGCCATTACATCAGCTCGAGCGCTTTTTTACAGCCGGCACCCGGCAGCCTTGGCAACGAGGGGCGGTTGGATTCCGTCTTGCGCGGCTGGGCGAATTACAACGAAAACCTCTCGCTGTTCAAGGACTTTGTGTTCGCCGAGAAGCTGACGTGGCGGATTGGCGGCAACGGATCCAATGTATTCAATCGTCATCAGTGGTGCGACCCGGACACGAATCTCAGCGATGGAACCGCATTCGGGACAATTACCGGGCAGTGCAACCTTCCGCGCGCGTTTCAGCTCTATATGAAGCTGAGCTTTTGAGCGGGATGTCGGGCAAGCAGTATTGGATCAGTTTCGCTTTCGGCCTTGCGATTTTGCTATGGGGCAATCCAGCGTGGTCGCAGGACCAAGCCTTCACACAGGCTTTCTCTCTTTATAGGCAAGGATCGATTGCAGAAGCTCGCGAACTGCTCCTTGATAGTGTCACGCACAGTCCCACGGCGCTCGATTTCAGCCTTCTGGGAAGTCTCGAATTCCAGCAGATGGAGTTCCGTCAGGCTGAGGAACATCTCAAGCGTGCCTTAAAGATGGAGCCGGGGCTCGCCGGTACGCGATTCACCCTTGCGAACCTTCTGGAAACGAACGGACGAATGGTTGAGGCGAAACGTGAGTTACAGCAGCTTCTCGCTGAGGATCCTCGTCATCTGGAAGCGATGCTGATGCTGGCTCGTATCGAGACACAGGAACGGCAGTTCGCAGACGCCACAACACTCCTCAATTCCGCGACGAGCATGGCTCCGTCCGATATTCGCCCGCTCATTGCGTTGGCGCGCGTTAGAAATTTGCAAGGTAAACCGGAGGCAGCCCTTGCTCTTCTGCTCAAGGCCAAAACGATCTCGCCCTCCGATCCCGCGGTTCTTTATGCGTTGGGAGTGCTCTGTTTGCAGATGGATTTGTTCAAGGATGCAACCGAGAACCTTGCACGCGCGGCGGAATTGGATCCCGGCAATTCTGCAACGCAGTATGCGCTTGCCTCGGCCCGGATTGCAAATCGCGACTTCCAGGCCTCCATTGAGATTTATGAGAAGTTACTCAAAGCAGATCCAGGCAATGCGCAGGTGAGCTATGCCTTAGGCGCGACGTACTTTTTGAAAGGGGATAACGACGCTGCCAGGCCGTATTTTGAGCAGAGCATTCGTGTTCAGCCCGAGCAGGTGGAATCGTACTACTATCTGGGTGTGATTGCGGGTCAGGAAGGGAACGCGCAGACTTCAATCGATCTACTGGAGCGTGTGATCCAGCGCCAACCGGATCACGCGCGGGCCCATCTTGCCCTCGGGCTGGAATACCGCTCCTTGGGCCGGCTGCAGAAGGCAAAGGACGAATTAGAAACAAGCGTGCGGCTCGATCCAGGTTCGCAGAAGGCACATTATCAGCTTGGACTCCTTCTGAATGCTCTCAAGCAGCAGGATGCAGCGAAAGCACAGCTTGATATGGCTGGCCGGCTGCGTGCCCGTTCGGACGATAAGGTGGCGTGGGAATTGGCATCCCCTCCGTTTGAGGTACACCATGGGAAGGGAACGCGCGGCAATTAAAGGGTTAGCCGTTCTTGCGCTCTTGCTGGGCACAACAAATCTTCGCGCCCAAACTGATCCGGAGATCGGGCGCTATGAATCGCTCATCAAGGCTGAGCGGTATGAGGAAGCGCGCGCTGCCCTGGAATCTTATGTGTCCACGCATCCACAGGCATGGCAAGCGCTGTACCAGTTGGGGTATGTGGATTTCCGGCTACATCGCATTCGGCAATCCTTGACCATGCTGTGCAAGAGCCTTGTGCTGCATCCGCAATTTGCCGAGTCTCACAAAATCCTGGCCTACGATCTGAATATACTTAGCCGGCAGGACCTTGCAATCCGCGAGCTCGAGTTGGCCATCCGCTATGATCCACAATCCGCGGAGAGCCATTACGAGTTGGGCCGCATCTACTACGAACGCGGCTCCTATTTGAGCGCCGTTCAGCATCTGGAAAAGGCTAAGTTGCTCGCGCCCGGATTCGTGAGGGTATATCACAATCTGGGGCTTGCATATTGGGGAGTCGGGGATAACGTCAAGGCGACCGCAAATTTTGAGACAGGGCTCCGGCTGAATGCGCAGCAGAGCAAACCTTCGGCGTGGCCGCTGATCGATTACGCCACTTACTTTAATTTTCAGGGTGAGTTTGCAGAGGCACGCGACATGCTGCTCCAGGCGGTTAAGATCGATCCGACCTGGGATCGCGAATTCGAGGAATTATCGAAGGCGTATCGCGGCTTGGGACAAGTCGCCGATGCGATTGAAACTCTAAAGCAGGCGGTTGCGCTGAATCCAAGGAAGTCTGAATATCATTACGTGCTCGCACAGCTTTACAGGCAGATGCATCGATTGACTGAGGCCAAGGAGCAATTGACGGAATACGAACGCAACAGGCCGCCGCAGTAGCGGTGAACTTCCGCCTGCGATGTGTTGCGTCGCTAGCGCGATTCCTGGCAGATGCGGCTGAATGAGAGAATCTAATTCTCGAAGTTCTCTTTTAAACAGCTTTAAAGAGGAATCAGCGGGGCGCCGCCCTGAACCGGCATCCGGTCGATACTGTTAGACGGAACCGACACATGGCTATAAGCGATGATTTGCTGAGAATTGCGCAACAGGAACGGATTCTCCAGTTCCCGGCGTTCGCTGAGAACGATGCCTGGATACTGGGATGCCGCTTGCGTGATGCGGCGGCCGCGCGCAATATGCGGGTCGTAATCGATATTCGGCGCTTCGGCCAACCTCTTTTCTTCTCCGCGCTCACCGGAAGCACTCCCGATAATGTCGAATGGGCACGCCGCAAATCCAATGTGGTGGCGCGCTTCCATCGGAGTTCTTACGGAATGGGCCTCGACTTGGAAGAGAAGAAAGTCACTCTACTCGAGCGCTTTGGGTTGCCGTTGACAGAATTTGCGGCGCACGGCGGCGCATTTCCGCTGGCTGTTTCTGGTACGGGAGTGATTGGTTCTATAGCCGTCTCCGGCTTGCCGCAGCGGGAGGATCACGAATTCGTCGTCGAGATGCTCTGCGCCGAGCTGCATCGAGACTACGAACAACTCAGGTTGCGGTAATCCCGATGAACAACAAGTGAGGATTCATGAAAAGCGCTTGGATGTTGGCGCCAGCCCTCTTACTTACAGTGACAGCGCGCTCTCCTCAGAACACAACGCGCCATTTGACTCTGCGCTCGCGGGTGGAGCTGTTTCGAGGCAGCAATCAATGGAGCGAAGTGCACGTAGATTATGCGTTTGATCCGGCCAGGAGCGCCCTGATCGTCTGCGATATGTGGGATAGGCATTGGTGCAGCGGAGCGAACGCGCGCGTGGCCGCGCTAGTCAAAAAGCTCGAACCGGTTATCGAGACCGCGCGAAATAAGGGAATAATCATTGTGCACGCGCCGTCTGAAACGATGCCGTTTTATGCTAATGCGCCGCAACGGCAACGCATGCTCTCTTTGCCGGCATTTACGCCGCCGAAAGAAACTAACATCACCGCCCCTCCCTTGCCCATCGACGATTCCGATGGCGGCTGCGATACTCCCGGCGAAAGGGAGCATCGCGTATGGACCTGCGAAAATCCAGGCCTGAAGATTGCGCCTCAGGACTATATCTCAGATAGCGGACGCGAAATCTATAATCTCTTGCGTGCGCGCGGTGTGCAGACCGTATTCTACGTAGGCGTTCATGCCAACATGTGCATTCTGAATCGCTCGTTTGCCATAAAGCAAATGACCAGGTGGGGCGTGCGCTGTATTCTGTTGCGCGACTTGACCGATGCCATGTACGGCCCGCAGGATGCGCCACACGTTAGCCACTCGCAGGGCACGGAATTGGTTGTGGAATACATCGAGAAATATTGGAGTCCGACTGCGTTATCCAATGATTTGACTCGGGCCCTGCAGTAAACACGGGGCAGCGCCTCCGTAAGAAACAATCTGGGGTAGGCGCTACCGCCGTGAATACCGGAAATCCAAGCGGAACGTCGGGACCTGTGAACACAAAATAGGAGGCGGGACCGCTGTAACTTTCGCAAGTCAGCACGCCAAAATACAGCGAAGGATAATTAATTAATGCCATCGGTGGTGCCGGAACCGGCGTAAGGCCGCACCCGAGTGCCCAGCGATGGCGGGTCAAGCGGACTTCCCAATGCAGAAAGGGCAGAGGGGTGAAGATAGGCTCCTCTTCAGCGTTGATTGAACTAACCCGAAGTGTCGAAGCTGTCACTCACCAAATGGAACGATCCCGAGAGATTTCCTGTGATGACAATCGACCCGCTGTAGTGGCAACTCCGGCCAAGTCAATCTGTACTTTTGTGCCAGAACTGGCAGAACTCAATTGTGTTGGCCGTGCTACGAATATACGGACTAGCTCCGATGCAAGCGCGCAGGACACGTACGCCGCGCCCGCCAGACATAGGCGAGGGTTTCTCCAAACACCCAGCCGCTTATGGTCAGATTTTTTCTTGACGACGCGCATTTCGAGATGCATGATTGAGTTGCCAAGGTCGATATGTGACGTAGGTCAGGAGGCGCAATCATGAAGAGCGCATCAGCTTTTCTAGTCCCCTTAGTTCTTCTCGTCAGCCCAGTGGCCGGGTACTCCTACGAGGCCGTGGTTCCTGCCGGCACGCTTGTTCAATGCACAGTGTCGGAGCCGAATTTCTCTTCGAAAACCGCGGCTGTTGGCGACCCCGTGCTTTGCCAGGCGAGCCCTATCGGAAGTTTCGGCCGTTCGGTTCTTCCGTATGGAACCTATATGGTCGGTTTGTTTACGGAATACAAGGACCCGGGGCATTTAGTTGGCAAGGGCTGGATGGAGCTGAAATTCGACCGCATGGTGGTCCCGCCTGGGCAGATAATTCCCTTCCCGGCCAAAGTGGTGTACGTACAAGGCATGCCGGTGGACCGCTTGGGGCGGATCCATGGTAAAGGTCACCCCGTGCGGGATGCGATTGCCTGGTCCATTCCGATACTGTGGCCCATTGACCTTTTAAACCTGCCGAGACGTGGTCCGCGGCCGCGCCTGAAAGGCGAGACGCGCCTGATGTTGAAAGTCATGGACGACGTCGCCGTAAATATCGATCAACCGGCGCCGAGGACTCTGATGCCGCGTTCCAGCCTTGAACCCAGCCAGTCAACCGAGTTTGGGTTCGCGACGCGGCCTCCAGTGGAGGCTGTTCCGGGAATCGGCTTTACCGGGCATCCAACCGTAACCGCGGCTCCTGCATACCGGCAACCGGTTGTCAGCGTGAGCCAGCCATCGCGCATGCAGAGCCTTACGGTTCTCATGCTCAAAGATGGAAACGGACGCCTCGCAACTGATTACTGGTTTGAGGGAAACCGGCAGTTGCGGTTTATCTCGACGGACGGCAAATCGATCATCATCCCCGTGGAGAGTTTAGACCTCCCAGCCACTGTGGACATCAATCGCCGCCGCGGCGTGGGATTCATCGTTCGTTCTGAAGAACTGGGCAGCGGATCCTAACGTGCTATATCTGTTGTCGGGATGCGGGAAATCGCTCGCGACGTCGCCGCAATTAAGACGCTCATTTCGAACGCGTATTTAGTCGGGGAGCCAGGCTCCTGGATCTTGCTGGACACGCTAACGCCCGGGAACGCCCGCCGGATCAAAGAAGCTGCGGAGGCGCGCTTCGGGCCGGGAGCGAAGCCGCAGTGCATCGTCTTAACTCACGGGCACTTCGACCATGCCGGGTCGGCGCGTTCCCTCGCGGATTATTGGGGCGTGAACGTCTACGCCCATCGCCTCGAGCTGCCTTATCTGACGGGCCGCTCTGGATACCCTCCGCTGGATCCTACGGCTCCGGGCTTCTTTTCCGCTATGAGCCGGCTGTTTCCTTCCAGTACCGTGAACTTGGGCAGCCGCGTGATGATTCTCGACACGGATCGTCCACTACCCTGGGTCCATGGATGGGACTGCCACTTCACTCCGGGGCATTCCCCTGGACATTTGTCGTTTTTCAAGAAAGAGGAACGCATTTTGTTGGCAGGCGATGCCGTGACCACCATGAATCTCGACAGCCTCTTCGACACGCTGGCCACACGGCAACAGATCTGCCGGCCTCCCGTGCCCGGTACCACCAATTGGATACAGGCACGCGAGTCGGTACGAAAGTTAGCGGCGTTGCGGCCGGATGTCATCGGCGCGGGGCACGGTAAACCTATGTTTCACACCGCAAACGAATTGGAAACATTCGCGCAGTACTTTACAATTCCCGCGAGTGGCCGGTATGTCAACGAACCGGTACTCGCGGACGAGAGCGGCATCAAGTATGTTCCGCCCCCAGCTCCGGATTTGGTGCCCAAGATTGCCGGCGGTGTGTTCGCCGCCGCTATCGGAGCCGCGCTGCTTCGCAAGCGCCGCAGTTAACTGAGTTTATTCTCCTGCTACACCTTGGTCCCTTTTCAGCCTGGCTGTTTGGGCCTCCGGGCGCGCGAGATTGTCTCCTGTCGTAGAAGATTTCGACTTCAATAGGTCAACGCCGCGGGTCCAATCGGGCTTGTGCACGGTCGTGTCGACGGAGGAGGGTGGCCATTCGCTAATCCTGCGACCGACAAGCCGTATTAGCGAGGAAACCAGAAGCCACTGCTGAATGTTGCCTTCAATGGTCTTTGAATTTCGTCTGGAAGCTCGGAACTTGTTGAGGGGATTGGTTGCGGGGGCAAGATTTGAACTTGCGACCTTTGGGTTATGAGTTCGCCGGGCGCTGGTAACTAACAGAAAACCAAAGGCACGAGTGGCGCTAAAAAGGCCTTTTGGAGCTGTAAACCACCGTTATTGTGGTCCTAAAATGGTCCTGGTTCGGGCGCATTTTTCTTCCCAAAGATTGCCAAGGGTCTGGATCTGCTAGGACCATTTGCGGACCAGTTCGAGATGGTCGGACAATGAAAGCATGACAATCACTCTGCCCCTGCAGCCGCAGAAGGAAGCGAAGCTCAATGCAGTTGCGAAGGCGAAGGGTGTGAACCCCGGCGAGCTGGTGACGCAGGCCATCGATCAGATCATCGCAGAAGCGCCAGACTCGACCACCGGCAAAGAGCCGACCCGGTCCCTACGCGGATTGCTGGCGAAATACGGTCCTGCACCATCGGCCGAGGAGATCGATTGCAACCGGGCTGAGATGTTCCAGAACTTCCCGCGTACCGATATCTGATGATCGTCGCTATACCCGATACGCACGCGACTGTCTGGTATCTCTTCTCCGATCCGCGGCTAGGAAGCGCTGCATCCGCCTTCATCGACGACACAGTGAAAAGGGCGATTATATCGGCGTTTCGGCTATCAGTGTTGTCGAAATGGTCTATCTCATCGAGAAAGGCCGAATTCCAGCATCCGCCCTCGACGACTTACGCGCCGCAACGGCCGATACGAAATCTGTACTGCGGTACATAACAATCAACGAAGAGATTGCTATGAAGATGGCCGAGGTGCCGCGTGAGGATATTCCCGATCTCCCCGATCGCGTGATTGCCGCCACTGCATTGTTTTATGGTATTCCGGTCCTGAGCCGAGATGGGCGGATACGTTCTTCCAATATCAACACCATCTGGTGAGCTCGGCGTTCAGCGGACCCTTTGCGCATTCGCGATTGAATGACATTTTTCTCGCAGAGTCCATGGGTCCCGCCTCCAGTTCTTTATTTGCTCACCTGCTCGCGAAAGACATTCTTGGATTATTGCGCTGCGGCGGTTTATCTTCGTGTTGTGACTGCTTATCTCCGGCATGCCTGCAAGAGAGTTTCTTTGCTGCGATCTCATAACAGGTCTGCTGATCCGGTCATTCAGCCCAGGAGGTGACATCACGGTGTCTGGGCAAGTTGCAAGACCCGCATTTCTCGCCGGAACCGAAGCGCCAGCCGCACCGAGGGCACTTAAGCAAAAAAGTCAAATAGAACGTGTACACCGCGACGGCAAAGGCCCACACTAATGTCGCCCCGATCAGAACGAGCCAAAGCCGGTTGTCAGAATAACCAAAGAATTTGATATCGATGAATAGGACAGCAGCGAACGGAGCGAGGGCAATAGCGTGGTACCACTTTGCTAGCAACTGTTGGTGGGCAGCTAGTCGGGCCACAGGTGCAACGTCGTCCAGGCAGCTGACTTTGTCGCCCGCCGAATGCGTTTGCTCGTGACAGTCCATTCGATGAAAGTTTCGCACAGATCGCCCATTCTGTTACAGCAGCAGCACTCTACTTTTGGGCATGTTCCAGACCCGGCGATCCGGACAGAACGTTTCTTGTGGGCCGAGTAATCGGCGCGGTCTTTCATTTTACGTTGGATCGGCAACTTTCGCGAGGCGCGGCTGGAACTCCCGCGTCTTACCCTTCGCCACTCATAACCAGATCCTGCATCGCGAGCTTGGCATCCCCGACCATCGCACGCCCAGCATCTTGAGCAGCCGGTCGTATCGTTCCTTGGCACGTGCCACGGCCTGCGGCTTAGCGTCTGCAGGCGGCTCGGGCACACAGGTCAAAATCGTTTTTGCTAACGTATCCACGTATGCGAACAAAGCTTGCTGCACACGCATGAGCCGGTAAAGGTCTTTTCGGACCTGCTCGATGCTCGCGGCCAGGCGCTCCTCTGCACCGGTCAGGCCATCCTGACGCCCGGACAATTCTTGTTCAACCGCATAGCGGATGAAGGCACTCGCCGAGGCGAACCCCTGGTCCTTTGCTGCGGCCTCAATTTGTTTCGTTATCGTTTCGGAAAACCTGATTGCGCGCGGATTCATCTGGCCCTCTAATTACTAAGAGCCTGCGGCGGCCAATTAGGGACGCTCTGCGCGGCAATCGATGGCGTATCACGCGACGAATACACAACGCGCAAAACGTATCCGCACAAAACGCCGTTGAAGTCAAACACTTAAGGCATCCGAAGCGCGGCGGCGTATCGGGTTTCCTTTATGTTCCACTACCAGCATTTGGCGGGAGCAATGCGGGCGTTTGCCCCCGGGCTTGCCGCAAATTGTCGCAATCTGTCGCAAACTTTCGTCAGCCCACCGAGAAGCCGTAGCCTGCCGCATTCAGTCGCGATCCGTCGCAAATCGCCGTCTAATTCGACAATAAAGCTGTTACCAAAGCGTCCCCGCGCCCGTCTGAAAATCTCTTAGTACATAGAGGAGCTTTTCTTGCAAAGCAGTAACGACCGCAACGAGACGCAAACCTGGATGCCCGAAGCACGATCACGCCTGGCGCAGCGGCGCAGTGAAAAACCGGCGACGAAGGCAGGTCAGGTTCGCGCGCTATGGCCGGAGATAGCAGCCGCGATTGCAGGGGGACAGAGCCTAAAAAGCATCTGCAAGTGGCTGGAAGAAGATGCTGGAATCAGGATCGGCCTGACTAGTCTAACTTCCTACATCAGCCGAATCCGACGCCGTGAAAATCACCCAAGGAAGCTGAAGCCCATCTGACGATCCTACCGCCAACCCCGGCAAAGCCAACCGAACCCAAGGCGACACCAAGATTCGATCCACTCGCGAATATTCGTGCGTGTCAAGCGAAGCGGCCCGGCTTTGATTGGGAAACCGGCGACCGCAGAAGATTTGAAAGACCTGGTTTGAGAAGCATGACACCGACTCTCGAATCCTCACGATTTGAGCCTTTGCTCGACACGGAAAAAGCCGCAGCATTGCTTGGCATTCATCCCAAAACGCTGCAGAAACTCGCCCGCGCGGGAATAGTACCGTCCCACCGAATTGGGGATCTCTGGCGATTCCGCGCGTCCGAACTGGACACGTGGCTTCGCACCGGGCTAAACTCGAAACCGCCACTCGTGCCGTAACAGGAGAAACCCTTGTTTACGCGCACGCAATATCAGAACGGAAGTCTTCGAGTGAAGAAGAGAGGAAACGGTTTAAAAGTATGGGAATTTAGGTATTACGAACCCCTGCCCGAGAGGAAAGGGCGAGCTCTGCGCGCCGTCACGGTGGGCACGCTTCAGGAGTATCCGACTGAAGCCGCGGCCCGCAAATCGGATGCCGTGCAATCGATGATTCTGCGAATCAACGCGGAGCACACACTCGGGTCGGTGACGGCCTCGAATGTGGCGGCGTTGATCGCGTGCTACGAAGAGGAAGAGCTGCCAGCACGCTACTCAACGCGGGTATCCTACCAGTCGTATCTGGACAATTACATCCGTCCGCGTTGGGGAGAAGCGGCTATCGCCAGCGTGAAGGCGATGGCGGTTGAGGATTGGTTGAAGCACTTAAGGCTGGCGCCCAAAACCCGCGGGCATATCAGATCGCTGATGTCCACGCTGTTCAAATGCGCTCAGCGTTGGGAACTCGTCGAGGCCAATCCGATGCAGCTAGTGAGGGTGAAGAATGTCAGCAAGCGTTTGGAAAGGCCGTCCGTGCTCACTGCGGAGGAATTTCACAAATTGCTGCCGCACATTCGGGAGCCGTACCGGACCATGGTCTTGATCGCAGGTTGCCTTGGGTTTCGCGCCAGCGAGATCGTCGGCCTGCAGTGCGGCGATTTCGATTTTGAAAAATCGACGCTGCTGGTTGAACGAGGCGTCGTGCATGGTCGCGTGGACGACGTGAAGACCGAGTATTCTCGCGATGCAGTGCCGATCGCTCCGGAGCTGGCGAAGGAGTTGTTGGCGTATCGGGATCGCTGCTACTCGACGAAAGAGGGCTGGCTATTCGCGAATCCCGCGACGGAGAAGCCGTACCATCAGGAGGGAATTCAGAAGAAGCACACTCGACCGGCGGCGAAGGCGGCAGGCATCAGCTCCAAAGTCGGCTGGAAAACGTTCCGGCACAGCTTCCGATCCTGGCTCGATCAGACGGAAGCGCCAATGGGAGTCCAGCGCGAGTTGATGCGTCACGCCAGCATTCAAACCACGATGAATGTGTACGGGAGGGCAATGACCGATAGCAAAAGGGAAGCACATCAGAACGTTGTTCAGATGGTCCTGATAGTGGAACCGCAGCCAACCGCCGCGGCCTCCGCGGAGAAAAACCACGAGAGAACTGCTTAATGTGGTCCTGGGATTTGCGCCGGAAGCTCGTAACCAATTGAGGGAATTGGTTGCGGGGGCAAGATTTGAACTTGCGACCTTTGGGTTATGAGCCCAACGAGCTACCTGACTGCTCCACCCCGCACTCTGATGGTAGCAATCCAGGTGATTTTGGTCAACCGATCGCATTGGGTCGCGTAAACTGTCACCGAAGCGGAGGCTGTTGGGTCAGGAAAAGAGTCACCGAAACGGGGGAGACTGCCCTTTCCTCGAAACGGCAGATACAGCGCGACGCGGCCACCCGTCAAGCCTACCCTCCGGGGCGCTGCGCGCGGGCTTGACAGGGCCTGTCCGCGTTGCCAATAAGACGACGGACAAGACGCGGGCCGGCTCAGGGGCGGCATCTTCCGAGCGTGGACGGCTTGTGACTCACTCACCCCGCGGGACAATGTGGGTCGTTATGTTCATCCTCCTCGCATTCGCGCTTTCGATCCATTGGAACTTCGAAGGCGGCAGTCTCCAACGAATCGAGCAATTGGGCCCGAATCACTACCGCTGTCATGTGAAGGGTCAGACCGATCAGGACGGAAGGAACCGGCAGGCGAGCTGGTATTACTTCCGCGTGGACGGCGCCCGTAACCAGAACCTGACGTTTGAGATGGTAGATTTAGCGGGTGAATACAATTACCAGCCGACCCGCGGCTCCATCACAAAGGACACGCTGCCGTTTTATAGTTCCGATCAAGTTACGTGGCATCCCGTGGAGGAAGGCACTTATGATCCAGCCATCCCCAAGCTGCAATTCGAGATCAAGGCGCCTGCTGACCGCTTCTGGATCGGGCACGTGCCGCCCTACACGACGGTCAATTTTCGCGAGTTGCTGCACGCTGTCTCGTCCAGCTCCTACGTGCGTGTGACGAGTGTTGGGAAAAGCGTCGAAGGCCGTGAAATTTCGCTCGTTACGATTACTGATTCCGCCGTACCGGATAACGCAAAGAAAGTAATCTGGCTGATGTTCCGGCAGCATGCATGGGAAGCGGGCAGTTCGTGGACCGCCGATGGATTAATACGGTTTGTCATCTCGTCCAATCCGGCTGCGGTCGGCATTCGCCGGGGCGCCATCCTCAAAATTCTTCCGCTGTGCGACCCGGATGGCGTGGTCCACGGCGGGGTGCGCTTCAATCAATACGGTTACGATCTGAATCGCAATTGGGATGTAGTCGATCCGGTGAAGATGCCCGAGATTACGGCCGAGCGGCGCGCCATTCTCGATTCGGTGGATTCCGGGAAACGGCTCGATTTTTTTCTGACGCTACATAACGACGAGTACAACGAATACCTGAACGGTCCGCCCGATAAAACGCATAGTCTTCGACCGCTTCTGAACCGTGTGTTTGAAGATTGGTCAGCAGGAACGACGTTTGCGGCTTCTCATCCACCTTTGTTCATGGAGGCCACCACGACCGCCGGAAAGGCGGGCCGAATGGACGTGGTACAAGGTCTGTACCATGAGCGCCATTTGCCGGCATTCGAAGTGGAGATGCGTATTGTGAAGCATCCTAAGCTGGGGCATCGTCCGAATATTCAGGACCGGCAGCGCGCAGGCGAAGAACTGATCCAAGCGATATACAAAGGCCTTACTGCACCATAGTGACGGGCGAGCCGTTTTGCGCTTTACTGCGTTGCGCAGCATCGAGAAACTGCATGATATCGAGTGTTTCCGCGTTTGCTACCGGCGGCTGGCGGGTGGACATAAACTTTACGATTTCGCGCACAAGCGGGATGTAGTCGACCTTGATGTCCGGCAGACAATCTACAGCATTGTTGGACCGAAACGCCACCGCGCCGAATTTGCTATACGGCCGGTCAACTCGCATCGTGCCGAGCCGCCCGTCCTTCCATTTGCACGTGACCACATCAGCGCTTTCCGATGAAACACGGCTCACGACCGAGCAGCCGGAGCCCAGGAGTGTATACAGCATTTCGGCGGCGTGGATGCCATACCAGGAGAGGTCTAACTGCTGGTGCGGCTCGGTTGGGCCGGGTCCCCAGACAATGGCTCCCTTCACCGGCTTTTGCTTGAGCGACTCGATATCGCTGAAGCGCAGCGAGGAGGCGCTGAACCAGGGGACCTGCGCGTCAGCGGCCACGCGTGCGATCGCCTTCGCATCTTCTAAGGACGATGCGAGGGGTTTATCGATGAAGACCGGTTTGCCGCAGGTGACAGCTTGCTTCATCTCCGGAAGATGTGCGCGAGAATCGACGCTTTCAAGCAGAATCCCATCGACAGAGCCGCACATGGCGGGAATCGTGTCGACGAATCGCACGTGCCATTTGTCGTGCAACTCGCGGGAGAATCCCTCAATCCGGTTACGGCTCTCTTCGACCTCGGGGCTGCCGCCTTTATACGCGATTTCTACTCGCGCGCCGGAGACATGATTAGGCGCGGATGGATCATTTAAGGCACGCGTGAAGGCAATGACGTGCGACGTGTCCGTGCCGATGATGCCCAGGCGGAGGTCAGCGGCTTGTGCCCGAAGAAGGGCGGCGGAGAGAGTTAGGAGTAAGAGGAAATGGCGTTTCAACTGAGTGATGTTTCAGTGTTGCATGAGCGGGTATATACTGGCCCTCCAAGGATGGAGGAATGGGAATTACAAAATCTGACAACCGCTCCCTCGCGGTCGCGGCTCTGCTGCTGGTTCTTGCTGGGAACTTGGCTGCGCAACAGGTCAAGAATGATGAGATTGGCGGTGTAGTTTCCAGCGCCAAGGGACCGGAAGCCGGTGTCTGGGTGATTGCGGAAACCACCGATCTGCCGACGCGCTATATCAAAGAGGTTGTTACCAACGATCAGGGGCGCTTTCTGATTCCGGCGCTTCCGCAGGCGACATACACGGTTTGGGCGCGCGGCTATGGACTGGTGGATTCCCCCAAGGTGCAGACGCGGCCCGGAAAGCAGATCGATCTGAAACCCTCCGTCGCGCCGGATGCAAAAACTGCCGCGCAGTATTATCCGGCGAATTACTGGTACGCGCTGCTGAACGTGCCGAAACAAAGCGAGTTTCCGGGTACCGGCCCACAGGGGAACGGGATCTCACCCAACATCAAGACACAGGGCCAATGGATCCATCTCATTAAGACAGATAGCTGCGAATCGTGCCATCAATTGGGCAATGCCTATACGCGCACAATTCCCGCTTTGTTCAGCCACTTCGATTCGCCGGCTGCCGCGTGGATGCGGCGCCTGCAATCGGGACAAGCCGGACGGGCGATGATGGGCGGACTCGCGCAACTCGGGCCAGAGCGGGCCACAGCGGAGTTCGGCGATTGGACCACGCGCATTGCCCATGGTGAAATTCCCACCGAAGCGCCGCCGCGCCCGCAGGGCGTCGAGCGTAATCTCGTGATCACGCAATGGGATTGGGCCGATCCGAAAGCGTATCTGCACGACGAGATCTCGACCGACAAGCGCGACCCGCGAGTAAATGCCAATGGATCTATCTACGGCTCTGCTGAGGAGAGCCGGGACTACATGCCCGTGCTCGATCCTGTGCACAACGCCGCCAGCCGGGTGAACGTGCCATATCGCGATCCGGACACGCCCGGACAGCCGAAGCCGATGCAGCCCTCAGCATTCTGGGGCGATGAAGCGATTTGGGACAGCCACACAACGGTTCACAATCCGATGTTCGATGGGCGCGGACGAGTCTGGATCACATCGCGAATCCGCGCCAGCCAAAACCCGGCATTCTGCAAGGCGGGCTCGGACCTGATTTCCGCAAAACTCACGCCGACGGCGACTTCCGGGCGGCAATTGGCTGTCTACGATCCGGCAACCAAGCAAACGTCTTTGATCGACACCTGCTTCGGCACACACCACCTGGTGTTCGCCTCCGATGCGAATAATACGCTTTGGACTAGCAGCGGCGGGGGCGGAGGCGTGGTGGGATGGCTGAACACGCGGATATGGGACCAGACGCATGATGCAGCAAAGTCCCAAGGCTGGACGGCGCTCGTGCTGGATACGAACGGGAACGGCAAGCGTGATCCGTACATCGATTCCGCGCAAAAAGTGGTGACCGCGCCCAGCGGAGAGAGTTTAGGAATTTCCGCCGCGCTGAATGGCAAGGGCGACGCCACTCACGACACCCGGCTGAATGCAGCGTTCTATGGAATCACCGTAGGACCGGACGGCATGATTTGGGGCAGCGTGCTGGGGTTTCCAGGCGGGATCGTGCGGCTCAATCCAGGATCAAACCCGCCGGAGACCGCGCTGGCGGAATACTATGAGGTCCCCTGGCACAATCCGAAGGCGGCAGTAGAGGGATTTTCACCGCGCGGTTTGGATATTGACGGCAACAATGTGGTCTGGGTGGCGCTCGCAAGCGGGCATTTCGCCAGCTTCGATCGGAGCAAGTGCAAAGGCCCGCTGAACGGCCCGCAAGCAACGGGGCAACACTGCCCGGAAGGGTGGACGCTCTACCAGACGCCGGGACCGAATTTCCAAAACGTGACCGGTTCCGGAAGCGCCGATTCGCATTACTACGATTGGGTGGACCGGTTCGATACTCTGGGGCTGGGCAAGGACACGCCCATCATCACCGGCAATGGGTCTGATTCGCTAATAGCTCTGGTGAATGGCAAATTCGTCATCATGCGCGTTCCGTATCCGCTCGGGTTTTACGCCAAAGGCATGGATGGCCGGATCGACGATGCGAACGCGGGCTGGAAAGGAAAGGGGCTCTGGACGACCTGGGGCACGCGGACACCGTTCCACAGCGAGACCGGCAAAGGGACAACGAGTAAAGTGGTGCATTTCCAGATGCGGCCGAATCCGCTGGTGGATTAGATAGTGAGTAATTCGATGAAACGGCTTCTCTTCCTCGCATTCATTGCCTGCCTCCCTCTGTTCGCTCAGGAAAAGAAAATCCTGCTTGCGTATAGGAACGCCGAGTTACTCCAGCAATTGCAAAGCGTCACGCCACGGGCGAGAATTGTTCCCGTGACCGACAGTAATGTGATGCAGGAGATTCCGGATGCAGACGCTTTTATCGGTGACATTACGTCGGCGGAGGTTCGGGCCGCGAAGAACCTGAAGTGGGTCCAGGTGATGAGCGCCGGCGTCGAGCGAGTGCTTTTTCCAAAAGATGGCAGCAGCGATCTCCGCCGCAGCAACATTATTCTGACGAATAACAAGATTGTCCAGGGGCCGGAGATCGCGGACCACGCGCTCGCGATGCTCCTGATGCTATCCCGCAATCTGTATATCCTCTACAGGAACGATCAGGAGGAGAACTGGGACCCTCAATCGTTTCATGGGATTGAACTGAACGGGAAGACGGCTGTCGTCGTGGGAGTAGGCGGAATCGGCACACAAATCGCGGTACGCGCGAACGCATTCGGAATGAAAGTAATTGGTGTGGATCCGGAGGACAAACCGTTCATGCCATTTTTGCAACGAGTAGTAAAGCCCGATCAGTTCGACGATGTTATTCCTCAGGCGGACGTGGTTTTTCTTTCCGTTCCCGATACTCCCAAGAGCCATAAGATGATGGGCTCCCATGAGTTTGAGTTGATGAAAAAGAATTCGTATTTCATTGCCGTCAGCCGGGGCGCCATTTACGATATGAACGGATTAGTGAAAGCGCTCGATGAAAAGCGGCTAGCAGGGGCGGGAGTGGACGTGACCGATCCGGAGCCCTTGCCGAAGGGTCATGCGCTTTGGAAGTTCCAAAATGTCGTCATCACGCCTCACATTGCGGGGCATTCCGATCAGAGCGTCGCTCGGATGAGCGCGACCATTCGGGAGAACGTTCGCCGTTTTGTGGAAGGCAAGCCCTTGCTTAATGTGGTGAATAAAGAGAAAGGATATTGACAGATGCGCAGAAGAGCTTTCCTCGAAACCCTGGCGGCATTGCCTGTCGCATTCGGCGAAACAGCCAAGGCGCGCCACTTTTTATATGTCGCGAGCCCCGGCATACGGAACTACACCGAGTGGGGCGGAGTCGGGATTCTGGTGTTCGACATCGATCGCGGCTATAAGCTGGTGAAGCGCATTCCGACCTGGACCTATGCTCCAGGACAACATGTCGAGAACGTAAAGGGCTTCGCGGCGAGCGCCGCGACAGGGAAGATGTATGTCACCAATCTGAGCCGGACGATGGCGCTCGACATTGTTACGGGAAAGAAATTGTGGGATAGAGAATACGAAGCTGGCTGCGACCGGCTCGCAATCTCGCCGGACGGCAAAACGCTGTACATCCCTGAACTGGAGGGCCCGGCGTGGCACGTCGCCGGGGCCGCAAATGGGGATCTCGTCGCAACCATTGAGACGCAATCCGGTTCGCACAATACCATCTGGGCGCCCGATGGTTCGCGCGTGTATCTCGCGGGGTTGAAGTCTCCCCTGCTCCGTATCGCCGATCCGAAAACGAATACCGTAACCGGTACCGTTGGGCCGTTCGCTGCCGGTATTCGCCCGTTCACAGTGAACGGCAGCAATACGCTGGTTTTTGTGAACGTGAACGGGTTGCTGGGCTTTGAAGTGGGCGATGTGCAAAGCGGAAAGAAGCTGTACCGAGTGGAGGTTCAGGGATACAAGCAAGGACCGGTGAAGCGCCATGGCTGCCCGAGCCACGGAATCGCGCTAACTCCCGACGAAAAAGAATTGTGGGTGGCCGACGGAGCGAATTGCGCGATTCACGTATTCGATGCCACGGTGATGCCGCCGCGCCAGGCGACCACCATTCACCTGAAAGAATTTCCGGGCTGGCTCAGTTTCAGCATGGATGGCCGTTATGCGTATATCTCGACAGGAGACATCATCGATTCGGCAACCAAGCAGATTGTGGCAACACTGCACGACGAAACCGGGCACCTAGTACAGAGCGAAAAGCTGCTGGATTTGGAGATCGCAAGCGGTAAAGTGATTCGCGCCGGGAACCAGTTTGGCATCGGAATGAAGAGGAACTGACTTCGATAAACTTTAATCGAGGGGCATCATGCAGACAAGTTTGGAGAACCCGGCGCGCAGGGACTTCCTGAAAACAGCCGCCGCAGCGGGCATGGCAACCGCCGCTTCCGCAAAAAAGGTCTTAGGAGCGAATGACCGGATTCGCATCGCAGTGATCGGGCTGCGCGGACGCGGTTGGGACCACGTGAAAGGGTATCATCCGATTCCGGGCGTCGAGATCGCTTATTTCTGCGATGTCGACGAGAACGTTCTCCGCAAGCGATGCGCGGACGCCGAAGCGATGGGCATCAAGCCGCAGACTTATGTCGATGTTCGCAAACTGCTCGAGAACAAAGAGGTCGATGCCGTTTCCATTGCCACGCCGAACCACTGGCACTCTCTCATCGGCATTTGGGCCGCTCAGGCGCAAAAGGACATCTACATTGAGAAGCCTTGTTCGCACAACTGGTGGGAAGGCCGCCAACTGGTTCGGGCGATCAATAAATATAAGGTGATCTGTGAGCACGGCAGTCAATGCCGTTCGAGCGCGGCAATTGTGGATGCCATGAACCGGATGAAGGACGGTCTTCTTGGCGACGTCTATATGTCCCGCGGGCTCTGCTACAAATGGCGCGACACGATCGGCCATGCGCCGGTGGAACCCGTTCCGCCCGGTGTGCATTACGATTTGTGGACCGGACCCGCGCCTCTGAAGCCTTTCACCAAAAACCGGTTTCACTACAACTGGCACTGGATCTGGGACACGGGCAATGGCGACCTTGGCAATCAAGGCATCCATGAGCTCGACTTGGCGCGCTGGGGCCTGGGTGTTGGCCTGCCGACGAAGATTACCGCCATCGGCGGGCATTTCATGTTCGATGACGACCAGCAGACGCCGAATGTCTTGACCGTTGCCTATGAATTCAAATCGCCCGGCGCCAAAGCGAAGATGATGAACTTTGAAGTCCGCGGCTGGATGACGAATCACGAAGCCGGTATCGGCACGCACGAGTTTTCCAGCAGCGGCGTGCCCGCAGCCGGATTGCAGGCAGAAGCAAAACCCAAGAGCCAGCCGGCGAAGACGATGGGCCCGGCGAGCGGGAAACCGTCGACCATCGGCAACCTGTATTACGGCTCCAAGGGATACTTGGCGATTTCCGATTACAATTCCTACAAATCATTTCTGGGCGACCACAACGAACCGGGCCCGGCCATGCACGCCCCGGTCAGAAACGAACATTTTGTGAACTTCATCGAGTGTGTTCGCAGTCGTAACGCCGACAATCTGCACGCCCCCATCTATGAGGGCTATTTATCGACAACGCTGGTCCACCTGGCCAATGCATCTTACCGGCTTGGGCGCACGATCAACTTCGATCCGGAGAAAGAAGAGGTTCTGCACGATTCGGAAGCCACCGTACTTCTGAAGGGAACCTACCGGGCGCCGTATATCGTTCCAGAAAAGGTCTGAGCTGATAACTAAAGTCGCTTACACCTCCAGCTCCGTTTCGGCTTTTGAATTGCATCGGAGCGTCCCAAGGAGTGCGCCATGAAGGAGACCATTCGGGACGTGGTAACCGGTGAACTGACCTTGGACTATTTCATGAAGAGGTCGGCGGAGGGCTGGAAGCTTGCGAGCGTAGAGTGGACACGGGAGTCCGAAAAGGCACAACCAGCGACTGCCCTCCCTCAAGTGTTGACTAACTGGGCTGACCTCCCCTACGGATTGCAAGTTGCGCGGGACGGCGTGCACCTGGAAGAAAATCCGCTGGAAACCGCTGTTCTGCTGCTGATCCTGGAGCAGATTGTGAAAGAGAAGCGCATCCATGAGATCGCCTGGCAGCTCAATATGCAGGGCTACTCCACACGTCACGGAAGGGCCTGGAGCGCGAGCGATGTCTTCGAAATGCTGCCGCGTCTGATCGAGGCAGGACCGACTCTGCTGAAGAGCGCCGTGTGGCAGCAGCGCCGTCCGGCTCCTCAAACGACTCACTGACGCGAAATCAAACAGATCAGTCCCAAAAGCGAACAGGTACAGCAGCGGAAGCTCGGCTTCAGCGGCGTTTGAGAAGCGAACTCCTGGACCGCTGCATGCGTCTGTTCGTAAGTCTTCTGTCATCATGACCGAGCTTGCAGCGCCGTACACGATCTCGCCTTCCAACGACTCCACCCTCGCCATTGAAGTGTTCAAGACCGGTCTCTACCGCCGCAAGAAACACATTCTGTTTTTTGAAAAATACAACGGGGAACTCTGGTTCACGCCAGATCGGCCGGAAGCGTCACAAGTCAGGCTCGTCGTCGAGGCCGCCAGCGTGGTATGCCGGGATATCTGGCTCTCCGAAAAGAAACGCCAGGCCGTCAGTCAATTTGTGCGTAAAGAGGCGTTAGATGCGAGCACCTATCCGCTAATCGAGTTCACGTCCACTCGCCTTTGCGCGAAGCAACTCCGCGGATTTACTGTGGAGGGCGTGCTGAAGATTCGCGGTGTGACCCGTGTGGTGAAAGTGAATGTCGTCTTGAGCCCGCGAAAGAACGACCGTTTCCAAGTGGATGGAGATGCGACCTTACGGCTCAGCGATTTCAGCGTGCCGAGGCCGGCTGCGCTATTCGGCTTGGCCGGGACGAAGAACGAGGCGCTGATCCGGCTATTGCTGTGGGCGCTTCCAAGAACGCATCCGTCAAATTGAAAACGGATGCAACGGCTTCGGCCACTTCTCGCGCACAACCATGAAGGCCTCCGCACGGGTTTTGCCTGCTTCCGAGCCGCGCCGGCGTTCCATCTCTTCGTGATACGAATAGAAGCGATCTGGCCGCTGGCTCGCGTGTTCGTAAATCGCCGACCGTTTTACGTCGCAAAACGACCCGATATCCACGTAGTAATTGGGAAAGAAGTGATGCGTCTGAATGCCCGTCATTACTTCGTAGTAGACAAGCGTGAAGCCCTCTCCAGCCGCCTGCCAGGCTTGATACGCAAGCGTTGCCGCAGTCCGGTGGTCGTGATGCGTGTCGATGGGCCAATGCGTGAAGACGATGTCCGGTTCCAGGGAGAGCAGTAACCGTGTGAATGCCTCGCACCGCTCGGGATCGGCAGCCGTTTCTCCATCGACCTGACCGCCGAAGGCGGCTTCGACGCGCAGCAGACGGCAGGCGTTCCGGGCTTCGGCCGAACGGCGAACTCCGGTGGAATGTCGCTCGCCGTCTTTTATGCCGGCCTCTCCGCGGGTGAGATACAAAATCGTAACGCGATGCCCTTGATCGGCCAATTTGGCGAGTGTTCCGCCGCAGCCGCTTTCGGGATCATCCGGGTGCGCACCGATGCAGACCACGTTCAGCGGCCGCGAAGCCGCTTCGATGTCCGCGGTGAACGGAAAATGTCCTGTACTTGTGGTTGGCAGATACGGCTGCGCAAGGCCACTGCTCATCATCAATCTACCTATTCTATATAGAGAATAGGGGTTTGGCTCGGACTTGTCAAGTGACAGGCTTGCCGTCTTCGAGAACAACCGCAACTGCCTGCCCGCCGGCTTTCACCGAGCGTGCTGTCTGGAGCGGTGAGTTCCCCGCGTAGACGACAACCATGTGAGCCGGGTCGAGAGGGTTCTTCGCCGCGTAGACCAACGCGTTTCGCTCAGAGGCATACGTCTCCCCGTTTACTTTGAACACGGCACCCTGGTAATCGAGACCGATTTTGGCGCGCCAGGCGGAGAGCGCCGAATTCGTTTCGGGGCGCCCGACAAAGATCACGTCCTTTTGGGCAAGCAAAGCATCCGAAGCTTCGAAATCTTTATAGATGGGAACATTGCGCTGGTTGCGTTCACGATAATGCGCCTGCAGCTGCTCGGCGACATAACGGTTGGTTCCGGCCTCGCGCGCGGTTCCGTAAACAATCACCGCCGAAGCTAGTCTCTGCGCGATATCGTGCGGCACATACGCAGGCCCGTCTCCTGGATCGGGAGCAACATATCGCGTATGCGCCATATCGAGAAACGACTGCGCCGTAACCGTCTTGGTGGTGTTGGCATCGAAGTACCTCTTCATCAGCTCCAGGAATGCATCGTCGCCCATTTTGCGCCGCAGCGAATCGAGAAAGAGCACGCCCGCCGTTTGCTCCAGTTCGAAGCGAGTCTCCGGATTGTCCGGCGAAAGCTTCAGCCCGCGGTAATGAATCTTTTCGGCATCGAGGGCTTGCGCTACATCGGGCGATTGCAGCAGGCGATAGTAAGCGGCAGAACCCGCCACAAACCAGCTATCGCCATCCGCGGCAGGCAGCACCCAGCCGTTCCACAACTGGTCCGTGTGCTCGTTCCAGGTAACAGGCTTCGGCTTCGCCGCCTGTTTCTCTTTCTTCGCAGCAGAAGAAGCAGCGGCCGGCGCCGGCTGCTCGGCGTCTAACAAATAATAGCCGCCCGGGAACAATCCATAGTTGGAATCGTGCGGCGGTGCAACGCTCTCGTTTGGCCGGCCGAACTCGGCCCACACCATCATGTGCTTCGCCATGTCGGATGTGACCACCTTGGCGTCCATGGTGCTGGCGGAAACAAGCGGCGCGCTGTCATAAGCTTTGAAGCCGAACTGCTCGTCGATTTGCCCTTTGTATTTGTTGTAGAGATCCATCCAGGCGAGATCGCGAACACGCGGCACATATGGAATGTACTCGGGCGCGCCGTGCGGATCGGGCAGATACTCCTGCTTCACAGCGAGATCCTTTGCGTTATTGTCTCCCCAGTAGAAGCCGGGCGTGCCGCCGAACCATTCGTTGTTCGAACTGCGCCACAGCTTCGTATGATCCGTGCCAAGCTCGTACATGGCAATCTCGTTCGTCTTGGCGTCGCCGATAATCCATTCATTCGTGTAGAGCCCGTTATTGCGGGTGCTCAGCTCGTTAATCACTTCATCGATGTTGCCGCCGTATTGAATGGCCCGGCGGGCACGAAACGCAACGGGCGTGCCTTGAATATTGAACGGTGTCTGCCGGATGGTGGTCTCGGTCAGCACGACGCCCGCATCGTTCTGATACCAGTCGGTCCCGCTTTCGATGCCGCCGGGATAGCTTTGGATCAGGACGCGATGCCCGGTCTCCGGCTTGATATCGAGCAGGACATTCGTCTGCTCGGCAAGGGTCTGCGACCACCAGGTCACATGGCCGATCACCATTTTGCCGTCGCGCGTGGCAGGCCCGGTGGCGGCGAAGGCGCTGCAGTGATCGGTGGGAGAATCGAGCCGCGTGGGATAGCGCGGAACTTCGAAGCGCAGACCCTCAATCCCGGTCGGAGTCATGGGCATGGCGGAGGCGAGCTCGCCCATTTCCACCGTTGTATTGGCCAGCACGATATCGATGAGATCAAGCCTGCGGCCCAGAAACGTTGCTCCGGCAGCGTCGGCGCCATCGGCGATGCCGCGCATCTCTTCCAGCAGTTCGCGATCGAATCCTCGCAGGAATAGCGCATTCGCAGCCGTCCGGTAGCTATCCCAACTCTCCCTGTCAGCCTTTCCCGCAAGGTCGATCGCGCAACGTGTCAGATACTCGGGAATTTCCTTCGCCATCAGATAGCCGTGCTGGTAGCCGCGGTCGTATGGCTTGCCCTCGATATGCAGATAGATCCAACCCGCGGCCGGGTAACGATAAGCAGGGCCAAACGTACGCACAGCCTCGGGCGCAGGCCAGTTTCCGGCAGGCGAGACTTCCTCAATGGTGACGTCTTCAAACCACGCTTTGCCCTGAAGCGTACCGCCTCGCCCGGCGGTCAGCAGGATGTGATCGTCGGCGCGGCTCGCCACAAAGCGCAACGAAAGCCGCGCCCAGTCGTGATTTCCGCCAATAGAGGGAGAGTGCACATCGAAGGGCATGGATTCCATCGTGAGCGCCGCGCCCGAAGCAATGGGCGAGCGGTCTAGATCGGGAGCAGCAAGATTTTCCGTCCGCACCCATCCGGTGAGTTCGTAGGTCTTGCCGATCGTGAGATGGACATCTCCGGAGCGCGCTTCGGCATCGGAACCCGAAGACGACGCTTCCAGGCGCACCGATGCGTTTCCGCCGTGGCGGACCGCGGCGTCCACCGTAGCCGAGCCGTGCACAGGGGTCCACGTTTTGTCCGCTTGATCCTGAAAGAGCGCGGTCGCCGCCTGAAGACTCAGCGCGGCGGCACCGAGGCAGAGAATAGCCCGAATCACGACGTTTCTCCTCATGTGTTTAAGGATAGAATTTCCGAAACGATAATAAGGCGTCCCGGCATTCGCAGACGCAGTTCATACTATCGCGGTATACCGAGATGAAAGTCTATCTTGATGCTTGCTGCATCAATCGCTTTACAGACGATCAGTCTCAGGAGCGCATTCGACGGGAGACAGCGGCTATTGAAATGATCCTGAAGCGCGTCCGGCGCGGGTCGATCCAGTGGGTGTCCAGCGAGCCGCTGTCAGATGAGATCCATAGAAATCCTGATGTGGACAGAAGATTGGAAACTGCCGCCCTGCTGACTCGTGCATCCGACGTCGTCGAAATGAATGCTGCAATCGCGGAGCGGGCCTCGAGGCTTGAAAGCGCTGGTTACGAACCTTATGACGCACTGCATCTGGCGTGCGCAGAAGTGGCCCATGTCGATGTCTTACTTACGACGGATGATGGATTTGTTCGACGAGCTTCGCGAGGGTCGGCAGTCCAAAGGTGACCGTGCAAAATCCGGTATCCTGGAGTGAGAGAGCTTTGTCGTGAACAGCCTCGACAGCATGACCGACGAACAATTTGAGCGTCACGCGCTGGACGTTCTTCGGCGTGAATTGGGCGCCGACGGTTTTGCACGCTATTTGCGCTTATTTCGCTCCGGCTCCGGCGATTACACCAAAGACCGGATGCAATGGCAGAAGGATCTGACAGTTGACGAAATTGTCGAATCAATTAAGCGCCAGCGAAAAGCGTAGCTCTGGACTGGAGTAGACGTTTTTTACGCGCTCCGTATTCCTCGACTGCCATTTGCGCTATAATTTCCAAACAGGGTTTCGCACCCGCACTTCCATGAAAGTCGAAGCACACAGCACCATCGCCATTCCGGTTGACCCACGTGCTGTCCTCCTGTGCTTTGCTGCCGTCCCGGCGCCCGTTACCCGCTAACTTCCGCCGCGCGTCAGCGCAATAGAACACAACAAAAAAGTTTCATCAGGCGTTAGGGAGACGCCATTCAATGGGTACAGCTACTGCCCAACAGTCCGTGACTACCGGCTTCTGGAAATCGGTCCTGGAGGCGATCCGCGGCACGCACCAGGACTTCACGGAAGGTTCCATCAGCCGCGCCGTGTTCCTCCTGGCCACGCCGATGGTCCTCGAGATGTGCATGGAATCGCTTTTCGCCGTCGTGGACGTGTTCTGGGTCACGCGCCTGGGCTCGAACGCCATCGCTACGGTCGGGTTGACTGAATCGGTGTTGACGCTAGTCTATTCCGTTGCCTTCGGCGTCAGCATGTCCGTCACCGCCATGGTGGCCCGCCGCGTTGGCGAGAAGGACCGCCATGGCGCAAGCATTGCCGCTTCTCAGGCCATCTTCCTCGGCATCCTTCTGTCTATCGCGATGGGCTGGCCGGGGTTGTGGTTCTCGTCGGACATTCTGCGCCTCATGGGCGGCGCGCCGGACCTGGTCGCCAGCGGCCAACATTACACAGCGATTGCATTTGGCGGCTGTATAAGCGTCTTGCTGCTGTTCCTGAATAACGCCATTTTTCGCGGGGCAGGCGATGCGGCCATTGCCATGCGTGTTCTGTGGCTATCGAACCTGATCAATCTGGCGCTCGATCCGTGTTTTATCTTCGGACTCGGTCCATTCCCGCGGCTGGGCGTGACAGGGGCCGCTGTCGCCACGCTCACCGGCCGTAGTATCGGTGTCGTTTATCAGCTTTGGGTGCTCGGGCGCGGTACAGAGCGCATTCAGGTCCGCTTGCGGGATTTCCGTCTGGTTCCCCGAGTAATCCTCTCGCTCATACGCGTTTCGAGCACCGGAGTGATGCAGTTCGTCGTCGCGCACACGAGCTGGATCTTACTGGTGCGGATCATCAGCGCCTTCGGTAGTTTCGCGGTCGCCGGATACACCATCGGCATTCGCATTTTCGTGTTCGTGATTCTTCCGTCGTGGGGTTTGAGCGGCGCTGCCGCGACCATGGTCGGACAGAATCTCGGAGCGAAGAAGCCGCAGCGCGCGGAACGCGCCGTCTATTTGACCGGCTTTTACAATATGATCTTCCTTGCCATCGTAGCGGTTGCGTTCATTTTCATGCCGCGGACGATCGTGGGCGTGTTTACGGATGATCCGGCCATTACGGCCGTCGCTTCCGACTGCTTGCGCATCGTGGCTTTCGGCAATGTCGCGTACGCTTTCGGCATGGTAATGGTGCAGGCGTTTAACGGGGCCGGCGACACGATCACCCCGACCGTCATCAACGTCTTCGGCTTCTGGTTTTGCGAAATCCCGCTGGCCTGGTTTTTGGCGCTTCATGCGCACTGGCGAGTGCGCGGCGTGTTCGCATCCATACCGGTCGCCGAAGCGCTCATTACCATTGCCGGCTTGGTTGTCTTCACGCGCGGCAAATGGAAACGCAGTCAGATTTAACAACAGCGCGCTGAATGGAACCTTTGAAATTCGGCGCGCTTACTATTTCGATGTATTTTGCAGCACTCCCGAACGCGGCACGCCGTAAAAATAGTAATCGGCTTCGTAAGGAACCGCCGTTTCCTCATTCCTGTTGGCTGCGCCACAGCTGGCGCTGGGCGCGACACCGCCTTTCGTATCCAGGCGTTGAATACTTTGAACCCGGGCCATAATTCCCTTGTCGTCATGCCCTATCGCTGTGAGCAGCAGCCAAGGAATCGAACCAGAAGCGGGAGACGGCACGCTCGCCGCCACCCTCGCAATCACGCGGCTCCCGTCGTTGCCTTCCCACGTCGGTCCCGCAAAGTGCCTGCCTGCCAATTCACCGCTCTCTCCAAACAGCTCGGCCTCAGGCGCTTTGAATTTCCACGCAAACACTCCGGCAGAGCTTTCGCAGACGTAAATCTGGGTTCCTCGGCCGTGCAAGTGAATTAGCAAAGCCTGACCTTTCGGCGGCCGAAGTGCCTTGGGCGCCTGAGGAGGATCGGGAGCAAACTGTGCCCAAGCAATTTCTGTCCCCAGAAGCAGAAACGCGCTGGTTAATAACACGCCTTGAAGAATAATCCTCTGGCACATCGTCGGCATGACAAACAGCTTATCCAAACAACCCTGGCATTCGAAATCTTACAATTCGTTGATCTGATATCACGCTAGACTCAGCTCTCCTCCCGGCGCGATTTCAGCTTCTGGAGCGCCTCGGCCAAGGCGGATTTGGAGCCGTGTTCAAGGCATATGATCGGGAACTCGAAACTACCGTAGCGCTCAACATATTGCAGCGAATGGACCGGATGCGCTGTATCGCTTCAAACAGGAATTTCGTTCGCTGGTGGATTCCCATCACCCCAACCTTTCGCCTCTACGACTTGTTTCAACACCGGGAAACGCATTTGCGTATTGCCAAGGCACTCGCGGAAATCGCATTCGCCGATGCGGGCGTGATCGCAGAACACTATGCGCAAGGTGGGGACGCCAAGAACGCCGCCTCATACGCAATCCAAGGGGCTGCGCAGGCCGAAACCGTCTTTGCGTTCGATCGCGCAGTACGCCGGTATCAGATCGCGCTTAAAAAAGGTCCGTTGAACCGCAACCCGCTGATTGGAAGCAGCGCCCAGGCGCGCTACCCTGATCTTGTGATCCTTGCTCCTGCGTGTTGAGCATTTCAGGACAATCACCTTTATCCAGGAAGGCGCGTTCTGCGTGGCGGCTGCCGTCGAGGCTTCTTCGGATACCAAAACACGAAACCAGATGCTGGCACGCAGCGCCGAAGCCGTGTTTCGCGACGAACGAACGTTGCGCCGGAGCGCCTGGCCGCAGCGCTGGTGCCGGGAGCTTCGGGCCGTTGAAGTGTATTGCTGGAGAACAATCGGTACGTAACTATCGATAGGTGCGTGCCACACGCCCAGGAAATAATGCGGCTCAAAGCTGTGCGCGTCGTACGATCAGCGCGGATTTCTGTCAATGCAAGAAATCAGCAGAATGCTGAAACGGAGCCGGAAGCGTGAGCGACCCCAATTTGGCTTCCTGGAGAGTCGAGAACAGAAACGCCGGCGCAGAGTGGAGGTCCATCCCAACCCGAGTAGGCACCATCGGATTGTCAGCGCCAGGTGAGAGCGAGTTCAATGCCCAGTACTCGCTCCACCCCAGCTTCTGATGCCGGATCCGCACGCACGCAAGAGCGGAAATCAGAATAACGGAACAGATGATCGCAACCGGCCGCCGCACATCTCAATAATCACTCATTTAGCGTAAGCCGCCCGAGGCCAGCAGCGTCTCACCCGTCAGCCATCCCGAATCGTCCGAAGCAAGGAACACGGCAATCGGCGCTATATCTCCAGGTTGCGCGATGCGGCCCAGGGGCGTTTGCGCTTCGGTCTGCTTTTGAAAATCGCTCCCCAAGATTCCAGCCGCATGGACTCCTTCGGTCTCGACCATGCCGGGGTTGATGGAGTTCACCCGGATCTTCTTCGGGCCGAGTTCCTTCGCAAGAACGCGCGTCACTGCGTCCACCGCGCCTTTCGTGGCCGTGTAAACGGCGGAAGCGGGCGGGGTAACGCTGCTCGCAACCGAACCGATGTTGATGACGGTCCCGCCGTCCGGCCCAAAGTGTCTGGCCGCTTGCTGTGTGGCGAGAATCAATCCCAACACATTGGTATCGAATTGACGGTGGAACTGTTCTTCGGTGATCTCCTCGAGTGGGGCGAATTGATAAACACCTGCATTGTTCACCAGCACGTCGATTTTTCCATACGCCTGCGTTGTCTTATCGAAAATTCGCTGCACATCGGAGGACTTGGCCACATCGCCCTGGACCGCAATGGCTTTACCTCCATCCTTCTCAATGTCGGCTACCACGCGCTCAGCACCCTCCTTGCTGGAGGCATAGTTCACCACCACCGCTGCGCCCTCGGAGGCCAAAGCTTTTGCGATACCTGCTCCAATGCCCTTGGAAGCTCCTGTTATTAAGGCAACTTTACCCTTTAGCTTGCTCATGATTCCTTTCTCCTGTTCCGAATCGCCCAAATCGACGTTTCGACAACTGTCTAAATGATGTGGGATGATTCCGCCAGGGTTCAGATTTGGAGTTAGATCGTTTTCAGATAATTAAGGTAGGCTTCGAGAACGTCGCGCTGAAGGGTGATCTCGGCAAACTTGCCTTTGCGGGCGATCGAGATCAGGCCGGCGATTTCTAATTCCTTGAGGTGATGGGACAGCGTGGCCGCGCTAATGGCCTGGCATTCGCGCAGGTCCGCGCACGGAGTTTCATGATGCGCGCCGATCTGTTTCAGAATCTCGTGGCGTCGCGGTTCGGCTAGGGCTTTGGCGATGAGCCGTATCTGCTTTTCAGAGAGTGAATTACGCTTGGCCACTATTCCGTGTACTGAGCCGTCAGCACTGCTTCTTCCTCGAACTGCCACTCGCGCCAGGCATCGAGCAGCGGGAAATACAGCCCCAGCCAAACCGGCTTTTTGCCTAGTTTCGACAGCAGAGCGGCGTAGTTGTCGAGCTGCGTTCGATAGCGCCGCTGTTCTTCGTTCAAGAACGCTTCGAGACCGCTGCCCTGGTGCTCGCTTGTTTTGTAGTCGACAATCCAGTAGCGGCCCTCTTCGTCGCGAAATGCGCGATCAACAACGCCCGCAATCAACTTATCCCCGAGCCGCCCGCCAATGGCCCATTCCGAACGTGCTTCGGCATGAGCGTGTAACACCCAGCGGCCTCGCTCACTCGCTAGCGTGTTCGCCACGGCCCGGATCACTTCGCCAACCGCCTTCGCTTCCTCCGTTCTCGGAACACCCAAACGCCGCAACTCGGAAACAATCACCGGCGCAAGAGCCGCAACACGGTCGCGATTCCACGCGCCCATCCCTTCACGCGCAGCGCGCTTCAGCAGTTCATGCACAATCGTGCCCACGTGCCTGCCTGTGTCGCTGACCCACTCGTATGTCACTTTGCGAGCCGAAGCAGCCACCCGTTGTAGCTCCGGCTCCCATCGCACCGATGGTTCGAGGCGCGGCGAGTGCCAGCTCGCCGGCAGCCGGCGCAGGATCGTGGCCGGAGTCCCCGCATTGCCGTTCGCAAAAAGGCTGGCTTGCACCGGAACGCGCCGCCGGAGCAGGCCCGCAAATTCGGGCTCGAACTGGCCCCAGGCGAGGCCCAAAAAGGTATTGCTCTTCGGCTTCTGATAGCTTTTGCCATCTTTCTTGAATTCGACATTGCCAAGCAGATAAAGCTCGTTTTTAGCCCGCGTGCACGCAACATAGAAGAGGCGCTTCAGTTCCTCTGTCTCCTTGAGCTTGATCTCGTCTGAGATGAATTGATACGCCTGGTCGTCGGCGCCCTTCTGCGGCTGCGGGGCGACGTAGAAGGCAGTTGTCCCGTCTTCCTGAAGAACTTCCGTCCAGATCAGCAGATCGTTTTCGCGCGGCCGCGGGGGCGCGCCGAGTTTCGGCACAATCACGGTATCGAACTCCAGCCCTTTGGCGCCGTGGATGGTCATGACCCGCACGCAATCGGCGCCAGGCGCGGGTTTCGCATACAGACATTCCAGCCGCTGCTGGAGCAGGCTGAAATCGCGAATGATTCCGCCTTCTTCCAAACTCTCGATCAGATTCAGGAACGTGTCGACATCATCCTGCTGGTTCGGCTCGCCGAGAATCGCAGGGCCGCCCAGCGCGATCCAGGTCTGCTCTACTAGATCGCGCAGCAGCATCCTTCCCACGTTGGCAATGGCAGCGCTCAGGATCTCCTGCACACGAAGAGCCCGGCTCCGGCCATCCGGCGTGAGACTGGCGATCCGGTCCGGATCGGAAAGCAGGTCGAAAATCGTGCGCTGCGGCTGCCCCTCAGCCAGCGCAGAAAGATCCGCTAGCGTCAGCCCGCACCACGGCGCCCGCAGACAGGCGAGCCACGCCAGGCGGTCTCCCGCATGCACCAGTGCACGAGTGAGCGACACGAGATCGAAAATGTGTTGCTCGTTCCCCAGTTCGTCGATCTCGACCGCTTCGTACCGAATGCCCGCTCTTCTCAGCGCAGGAAGGATGGCCGTAATGTGCGAGCGGCTGCGAACCAGAATCGCAACCGTGCCCTTGCCGCGGGCTTCGTTGATGATCTCCACAATCGCGCGCGCTTCTTCCTGGCCGTTGTCGCCCAGAAACGGAATAAGCTGCGGGTCAACTTTGCCGCGCGGCCGGGCCGCTTCCGCCGGCCGCAGCTTTACGGCCGAGTGCTGCCAGTTGTCTTCGCACATAATCGGCGCAAAGGTTTTCTGCGTCCATTCCACGATCTCCGGACGGGAACGGAAATTCGTCGTCAGCCGTACCGAAACCAGCCGCACCGAGCCGAGTTGCCGCTTTTCCCAACAACGCAGGAACAGCGACACCTCGGCTTCGCGAAAGCGGTAGATGCTCTGCATCGGATCGCCGACCAGAAATAGCGTACGGTCGTCGCCTTCAGACCATTGCCCCGTTAAATGCTCGATCAGATCGTACTGCGCCCGCGACGTGTCCTGAAATTCGTCAACTAGCAAATGCTCGATGCGGTAGTCGAGCCAATAAAGCAAATCGCTCGGCTGCTCCGGCGTACCGAGCGCCTTGATCGCAGCGCGCGTCACCTCCGTGAAATCGACTGTGGAGCGCTGCCGGAACACATCGCGGAGCGTCCGTTCCGCCCGGTGCAGCAGTTCGCAAAAGCAACCCGCCAATCCATCTTGCTGCTCGCTAACCAGCCACCGCCACTGGTCGCGTTGCGCGAGCATCCGCGCGATTTGTCTTTCCACCGCCGCAAGGTCGTTGTCGAAATGAAGTGAAATGCGATGCAGTAACTGTCTATCTTGCTCTTCGCTTTCCGCCAGCACACGCAGCGTGTTACGGGCAGCTATCCGGTATAACTCAGTCGCGTCTTCCACCACATCCGCCGCTCCGCCGAACTCGGAGACTACCGGCATCTGGCGCGTCAGCATCGCACAAAGTGAATCGATCGTTTGAATCTGAAGCCTGCTGCCGTCCGCAAGCAAGTTCCAGCTATGCTTCGAATCCTGCTTCAGTGCCGCAAGGGCCAGCTCCCGCGTACGCTGTTCATAGCCGTTCGGCGTCGGAGTGTTTTTCGCGGCCTGCTCTAATGCCTGCTGCACCCGTTCCCGCATCTCGGCCGCTGCTTTTCGAGTGAACGTCATGGCGACGACCGATTCGGGCCGCTCGACCACACTCAATAATCGAAGAATGCGCTGCACCAACAAACCGGTCTTGCCAGACCCGGCGGGAGCCTCCACGATAAACGATCGCCCCGGATCGAGCGCCAACTGGCGTTCTTTGTCATCGCTGATTGCGAGACTAGATTTCTTCATTCTCGTCTCCGGTGAATGCTCCCCGTTCCCGAATCCGGCATAGCGGCATCACCGCGCAGTATTCGCACGCTCCTTTGATCGGATCGATCCCCGCCTGCCCCGCCATAAATCCCGCCGCAATCGCTTCGATGCTGGCGCGCGAATCGTAAAGAAACTCATCCCAATCTCTGATCACCTTCACGGCGTTTCCTGAGAATTGCGGATCGCGCGAAAAACCAATCGCCCGCAATTCGCGCGGCTTCAGTTGCGCGAAGAAAATGCCGTCGACATCCTGTCCCAGGCAGGCCGTATAAACAAGCAATTGCGGCTCGGCCGGACGCACTCCTTCCAGTTTCGTCCGGGTCTGCTTTCCGCTCTTGTAATCGATCAGAATAAGACGTCCGTTCTCCAACCGGTCCACCCGGTCGACGCGCAGCCGCAAACGCAATCCGGAGATCTCGTAGTATCGCTCCTGTTCAACGGTCTCAACCGTGAACGGCTGTTTCCGGTATCGCTCGAGTTCCAGCCATTCGAGAATCAATCCTTCCAACCGCTCGCGCTCGGCCGCGGCGGCAAGCTGCTGAAACGGTGTTTTGTCTGCTCCCACCGCATTCGTTACGGCCTCGTGAACAAGCGCGCGGAGCTCTGCATCGTCTATGGAGCATAGCCGCTGATGCGTGCGCAGTTCCTGCCACACCCGCTGAAGAGCCTCGTGAAGAAATCCCCCGCGCTGCCGTCCATCGAAGCCGAAGCTGGCGTCCTCGGGAGATTGAGCCGCAAGCCGGAACTCCGCAAACGCCCGAAAAGGGCAGAGCGATTGGGATTTAATGATGCTCGTGCCGCCCCGCGCAGATTCGCTCGCCACATATCGCGGCGCAGTGCCGTCTACGACTTCTTCCAACACTGCGGGCACGTACGATTCGCGCGCGAGCTTCCCGGACCACGCGGGGACTTTGACAGCACCGCTATCCACAAATTGTTCCGCTTGCGGAGAGAGCCGCCCCGAATACGTCGCACACACAACCGGAGCGCTCCGGAACAGCCACTCCGTAGCGCGCTCGCGCTCGCTTTGAAGGCTCTCGCGGTACGCGCGCTGCAGTTTCAATGGCACAAGCGGCGAAATGTTCACGCGCGGCGGCCATGTCTCTTCCGACAATCCGGTCACAATGGCGCAGTCGAACTGCAAGCCACGCGCATGCGAGGCGTCCAGCACCTGAACCGGTGAATTCAAATCGCCCGTTTCGATTCCGCTCGTTCTCAAGATTCCGCGGAGCCGGGCCAGTGCAGTATCGAGCGGAAGGGAGCCAGACACCATCCCGATGGCGGCCAGCGTCGAAAGCGCCTCCTTCCAGGCTTCGACAATTTCTTGCTCTTCGCCGCTCAGATCGGAGTCTCCAGGCCAGCCCGCGGCTTCGAGCAGATCTCCGAAAAATTCGCTCCAGGCCGGCAATTCGTTCAGCTTGCGCCTGTCTCTGAATACTCGCCGGACCTTCTGCCACACGGCCATCAAGCCGGGACACTTCGCTGACGCAAATTCCAGTTCCTGCAGAGTGAAATCGAGCGCGCGCCGCCTGCGAAGCTCGATATCCGCCAGCGCGCGAGCGTTGCGCTCGGTTTCCGCTCCCGCCAGAAATGGCGAGCGCAGCAAGGCGCCTGCATCGGCGTGATGAATACGCGGCCGGGCAAGTTCCAGAATCAGCAGCGCTCCCGTAACCAACGGATGCGTTTCGAGCGGTTGCTTCAGATTGAGGTGAACGGCTTCGTTGCTGGTCCTGAGCCTCGAAGCCGGATAGAAAACCTGTCGAAAAACGCGCTCCACCAGCACCCGGTGCGTGGCTAGTTCGGGAACAAATACACCGATAGACTGTCGCGGGTTCCGCTCGAATGCCGCGCGCGCCCAGCGTGCCGCATATTCAATCTCTTGCTCAAACGCGAGGAACTCCTCAGCAGGGGCCCGTTCCCGTATCTGCGCGTCGAATGGCAAATCGGCGCCGCTCCCCACTGCAGCTTTGAGGCGTTCGAGAGCCGGCATAGGGCGATCGAATCCAACCCATATAGCGGGTATCTGCACACTCAAATCAGGAACAAGAGTCCACAATTGGGCGCGCGTGACCCAGCCATTTTCGCGGCATTTGGCCTGGAACAGCTCGTGCCAGTGCTGAAAGTGCTGGGCGTCGATGTGCTCGCTCCAAGCCTCGCCTTCGAACGGAATGTGCCACTCATGGAGAATTCGCGCGGCGCGCGCTGCCAGGCGTGCAGCGGCGCCCACGTCAAACAGCTTCGAGTCTTGCCGTTCGATAATGCCGCGCCAAAGTTCATGCTCCTGTGCGGCAGAAAGCAGTGAGGGCGCGTTGCGGTCGTTATACCGTGCTTCCTGCCAGCAGACCGCAAGCCAGGCATCTATGTTGTAGATCGCGGGCCGCTCCCAGCTTTCCAGGCCGCCATTGATCTGGGCGCGAGCAAATTGCTCCGCCGCCACAGATGCCAGCAGCGGCGTGGGCGTCAAGAGCGCAACTTGGCGATCAAAATGGGAAAGCAGGTTGGAGCAAGCTAGGCGCATGAAGAAAGCCCGGTACTCTTCCCATTATGAAGAGTGAGGCGGAATACGCCCGTGTCTTACGCTCCCTTGGCCATCGCCCGAGGTTTTGTCGGCGTATGGGTCTCGGGCGCCTTGGCGCCGTCCGTCACTTCGTGTATCCGGAAGAAGCGAACGTGACAATACTCGCAACGATACGGAAGAACGACATCACTGATGGCGCGCTCCAGAAAATTGCGGCGGCGCGACCGGACCAGATCAGCCGAGCCACACTTCGGGCAGCGGTCTGTTCTCTTCGCTAAATGCGTCGTAAGCAGCAGATTGCGCAGCAAAGTGGGGCTGAGTACAAACGGTTTCCTCATCGTAGGAACAACATCAGTGGGAGGAACTTGTCAAGCCCTATTATGGCACTTCGGGCATCCGACATAAATGTGGAATTCAGCCATACAGAACCCCGCGCGTAAGCAAGGGGACGTTGACCCAGCCTCCATTTATGTCGTGCATCTTCGTCTGACGCGCTACTGACTCAGCGTGTAATTAATCTGTATATCGGTAACCACCTCCACCGGCTCGCCGTTTAACAGCGTCGGACGATAGCGCCACTGTCTGACTGCCTCGAGCGCGGATTCCGATAAATCATCGCTGGGCGACGAGAGAACGTCGAGTGATGCTGGCGTCCCATCTTTCAGAATGACGGCCTCTATGGTGACGGTGCCTTGCACTCCGGCAGCTTTAGCGGAAGGGGGATAGACGGGCTGCACCTTCCGGATTAGATTCGATTCCGCAACATTGCCGCCAACCCGGATCGGCTTGCTGTTGGCTGCGGGTGCGGCGTTCGCTTTGCCAGTGCCCTGCACGCTCACGTTTTCCTCGATATGCCCAAGCTGCATCACTAATGCGCGCGCCACATTCGCATCGGCCTTGACCGTGTATTCGCGAAACAGAGCCGCGAAGCCAGGCTTCTCCACTCGCAAAATATATTGCCCGGCGGGCAAATTGTCGAACGAAAATTTACCGTCGGCTGCCGATGCAGTTTGTTGTTGCGTTGAAGTATCCGGGTTGATCAACAGCACATTTGCATTGGGAATTACGGCCCCGCTCGGATCCAGCACCGTGCCGCCGATCGTCGCAGCCGATAGGCTTGCCGAAGCCAGCAAGCCTGAAAAGAGTGTTCGTTTCATTGGTGATCCTCCTAAATCGATTGCCGGTACGGTGATCCCGAACGCGGCCAAAAGCAACATTGCGGCGAGCCCGCGCATTCGCGCTGCCGATTTCTGAGGGCGCAGGATCGCTTCTATTCGTTCTTCGAGCCGCGCGCTCGCCATTCCGATGGCGGCGCAGGAAGCAATCGGGGTCAGCCGTGCCTCTCGCGCGATTGCGACCAGTTCTGACGCGTAATCGGATGCCCGCATTCCAAACGAAAGCGCAAACGCATCGCAGGCCCGTTCGCTTGATTGCCGTATTTGCCGGCGCACGATCCACGCGAGCGGCTGGAACCACCAGAAGGCGCAAACCGTGTGGACAAAAAACTGCGCCGCCACATCCCGCCGCAGGATGTGCGCCAGCTCATGCAACAGAACCATCCGCCAGCGGCGTTCACTCCACTCCATGCATTCCACCGGCAACACGATGCGCGGATGAAAGATTCCGAACGTGGCCGGCATCGTGCGCGGTGCCCCAACCAGCATTTGCGGCCTCCGGCGCAGACCCATCGCCCCGCTTAGTTCATTTGCGAGTTCCAGCCGCTCTGCATCCTGCAGAGCCGTAGCGTGGCGGCTCATTCGCCAGATGGCGATACGCCCCATCACGAGCCAACCCAGTGCAAACACCACGCCCGCGCTCCACGCCAAAAGAAACCAATCCACCTGCCATCTGGTACTGGACGTTCCGGCAGCAGGGTCTGCGATTAATGGGCCCATGCTGATCGTTACGAACGCGCGCCGATGATGCAGCCAGTTTCCGAAAGGCAAGGGCGGCAGTACCGCCGAAAACGCCGGTAATAACGCCAGCAACAAGAAGCCGAACAGAGCAATCCTGTACTGCTGCGCCGCATCCGTTCGCCTCGGCACGAAATGTACCGCTTGACACACCAGCAGCACGAGACCGGACTGAACCAGAAGTTGCGCCCAAAACGCGTAATTCATCAGCGTCCCTCCTTTCGCGCTTTCTCAATCAGCGCGGTGAGCCGGTCAAAATCTTCGTCCGATAACTCTCCGGACGAAAGATCCAGAAGGGTCGCGATGGCCTGCTCGGCCGAGCCGTCGAAGAACGTTTCCAGCATGTGCACCGCCGCCGACCGCCGCGCTTTTTCCCGCGGCACTACGGGAAGATACACATAACGCAGGTCTTTCTCCTCATGCCGCACGTGCTTTTTCTCTTCCAATACACGCAGCATGGCGCGAACAGCGGAATAACTGGGCGGGTCGGGAAGCTCGCGATGGATTTCAGCGGCAGTGGCGCGCCCCCGGCGATACAGAACATCCATCATCTGCCGTTCCCGGCGGCTGAGTGCATGCTGCTTTCCTAGCACCATGCTGAAAATCTAGCATGGTTTGGCGGAACCGTCAAGTGGGCAGTTCATCGAGTGGGCGAGATAAATGTGGAACTCAGGTACCGACAGAACCCCGCGCGTAAGCAAGGGGCCTCTGCGGCCCCAAGCTCCCACATATCTCGCAAACCCGTTCACGCTGGTTTTCAGCAGGCAAAATGCTTCGGCAGTTATTTCCAACCGACATCGCGGTCGCGGATGGTAGCCTGTTTTAACTGCTTCCGGACGGAACTCATGAAAACCAATGCGATACGGCTCCTTGACACTCTCCAGATCTCTTATGAGCTCCGCGAATACGAAGTAGATCCGGGAGATTTGAGCGCCGAGACGGTGGCTCGAAAGATCAGCTTGCCACCCGAGCAGGTTTTCAAAACGCTCGTGGCGAAAGGCGACCGTAACGGCGTCTGCCTCGCAGTAATTCCTGGGAATGCAGAGCTCGATGTGAAAGCGCTCGCCAAGATGTCGGGGCACCGAAAAATAGAACTCGCCCCGTTGAAGGAAGTGCAGCCGCTGACCGGGTATATTCGCGGCAGCGTTACAGCGCTTGCATGTAAGAAAGAGTATCCGGTCTATTTGGACGAGACTGCGTGGCTTTTCGATGTGATTTCTATTTCGGCCGGAGCGCGTGGAATGCAGATTCTGTTGAAGCCGGAAGACTATGTTCGAGCGGTGATGGCTACGGTTGGCGAGATTGCGACGGCGAAGTAGCAGGAAAATTCTAGCTCTTGGATTGCATGCGCACTAGTCCACAGATGCACAGCACAGTACCAACTGCCCCGGCAGCGATAAAGCCCATCATGAACAGCGGACCTCCATCGTCCCTTCCAATTTTGAAAACGACAGCAGAACCGAGGATCGCTCCCGCGGCAACCAAGAACAGTAGACCGATCCAGAATAATCGATCCACTTTGGTGTGTGTGAGGCTTTGCTTGCCCTCCCCAAACTGAGCATGCTCGAGGAACTCTTTCTGTTCATCAGCGGGTCGCATCGGCTAGCCTTCTACAGAGTCCCAGAACAGTGGTATGAAATCAATGGTCAGGCTCGCTAACGCTCCCGGCTCCGTTCAGCGCTTTCGACAAAAGGAACGGTATCGAGATTCAGGGCTACGGGGTTTCTTACCCGCCTTTATTCCGGCCGAAAATCGACTTCAACTGCTTCACCGCTTCCCCAACGGCCACATATATATTCAGCAGTCCCAGTCCACTGAGTGCGCCGCGGAAATAGCGGCTCATCCAAATATCTGCCAAACGCTGCGAATGCAGAGGCACCCAGCTCAGATCCCATCTACTATTCCATGGAAAGATCAATAGAAACAACCCAAGCTCAAACGCAAACACCACCAGGCAAAAACCCAGCACGCGGCGATGCCACTTCAGGAACCGGCTGGGTTTCGAAGGAGGCGCTGAAATCGGTGTCGGCATGCTCGCGGTCAGACGGTCGCCCCATTCACCATGCATTCGTCAAATAACTCTCCCTGCTCGGGCGCATCCGTCAGGTATCCGGTCCAGTGCACAGTCCGGCTGCTTTCCCTCACCGGTTCAAAACTGAAGCGGTGTAGCAACGTGGGTCCGTGCTCGCGCAAGGCGCGCTTGTGATCGGGAGTCGAATAGCCTTTGTTGGATGCGAGGTTGTATTGCGGGTACACGCGATCCCATTCGGCAAGGCACGCGTCGCGATGGACTTTCGCGATGATCGAGGCCGCCGCGATGGCCTGACAGCGCGCATCCCCGTCAATAAGCGCCATCTGTTCTATCGGCAAATCGATCTTGACCGCATCGATCAGCAGGAAGTCCGGAGCTGCGGCAAGCGCCTCAACGGCACGTCGCATGGCTAAGCGCGATGCCTGATAGATATTGATCTGATCGATCTCAAACACGTCCGCTCCGCCCACGGCCCAGCTTAGGCATCGTTTCTTAATCTGCTTCGAAAGCAGTTCGCGCTGTTCGGCATCGAGCATCTTGCTATCGTGTAGCCCGCGCACCGGGCGTAGCGGATCGAGCACAACCGCCGCGGCGAAAACGGGTCCAAAGAGGCACCCTCGCCCGACTTCATCCACGCCCGCAATCACGCAAAAACCCCGTTCCCGGGCCTGCCGTTCATACGAGCTGACGCAGCGGATACACGGCGCCCGCTTACCATCGGCAGAGGCCTTGCGGCGGGCGGGTGCGCTTTGGTCAGCGGCAGTCAAAGAAACTTGCTTTATGCCTACAATTATCAGGCTGCCCGCGCGTCGAGGCTGTCGGCCTGATCGGCGAGCTACTCGCGCTCGCGCAGACGCGCAGCTTTGCCTTTCAGACCGCGAAGATAATACAGCTTCGCGCGGCGGACGCGGCCGGTCCGGACCAGATCGATATGGTCAATGACCGGAGCATGCAACGGGAAAATGCGCTCCACGCCCTGGCCAAAGCTGACCTTGCGCACGGTAATGGTCTCACCCATTCCCGTATTCTTGCGGGCGATTACCGTTCCTTCGAACGCCTGCAGACGCTCCTTGTCGCCTTCCCGGATCTTTACGTGAACGCGGATGGTATCGCCTGGCCGGAATTCCGGGTGCGGGTTCTTTCGCGCGTTTTTGCTAATGAATTTGCTAACAAGTGCGTTTTGCATTCTAGTTCTGCCTCGTGTCGCGGCCGGAGGTCAAATCCGGCCGGAGCCGCTCGGTTTTTTCGCGGGACGCCGCGCGGCGCCACCGCTTGATCTCCTCATGATTTCCACCCAACAGCACGTCGGGCACCCGCCAGCCGCGGAACTCCGCCGGTCTCGTATATTGCGGGCAATCCAATAAACCTTCATTTTCCTCGCTGAAACTTTCGTTCCGCGAGGAATCCTCATTGCCGAGCACGCCCGGCAGCAACCGGGCCACGGCGTCAACCACCAGCGCCGCCGCCAGTTCCCCGCCGCTCAGCACAAAATCTCCGACCGAGATCTCGTCATCGGCGAGATGCTCGGATACGCGCTCATCCACGCCCTCGTAACGGCCGCAGATCAGCAGCAAATCGTCCAACTGCGCGTACTCTCGGGCCACTGCCTGCGTAAATCGCCTCCCCTGCGCCGAGAGCAGAACAACACATTGCTCCGGTCCCCGCTCCGGCAGAATCGACTCCACAGCTTCAAATACCGGCTGCGCTTTCAGCAACATCCCTTCGCCTCCGCCGAACGGCCGGTCGTCTACGGTCCGGTGACGATCGTATGTCCAGTTTCTCAGATCGTGAATCCGAATCTCCAGCCTGCCGCTCGCCTTGGCTTTCGCGACCACCCCGTGATCGAACGGTCCGGCAAAGAATTCCGGAAAAATCGTAACAATGTGGAACCGCATGCTGCCGCTACAAATCGAGCAGACCTTCCGGAAGCTCCACCCCGATCTGCCGGGCCTCTAAATCCACCCTCCGGCAAATCGAATCGACAAACGGAATCAGCTTTTCCTTTCCCTGAACCGTCACCTCCAGGAGCAACGGCCCGCCGTACTCCTGCCATCCTTCCACTGCGCCCAACCGCTCCCCGGTTCGTAAATCCAAAACATCGCAGCCGATCAGATCCGAACGAAAATAGCCGCCGTCCTTCAGTTCACCGCGCTGTGTCAGCGGAATCCAAAGGTCGCCGCCCCGGAACCGTTCCGCCGCCTCGATGCTCTCCACTCCCGCAAGTTGGAGCACCCAATCGCCTTTGTGAGCCCAGGCGTTCACCACCTCAACCGGAACATCTTCCCCGCTCTTCAGCCGGATAACGGCGTTCTTCAACCCTTCGAAACGCCCCGGAACATCGGTTTGGGATTTGACAAGGATCTCACCGCGAATACCGCGAGGACGAAGAATTTCTCCGACGACCACACGTTCCCGATCCATGGCCGCGATTCGCTCGAAAACGCCTCTATCTATTCCAGGATTTCGAGGGAGAAACGCCGGTTCAGTTTCGTCCCCACCGCGCCCAGCAGCGTCCGTATCGAACGTGCTGTGCGTCCTTGCTTTCCAATCACTTTTCCGAGATCGCCTTCGGCCACGCGCAATTCAAACACAGTGGCATGCTCGCCTGCAACTTCGTTCACGCTCACGCCGGCCGGCGTGTCGACGAGTGCCTTGGCAATCTCTTCTACCAGCGCTTTCACGCCGTTGCTGTCGCTCATTTTGGACCTAACTCAAGCCCACAGATTCACATCGATGTACACAGATAAATTCTTTTCTTAATCTGCGTGTGTCCGTGTGCATCCGTGGCTAATCATTCTTCCTGAAACTGCCTTACGCGGTCGCCGCGGGCGCTGCCGGATTCGTCTTCAATAACCGGCTGACCGTCTCCGACGGTTGCGCTCCATGCTTCATCCAGTAGTCGATCCGCTCATGGTCCAGTTGCACCTGTGCGGGCTTCGCTATCGGATTATAGTGGCCGACCACTTCCACCGAGCGGCTGTTCCGGGCGCGCTCCTTTTCAATCACAACCACCCGATAGGTTGGTTTCTTCTTAGCGCCAAAACGCGCCAGACGAATAGCTAACATTGGTATCTTTTCTTTCTATATTGTTACAGAAACTCGGTTTAGCTGCATCCGGCGGCGCCGGATGGGACGCTTTAAAGTCCCGGAAGCCCGGGCAGCTTCATTTTGCTGAGCCGTTTGCCCAGCATTCCAAACTGGCCGGTGAAGCTCTTCATCATTTTACGCGCTTGGGCGTATTGTCTCAGGAGATTATTGACGTCCTGCACCGTTGTCCCACTCCCCTTGGCGATACGGCGGCGCCGTGACCCGTTCACCAGCATGTGGTTCCGGCGCTCCTGGGGCGTCATGGAATCGATGATCGCGATGATCCGGTTGATCTCTTTGTCGCTGATCTGGTCGTCCAATTTCGCGTCTTTGAGATCTTTTAGCGGCCCCACCTTCGGCATCAGGTCTAACAGACCGCCCAAAGAGCCGAGCTTCCGAATCTGCTTAATCTGGTCGCGAAAGTCTTCAAGCGTAAAATCGTCCCCGAGAAGTTTCTCCTGCATCTTCTCGGCGGTCTTTTGATCGATGTTTTCCTGAACCTTATCGATCAGCGAGAGCACGTCGCCCATACCCAGGATTCGGGAGGCGACCCGGTCCGGATAAAAGGCTTCCAGCGCATCGGTCTTTTCGCCGACGCCCACAAATTTGAGCGGCTGCCCGGTAATGCTTCGAATGGAAAGCGCGGCGCCACCTCGCGCATCCCCGTCCATCTTGGTCAGAATCACACCGGTGATCCCAAGCCGCTTATGGAACTCGTCGGCTGACCGCACCGCGTCCTGGCCGGTCATGGCATCGGCCACAAACAGAATTTCTGTCGGGTCGAGGGCCTCTTTCAGCTCGTGCAGCTCCTGCATGAGCTGGTCATCGATATGCTGCCGTCCGGCGGTATCCACCAGAAGCACATCGCGGCCGGCCTGCATGGCTTCCCTTCGCGCCGACCGCGCCAGTTCGAGCGGCTTGGTCTCCTCCGAGGTGCCTTCATAAATGGGCGTGTTGACCGTCTTCGCCAGCACGCTCAACTGGTGGCGTGCGGCGGGTCGGTAGACGTCCACCGATACCAGTTGCGGCTTGTTGTCTTGCTTCGAAAGAAACCGGGCTAGTTTCGCGGCGCTGGTCGTCTTACCGGACCCTTGCAGCCCGACGATGAGCACCACCGTGGGAGGCTCGTTCGCGAAGCGCAGGCGGGACTGGTGGCTGCCAAGCATCTTCACCATCTCGTCGCGAACAATCTTGACCACCTGCTGGCCGGGAGAAAGCGCCGTCAGCACCTCTTCGCCCATGGCCTTCTCTTTCACCTGTTCGATGAACTGCTTGACAACTTTGAAATGGACGTCAGCTTCGAGCAGTGCTACGCGGATTTCGCGCAGCGCCTCTTCCATATTGGCGGCCGTTAATTTCCCTTCGCCGCGCAAGTTTTTGAAAACTCGCTGCAGCTTCTCGGATAGGTTGTCGAACATGATAAGCGCTGAGTTGGGGGCCGGGACGGCCCGGAAGGCAGTCTACTTAATGAGTATAGCGGAGGCTGGGTTCGCGCTTCAGCGTTGGGTTTCCGCCTCGGTCAGATTTTGACTTTCGGAAGACGACGTTACCCGCTCCTCTTTGCGCGCCAGCCGCTTGGCCATTTTTTCCTGCTGCCGTTCTCGGCGCTGTTGCTCTTTCTGACGCTTCTTGAACGTTTGTGGCCCACGGCCTGACATTGCTTCTCCCTTCGGAAATGATCGCACCTGCGGCCGCAAGGCACTTGAGGTTAGTTGGATGCGGGCAAAGACAACATCAGAATAGCACGAGTTGCCGTGGGGCGGACGCCCGCGTCCACGCCGGACCCGGTCCGGTGCTCTCTAATCAATGCGGCTCTACTGTTGTGAAGACCCGGCGCTGCGGCCGGATCCCCGCGGCCGATTGCGCAGCCTGCAAGATCTCCCGCGCATCCTTTTGCAGAGCGGCCGTTTCGCTATTCGATGCGCCTGGGCAACTCAGATCCGGCGAACGTTCGCCTTGATACTCGACAAACAGAGACGAGCCAAAGGAAATGCTTTTGAAACAATGAGCCACGGGGAGCTTGTTCAACGGAACGGCGCTTGTAACCTCGTCCAGAAATGCCCTGCACGTCGGCGCTGGCAGCTCCACGTGATGCGTCTCGCCATTCTTTTCAACAACAGTTGCATGCCCTTCACGATCGACCGTTACGCGTAATCCTGCACGGTTCGTCGAGCCCGAATCGATGATGCTAGCCTGCGGTTCCCTGGCCGAGAGCGGCCACAACGCCAAAAGCATCAACCCGCTGCAGAAGCCGCGCACGCCTCCATTATCTCGCTGTTTGCAGAGAGCCGGCCCAGCGATTGGCCAGCACTTTGATGCGCTCAACCGCTTCCATCAAATTCTCGAACGAGTTTGCGTAACTGAAACGGATGTAACCAGCCCCGTACCGCCCGAACGAAGCGCCATTCAAGCAAGCAACGCCGGCCTCTTCGAGGAGCAGATCCGCCAGCTCTTTCGAATCGATGCCGGTCTCTTGAACGTTCGCGAACGCGTAGAACGCTCCCCCCGGCATCGCGCAGCGGAAACCCGGCACTTCGTTCAATGCCGCGCAGAACGCATCCCGGCGGCGCCGGAACTCGCGCACCATATTATCCACTTCCGTTTGCGGCCCGGTCAGAGCGGTGATCGCCGCGCGCTGCGTGAAACTCGCGGTGCAGGAGTTCGAATTGACCATCAGCTTGTTGACCGCATCCACCAGCCATTCCGGCATCACACCGTAACCAATCCGCCAGCCCGTCATGGCGTAGGTTTTTGAAAAACCGTCGAGGATGATCGTTTTGTCCAGCATTCCGGGGACACTCGCGATAGAAAACGGCGGAGTGGAGCTGTAATAGATGCGCGAGTAAATTTCGTCCGAAAGCACAATCAAATCGCGATCGCGGACCATCTCCGCGATCGCGCGGATCTCTTCTTCCGGAATCAGGCCGCCCGTCGGGTTCTGCGGCGAATTGAGAATCAGCATTCGTGTGCGATCCGAGAGGCTGCCTTCCAGCAGATTCAGATCCATCGAAAATCCGCGGCTCTCGACCAGCGGAATCGGGACCGGTTTCGCGCCTAAAAAGCCGATCATCGATTGGTAAATCGGAAAGCCGGGATCAGGATAGATCACTTCATCGCCAGGCCCCAGCAGCGCGAGCATAGGGAAAAAAATGATTGGCTTGCCGCCCGGAACCACGCACACATGCTGCGGACCCACCTCGATACTGCGCGTCCGGCCGGTGTAGCTCGCGATGACGTCCCGTAGTTCGGGAAAGCCTTGCGTCGGTCCATAGTGCGTCCAGCCCTCATCGAGCGCGCGCTTGGCAGCTTCTACCACGCCGGCAGGAGTCGGAAAGTCCGGCTCGCCAATTTCGAGATGAATGACATGGCGGCCCGAAGCTTCCAACGCCCGCGCTTTCACCAGCACATCGAAAGCCGACTCGACTCCGATCCGTTGCATTCGCTCAGCAAGCTTCATCGCTCTCCTATTGTCCCCAAATGCGAAAAGGGAGCCTGGAAGGCTCCCTTTCGTCGCGTCGATCGTATTCGACCCTAGAGTTGTGACTATATGGTCCCCTTCTAATCGGGGCACTTAAAAGTATACCGGACGACTGGATTTCACGTGGCGCGCGCACTCATGCGTGCTGCTCTCCTGTGGGGCAGGTGCAAACCTGCGGCCCATTACGAAACCGGCCACGCGCCGGCAGCCGGCGCGCAACTTCCCGCTACCCGATCTTCTCCGCTATCGATTTCGCTTGCACAAACTGAAGCAGATAATCCGGACCGCCCGCTTTCGAATCCGTTCCGGACATGTTAAATCCGCCGAACGGATGAGCGCCCACCATCGCCCCGGTGCATTTGCGATTGATATAGAGATTCCCTACGAAGAACTGCTTTTTCGCTTTGTCAGCTTTGGCTGGATTTGTCGTGAACACCGCGCCCGTGAGGCCGTATTCCGAATCGTTCGCCAGCCGCAGGGCGTCGTCGAAATCCTTCGCTTTGGTGACAGCCAAAACCGGACCGAAAATTTCCTCCTGAAAGATGCGCGCTTTGGAATCCACATCGGCAATAATCGTGGGCCTGATGAAATAGCCCTCGCCTTCCGCGGGCACGCCGCCCGTAATTAGGCGCCCTTCCTGCTTCCCGGTTTCGATATAGCGGAGAATGCTCTCCTTCGCGCGGCCATTGATCACCGGCCCCATGTAATTCTTGTCGTCATCTGACGGACCCACGCTTAGCGCCTCGGCTTTGGCTTTGAGTTTTTCAAGAAACTCTTCGTAAACGGCTTCGTCGACAATCGCCCGCGAGCAAGCCGAGCACTTCTGCCCTTGATACCCAAAAGCCGAATAGAGCACGCCGAGCACAGCCTGATCCAGGTTCGTCTCCCGATCCACAATAACTGCGTCCTTGCCGCCCATCTCGGCAATCACGCGCTTAATCCAAAGCTGTCCTCTCGGCGTCTTCGCGGCCAGTTCATTAATATGCAGGCCGACATCGCGCGACCCGGTAAACGAAACGAACCGCGTCTTCGGGTGAGACACCAGCACATCGCCGATTGCGCCTCCGCTCCCGGTCAGAAGCGAAAAACTCTTCGGCGGAAAACCTGCTTCGAGCAGCGCCTCAGCAAACTTTGCGGCGATCGTCGGCGTATCGCTTGACGGCTTAATCACTACCGTGTTGCCTGTGACGAGCGCCGCCGTAGTCATCCCCACCAGAATCGCCAGCGGGAAGTTCCACGGCGGAATGATAATCCCCACTCCTAGCGGCACGTACACCATTTCGTCGCGCTCGCCGGAAAGCTGAACCACCGGCTCCGGCTTCGCGAGCTTCAAAGCCTGACGCGCGTAGTATTCGCAAAAGTCGATCGCTTCCGAAACATCGGCCTCTGCCTCCGCCCACGTCTTCCCTGCCTCGTATACCAGCCATGCATCGAATTCGTACTTTCGTTTGCGGAAGATTTCGGCAAGCTGGAGGAGATACTCCACCCTCTGCTCGACGGGAACTTCGCTCCAGACTGGAAAGTAGCGAAACGCAGCCTCTACCGCGTCTTTCGCATCCTGCTCGGAGGCTTTGCGATGAATGCCAACGATCTCGGACGGCTTTGAGGGGTTGAGAGATTCGAACTTCTCAGCAGGCTTGCGGCGCTCGCCGGCAATCAGCAGGTCGTATTCTTTGCCGAACTGCGAGCGCGCTTCCGCCAGTGCGGCTCGCATCGCCCGCGCCTGTTCCGGCTGCTGGAAATCGGTGTATGGCTCGTTTCGAAATGGGGCGAGTTGAGAGGGTGAAAGAACAGCCGGCATAGCTTTTTATTGGATGAACGCCGCAGCCGGTTAGACGCGTTCGTCGATCTGCTTTTCGGCGATGCGGCGGCCGCGCTCAAACAGCTCGGCTGCATCTTCGGCGATTTCGCGCCCGCGCTCGTAAAGTTCGCGGCCCTTTTCCAAAATCTCCTGGCCGGATTCCATGATTGTCTTGCGGCTACGTTCGGCCTGCTTCGCCAGCTTACGCCTGGTCCGCGTGCCCGGCGCCGGCGCGAGAAGCAGTGCGACCGCCGCTCCCAAAATGGCCCCGCCAATGAACCATCCAACCGCGCTTCCCTTGTTCTCCATAACACCTCGTTCTCATTCTATGCTTGGATCGCCTCCTACTTGTAGGTTTCGATTTTGACCTTATCGCCATCCGTGCGGAATGTAAGCAAGCCGTGTTGATCGGTTCTAAAAACAGCCGTATGGTGCTCGGCAAGTCTCGCAAGCACATCGGGATGCGGATGGTGAAACTGATTCTTATAGCCGTCGGAAATGAACGCAAACCGGGCGTTCACCTGATCCAGAAACTCCTCCGACGAAGATGTTCTGCTGCCGTGATGGCCCACTTTCAGCAGAGTGACGGGACCGAGTTCCCCGCTCTGCGCCAGGTCATCTTCCACCGGGCGCTCCGCGTCGCCAGTCAGCAGCACCTTGCGGTGCCCATAGGTGATTTCGAGCACGAGCGAGTCGTTGTTGCTGGCCGATTCGCCCGCAACGTAATCGGTGGAGGGCGCGAGCACGCGCACGCGGGCGCCCCCAATGTTCACAGCCGGTGATGCCCGGTTGAGCGGTAGGACACGCACATGATCCGCTGCGGCGTGCTGTTCCACGACGCGCCACTCCGCGCTATCCGGTTCCGCGCCAATCCACAGCGATGCCGGCCGGAAATTATCCAGGATCGAAGCCAGCCCGCCCATGTGATCCGAATGGCCGTGACTCAGCACCGCGTAATCGAGGCGCCGGATGCGGCGGCCCCACAGATAAGGCGAAACCACGTCTTCTCCGATATCGATTTGCGGCTTGCGCTTCATCCGCTCCATTCCCGGAAATCCGCCCGCATCCACCAGCATGGTCTCTCCATCGGGAAAGACAACCAGCAGAGAATCGCCCTGGTTGACGTCAATCGCAGTCAACTCCAGCTTGTGTAACTCTATCTCCGGACGCCATGGCTGCCAGCAGATCGTGACAAATAGGGCCAGCGAGCAGACGAGCGCCGGCGCAATCCAGCGGCGGCTGTGGCGAACGGCAATTGCGAGCAGAACCAGCGAAACCGCGAATGCAATCGAAATCCAGAGCGGCAGAGGCCCCATGCGCCAGGCCGGCTCGAACTGCACGTGCCAGCTTGCCACTGCTTCCGCCAGGTTCAAAAGAATCTTCGTAAGCCAGGCCAGGGCATGCCAGCCGGTGAGAATAGACGCAAAACCAAACGGAACCACCAGCGAAAGCAGCGGGATGACGACAATGTTCGCCGAGAGGCCGGTTATTGAGAGCCGGTGAAAATAACTCACCATCGGGAGCGCCAGCCCGAACTGAACGCAGGCCGAGATAATGACGGTTTCGAGAATAAAGCTGCTCACAATAACGGCTTTCGAAACGAGCCAGCGCGCCGCGTTCTCCGAAAGTCCACTGATGCTGCGAACGGTTTCTGCGAGTAACCGGAATTCGACCCGCCACTGAGCGGCCCGCTGCTCAACCTGTGGGTCATAGCCGGTCTGATCGAACCGCTTTACTGACGCACGCAGCGGTTCCGTAAAGCGCTCCATCACTGGAATCGCAAGCGCCGCGATCGCCGCAGCCGAAAGAAACGAGAGCTGAAAGCTGGGGTCGAACAGTTGATCGGGGCTTAGGGCCACGTACACGATTCCGACCACAGCCAGTGTGTTGAGAATGCGCGTCCGCCGGAAACAGTAACTCGCAACCAGAAATAGCGTGAATCCCCCGGCCGCCCGGACGACAGGCGAAGAGAAACCGGAAATAAACGCGTATAGCCAGCACGCTAACGTTGCAACACCCATCGCGGGAAACCGGCGAAATTGCAGGAACCGCAGAATCAGCAGGATGGTGACCGCTAACACTGAAACGTGCTGCCCGGAAATGACCAAAGCATGGTAAGTCCCGGTAATTCGAAAGTCACTCGTCCAACGGCGTTCGACCCCGCTCGTTTCGCCAAGCAGCGTGGCTTCGAGTAGCGCTGCCGTTTGCCGGTCATCCGGATAAAGAGACGTTAATCTGTCCAGCGCCCAAGTGCGGATACGATAAAGCCAGCCAATTAACCTGGACCCGCACTGGCCCGGGACAATCTGGATGTCGGATGGCGTGGAAACCGAACCAGTCCAGTAAATGTGCTGAGCGGCGAGATACCCTGCGTAGTCGAAAGATCCCGGATTCTGAAAATTCCGCGGATACCGGATCTTCGCCGCTGCTTCCACCCGCCGGCCATAATCGAGAGCGAGTTTCTGATCGCCCTTAAGCATTACTGAAATTCGCGCCGCCGCTTGAGGCGCGAGTTCCAGAGTGAATTGCTCCCGATCCGGCGAAAAAACCGGCGGATTTACCACGCAGCCGGCCAGCAGTACGGTCTCGCCGTCTTCGGCGTTCAGCTTGGGAGTATGCCCTTGCCGGTGAATTACCTGCGTCGCAATTCCGCCCAAAGCCAGTAGCATGCAAGCCATCGGAAAGCGAAGCCGCCGCCCGGTCGGGAATGCAATTGCAAAAACGAACCCAACCACACCCAACAGCGCGGGGGTTAACAGGTCCGAAAGCGTGAAATAATAGAAGTGTGCGACCAGAACACCGCTGGCCAGTGCGCAAAAGGGCAATAAGAGCGGTTCACGCCGCACATGGCAGTAGTGCCCGGGTACTACGCTCCGCTCTCACCCCGATTCAGACTAGGCCGGGGAGTACTGGTATCGGGTCAATTTAATCTTGACAGTACCGTACATGCTGGCCCATACTGAAGAAAATTTAATAGCGGAACGCATTTATTCTGGCAGGTTTTGTAGCCTGTCCGTCGGCTTTGTCTGGGCGGTTTGGATCGCCAAGTTTCGTCAATACTTCTCCTCCAACCCAAATTAAGTGGCTGATCGGGGTAGCCCGGTCAGCCGGTTTTTTTTTGAACCCACCTGTGGCGCACGCACTCGTGCGTGCCGCGTTGACACTTCATGTCGACGCTTGGTTGTTCACCTCGATCCCGACATCGCCACTCTCTTACGTACATCCCGGTCCACAGCCCGGTCAAAAATAGCCTTCCAGGGCGGGTTCGTTTTTAGCAGTGCCTCGGCTTCGGTCGGCGAAAGAGCGTCCGAAAGGAACAACCCTTGCGCGTAAGCGGCGCCGGACTGCCGTAGATATTCCAACTGCTCCGCCGTTTCTACGCCTTCAGCCGTGACTTCCAAATGCAGTTCGTGGGCCAGCGCGACGATGGCGTCGAAAATCTCGGGCTTGCCTTCGCTGATGCCGCTCACGAAAGAAGCGTCCGCTTTCAAACTCGAAATCGGGAAATCCTGAAGCCGCGCCAGGGCCGAGTACCCTGTTCCAAAATCGTCAACGGCGAGTTCGATGCCCAGTTCCCGAAGCAGGCGCAGCTTTTCGAGCGCAAGCTGCCGGTCTTCCATGATGATGCTTTCAGTGAGCTCGACGATCAGGGCATCGCCGCTCAACTGGGTCTGTTCGAGCGTCTGACGAAACGTATCGGCGATCAGTGGATCGGCGAACTCCTTTCCGGACACGTTCACGCCGAGCCTGAGCCCCCGGCCCAAAGCGCGAGACCGCCAGGCTTGCAACTGCCGGCAGGCTTGCCGCAGCACGAGTTGACCGAGCGCGAGGACCAGACCCGCTTCTTCAGCGACCGCCAAAAATTGCCCAGGTAGCAGAACGCCTCTTTGCGGATGGTGCCAGCGAAGCAGCGCCTCGAAGCTGGCGATCTCGCCCGTCCGGAGCGAGATGATCGGCTGGTAGTACACCCGAAATGCGTCCTGCTGAATGCCCTGCCGGAGATCGGTTTCGATCTGCAGTTGCCCCATGGCATGCGTGTCGACTGCGGGTTCGAAGACCTCACAGCGCGCTTTTCCTCCGCTCTTCGCGCGATGCATAGCGACTCCGGCGTGGCGCAACGCCGCTTCGGGCTTGTCAACATCCACCAGTGCGATTCCAATACTCACAGTAACCACAATGTCGTGACCGCGAATCGCAATTGGCGTGGAAATAGCGCTCTTGATGCGCTCAGCGATTTGCCTGGCATCCTCTACGGATTCGACGCCGTCCAGCAACACCGCAAATTCGTCTCCTGCGAAACGGGCAGCCATATCACCCGCCCGAAGGCATTCCGCCAAGGAAGTTGCTACGCGTGCCAGCAGTTCGTCTCCGACTCTGTGCCCCAGACTTTCGTTGATCACTTTGAAACGATCGATGTCGATGATGAGCAGCGCGAGGTGGCGCGTAGTTCCAGCCTGGCTCCAGGAAGCGGCGCGCTCCAGCCGGTCGAGAAACGCTTCACGATTCGGCAAACCGATCAAAGAATCGTAGGATGCCGGAGTTTTTCCCTCCCATTTCCTCCTGAGCAGTACGGCGATTGTCCCGATAACGAGAAATAAAGCAAGGCTAAATAGATCGATGGCGCGAACCGGAGTTTCGACCGGACGCGCAATAAATAAAAAAATCGCAGCCGAGGCAATTAGTTGCGACAGTAAAGCAGGCCAGATGCCCGCGCAAGCCGCGCTGATGAGAGCAGCCAGCAAAGGCGGCAGATAAACACCGGCATTTCCCAGTTGGCCGCGGAATGCATCGCTGGCGTAAAGCGCGATTCCCGTCGCCGCAAGCGCTAGGCTGTAGCGGCTTATCGCGCCAGCGATGCCGAAATGGCTGATGGAGAGTCGCTTGCTCTGGTCCATGCCACTACCTGCTCGGAGCGAGCTGGGCGCCTGCCCCAACTACGACGTTACCCATAATATCGCGCAATGTCACTTGAATTGCAGATTTATTGTCGAATTTCGGGATTTAATCGCTTCGCCGCGTCGAATTCTGCTTGTGCTCCGGCAGAATCGCCGATTTTTAGCAGCGCTAGTCCCAGGTTGTAATGCGCGGCTGCATAGCGCGGATTGCGATTGATCGCCTGCAGGAATTCTCCCTTTGCCTCGGCAAATTTGCCGGCTCCTAGCCACAACAAGCCCAGATTGTTATACGCCTCCGCCATGCCCGGCGACCGCCGAATCAGCTCGCGATATACGTCCGCAGCCCGTTCAGTTTCCCCCTGCTCTGCCAGGACATTCCCCAGCAGAATGCGCGCTTCCGGATAGGCGGGTCGCAACGCCACCGCGTCCCGCAGTTCGCGAATCGCCTCATCTGGTTTGCCGGTGCGCGCCAGCAACAGCGCCAGATCGTAGTGCGCTTCGGCCAGATCCGGATTGCTCAACACGGCCTCCCCAAGCTGCTCCAAAGCAGCTTGCGCGTTGCCCTCGCGGGCGTAGAGGACGCCCAAACTCATGTGCGCTTCGGCATAGTCGGGCTTCAATTCGAGAGCCTTCTGGTAAGCCGTCATAGCTTTCTCCGGCTCGTTCAATCTTTCGTGAGCCACGCCGAGATAGTAGAAACTGCTCGGCAGCTCGGGAGTTTTTGCAGCCGATTGCTCGAAGCGCTCCAGGGCCTCGCGCCATTGCTGGCCTCTCAATTTCTCAATTCCATCCAGAATCAGCTTTTTGCTCTCGTCCGACTGCAGCCGCGATTGATGTAGATCCCGGATCTGCCGCATCTCCGCCGACGCTTGCGCCGTCTGTCCCTGCATTCGCATCGCAATGCCCAGCGCATATCTCGCACGCTCGAAATCGGGCTTCAGCGCGATCGCTTTCTGAAGCGCGGCAATTGCTCCTGCTATCTCGCCCGCTTCTTTCAGCGCCATCCCGAGGTCGCACAAAGCCACCGGATTCTCCGGCATCAGCCGGGCGGCTTCGCGGAATTCGCGCAGTGCCCCCTGGTTATCTCCTAGCCTGCGCAAAGCAATGCCGCTGCTCTCGCGCGCTGGCCCGAAATTGGGCGATATCGCGGCCGCCCGGCGGAATTCAACAAGCGCAGCCGCCGTCTCACCGTTCTGTCCGAGTGCCGTGCCCAGATAATAATGAGCTTCAGCGTTCTTCGGATTTGCGGCCAGATACTTCCGCAACTGCGAAATGGCTTCAGCCGGTTCAGCGTTATCCAGGTAGGCGCGGCCCAGCAACCTGCGCGATTCCATGTCGCCTGGCTGCAAGCCGGTGACCGCTCTGAGCTGCTCGATCGCGCGCGCCGGCTCGTTGCTAGCGAGCAGCACGCTCGCGTAGTAACGGCGCGCGCCGGCGTCCTTCGGATCCAAATCGATGGCCCGCCGTAGCTCGGCTCTACATTCGGCAGTCTTGCCCCGATCGCAATACGCTGCTCCCAATCCGTAGTGCGCGGCAGCCCAATCTGGGCGAATTCGGATTGCCTCCTGAAACTCCCGAATGGCGCCCGCGGCGTCGCCTTTGTGTTTCAACGAGAGCGCCAGATTGTAATGAGCGCCGGCGTCGTCCCTCGTTTGCGCAAACGCACCCATCGACAGCAAAATCGCAAAGCTCGCGAACCCGCGCATCACCAGAGAAACTTCACGCTGAATTGCCCGATGCGCGGCGCGCGCGCTGTGGTCACCACGCCGAACGTGCTGCTGCTGTAATCGCCGCTCGGATTCATAAACTGCGTGTGATTGAAAATGTTAAAGAACTCCGCTCGAAACTGAATCGCCATGCTCTCTGTCAGGCGTGTGTTCTTCTCCACCGCAAAGTCGGTGTTCAGAATACCGGGACCATGAAAGAAGCGCCGGTTCGCGGTTCCAAAGCTTCCGTATGTTTCGGACGCGAACGCATCGGGGAAGAAATACGTATTCGGGCCATTCGGACCCGGATTGTGCGCGTTTTGCGTTTTCACCGGACCAATCAGGTCCGGCGTATCGTTTGCGCTATCGCCCGTCAATGATTGGTCGCCCGCCGATTGATGCATCGTGATCGGGAACCCTGTGGAGAACCGGCTAATGCCCACCAGATTCCAGCCCTGTGTCAGCCGTTTCGGCGCGCCTGAGAAAAGCCGGTCGAAAGGAACCGCCCAGTTGTAACTCGCGACGAAGTTATGCGTGACATCGTAAGAAGAAAGCGCGCGAGTCAAATGATAGTTACTGAAATTCACCCAATCGCCGAACCCCGAGGCATTATCAATCGCCTTGGCGTAAGTATAGGCCAGCAGAAACGTTACATCCGCAGCCTTGCGCTCCGCCGAAATCTGCAATGAGTTGAAGTTCGAATTGGCAATGTTGGCCGTGAACGTGTTCCCTGCCCCGAAAGCCGGCCCTAGAAATGTTCTGGTTCCCTGCACCAGTTGTCCGTTCGGCAGAGTATAGGTTTGTTGCTCCCCGTACGGGCCGCAACTCGGCGTGGCGCCCATCTGATTCAGTTGCATGCAAAGCGCGGCGTTTCCCGGATTCGCATCGTATTGCGAGATCAGTTTGTGCCCTTGCGTCCCTACATACGACAGCGTCAGAACAGTGGCTCTGGATAACTCGCGCTGGAAACTGAAATTGTAGTCTTCGCCATATGGCAGCCGGTTGTGGATGGAATATCCGGGAGAATAAGAAATCGGTAGATAGACTGAATAATCGAGAGTCTTATTGGCCGGACTACCTGGGATGGGAAACGTGAACGGAAAACGCTGTCCTTGCGAACTGCCGTCCGCCCGCGTTTGAAATGGCAGATCGAACATAGGCGGCTCGGGGCTTACCCAATAGAGGCCAAAGGGAGCATCTCCGACTTCGTAGAAAAGGTTCAGGTCTTCGATCGACGTGTAGAAGATTCCGTAACCGGCCCGGATACTGCTCTTCCCCGGTCCCCCAAAAATTTTCCCTAACAAGCCGTCCTGAAAATCCGGCGAGTACGCAATCCCGGCGCGCGGCGCAAAATTGTTGTAGCGCGTGGGAGCGAGCGTGCTCGGAATTCCCGGATCGCCCGGCACCACCCATCCGCGCGGAGCGGTCGGAAACTGGGTAGATTGCTCGCCCGGCACAATCGTCTCAATCTTGCCTTGCGTGTCGTACCACGGCATGCTCACTTCCCACCGCAGTCCCAGGTTGAAGGTCAGATTCGGTTTTGCTTTGTACGAATCCTGTATATAGAGCGCCCCGTAGCGCGTGCGCGAATCCAGAAATTGCTGGCTGCACTGGTTGTAACTCACAGGTGCGCCAATCAGGAAATCGGCGAAATCGACGCCGGTCTCGCTGCCATTGAACGTGAAGTCTCCGTTGGGAGCGCACGTATTGCGCTCGTTAATCTGCAGATAGCGGAACTCGCCCCCGAATTTGATCGAATGCGCGCCCGCGATCTTGGAGAACCCGTCCGAGACCGCGTACGTATTGTCGGGCTGAAACGTGGTCAGTGTCGGAACGCCGATCGAGAAACTATTGAAAGCGACGGGCGGCACCGTCTGCGGGAAATTGGCCGGGCCGGAGGGAATAATACCCAGCGTCCCGGGACCGGTGACAAATCCCAGGCTGGATAGTTTGGCGAAGCTTCCTTCGGGCACATTGGTCCTGGTGGCCGTGCGGAAAAAGCTCAGCCGGAATTCGTTTACCTGGGTGGGGCCGAACGTCTTCGTGTTACTCATCACCGCCATTTGCGCGCGCGTCGGAGTGGTTGCCGGGAAACCGGGCACGCTGGCCCCGCTATTCGGAAGAGCATCGTTGACGGTCGAATCGTCGTAGCTGTAATAAAACGACCAGTTGCCGGTTTTCTGATTGATGAAATCTACCCGCTGGCCCATCTTGTCGTCATTCACCGCATTCTTCTCGCTGGCGTTGGCATAAAAGCCGTTCGCCTGGTTCGGCAGCGGAATGTAGGGCAGGATTCCAATCGCTGGCTTCGCAAAAGCGCTCCGCGGAATCACGCCATTGGGAAATACGCAGTCCGCGGTGCTCGCGCAGCCGGTGAAGCTGTAGGGTTCGCCGTTCTGCACCGCATAGCCCAGACGCTGAGAGAGTGTTTGGGCCCAGTAATCGCCATTCACGGCCGTCGGATTTCCGCTGGAATCGACAAACGTGCTGGGGTCGAAAATACCGGCCCGCTGATCGGCAGACGGCACGGGAACCAAACCGGTACTCGCGCCTTGCACCTGCCGCGTTCCTTGGTAATCGGTAAACCAGAACAGTTTGTTCTTGATAAACGGACCGCCCATCGCATACCCGAATTGATTCCGCCGGAGTTCCGCCTTAGCGGGGTCGAAAAAGTTGCGCGCGTCGAACTTGTCATTTCGCAGGAACTCGAATACGTCTCCGTGGAAGCTGTTGGTTCCCGATTTCGTGATCGCATTCATAATGCTGCCGCTGAATTTCCCGTACTCGGCATCGAAGCTGTTGGTGATCAAACGGAATTCTTGAATGGAATCGAGATTCGGAATCAGCCCGGCTCCTTCATTGCGGCCTTCGCTCACATCCCCGCCATTCACCAGGAACGCATTTGCCGTTTCGCGCTGCCCATTAACCGAGATATTGCCAGGATCCAGAAACCCGGAGACCGGGCGGTCCTGCTGCATCGATCCGGAGGTAGTCGGGGCAACGCCGGCCTGTAATCCGAGCAGGTCAATAAAACTGCGCCCGTTCAAAGGCAGCGAGAGGATCTGTTTCGTCCCGACCACCTGGCCGAGTTGCGTGCTCTCCGTTTCCACCTGAACTGCATTCGCTTCCACGGTGACCGATTGCTGGACTGCTCCCACCTCCAACACCGGATCGATACGCAGTTCGTCGTTCACTTGCAGGTTGATGCCGGTCGTCACAAACTGCTGAAATCCCCGCGCAGTGGCTGTCACACGATACGGCCCGGGCGGCAGAGCCAGCAGGCGATATTCGCCGTTTGAATCCGATACAGCTTGCCGGGTGAAATTTGTGGCTGTATTCGTCGCCGCAACTTGCGCGCCAACAACGATGGCGTGCGAGCTATCGCGGACAGTGCCCAGAATGGATCCGGTCACATCGGCCCGGACACTCGGAGTGAGGCAAGCGGCCGCCAACACGGCTGCGAATAACTGGTAACGCACTTAGACCTCCCCTGAACAGCAATGGGATGAATATTATCGGAGAAACGTGAATTGTGTCAATAGGAAAGTATATAAGGAAAATGTGAAATGATTTTCGGCCCTAATGGCCCGTCTCGTTCGCCATTCCGGGATACCAGGACCGCACCGCCAGGACGCGGCTCTTTACACCTGGAGCGCTATAGTAGCCAACTGTGCAATTTGGGCGAAAGAAATAAGCGTCGCCCCGTTTAGCTGGATGCCGGCCCTCGATCCCGTCCATTCCGCCGCCTGCGATCATATCGCCGTGCCCTTCCAACACCAGGTAAATTTCTTCTTCGCGGGGATGATGATGCGGAAAATTCGTTCCTCCCGGCGCGATTTCCATCAGGAAAAGACTTGTTACTGCTCGTCCGGCAGCGATCCGGTCCCGTTTGCTATTCACATCACCCAGCAGCAGCCGGTACAAGGTCGATGACGGATGTCCGCTGACCGTTTGCAGTGGGGCATCTTCGATGTTGGCCTTTAGCGGATGTTGCGGAGCGGGAGCCGGCTTCAATCCTTTCGTATGAAAGCCCATGACAATCACGCGCATACCCTGCTCGGACGCATTGCTCAACGCGTGCCGCGTTCCCTCGGGAATGTAGACATAATCTTCCCGCTCCAGCGCGACCGTATCAGCGCCGTAAGTTAGCTTGCCGCTCCCTTCGAGCACTACATAAATCTGGTCGTCCTGGGGAAGACTGACGGCGGAGCACGCGCCCTTTGGATCCAGCATGACTTCCCCATAACGCGCAATGCCCGCGACAGCAGACTTGTCCGCGTCGCCTTCCCCGAATAAAGCCTTGTAGTGGCAGCCGCTGCCCAAATTGATTTCGCGCGCGCTCGACAGATCCCGATGCAGCCACGTCGGATCGATACGACCCGCAATGGCCAACAGAACCCCGACCGTCAGGGAGAGGATTTTATTTCTGAAACACCAGCGTTCCAAAATGTTCCGGCACATGATTGGGGTCACGATCTTTGACGCAGGTGGGCTGCCAGCACAGAAACTTGCGCTGTGTATCCGGCCCGAGCCCCGCAATCCGATATAGATTCATACGCCACTTGGCGCCGCTCTGAACGCGCGCTTTGCTCACCGCGGATAAGGGAATGCGAGCCGCCGCATACCACACTTTGTGTGCCTCATCGATGCGCGCCATCGTCTTCCAACCCGATCGCCAGTGGTAATCGTAGCTCTGGCGATCCAGATCGATCGCCAGGTCGATCCAATCGCCCGTCGGCGCAATCTCAAATTCCCGGTAATGACGAATGTTTTTCCAGTCGTCGCCCAGAAACATCTCGACCACATCCCGGTCCCATAAACCCACATGCGGAGCGCTGTTATTCGCCGGTAGAAACAGATTCAGAACCTTGTAAGGGCAGCGGAATAAAAAGTACAAATCGGAATCCGTCCAGAAGGCGCGTATTTCCGTTCCGAGATTCGGGTAATCGATCTGGCGGCTACAGTCTTTAAACATCTGCTGCGACGCAGCGTGCTTCCAAACGCCTGCGTCCGGATTCAATGTGAGATCCGGGTGCCCGTCAACATGGCGAATCGTGAATGTCGCCGTGGGGTGCGTCACCACGCACGGTTCTTGCGCCAGCGCGGTCGCTGCAAAAAAAAGAATCAGTGTAAATCGCATGTGTTAAGGAAGTGCGAACGTGAACAAATCGCTGCCCGCCGCGACAGCGACATATTGCTTTCCGTTCACGGCATAGCTCATCGGGGACGCGTGCATCGATTGTCCCGTATTGAAGTGCCAGAGCGATTTGCCGGTTGCGGCGTCCACCGCCTCGAACGCATCCGAATCGTTCCCGAAGAACACGAGGCCGCCCGCGGTGGTCATGGTCCCGCCCCAGGACTCGCCGTCCCCCGCTTGCGGATAGCGCCACGCAAATTGACAGGTTTCCGGATTATAGGCCAGCAGAATCTTTTCGCCGCGTTCCCCATGGTTGCGTTTGGCGCCGGTTGCGTAGTACTCGCGTCCTTGCGCGAACTGCTGCGGTTTCACAAACAACGTGTCGCAATCTTCCAGCGCCATGAAATACAAAAGGTGCGTATTGGGATTGTAGGACGGCGAAAACCAGTTCGTCGCGCCCGTGAAGCCGGGACACACGAGCGTGCCTTCTGGCGAAGGCTCTACACCCGTTCGAATGGGCCTTCCAGTGGAGTCAACGCCCTTCGCCCAATTCAGCTTCTGCACAAACGGCGTCGCGGAAAGAAACTTGCCCGTGGTTCGATCGAGCACATAAACGAATCCGTTCCGGTTGGCTTCCACCAGCAGCTTTCGCCGCGCGCCGTGATACTGCGCATCGATGACTACGGCAGTTTCCGTGGAATCGTAGTCGAACAGATCGTGCGGCGTGAATTGAAAATGCCACTTCAGCTTTCCGCTATCGGGATCGATCGCGAGGGCGCAAGCAGTATACAGATCATCGCCCGGCCGCACGCTCCCATCGAAATCCGGAGCGGCGTTGCTCGTTCCCCAAAACAGCGTGTTCGATTCCCGGTCGTACGTGCCGGGCATCCATGTCGTCGCGCCGCCGCGCCGGTATAGATCGCCGGGCCAACTCTCCGCGCCCGGTTCACCTGGCGCAGGAATGGTCCAGAGCCGCCACGCTGGGTTGCCGGTCAGCGGATCGAATGCAGCAATGAAGCCGCGAACTCCATCATCTCCTCCTGACGTGCCCACCACCACCTTATCTTTGACCACCAGCGGAACGCTGGTGGCGCCGTAATTCTTGTTCTCGGCGGGCGCATAAGCTACATCCCACAGCAAGTGCCCGGAGCGAGCGTCCAGACAGAGCAGGTGCGCGTTATCGGTCTCCATGAATACGCGCGAGTGCCAGATCGCGACTCCGCGATTGTGATGAGCCGAAGCATCGTCGATCAAACCTTGCGTCACTGGCCGCGAGTAGCGCCAGACCACACGCCCCGTTCGTGCATCCAGCGCGAAGGTGTCGTTTGCGGACGTCATGAACATCAATCCGCGATACACGATGGGCGTTGCTTCGAGCGCGTTGGAATTCGGCGCATGAAACACCCATTGCGCCCGCAACTGGCTCACGTTTCGCGTGTTGATTTCGGACAGGTCAATATACCGCCGTCCGGTATAGTCGCCGTTGTACGAGAGCCAATCGCCGGCCGGGGGTTGAACCAACAAATCGGAAGGCGCGACATCGGGCAGCACCGAAATCGGACCCTCCGCCCGGCACAGCGGGACGAGCAGGACGTACGCGAGCAAGCGTGCGGAGTTCATCAGCTTAGATTTTGATGTAGCATACACTCGATGACCTTCGGGCGAACTCTGTGCATTGCCATGTTATTGTCGGCTCTTGCTCAGGCTCAGGATAACCCGCGGTTAGGTGAGTCTCTATTCAATTCCAGTTGCGCCGGTTGCCACGGCTTGGATGGGCGCGGCGGCGAACATGCTCCCGATATCGCCGCAAATACCCGCGTTCAGCAGTTAAGCGACCGCGATCTGCTTCGTACAATCCGCAATGGCATTCCGTCCGCCGGCATGCCCGCTTTCCGCTCTGCCTTTACTGAGCAGCAGTTGAACGCCGTCATCAATTATTTACGTGGACTTCAAGGTCACGGGCATGTCGCTTCAACTCAAGGCGATCCAGCGAAAGGACGCGCGCTGTTCTTCGGTTCTGCGCAGTGCGCACGCTGCCACACGATCAACGGCCAAGGCGGATTTCTGGGCGCCGATCTCTCAGGCTACGGCAAAACGCATAGCGCCGCAGCAATTCGCGAAGCCATCCTAAACCCCGGCAAAGCTGCACCTGCCACCACAGTCACTACACAGAGCGGCGCTAAATTCACCGGAATTCTTCGCAACGAGGACAATTTCTCGCTCCAATTACAGACGCCGGATGGCGCGTTCCATTTCTTTGAAAAATCGGCTGTGGCGCGAATTGAGCGCAACGGCACACCACTCATGCCAGGCGACTACGGCCAGAAATTATCAAAGAGCGACATTGACAATCTGGTCAGCTATTTGACCCGCGGCTTCTAACTGGCTGCTGTTCACTGCGCTCCTTAGTGTGGCGGGCGCAAGCCTGCGCGGCCTCTCAGGCCGCCCGGCGTAGCTATTTCCGCGCCAACCCCGTCGAACTCCGCAACACAAACTCCGGATCGATCGTGATCTCCCTGCCGGGCGGCCGCTGTTTCGCATCGGGAACCAGAAGCTGAAACACCAGATGACCGATGGTGTCTCTCGGAATGTGCATCGTCGTCAGCGCCGGATAGCAATATTCCGACAATTTGATGTTGTCGAATCCGGTTACGGAAACATCCTGCGGCACGCGCAATCCTTGTTCCCGCAACTCGCGCAATACGCCGATCGCCATGAAGTCGTTCACACACACGATCGCAGTGGGATCGAAGCCCGAGGCTAGAATTTCCCTCGTGGCTAGGCGCCCGCCTTCCAATCCGTCGGCGCTGGCGGCGCTCATCCACTGCACCTCGGGTTCGTACTTTTCGACAGTCTGCCGAAATGCTTTTTCCCGGACGCTCAGCGGGCCCAGTGTTGCATGATGGCTGACAAACGCCATTCTGCGGTGTCCCAGGTCGTGCAGATACTCAACCGCTTTCTGAATGCCGCGCCCATAATCCACACGAATGTTCGAGATGTTTTGCGCCGGCGTGCCGACGTCATAAAAAACGACCGGCACCTTATTCTGCGACAGTTCTTCTGTCAACCGCGGGTCCGTTTCCGACACGATCACGGCCAGTCCCGCCACACGGCGGCCGATCATCAGCCGGATGCTCTTCACAAGCTGATCGGCTTGATAATTCGTATTCGCCACCACCATCTCAAAACCGGCGGCGTGGGCCTCTCCTTCGGCCACCCGGCAGATGTCCAGGAAAAACGGATTCTCCAGGTTGGAGACGATCATCCCCAACGTCTGGCTCCTGCCTCCAGCGAGGCTTCGCGCGTGAAGATTGGGGTGATACTTCAGTTCCGTGATGGCCTTCATCACGCGCGCGCGAGTGGACGACTTCACCGGTCCCACGTTATTCAGGACTCTCGAAACTGTTGCGGTCGAGACCTTGGCGCGCTTCGCCACTTCTTCAAGCTTCATGGAAACAAAAGCGCGCGTTCACGTTCGATGCTGCGCGCCGAATTACTTAATTTTATGACCTTCAGCCCTTACTATCTCACGTGAGCCCAGCGCCGAAGGCGTGCGCAACTTTATGAAACTCCGTGGCGCACGCTTTCAGCGTGCCGCCGTGGCCTTTAGGCTACGGTCCCGGCTGGGTTAAGGAATGCCGGTGGAGGCCGCGCACGCGGGAGCGTCCGCCTCGATACGGCGCGCCTCATTGTGCTTTATCAGGTAAGCGATCGTCAGCTTGGTGCGAACGGATCCGGTGTTGCTGACCGCATGGACCTGGCCGTTCTCCATGAATACCTGCCCGGCCGTATAGGTGTGTTTCTGGCAGTTCGCGTCGTAAAAATCAAGGTCGCCCGACCGAACCGTGCCGATGAGGAGGCCGGGATGAATATGCCAGCCGCTGTAACCGCCGGGAGCAAGCACAAGATCCTGAACGTAGAAGTCCGTTGCGCCTTGCGCCTGCAGTTGTAACTGCCATGGTTGGTCGCCATTTTCCGAAGCTCCGGCTACCTGCACCTGCTGATCGATATTGTCCGGTGTGGACCCCATGGCCAGGATCTCATTCCGAATGAACCCAAACGGCGGGGTCGCGAGCGCGCCCGTCACCGCGCCCAGCGCGATCAGCGGGAGAATTTTCTTTGACCGCTTTCGCCAAATCGAACGAATGTGTTGCATCTCGTCTCCTTTCATCTCCGAGGTGAAGGGGAACTCTTTCCTTCGCCTCATTGAAGAAACCGTAAACGGCGCCTGAAACCTTGAATAGGTCTACAGAACTCCGCGCGTCAGCAAAGGGGTAAGCCAAGGTGTCGCCCAAGCCGGGACGTTTGGGATATATACTAAACAGTCCTCTGGGTTTCGGGTGACTGGCCAATGCCGTCGGACATCACCATACTGTTAAAGGCGTGGGCGAGCGGAAATCCTGACGCTTTAGAACAACTAACCCCGCTCGTTTACGACGAACTTCTTCGCATTGCGCGGCGCCAAATACACCAACGGCCGCAACAAACGCTCGAAACCACCGCGCTCGCTCATGAAGCCTACCTCCGCTTAGTGGCGGCCGAGGGTCTCCGCTGGCAGGACCGGGCGCATTTCTTTGCAGTGGCCGCCCAGATGATGCGTCGGATTCTGGTGGACGCGGCCCGCGCGCGTGCCGCTGCCAAGCGCGGCGGAGACCCGCTTCGCGTCACGCTCAGTGAAGACCTTGCCATTCCAACGGGTCAGGACGCGAACCTGCTCGCCGTGGACGATGCGCTCACAGCTCTGGCGAAGCTCGATCCGCGCAAAGCGCGCGTTGTCGAGCTGCGCTTTTTTGCCGGCCTGACCGTAAACGAAACGGCGGAGGTCCTCAAGATCTCGCCGGATAGCGTGATGCGCGATTGGCGGCTCGCCAAGCCGTGGCTGGCTCGCGAAGTGGTCAGGAGAGATCGCCATGGCGCCTGACACTTGGCCTGAAGTGGAGAAGCTCTACCACGCGGCGTTGGAGCGGGAGCCGTCAGAAAGAACAGCCTTCCTCGACAGCGTCTGCGCGGATGAACGGTTGCGCCGCGAAGTGGAATCCCTGCTTGGCTACCAGGATCTCGGCGATAGCTTGTTCGAACATCGGCCTTGGCGGCCGGTGCCGGCGCTGAAGATCGGCGCCCGAATTGGCTCTTACCGGATCGACGCCCCGATCGGAGAGGGCGGTATGGGCGTGGTCTATCGCGCTCTCGATGTCAGGCTGAATCGCCCGGTCGCGGTAAAGGTGCTGCCCGACGAATTGGCTGGCGCAGCCGCGCGCCGCCGCTTTCAGCGCGAAGCGCAAATGGCATCGTCGCTCAATCATCCCCACATCCTTACGGTGCACGACGTTGGAGAATTCGAAAATCGCCAGTACCTGATTACCGAATACGTGGATGGCGGCACGCTCCGGGACTGGGCGCGCGCCGGCAGCCGGACTTGGCGGGAATGTGTAGAGCTGTTGACCGGGGTCGCTGAAGGCCTGGCGGCCGCTCATGAAGCCGGTATTTTGCATCGGGATATCAAGCCCGAAAACATTCTGGTGCCCAAAAGCGGTTACGCCAAGCTAGCGGATTTCGGATTAGCCCAACTCGTGGAAGCAACCGAGCGCGATCGCACCCGAACCCTGACCGGACAGCGAACCGCCCCGGGCGTCGTCATCGGAACCGTTGCGTATATGTCGCCGGAACAGGCATCAGGTAAGCCCCTGGATGTGCGCAGTGACATCTTTTCGTTTGGCCTCGTGTTGTACGAACTGGTATCCGGCCACCGGGCCTTTGAAGGTTCCACCAGTTTGGAAGTGCTTCAGAAGATCATGCGCGGGGCGCCGCAGCCGGTTCCCCAGCATCTTCCCGTTGCGCTCCGCAAGGTGATCGAAAAGGCGCTGGGGAAAGAACCCGCGGATCGGTATCAATCGACGCGCGACCTGCTGCTGGATTTGCGGAAACTCGTTCACGAATCGGAGAACGCTGCGCCCGCACGTCCCCGGTTCAAGTCCGCCTGGAAATGGAGTGCCGCCATCGCATTCGTACTGCTGGCGTTGTTGGGCGCCGTGCTCTTCCTCAACTCGAGGTCCTCCCCCAGCCACGGCGCCCTCGAATACACCCAGATCACCGATTACGCGGATTCCGCCCGAGCGCCTGCCCTATCGCCGGATGGACGAATGGTGACCTTTATCCGCGGAGGACAATTTTTCCAGAGCCGCGGCCAGATCTATGTCAAGTTACTGCCGGACGGCGAGGCGAAGCAACTCACGAATGAGCCCGATCTCAAATACGCCCCGGTATTTACACCCGACGGCTCCCGGATCGCCTACACTCTTCTAAAGCCCGGCGGCTCCTGGGACACATGGACCGTGCCCGTCTTAGGCGGTCAATCAACTTTGCTGTTGCCGAACGCCTCCGGTCTCACTTGGCTCTCGAACAAGCAGGTTCTCTTCTCCGAAATCAAGAAGGGAACCGGTACCCACATGGGCATTGTGACCTCCGCGGAAGATCGTTCGGATGAGCGGCCCATCTACTTCCCGGCGCATAGGCGCGGCATGGCCCATTATTCGTTCGCATCCCCGGACCGCAATTGGATTCTGATTGTGGAGATGGACCACACCACCTCGTGGCTCCCCTGTAGACTGGTGTCCCTGGCTAGTTCTAAAAACCGGCAGGTAGGGCCTAAAGGCGCCTGCCTGGCCGCTGGCTGGTCTCCGGATGGGCACTGGATGTATTTCAATGCCGAGGTCGCAGGGGCTTGGCATCTCTGGCGCCAACATTTCCCCGACGGAACTCCCCAGCAAATCACTTTCGGACCAAGCGAAGAAGAGGGTGTTGCCCTTGCCCCCGACGGCCGCTCTCTCGTTACCTCCGTCGGCGTCCGCAGCAGCACGATTTGGATCCACGATGCTGGAGGCGATCGCCCTATCTCTTCAGAAGCGTTCGCGTTCGCCCCGCAAATCTCCGCGGATGGGATGCGGGTGTTTTATCTGTCCCGGCAAAATCCAGCTTCCGTTACAAGCCAATCTCCCGCTCGCGACCGCTCTTCACCTTTCGGCCAAAGCGGCGCCCTTTGGTCCATAGATCTTGCATCCGGCAAAACCGAGCGCTTATTGCCCGGCTTTACGATCTTTGACTTTGCTCTCTCAAACGATGAAAAAGAAATAGTTTTTGCCGCAGAGGGGACACAGATTTGGCTGGCGCCTCTCGACCGGCGCTCACCGCCTCGCTTGCTGGCTCGGGGCGCTCTTGGTCCATCATTTGGTGGTCCGCACGAATTAATCTTCATTGCGCCGGAAGAGAAGCAGAATGTTCTCTATCGAATCAATACGGACGGAACCGGACGCGAGCAAATCACAACCACGCCGGTTCTTGCAAAATGGGGAACGTCGCCCGATGGCCAGTGGGTCACTGCCCTCGTGCCTGCGGCCGGAGAAGAAACGAATTGGAAAACCGTGGCTTTCCGAATTCACGGCGGCGAGGCCAGAACCATTTGCCCGTTCTTTTGTCTGTCGCAATGGTCCGCCGATGGCAAGTATTTGTATCTGGATACCGATATCGCCAACTCTTCCACGGGAAGGACATTTGCTATTCCGCTGCAACACGGCAGGCAGTTCCCCGATTTTCCGGTTTCCGGAATCGCTTCGCCCGCGGACCTTCCGAAGGTGCCTGGCGTAAAAGTCATCGAACGGAGCAATCTGTCTGTCGGACCCGATCCTTCGACCTATGCTTATTCCAAGCACGACTTCCAAGGCAACCTATTTCGAATTGCGTTCCACTGATAAGACACGTATGCAACTTTGGCATCGCACACCGGAACCGCCGCTCGCGCGTTTCGTCCAGAGTCTCTGGCTCTTCGAAGGTGGGCCTCAGGCGCATACTCACGAACGCGCGTTGCCGGATGGCTGTTTGCAAATCATCATCAATCTGCGCGAGGACCGGCATCGCATTTACGACCGCCGCGACCTGACTCGCTGCCGCACGCTGAACGGCTGTCTGGTGGTCGGTCCGCAAACCGAATTCTGCGTGATCGATACACCCGCCCGCATGAGCCTTGCGGGAATTCACTTCAAACCCGGCGGCGCATTTCCGTTCTTTGCTCCGCCCATTGATGAGTTGCATGCCTCGCACGTACCGCTCGATGCGCTCTGGGGCAGTTTTTCTACCGAGTTGCGCGAACAACTGCTGGAGGCCGCCACGCCCGACGAGCGGCTTTCGAGACTGGAACAGGCGCTATTGCGCCGCCTCGCGAACCCAGCAATGCCGCATCCGGCGGTCGGCTTTGCGCTGCACCAACTTCAGAGCGGACCCGCGGTACCAACCATTACGGAAATCGTGGACCAGACCGGCCTCAGCCCGCGGCACTTCATCGCCCGCTTCCGGCAGCAGGTGGGCTTCACACCGAAGCTTTTCTGCCGGGTCCGCCGCTTTCATCGAGCCTTAGAGCGCATCGCCTCTGGCGGCTCGATCAATTGGGCCGATCTGGCGCTCGAAACCGGTTACTTCGATCAGGCTCATTTCATTCACGATTTCAAGGCCTTTTCCGGTATCAATCCGTCCGCGTATTCCGCGAGCCGGCCCTGGCACTTGAACCACGTACCGCTTGGCGACTGAAGGTCAAATTTTTACAATCACACTTCTGCCGTTTCGCCGCATAATTGGAGCACTATGGCTTCCAAAGTCAAATCCATTCCAGACGGCTTTCATACGGCCAACGTGTATCTGATTGTGAACAATGTTGATCGCCTAATTACGTTTCTTCAGCAGGCCTTCGGCGCACAGGAGATCCATCGCTCCGTGCTGCCGGACGGAAGCATTATTCACGCCGAAGTGAAAATTGGCGATTCCGTGGTCATGATGGGCCAGGCCAACGAAACCTGGGGCGCGCGGCCCTGTGCGGTTTATCTATATGTCGAGGACGTCGATGCAGCTTTCCGTAAAGCCATCGAAGCAGGGGCAAAATCGCTCGGCGAGCCGAAGGACCAGTTCTACGGAGACCGTAGCGGCGGAGTGGAAGATCCGTGCGGGAACTTCTGGTGGGTTGCGACCCACATCGAAGATGTCTCAAAGGGAGAGGCAGACCGGCGCTTCGCGGCCCTGGGCCACAAACACTAACAGAACCGCGACCGTGAGGGAGCGGCCGTTTCTACGCCAACCCCTTCCCCTCCACAACCGTAACCACCCGGTTCACCGCCACGCCCGGCGCTTTATCGACAACGCCGCTTGGCCAGTGAATCTCTAAATCGACTTTCGTCGCCTTCTTGAGCCCGAAATGTACGCGCAGGTCGCTTTGCGAAATGTAACTGCCGCCGCTCCGGACTTCGTCCATCTGCGGATGCTCGCCTTCCGGCCGGCAATAAATCCGCGCGCCGATCCCCGACCGGTTCGATTTCGTCCCGACCGTTTTCACTTTGATCCAGTTATTCTTCAGCGTGCTGTCGCACCGCAGTAACTGCGGAACATCGTTCACGCAATTGACCACCACATCCAGGTCGCCGTCGTTATCGAAATCGCCGATCGCGCAGCCGCGCCCCGCGACGGTTTCTAAAATGCCCGGCCCGGCATCGAGCGAAACGTCTTCGAACTTGCCGTTTCCCAGATTGTGATACAGCACCTTGCGCTCGCGATACCCCGATTCGCTTGCTTTCTCCCGCACCTCGGGATACACATGCCCGTTGCAGATCAAAATATCGGGCCAGCCGTCGTTATCGAAATCGATAAACGTGGCGCCCCACCCCAGAAAACGCGTGTTCCGGCCCAGCCCCGCCTGAAAGGTTATGTCTTCGAAATTCCAGTTCCCCAGATTGCGATACAGACTGGACGTATCGCCCGCAAAGTTCGTTTTTACGATGTCCAGTTTGCCCGTGGCAAAAGCATCTGCGGCCGAAACTCCCATCCCGGCCTGCGTTTTTCCATCCGCCCCGAAAGCAACGCCTGCTTCGAGTGCAATATCGGTGAACGTCCCGTCGTGATTATTCTTGAACAGCGCGGAAGGTGCGGAATCGTCCGCCACGTAGATATCCGGCCAGCCGTCGTTATCGAAGTCCCCCACCAGGACTCCCAACCCGTAAGTACCCTGCTTCTTCCAGATGCCGGCTTTCTCCGAAACATCCATGAACGTGCCGTCGCCGTTGTTATGAAACAGAATGTCGCGTCCGCCTTTGAGCCCCGGCGGACCGCACGCCACAATCAATCCTTCGTAAAGGCACGGTCCGCTCTCCGGCAGCGGCGCGGTTTTCGGATCGAAATCAATGTAGTTGGCTACATACAAATCCAGATGGCCGTCGCGGTCATAATCGAGAAACGCGCAACCGGTATTCCAGCGCTTCAGTCCCGTAGTGGTGCGCGTCGTGACGCCTGCTTTTTCCGCGACATCGGTAAACGTTCCGTTCCCGTTGTTGCGATAGAGCGCGCAGTCTCCCCAATACGTGACGAAAAGATCCACGTGCCCGTCGTTGTTGTAATCGCCCGCGCAAACGCCTTGCCCCCATCCGGTTCGCGCGAGCCCTGCTTTGTGCGTCACATCCGTGAATGTGCCGTCACGGTTGTTCTTGAACAGCCGGCTGATCGGTTCCGAGCCCTTCGGATACGTGGTTTCGAATCGCGTGCCGTTGACAAAGAAAATATCGAGCCAGCCGTCGTCATCGTAATCGATAAACGCCACGCCGCAGCCCGTGGTCTCCAGTAGATACTTGTTCTTGTTCTCCGCGCCGAAAATCGTTTTGCAATTCAGCCCTGCTTCGCGCGCCACGTTCACAAACTGCACGCCGAGTGGCGTCCCGGCCAGCAATTGATCAATCGAAAACACCGGCGCGGTTGCACACAGCGATTTAACAAAAGACCTGCGCGACAGCATACCAACGTGATGGTTCTTTCTGAGTCTAGCGTGGGCCGTTGGTGATGGGCTTTGGGAAAGTTCCACCCCGCATGCCCTGTTCCAGCGTGTTGGCAAGCTGCGCGTCGGCCTCGCGCTTCAGCCGCGCCCCGGTGGCAAACGCTTCCTCGCTGCCCTGCTTGTCGCCTTTGATGCGCAGAATCTGGCCCAGCATGTTATACGGCCCCGGTGTGCTCGGGTCCAGCCGGATCGCTTCCCGCAGTTCCGGAATCGCCGCGTCCAGCTCGCCCTTTTGCTTCAGCGCAATTCCCAGCATGTAATGCGCCTCCGCATAATCCGGCTTCGCGGCAATCGCAGCGCGCATCTGCTCCATGGTCCCGTCCGGATTTCCAAGCTGCCAGTACGCAATGCCCAGCGCATAATGCGCTTCAATCAGCGACGGGTCCAGTCGAATCGCTTCTTTCAACTCGGCCTGCGCCGGATCGAGCCGATCCTGCATCTTGAGCGCGATTCCGAGATTGTAGTGGGCCGCGGCGGAATTGGGGTCGATCGCCAGCGTTTGGCGGTACGCTTTCTCGGCAGAATCAAACTCGCCTTTCTTCATATAGGCGTACCCGATATTCAATAGCGCGCTCGTGTCCTTCGGCTTGTGCGCCAGGACCTTCCGCGACTCCGCAATGCCTCGGTCCGCCTCCCGCGTCTCGATCAGCGCGTACGCATAATCGTTCCGGGCAGTGTCATTGTTGGGATCTGCGGCCACTGCATGCTGGTACGCATCCAGCGCCCCGGCCAAATCGCGTTTCGCCTGCAGAGCCCGGCCGAGCGATTGCCACGCCGCAGCTTTCGATGGGTCAATCGCAACCGCGTCTCGCAATTCCGAAATGGCCTGATCGTAATGGCCGGTGTCGAGATACGCCGCCCCCAAACGGTATCGATAATCGAAAACCTTCGGCGCGAGCTTTGCGGCAGCCTGCAATTCCGGCATCGCATGCTCTGGATCGTTTGCAAGCCACAGCGCAACGCCCGAATGGAAGTGGGCTGGCGCGTAATTGGGATCGAGCGACAACGATTTTTGAAAGTGCTGCGCGGCCTCATCCCGCCGGCCCAGGACCGCCAGAAGGAAGCCGATCCGGTCTTCGGATCGCGCGGAAGCCGGCCGGACTGCGGCCGCTTGCGTCAACGCCGCCAGCGCGCCATCCTTGTCGCCGCTCCGGATGAGGCGTTCCGCCTGGTTCTCCAGCTGGTCTTCCAGATTCGCCGCCGTATCGGCCCGCAGGCACACCGATACCGCGCACGCGGCAATGCAAAGGAAAACAGCTTTCAAACCCGCTATTGTACCGACCGTGGATTCAACTACAACGTGCGTACCATATGATCCGGACAAGCCAGTTGCGCTAACCCCAGCAACCGCTCCGGCAGATCCATCCCATACTTCGCCAGAAACGGAACAATCGAATAGAGCCGCTCCTGCAAATGGCGCTGCGGATAAACCAGATTGATCAGATAATCCGCATCTCTCGTGGCTCGCTCGTCGCGCCGCATAATTTCCCGAGCCGTTCGCTGCCCAAGCTTCTCCACCTGGTAAAGAATTTTCGCCAGGCTCTTTTTCGAAGCGGCCTCCAACGTCGGATCGAAGCCGGCCAGGTTCTCGCGCGCCTTTGCAACCGACGCCGACACATTCGCCCGCAGCCCCGCAAACTCTTCGCTGAGCCCGTGCGGGACCAAACGCGCCGCAATCCGGCTCTTCACCTGCGCCTGATGATCCAGCAGATCCGCGAACCCGAGCTCGTACCGCTGCATCAACTTCGCGGCTCTGGCGTCGAGCAACGTAAAGCTGTTTCGCGGAAAGATGACCGGCATGCGTTGCAACAGCGCCTGGTATAAAACCTGGCTCTGGGCCATGTACGCTATCTCGGAAGGCCCGCCGACATAAGCAATCGTCGGCAGCAAATAATCCTGCATCACCGGCCGCAGCAGCGCGTTCGGTGAAATGCGCGGCGCGAGCCCTTCCAGATCCGCTGTTACATACGAGCCGTCCTTCGTGCGAAAACGCCCGTTATCCCAGCGCATCGGAACCCGTTTTCCCTGATTGATCAAAAACAGCAGCGAGGTCTGCTCATCGATATGCACTTGGGCGTGGTATCCAGCCGCAACCAGATCGTCATTTCGCTTTTTCAGGTCCGAAAGCAATTCCGGCAGCCGCTCCACCACTTCGGTTAAAAACGGAACCGCAATCTGCCGGACAGCGGGCCCCAACGGATCAAGATAAAGCAGGCCGCAGTTCTTCAGCACTTCCTGCACAAAATGCCGGAAGCTCGCGCCGAAGCTTGCACCCGGCTGATACGCTTGCCCGAGCCGATCGACCACTTCGTCCGCAAACGGCAGCTCGCCCAACGCAGCCCGTAGTTTGTCGAGCGGAATTTCCGTAAACTGCACATCTCCCACCGGCCCGCCATTCACCACGGTCCCGGTCACCGCGATCTTTTCGGGGCGCGCCTGGTGGTCGAAAACCCAGGCGTGATCCACTTCCGCCAGATCGTGGTCTTCTGTCGCCAGCCAGAAGATCGGAACCGCTGGAATTCCCTGGCTGGTGAGATGCTGGGCCAGCCGTACGGCCGTCAAAGCTTTAAATATCGTGTAAGCAGGCCCGGAAAGAAATCCGACCTGCTGCCCGGTAACCACCGCCACCGTTCCGGGTTGCGCCAGCTTCTGAAGCGTCGCCGAATCTCCGTTCTGCCGCCGCAGAGCCGCCACGATTTCGGCCCGCCGCGAATCGGGGAACTGCATGCATTTGGCCGCTTCCGTAAAGGAATCTGGCTCGCAAAAGGGATGGGAATAGTAGCGCGCTACTCGGTGGAAGTCGTAGAGGTAGTCCCCGAAGAGCTTACTCGTGCCGGGAATCAGGCTTTGGCGGATACACGATGGCTCCATACGTTGGTGCGCACTTAGCCAGATGATACCCCGAAAGGGAAAGTTTCAGAACCGCGCGTAAGCAAGCGGCCGGCCCTCGTTAGACAATGTAAATATCACGAATGGACGAACAGGAATTCAAAACACGCTCGGATGCGGCGCTCGAGTCGCTTTACAAAAAGCTCTCCTCCGCCTCCGACCAATACGATTTCGAGCCCGACTTCAACTCCGGCGCGCTTTCGATTGAATTTGAGGAGCCGAAAGGCCGGTTTGTGGTGAGCCCCAACACGCCGGTTCGTCAAATTTGGGTCTCCGCGCACTCCAGAAGTTTTAAGCTCGATTGGGATCCGGCCCGCAACGAATTTGTGCTGCCTGACACCAATCAATCGCTCGCGGAGCTCATCGAATCCGCCATCGAGAAACAGATCGGCGAGCACGTCGAGTTGTAGCATTCGTGTCGGGCGTTTACATTTCTTATCCTTTTTGCGGCCAGAAGTGTAGCTTCTGCAACTTCGCTTCGGGAGTCGCGCGCACTGATGATCGCCAGCGCTACGAAGCCGTGCTGCTGAACGAGATCCAGTCGCATCGCTGGGAGTGGAACCCGGAAACGCTCTACTTCGGGGGCGGCACGCCCAGTCTGATGTCTCCTGAGTTGCTGCGCGCTCTCATGCAGGCCATTCCCCAGGGTCACATGACAGAAACAACTCTCGAATGCGCTCCGGGAACTATCAATCGCGAAGCCGCCGAGCAATGGCGCGATTGCGGAATTAACCGCCTCAGCCTCGGCGTGCAATCCTTCGTCACCGAGGAACTGCGCCAAACCGGACGCCGCCACACGGCTGAAACCGTGGAACGTGACGTTCAGCTCCTACGCGAAATCGGCCTGTCCAACATAAACATCGATCTCATCGCCGGATTACCGCACCAAACCGCCGCATCCTGGGAGTACTCGCTCGATTGGATCGAGCGGCTCGCGCCCCCCCACGTCTCGGTCTACATCTTCGAAGTGGATGAAGACAGCCGGCTCGGCAAAGAACTGCTGCTCGGAGGTGTCCGTTATGGGGCAGCGGCTGTCCCCAATGAGGATCTCGTCGCCGAATTGTACGAACGTGCCGTCGCACGTCTCGCCAGCCTGGGCCTGAAGCGTTACGAGATCTCGAACTTCGCACGCGACGGCCACCGCTCCCGTCACAATCTGAAATACTGGCAGCTTGAGCCGTACATCGGCTTTGGCCTCGATGCCCATTCCTTCGACGGCCGCTCTCGCTGGAGCAACCCCGACACCCTGGAGCACTATACATCTGAAACAGAGCCGGAAGCGTTAGCGACCCCAGCCCCCTCCGAAGAGCACTTTTACGTCGGCTTACGATTAATGGACGGCATCGAACCTTCCCCCACCGAATGGTCCCGCTTCGCACAACCTATCGAAAAATGGACACAGGCCGGCATGCTGGAACGCGCCGGCACGCGCCTGCGCTTGACCGATCGCGGCGTCCTGCTCTCCAATGAAATCTTCCAGGAGTTTGTGAATGTCTGACGGCCGCTGGATCGATCTCCGCAGCGACACGGTAACGAAGCCAAACGCGAAAATGCGAGCCGCCATGGCGCAAGCCGAAGTCGGCGATGACGTCTACGGCGAAGATCCAACTCTCAATCTCCTCGAAAAGCGCGCGGCCGAAATCTTCGGCAAAGAAGCGGCCGTGTTTGTGCCCACCGGCACCATGGGCAATAGCATCGCGATCAAAATGCACACCAACCACGGCGAGGAAGTCGTGTGCGACGCCCGCTCTCACCTGATGGATTGGGAGCTCTCCATGATGGCCTGGTTCTCCGGCTGCTTAGCTCGTACCATTCGCGCGGACGACGGCATTCTGATCTGGAACCAGATCGCGCCTGTTCTCCGCGTCGGTACTCCTCACAACGCTCCGTGTACCTTGATTGCGCTCGAAAACACGCACAACATGGCGGGCGGCGCCGTTTATCCTCTCGCCGTAATTGACGAGATCTGCGCCGAAGCCCATAGCCGTGGCATCAAAGTCCACATGGACGGCGCACGCATTTTCAACGCGTCCGTAGCCACCGCCACTCCGGTTTCCAGAATCGCTCGTGACCTCGATTCCGTGATGTTCTGCCTCTCGAAGGGTCTGGGCGCGCCCGTCGGTTCTCTGGTCGTGGGAACCGCCGAAGCCATTGAACGCGGGCGTCTTTATCGCAAACGTCTGGGCGGCGGCATGCGCCAAGCCGGCGTTCTGGCCGCTGCCGGCCTGATTGCCCTCGAAGAATCCCCCTCGCGTCTGCAGGAGGATCACCAAAACGCGCGGTTCCTGGCCGAACGCCTGTCCGAAATTCCCGGCATCAAACTCGATCCCGCTCGCGTCCAGACCAACATCGTCATCTTCGACGTTTCCGGTTTAGGCGTAACTAGCACCGAACTCAGCCGCGAACTCAAATCCGCCGGCGTGCTCGCAAACGGCATTAATCCAACCCACATGCGCATGCTCACGCATTACGACGTAACCCGCGAAGATTGCGAACGCGCCGCCGGCATCCTGGAGCAGATCGCAGCCGGCCATCCGTGTGTATCTGTGTCCATCTGTGGCTGATTCTTTTTGCCGTAACCTGCTGATTTGGTAACATTCTTCGGTGCTCATTGTTTCGGCCATCCTGACCATCTTCGTTTACGGCCTAATCGCGCCGATTTTGGGCGCGCTCCTGCCCACGTACGGATTATCGGCTGGCCAGCAGGGCACCCTCGCCACTCTGCAGGCACTCGGCTTGGTCATTGCCTCGCTCTCGGCGGGACCGCTCATCGACATCAAAGGCAACAAGCCCGCCCTTTTGACCGGACTCGGGCTGATCGTCGCGGCGCTCGCTTCCGCCCCGAACGCGGGCGGTTACGCCGGTCTGCTGGTCGTTTACTTTGTGCTCGGATTCGGCGGCGGCGTTGTCGTCACCGGAGCCAACGCGCTCGTGGGAGCCATGGAACCGAACCGGCGCGGTTCGGCGCTGAATTTCCTGAATCTCTTTTTTGGTTTGGGCGGAATCGTCACTACGTATGTCGCAAGCGAGAACATCAACCCCAGTAACGTCTGCTACGGCATTGCAGCGCTGACAGCCCTGGCGTTTCTCTGCAGCGCCGTCACCAGAATGCCGGGCCCGACCGGAGAATCCAGTTTCCGGCTGAGCGAAGCTCCGGGCCTGCTCTCGAAACCCGCCCTGATTCTCCTCTCGTTCTTTCTTTTCCTCTACGTGTCCTGCGAAGTAGGCGTCTGGAACTGGCTCAAGATATATCTCGTCACTATGAATTTCAGCGCAGCCACCGCCGGGCACGTCGTCAGCTACGGATTCGCCTTCGGCATCCTTCTGGGCCGGGTCGTGGTCTCGCGCATCCTCATCAAAGTCCCCGCCGTGACCGTTACGCTGGTATCCAGCATTCTCATGGCAATCACGACCTTCGCCATGCTGGAACTCGGGTCGGAAGCGTCCATCACAGCCGCGGTTTTCTGCGCCGGGCTCAGCATGGCCCCGGTCTTCCCCACCACGCTCGCCATCACCGGCGATACCTTCTCTCGCGGCACGGCCACCGCCATGGGAATCGTGATCACGTGCGGCTGGATCGGCCTCGCCGTCAGCTCCCGAATCATCGGCGCCCTGGCGTCCGGACAGAACTATCGCCGGGCGCTTATGCTGATCCCCATCTTCTCCCTCTTGATGGTACTGGTGAACTTGGTACTACGCCCTGTACTCCGGCGTCCTGTGACCGCCTCGCAACCGGTACCTCAATTGCAATAGACTCATAAGAACACGGATTGTAAATCCGGGAGGTCCTTTACATGGCATTTTGTCCGAATTGTGGTACGCAAACCACTGGTGCTTTTTGTCCCAACTGCGGGGCTGCGGCGACGGCAGGCGCTGGCCCCGCGGCAGGAGCTGCCTATGCTCCGCCCGCCGGGACGGCGACTACGTCGGGAATGAGCGAGAACGTGGCGAGCGCTCTGTCTTATCTCTTTGGGTTCATCACGGGCATTATCTTTTTGGTGATCGCCCCGTACAACCAGAACAAGACCGTTCGCTTCCACGCCTTTCAGTCGATTTTCCTCTCAATCGCCGTTGTGGTTGTCGAGGTCGCCTGGAGCTTCATTTCTCTGCTCACGCATGGCATCGGCTTTCTGCTTTATCCCATCTTGATGTTGTGCTTCTTCGGCATCTGGCTCTACATGATGTGGACGGCCTATAACAACAAGAAGGTCAAGCTGCCGCTCATCGGGGATCTCGCCGAAAAACAGGCCTAAACGAACAGCAGAGCCGCGACCGCTAGGGAGTATCCCATGGCCCTTCGGACCGCAGAATTGCATGAAAGTGCAGCCCTACTCGACGACGCGCCGAAACCGAGCCATCGCGGGGCTCACCCCGCATACACCGGTGGCCCGGAAACCGGAAGCGTAAGCGACCCCAGATCGGAACCCTGAGCGTAAGCGAGGGGCCGCGACTTTCAACGGAGCGGTTTTCCCAGGGAGCCCAGACTTGACCCTTCATACTGGAGTCTGTGAGATATCGCTGTTCCCTCCTGGCTCTCGCCATCTGTATCGCGGCGAGAGCCGAGGATATTACTCCGCGCATCGGCGTCATCGAAGTCTACGGTGCGCGGAAGGTATCCGTTCAGAAGATCAAATCGGCCTTAGGAGCAACGACCGGCGGTCCCCTGCCCTCCCGCGAAGGCGCGGAAGACCGCATCGATAAAATCTCCGGCGTGGTCGCTTCCCGCGTGGAAGCAGTCTGCTGCGAGCAAAACAATCTGCTGGTCTATGTCGGCGTCGAGGAGCGCGAGGCGCCCCATATCGAATATCATCCCGCGCCAACCCTCAACGTGACTCTGCCCGTTGAGCTCATGGGCAACTACCAAACTTTTCTCGATCAGGTCGCGGCCAGCATCCGCGCCCGCAATGCGGATGAGGATCTCACCAACGGATACTCGCTCATGGCCGATCCGGTCTGCCGCCAGTTGCAGCAGTCCTTCCTTCCGTTTGTCAGCCGCGATCTCGCAACCATTGATAAAGTCCTGCGCGAATCCGACAACCCCGAGCAGCGCGCGGCGGCCGCCTACCTGTTGCAATATGGACCGCGCGATTCCCGTAGTTCAAAACTCATCGTCAACGCCTTGCAATATGCTTTGCAGGACCCGGAAGATATCGTACGCGAGAACGCCATGCGCTCGCTGCACGCCGTCGCCGTAGGCTCAAAACTTCACCCCGATCAGGAAATTCGAATCGAACCCACTTGGTTCGTCGAACTCATGAATTCCGTCGTCTGGTCGGACCGGCGCAATGCCAGCCTCGCGCTCGTCAATCTCACGGACGACCGCAATCCCGACACTCTCGCCCTTCTCCGCCAGCGCGCGTTACCCTCCGTCATCGAAATGGCCCGCTGGCACGATCTGGAACACGCCCTTCCAGGATTCATTCTGGCCGGACGTCTCGCCGGGCTCAGCGAGCAGCAGATCAAGGATGCTTGGCTCAGCGGCGATCGCGAACAAGTGCTCGAACAAGCCATACACCCCACCCGCCGCAAACATTAGTATGTGGCGCGGCCTTCAGGCTGCAACGCAGTAACATTATGAGACAGACAGAGGGACCTGTCCATGGATCCCAACCGCTGGCGGCAAATCGAACAACTGTTTCACACCGCACTCGAGCGCGAATCGGCCGCACGCCCGGCTTTCCTGGCCGAGGCCTGTAACGGCGACGAAGAACTGCGTCAGGAAATCGAATCCCTGCTTGCCCGCAACAGCTCGAGCGGCCAGCTACTGAGTCGGCCTGCCTTTGAGGGCACGCAGAGCGTTTCTAATCTTGCGAGCGCCAGTTATTTCGCGCCCGGGACACAATTGGGTCCATATCGAATCCATTCCCTCATCGGCGCCGGCGGCATGGGCCAGGTCTACCGCGCGCACGACTCGCGCCTCGACCGCGACGTGGCCCTGAAATTTCTGGCCACGTCGATCCACGCCTCCATGGAACGTTTTCGTCGCGAGGCGCAAGCCATTTCCGCCTTGAGTCACCCGAACATCTGCACCATCCACGATATAGGCGAATATCAGGGCCGGCCGTTTCTCGTGATGGAACTGCTGGAAGGTCAGGATCTGCGCCAGCACATCGTCGCCGGGCCTCTTTTGCCGGACGAAATCTGCGCCATAGGTATTGAGATATGCAAAGGGCTGCAAGCCGCTCATGCCCGCGGAATCGTGCACCGGGATATCAAGCCGGCGAATATCTTCCTGACCAGTGAGGGCGGCGCGAAGATCCTCGATTTCGGATTGGCCAAGTCGATCCGTGCGGAAACCGCCTCACTTACCGAAACCGGTTCCACGCTCGGCACCCTCGCCTACATGGCTCCCGAGCAGGCGCGGGGAGAGGAGGTCGATGCACGAGCGGATCTGTTCTCGCTCGGCGCTGTGCTTTATGAAATGGCCACGAGCCGCCCGCCGTTTAGCGGTTCAACACCCGCGGCCGTTCTAGATGCCATTCTCAACCGCACGCCCGCATCAGCCCGTGCGATGAATCCGCAAATTCCCGGTGAACTCGACCGCATCATCTCCAAAGCGATTCAGAAGGACCGCAAACTGCGCTACCACGCGGCTTCGGATTTGAGAGCCGATCTCGAACTGGCCAGACCGCACGCCGCGGACACGAACGCCCGGCGCGTCCAATCACGGCTATACCCGCTTGCCGCGCTGCTGTTTGTTCTGCTGATAGGAGCTGGTTACGCCATCTATCGCCGGTCCTCGAATTCCAGTCCGCCCGGTTCTTCGCAGTGGACGCAGCTCACCGCGGAGCAGGCTGCCGTGCAACCGGCACTCTCGCCCGATGGCCGCATGCTTGCATTTCTAAAGGGTCCAGACACCTTCTTCGGCAAATCCGAAGTATGTGTAAAGCGGCTCCCCGATGGAATGCCCATCCAGCTCACTCACGATGGAACCATGAAACTAGGTCCGGTCTTCTCGCCCGACGGATCGCAAATCGCTTATACAGCGATCTCGAATCACATCACCTGGAACACCTGGACCGTGCCGGTTTCGGGCGGCGCACCGCGCCTTTGGCTACCCAACGCCACGGGTCTGAAATGGATCGATAACCGCCACATCCTGTTTTCTGAGATTACCGAGCGCATCCATATGCTGCTCTCTACCGCCGCTATAGATCGGACGAGTTCCCGTGTCGTGTATGACCCGCCGCACGACCGCGGCATGGTCCATCGCTCTTCTGTCTCCCCGGACCGGAAGTGGGTTGTACTCGCGGAGATGGATAACAGAGGTTTTGTACCATGCCGCGTGGTTCCAATGAATGGCAGTTCTTCGGGCCGGCGCGTAGGCCCGCCGGAAGCCGCCTGCACCGATGCCGCTTGGTCGCCGGATGGCCACTGGCTCTATCTGAATTCCGACGCGGGCGGCGCATTTCATATTTGGCGGCAGCGCTTCCCATACGGCTCGCCGGAACAGCTTACATTCGGGCCGACTCAGGAAGAGGGAATCTCGGTCGCTCCCGATGGCAAGTCGCTCGTCACATCGGCCGGTATAAACAATTCACAAATTTGGGTCCATGATGCGCGGGGCGAACGCCCAATTCCCTCCGAAGGTTCCGCCAGCATCGATTACGGAGATCACGCGCCAGCTCACCTTTTCTCTCCGGATGGCCGGCGGCTGTTCTACCTGGTGGATCGGCCCACATCTCAAACACCAGGTCCGGAGCTATGGGAAACCAACCTGGATTTAGACGCCTCGAACCTGCTGCTTCCCGGCGTACGAGTCACTGGTTACGATATTGCACCAAACGGCCAAGAGTTCGCTTATGTGTCGCCGGATGCGGCCGGAAAAGCCCGTTTGTGGAGTGCGCGCCTGGATCATCGCGCTCCCCCGCGTGAAATCACGGATCTCGATGCCGATGATCCATGCTTTGCCGCTGACGGGACTCTCTTCTTCCGCGGAGTCGAGAACCGTTTCAATTTTGCGTACCGGTTGGATAGCCAATCGAAACCGCGAAAGGTCGTTTCTATGCCGATCATTACACTGCGCGGCTGCTCGCACGATGCGCAGTGGCTACTCGTGTCTGTTACCTGGCCGGACCCTGAAGATCCGAGAATGTGGGTGGCCTATCCGGTTTCGGGCGAGCAGCCCGTCCCGATCTGCAACGACTGCTGGCCGCAGTGGTCGCGCGACGGCAGAATGCTCTACGTCCGATTCGGTCAACTGGGGCACGCCAGAACGTATGTGCTTCAAATTCCGCCCGGCTCAGTGCTGCCGAAAGTACCGCCCGGCGGCCTCACGGCGGAGAACGTCGCAACGCTCGCGCCCGTCCAGGTTTATGAGGGCGAATGGACTTACCCGGGCCCAACGCCCTCCACATACGCGTTCGCTCGCAGTAATGTGCAGCGCAACATCTACCGAATTCCCCTGCATTGACGGCAGTGGGGCGGGCGCAAGCCTGCGCTGGGCGCGAGCCCAGCTATTAGGTTATGGGGCTCACGCATACACCCTTGGCACACCCTTACTAAACGTATCCTTCGGCGCCAAATGATATCGAATCGGCGGTGGCGTCATGTCCCGCTCGTTCGACTTGAAAATCTGCTCCGCATGCGAAATCAGATAATCCGCCGTGCGCGCCGCCAGCGCCTGTATCGTCAAACCCGGATTCGCAGATCCCTGCGTCGGAAACAAGCTCCCGTCGCAAATAAACAAATTCGCCACGTCATGGGTGCGTCCCCACAAATCCGTCACGGACGTCTCCGGATCAGCACCCATGCGCGCCGCGCCAACCAGGTGCGCATAACGCGATTCCTGCACCACTTCTTCGGCGCCCGCCGCCCACAGCACGTCCATGACTTTCTTCTTGCCGAACTCGATCAGCTTCTTATCGTTCTCATGCAGCGTGAAGGTCACCTTCGCCACCGGAATCCCGAAAGCATCCTTCTCTTCGCCAATCTCGACGCGATTGTCTGCCCACGGCAGAATCTCTCCCAGCAGCCCCAGCGCCGTCCAGTGGTTGTAATCCATCATCACGCGCCGCATGCCCCAGCCCCACGCGCCTTTGGCCTTCATCATCTGTTTCGCAAACGCGATCGGCAGCGGTCCCACAGTTTGAATCGCAAATCCCCGCGCAAACCCGCGGCTTGGGTCCGTTTCGTAAAAATGCTCGCTCATCGCGTGCGCCGGCGGAGCCTTATACATCCGGACCGGCTCCGCAAACCGGCCCAAAATCACGTTGCCCGCCTGCGCCATCAGATACCGCCCGAGTGTGCCGCTCGAATTCGCCAAACCCTTCTCATGCCCCGGGCACGCCGAATTCAGCAAGAGCCGCGGCGTCTCAATCGCATATCCCGAGACAATGACAACCTTGGCGCGCTGAAAATGCTCGCGTCCGTCTTCGTCGTAATAGAACACGCCGTCCGCTCGCTCTTTGTTTCGCATGGATACGCGAAACGCCATCGACCGGTCACGAATCTCGGCGCCGAATTCCAGCGCCTCCGGAACGTGGCTGATGAGCGTGCTCTGCTTCGCTCCGACTTTGCAGCCCTGTATGCAAAAGCCCCGGTAGATACAGTGCGGCCGGTTTCCATGTGAGCCCGACAAAATGGCCACCGGACCTCCCGCGCACACGCCGATGCCCAGTTTCGTGCAACCCTTCACCAGCAGACTGCCGACGCCGCCCACTGGATGCGGGCCGTACGGATACCCGTGCGGATCGCCCCAGGGGAAATACGCTGGGCCCGCCACCGGAATCTCGCGCTCCAGCAGCTCGTAATATGGCTTCAGATCGTAATAAGAGATCGGCCAGTCCGCGCCCACCCCGTCTTCGGTGTAAACGCGAAAATCGGAAGGATGAAATCGCGGCGCAAAGGCCGCCCAGTGGACGGATCCGCCGCCCACCCCTTTTCCGCTGTTGTTTTCTCCGAACGCCAGCGGGTCTTCGCCGCCCGTGATGCGCAGATCGTTCCAATACAGCTTATGTGAGCCTTTCTCGTCGCTCACCCAATCGCGCTCGGTATCCCAGAACGGTCCGGCTTCCAGCCCCACCACCTTGAACCCGGCCTTGGCCAGCCGCTGTGTCAGTACGCCGCCCGCGGAACCCACGCCCACAATGCAGAAATCGACAATGTCGTCCTCGGAATAGCGCCGCATCTCCGTCGAAATGCGCTGCATCGGTCCGAGTATCTTCTTGCCGTCATGCGCCCAGCGGAACGGTCCCAGAAGCGGTACCTTCAATGCGTCCCTCCCTGGCTGGAAGTAGTTCCCGGGTCGTCTCCCGGCTCATACATATCGGAGATCGAATTCAGCGGCGCCGACCAGTAGTAGCGCTGCTCATCCACTTCCCACGGCTCCGGAAGTCCGCCTTCCAGCCGCGTGTAGGCCCGCGGGTAAGCGGGGCCTCCATAACCAATCTCGTCCCAGGCCCACGGATGCGCATAGTAGGCGGCCACGCAGTCCTGCACCAACATGTGCCAAAAGCGCTTCACGTCCAACTTGTCCCAGATCTCGTGCGCTGCCAGCTTCTTGCCATCGTGAATCGTCTTCAGAAGAAAATCCTGTTTCAACGGATCCAAATCCGCAAACGCCATTCCGTGTATCTCATGCGCCGTTTGGTCGATAGCTTTGAGTCCCAGCCGGTACGCCTCTTCATCCGGCGGCATGTCTTCAAATCGATAGCCGTCGATTTCATGTTTGTGCAACCGCTCGTCAATCGCGTTAACCACCGGAATGCGATATTCCGGAAGCCGGTCGTCTTGCGGAATAATGCGGTTTGCCACCGCCGTCATGATCTGCAGTTCTTCGTCGCTAAAGAAGCGAATAGGCGGAATGTTGTACACGCGATCCTCCACCACTTCGCGCGTCTTCGCATCCCAGAACGCCCGCTGTCCGAGCGTGCTGTACCCCGGATAATAGCCCGGCTGCTGTCTGGGCGGAATCGGCTCGCCGGTTTTGGGATCGCGAATCCAGTTCTCGCGCTTTGTCTCGCCTTCCATCACGCCTTCTTTTCCCTCCGCAGAAGACTCGCAAGCAGCCCCAGAGCGCCGCACGCCGAAAACAACAGCGGAGCAAAAATCGGCGGACCGTATAGGATGTTATAAACCCAGTGCTTCAATCCGCCCGTGCGTCGTTTAATACCCCGCGCATGATAAAAGAACCCCAGCGCCCCATCCGCTGCCGATAACGCTGATGTAGCGGGCAGCAGCGTACGTGCCAGACGCTCGCTGTAGATCGCGCCAATGCAAGCTCCGAGTTGGATCGGGGTTAGGATAATCGGCGTCCATTGCGACCAGATCCGGAATCTGCTCTTGTAATGCGAATACAGCGCTTCTGCTCCTGAAAACACGGTCCATGCCGCGGCCACGACACACAGATGCTTCTGAAAACGCCCGTTGTGCAAATCGCGCCGCCATCCCGTGTACTGCTCGTCGTTATTCTCGTCGGGCTTCGGCTCTTCCTCGCGCCTCAAATACGACGCCAGAAAACCCAAATAGGCAGCGGTGCCGAACAGCAGCGGAGCAAATAGCGGCGGTCCCATGATGATGTTCGTAATCGGAAGTCTCCAGCCGCCCGGTTTCCGGTAAATGCCTCGTATATGGAAACCGAATCCGATAACTCCGTCGGCCAGCGTGGTCGCTGCCGTCCAGCGTAGCGCGGTTTCCGCAATGCGCCTGCTAAAGAATCCGCCCGCTGCGGTCACGGTCACAACTCCGCTCAGAATCACAGGCGTGTACATAATCGGGTTGCTGTAGCTACCCTTGTAATGCTCGTAGGCAACTTCCAGCCCGCTCACAAAACTGGACGTAGCCGCAACCAGACACAGCGATCGCTGAAAACGGCCATCCTGGATGTGCTCTACGACCTGTAAATTCGTGTCCACCAAAGCGGTAGACGTGCATCGCATCGGAAACTCGCACTGCTACAAGTTACAGTGCTCAACAGAGCCGCGACCACAGGGAGCGGTTTTACCCGTTACTTTTACCCCCCACTCGGGTCTTAACTAAGGAGCAACCGCGCATGGCAAAAACAACTGGCGATATTGTCGTAGAAACACTCATGGACTGGGGCGTCGATACAGTCTTCGGACTTCCCGGAGACGGCATCGACGGCTTTATCGAATCCTTCCGGAAAGTACAGGACAAAATTCGCTTCATCCAGGTAAGGCATGAAGAAGCCGCTGCCTTCATGGCTTGCGGCTACGCGAAATTCACCGGCAAACTCGGCGTTTGTATCGCCACCTCCGGCCCCGGCGGAATCCATCTGCTGAATGGCTTGTATGACGCCAAGATGGACGGCCAACCGGTCCTGGCGATCACCGGCCTGCAATTTCACGACCTGATTGGAACGCACACGCAGCAGGATGTGCCGCTCGACAAGCTGTTTGAAAACGTCACCGTCTACAACGAGCGCATCATGGGCGCGGCACATGCCCGAAACGTAGCGGAACTGGCCATCCGAAGCGCTCTGGCCCGCAGAGGCGTTGCGCACATCACCGCTCCGATCGATATACAAGACGAGAAGCTCGATGAAGACAAGCGGTCTCCTCGAAACAAACCCGGCCACGTGGACAACGTATTTGCTTTGAGCATGCGCAAGCCGAGCTCGCAGGAAATTGAGCAGGCCGCCGAGATCCTGAACAAAGGCAAGAAGGTTGCCATCCTGGCGGGCCGCGGCGCCTTGCAGGCTGGCGCGCAACTCGAGCGTGTTGCCGAGTTGCTGGGCGCTCCCATCGTCAAGTCGCTCCTCGGAAAAGCGGCCGTCCCCGACGACAGTCCGTACACGACCGGCGGCTTGGGCCTGCTCGGAACGGCCCCTTCCCAAGACGCCATGGAAGAATGCGACACGCTGCTCATCGTCGGTTGCAGCCTGCCCTATATCGAGTTCTATCCGAAGCCCGGCCAAGCCAAGTGCGTGCAAATCGACTGGGACCCGATTCGCATCAGCTTGCGTTACCCGGCCGATGTCGCGCTCGTCGGCGATAGCGGCCCGACGCTCGATCTGTTAATCCCGCATCTGAAGCAAAAGAGCAAGTCGTTCCTCGAAGCCGCGCAGAAACGCATGAAGAGTTGGAACGAGTTGATGGACAATCGCGGTACGGCGAAAGAAACGCCGATGAAGCCCCAGGTAGTCGCCTACGAACTCGGCAAGCGCCTCGGCTCGGACGCCATTGTCGCCAGCGATTCCGGAACCATCACCACCTGGTGGGCCAGGCAGATTCACGCGCGCCAGGGCCAGATGCATAGTTGCTCCGGCAATCTCGCGACCATGGCCTGCGGATTCCCGTACGCCATCGGCGCGCAGGTCGCGCACCCGGACCGGACCGTGATCGCGTTCGTCGGCGATGGCGGCTTCACCATGCTCATGGGTGAAATGGCCACTTGCGTGAAATACAAACTGCCGGTCAAGATCTTCGTCATCAAGAACAACGAGCTGGGGCAGATCAAGTGGGAGCAGATGGTGCTGCTCGGCAACCCCGAGTACGTCACGTCGCTGCAACCGATCGATTTCGCTACCGTGGCGCGCGGATTCGGTATGGCGAGCTTCACCATTAACCGGCCCGAGGAATGCGGTCACGTGATCGATAGCGCGCTCGCCGTGCCGGGTCCCGTGCTGATCGAAGCCGTGGTGGATCCCAACGAACCTCCTCTGCCCGGCAAAATCGAAGCGAAGCAGGCCATCCACTTCGCGGAATCGATGGCAAGAGGCACCAAAGACTGGGAGAAGATCGCGGCCACCATCGCCAAAGATCGCGTCCGTGAGCTCGTCTAGGTGGCGCCTGATTGCAGAACCCCGACCGTCAGGGAGGGGCTGAACCACGATGCCTTCAGACCTGCACATCAAATCCGGCCAAATAACGGCGCTCAAGATTCCCACGGACCAGCCCGAATCCGACGGTACGGCCCAGTGGGATTCCACGACCGTTGTGATCGTCGAGTTGACCGCGGCAGGCGCTACGGGTCTTGGCTACTCGTACGCGAATGTCGCGGCCGCTCGCGTGGCCCAGGAGCTGATCGAGAAACAAATCCTCAATAAAAACGCGTTGGACATCCCCTCCATGCATTCCGCCATGGATCGCCAGGTTCGCAACTGGGGCCGCCCGGGGTTAGTATCGAGCGCGATCGCGGCCGTCGACAACTGCCTCTGGGACCTGAAAGCACGCTTGCTGAATCAGCCCTTGGTGAAATTGCTCGGCCAGGTCCGCGAAGAGATTCAGGGCTATGGCAGTGGCGGCTTTACTTCATACAGCGAAAAGGAGCTCGTGCGCCAGCTCACCGGCTGGGCCTCCGACGGTTTTCAGTGCGTGAAGATGAAGATCGGGCGCCATCCGGATCAGGACGTGGAGCGCGTCACGGCCGTGCAGAAAGCGCTCAAAGGCCGCGCTCAGCTTTACGTCGACGCAAACGGCGCATACGACCGCCAGCAGGCACTGCACAAGAGCCGGCAGTTCGGCGATCTCGGCGTGACCTGGTTCGAAGAGCCTGTCACCTCCGACGACCGCATCGGCCTGCGTCTGATGGTAGAGCGCGCCCCGGCAGTGATGAAAATCGCAGCGGGCGAATACATTTACGTGCTCGACGACGCCCGTCTCATGATCGAAGCGCAGGCAGTGGACGTGCTCCAAACCGACGTCACGCGCTGCGGCGGCGTGTCCAATTTCCTGAAAATCGGCGCCATCTGCGAGGCGTACCATTTCCCGTATTCCGCCCACACCGCGCCCTCCATGCACGCGACGCTCTGCTGCTCAGTCCTTCCGGCCATGAACCTCGAATATTTTCACGATCACGCCCGCATCGAGAACATGATCTTCGACGGCGCAGTCCAACCCGTAAACGGTAATCTGAAACCCGATCTCTCGCGCCCCGGCTTCGGCTTGGAATTGAAGCGCCCGGACGCCGAAAAATTCCAAACCTTCTCCGCCCAGGTAACCTGACGTCCAGCCTACAATCTAAAGGTTGGATGCCGCAAATTGAATTCATTCGATCGAATAGCTACGAAGATTCGCTGGCCCGGGCGGCTGACGAATGCCTCATCGACCGCGAATATTACGACGTTTTTCACAAAAGGCACGAAATTTCCTCCGATGTTCGCCGCGGCATTTTGCAGGCCCTGGGCTGGGACGTTACAAGCCAGGAGAGCATCGATGCCGAGCGCGCCCGCCGCTTCGCCGAAAATGTAGCAGCGGTCCTAGCCAAAACGATCGTCGTCAGCCAAAGCGATCGCGGTATTCCTCTGACCCTCGAACAGCACCAACACGGCTCCGTCTGCTTCGATGTACAGCTTGAGGACGGCAACCAGATCAGCGGCCAACTCGACACTTCGCAATTGCGCGCCCTCCATGATGTGGTGATGAACGGCCGCCGCTGGACCACGTTCGAGCTCATACTGCCCGCCGAAATCCCGCTGGGCTATCACAAGTTGCGCGTCACCGTCAACGGAAACAGCTCTGAGCCCAGCCATCTTATCGTCTGCCCGGACCGCGCCTATCTCCCGGAACGCCTTGCCAACAGCGGGAAAGCGGCGGGCTTCAACGTCGCGCTGTACGGTCTGCGTTCCAATCGGAATTGGGGAGCAGGCGACTTCACGGATCTCCGGAGCCTGATCGACTGGGCGCGTCACGAGATCGGCTTCAGCTTCATCGGGCTCAATCCGCTGCACGCCCTGCACAACCGGATCCCCTACAACACGAGTCCCTATCTGCCCCTCTCGATGTACTACAAGAACTTGCTCTACATCGATATCGAAGCCGTTCCCGAATACGCCCATTCGCGCTGGGCGCAATGCCTCGCGAAATCTCCGCGCGTGCAGGAAAACCTCCGCCAGCTTCGCGATGCCGAGTTCGTCCAATATCAGGAAGTCGATCGCCTGAAGAAGCGCTTCTTGAAAATGCTCTACCGCGACTTCCGTCGGGCCCGCGCGCGCGGCTCGGAGCGCTCGAAAGCCTTCGCGGCGTTTTGCGAACAGGAAGGCGATCTGCTCGACAAATATGCCCTCTACCGCGCCCTCGACGAAGTGCTGCATAAACAGGACCGCAACCGCTGGACTTGGCATCAATGGCCCGCGGAATACCAGTCGTCCGATTCGGAAGCATGCCGGCAATTCACCCGCGAGCATCCCCGCACGGCCGAGTTTTACAAATACGTCCAGTTCGTCATCGAGGAGCAGCTTGCCGCCGTTCACCAATACGCGCAGCAAAGCGGAATGCCCGTTGGCCTATATCACGATCTCGCGCTCGCGACCGACAACTGCGGCTCCGATCTCTGGGCCCATCGCCAGTTTTATGTAAATGGCTGCCGCGTGGGCGCGCCGCCCGACGATTTCTCTCCCAACGGCCAGGATTGGGCTTTTCCGCCGCCGCACAAGAAGGCGCACCGCGACAGCGGCTACCGCCTCTATCGTGAGAGCATCCGCAAAATCGTGCGCCACGGCGGAGCGTTGCGCATCGACCACGTCATGCGATTGTTCCGCCTCTTCTGGATTCCCGCCGGCTTTTCCGCCGCCCAGGGAACCTATGTCCGCGATAACGCCGCCGACCTCATGCGTATCCTCGCGCTCGAAAGCGTACGCAGCAAGAACATCGTCATCGGTGAGGACCTGGGAACCGTCACCGACGAGATCCGCGAAATGCTCGCCCGCTTCGGCATTCTCAGCTATCGCCTCGTTTATTTTGAAAAGCATCAGCAGGACGGCAGTTTCAAACAGAGCTACGAATATCCGCAGCAGGCCCTCGTTTCTTCCACCACGCACGATCTGCCCACCATCGCCGGCTTCTGGAAGGGGCGCGATATCGAAGCGCGCCGCGCTGCCGGCTTAGCGGACGAGACAGCATACCAGAACCAGTGGAACGACCGCAAACGCGAGAAGCAGCGCATGCTCGACGCGCTCCATCGCGAGAACCTGCTGCCGCCTCACTATGAGCGCGATGCGGAGCGCATCCCGGAGATTGATGGCGATTTGCACAATGCGATCGTCGGATTTCTGGCGCAGGTCCCCTCCATGCTTCTGCTGCTGAACCAGGAGGATTTCACGAAAGAGACCGAGCAGCAGAATTTGCCCGGCAGCACCGCCGAATATCCAAACTGGCAGCGCAAAATGCGCGTGAAAGTGGAAGACCTGCGCGCGCCCGAGTGGCAAGGCTTCGCTCAGATGTTTCGCAATCAACTCACCCGCACAAACCGCCGAGCATAAGCAAGGAGTTTATTCCACTTCCAAAATCGCTTCAATCTCCACCGTAATATTCCCCGGCAAACTCCCGGCCCCAATCGCCGACCGCGCGTGCTTCCCGATCTCGCCGAACACTTCCACAAACAGATCCGAGCACCCGTTCACCACTTGCGGCTGCTTGTCGAATTCGGGCGTTCCATTCACCAGCCCCAACAGCTTCACCACCCGCCGCACTTTGCCCAAATCTCCAAGCGCATGCCGGGCCGCCGCGAGTAATTGAATGCCGACCAGCCGCGCGTGCTGATACGCATCCTCCACCGTAACGTCCTTGCCCACCTTGCCGGTCTTAAATTCTTTGGCGCCCACACGCGGGCCTTGACCGGAGAGAAACAGCAGATTGCCGCTTCTCACATACGGAACATAATTCGCCATCGGGGTGGGAAGTTCCGGCAGCGTAATACCCAATTCTTTAAGTCGTTCGTCGATTGAATTTGTTTTCGGCATCGTTTATCGACAGAATGACATACTGTTAAAGCCGGAAGATATGCTAAGCAAGCTCACGATCCTTTTTGCGGGAATACCGATTCTTTCCATGTGCGCGACTCAAGCCAAATACTTCGTCTACGTCGGAACATACGGCAAGGGCGTTTACGCCTACAGCTTCGATACCGATAACGCCAAACTTCAATCCATTGGCCTCGCCGGGGAGGTGGTGAATCCGTCATTTTTAGCCACCGACCGCGACTATCGCTATCTCTATGCCGTGAGCGAAGTCGAAGGCCGGGTCAACGGCGCAGTGGCCGGATTCGCCATCGATCGCAGTACGGGCGCGCTGCGTTTTTTGAACAGCCAGTCGTCCGGCGGTCAATCGCCCTGCCATGTAACCGTGGACCACACGGGGCGAATGCTCATCGTGGCGAACTATGGAACCGGAGGCGTCTCGGCTTATCCAATCGAGCGCGATGGCCATATCGGCGCCATGTCTTCGCTCATGACCGCGGAAGGCTCCAGCGTCAATCCGCAGCGCCAAAAAGGCCCGCATGCGCATGAGGCCGTGATTGAAGCCGACAATCGCCGTGTCTATGTCCCCGACCTCGGTTTGGATGAAATTCGCATCTACCGGCTCGACCCCGAGCACGCGAAGCTGTTGCCCAACGAACCGCCTTTTGCAAAAGAGCAAGCCGGCTTCGGCCCTCGTCACATGGCGTTCAGTCCCAACGGCAAGTACGCGTATGTCGTGAACGAGCTCAATCCAAAAGTAACCGTCTTCTCGCACAACAAGGCCGACGGCAGCATGCACCCGGTCCAAACCATTTCGACCGTTCCGGAAGGCTTTTCGGGCGAGAGCGACCCTGCCGAAATTCGGATCGATCGTGAAGGCAAGTTCGTGTACGCTACGAACCGCGGCCCTGGCACGGTGGCTGTGTTTGCCGTGAACCAGAACGACGGCACTCTGAAGCAGGTGCAAGTCGCACCAACCGGCGGAACCGTTCCCCGCGGCTTCCAGCTCGACCCCACCGGCAAGTTCGCGTTCGCGGGCGACCAGAAATCGAATGAGTTCGTGATCTTCCGCATCGACCCGCACTCGGGCAAACTCACCCTCACCGGCCAGAAGCTCGAAGTCTCCTCACCCGTCGACTTCCTCTTCATCCCCGCAAAATAACATTGTGGGGCGGCCCCTTGGGCTGCGCCGGGCGCACACGCGATAGTGTATTCTTCCTCGAAAGGAGAACTTATGCCCCGCAGTTCGCGGCGCGAGTTAGCGCGTGGCATGACTGCCGTGTGTCTGTACGGGTCTGTCCGGCAGTTTGGGCCCGCGCAATCCGCGCGTCCGAAGACGCGCGTCATGCTGCTTGGGACGGCCGGAGGCCCTCGGCCGCGAAAGACCCGCGTTCCCAGTTCTCAGGTCGTTGTCGTCAATGAGACTGTCTACGTGATTGGTTGCGGCGTCGGCGTCGCCACGCACCTGGCCCTCGCCGGTGTACGTCTGAGCTCTCTCCGCCACGTTTTCATCACATCACCATTCCGACCACAACGCGGAATATGGTCCGCTGCTGTTGACCGCCTTGGAATCCGGACTGCGGACTCAAGTCGATACGTGGGGACCACCGCCGCTGACGCGCATGACGGAATTGTTTCTAGAGATGAACGACTACGCTATTCGGACTCGCATCGCTGACGAAGCGAGAGTTCCACTCGCACCGCTCATCAGGCCGCATGAGCTGACAGAAGAGGGCGTTATTCTCCGGGAGAACGGCGTAGTGGTCACGTGCGCTTTGGTCGATCATCCCCCGGTGAAGTCGGCGTTTGCTTACCGGCTCGACTCGCCTGACCGTTCCGTGGTGATCTCTGGAGACACAAAGCCTTGTGATTCCCTGATCCGGCTCGCGCGTGACGCCGATGTGCTGGTGCACGAGGTGCTCTGGCCCTCAGCAGTAGATCGGTTGCTGGCCAACGCATACAATGCAGCGGCTTTGAAGAAATCGATTCTCAGTCATCACACGCCAGCCGTAGAGCTCGGTCGCGTGGCCGCCGAAGCACGGGTGAAAACCCTCGTTCTTTCACATTTTGTACCGGCCGAAGATCCTGCGATCACGGAGGAAATGTGGACCGATGCAGTGCGCCGCGGTGGGTACAGCGGGCCAGTCATTTTGGGTAAAGATCTGTTGGAGGTCTGACGTCCGCGCGGCGACTGGATCGCTTTCACCAGTTTGGGGCGCTCGGTTGTATCGATCAGGTGCTGCCCCGGTAAGTTGCCCGTCAGGCCTCGCCGTCTTTCGGTTGAGCGCCATCGCATCAACCAAGACACGACTTGTGCCCGCATGGAACGTCGCGCCCGTAGAAGGATTCTGTTGTTCGGGACGTGCTTGCGGCGACTACATCCCCGCCCTACGGCTTCTCTGCCGCGCAGGCAATCTCTAACCGTTGGGCGACGCGTTCGGCTGTCCTCTGTCGCTGCTCCGTGATCGCTTTGACGGCGCACCGGGCCTTTTCCAGGACTGCCGGTGGCGCAGTCTTCGGAGTCCCACTGTTGAATGGAGGTTCCGGCGCGTACTGCATCTGCAGTTGAATCATTTGCGCAGTTTCATCATCGCGCAGCGCGGCCGCAACCCGCAGTGCGCCATCAATGCCGGCGGTAACGCCGCCGGCACTAATCATCTTTCCATCGAGAACCACTCGTTCCTCGACCGGAATGGCGCCGAAGTACGGCAACAGATGAAGCGCGCTCCAGTGGGTGGTTGCCCTTCGCCCTTTAAGCAAACCAGCCGCGCCGCAAATGAGAGCGCCGGTGCACACAGAGAACACGTACGGTGCACTCTCCGCCTGGCGCCGCACCCAATCGAGCACCTCGTTATCTTCCATTAAGGCTTGCTGTCCGAAGCCACCGGGCACATGCAGGAGATCAAGTTGGGGTGCTTCAGCCAGGGTGGCATCCGCCAGCAACCGTAAGCCCCTTATATCTCGCACAGGGGTGACGGTCTTCGCAAATATTCGGTAAGTCGAGTTGGGAATACGCGAAAGCACCTCGAACGGTCCCGTCAGATCGATTTGATCGAAGCCCTCGAACAACAGAGAGCCGATCTGAAGATGGGTTTCCGGTGGAACCATGTTTCTAGTATGAGAGGCCGGCGCTGCACAAATCCTGGAGGCCGCAGTCCGCCGTTGGTTGGTCGACTATGCAGACACATCATCCGGGGTTCAGGTTCAGGCTCGATGCCAACGCGCTCATTGACGGCCGCGCGGATGCGCTGCTTGCAGCCGGGATACTGCTGGGTCGCGACGGCGAAGTATATGGGGAGGAGGTGGAGAAATCTCTATAAAGTCGATCTCAAGTTGCCCGGTAAGAGCTTTTCAGCGGTATGATGCTGGTATGACCAGATCGAAAATCGCCATTAGTTTGCCCAAAGATCAACTTGCGCGAGTCCACCGCGAAGTCCGGGCCGGACGAGCGGATTCGGTTTCGGGTTATATCGCGCGGGTTCTGGCGGAACATGAAAAGCGCGAGTCTCTCCGGGCACTGCTGGATGATTTGATCGAGCAATACGGCAAGCCGGCAGCCGAGGACATGAAATGGGCAGAACGCGCCCTCGCATCGCGGCGGGCATAACGCTGGATACAGGCGCGCTCATCGCCTTGGATCGTGGCGACAAGCGGATGATCGCGTTGCTCGATCGGGCGTTAGCTCAAGGCCGGATCTTTCGAGTGCCTTCGGGTGTCCTGGGACAAGCCTGGCGCGATGGTCGTGTTCAGGTTGCATTAGCGCGATTCTTGCGGAGCGACGAAGTGGAGATTATTCCTCTTGACGAGCAGCTTGCCCGTTCTTGTGGAGAACTCTGTGGCGCCACCAACACGTCGGACATTGTCGACGCGTCGGTTGTGATCCTCGCCAGGGAGCGGCGAGACCCGATAGTTACAGGCGATCCGAATGACCTGCGGCGCCTGGATCCGGGCGCCGCAATTATTGCCATTTAGCCCGCGGTCGCCGCCATGGGGAACTGAAACTCCATTGCGCAACCATCTCTGGGCGTTTACTCGGCAACGCATCGCACGGAAAACGCTCGCGCCTTCTCACCACCGCGCTGCCTGAACAGCGACTGCTTCCCCTTCGCGAAGTTATAGAACACGGCGTTTCCTGTGCCATCCTCCATCGCGGTCCAGTAAAACCCGTGCGCCTCCAACCGTGCGAACTGGCCACTCAATTCGCGGCCCCCACCGAGCAAAGCATCGAACCCCGAATCGCCGCCCGTCAACAGCGTCCGGTACGCGGCGGCGCCGCCGCCGTAGAGCGCTGCCAGATGCCGCCAATCCTCGTCCGTCGGCAGTCGCCACGCCTGCCCCAAGGATTCACAACCCGAGCGCGCCGCGTCCCACGTGTACAATCGGCCATATTGGCGGCAGTTCCCGTCGTGGCAGTAGGAACCTTCAATCTTGAGATCCAGATTGCCCACCGTCCAACGCTTGCCGTCTCGCATGCGTTTCGACATCGGGCTGCCACAAGCGGCCATGGCCCATACGATCATAGAAACTATACACACACGAACGAACCGCCGTAAGTTGAACATTTGAGCATTCTAACTGTACTGCGCGCCCAGAACGGAGCCGATCCGCAATACCTGCTCTGTGCCCACTTTGCCGTCTAACGCGCGTCCCAGCGAGTGCGATTCTGGGCTTCCCGGGCGGATGGTCGCAACTCGTCGGTTGGGATGCATCGGCCGGTTCGGCAGTGGGTTAATAAGTATCAGGCTGCACTGGCTACACATGCGATCAGAAGAACGCGGAGCAAAGGTCGATTTCGCCCCACTTCGCGACAGGCTGCGCCACATCTATTGGCTTGGTGGCGGAAGCTGTGCGGGAAAGTCGACTGTTGCTCACCGGCTAGCAGACCAATACGGCTTGTACTTGTACGCGACCGATGATGCAATGGCGGAACACTCCCGCCGAAGCAAGCCGGAAGATTCGCCGCGTCTTCACGAATTTATCGCGATGAGTATGGACGAACGCTGGGTGAACCGATCTCCGGCGATAATGCTCGAAACCTTCCACTGGTTTCGTGGCGAGGGATTCAATATGATCATCGACGACCTTCTGCTTATCCCGGCGACTGTTCCAGTGATCGTGGAAGGCCTCCGGCTCTTGCCGCATCTTGTAAAGCCGATGCTATCAGCCCAGAATCATGCCGTCTGGCTCCTGCCGTCGCCCGAGTTCCGAGAGGCTACGCTCGAGCGGCGGGGTGGACGGACCTGGGGCTTTCTGGCGAAAACAAGCGATCCTGAGCGAGCTCGACAGAATGTGCTCGATCGGGATAGGATGTTCACGGACCGACTCAGGCGAGAGATCAACAGTTTGGAACTACGCGCAATCGAGGTTCAGCATACGATAGACGAGGATCATTCAGCACGTTTGGTCGCGGAGATATTCGGCCTATGATCTCGAACCGCTGCGCGCGGCTCCCCAGCCCCGCACTCACTTCAACGTATAAAAATCGTACTTGATCCCCCATTTGAACTGCTTATGCGGCTCAATCCGCATGTGAATATACGCTTCCGGGCAAACCGTGGTCCGGATCGACCAAAAATAAAACTTCGAAATCGGCCGGTCGCCCGTTTCCCGCACCCCGGCCCGCACTTTCGTGTTCTCCACCCGAATATCATTGTCCGCAGGCTTGTCGCTAAAGCCCTCCAAATAACCCGCGACACTTCGCCGCGGCTGCAGCTCCTTCAAATACACCAGGTCGTTTCCACGAATCTCCGCGAGTCCCTGAAAACTATCGGTCGCATGTGGCGCAAACGCAAACTTCACCACAAAATCCGGCCCCGTAGGCTGCCCGTCGATCACATAAAAATCGTGGTCATACACACTCGTCTCAATAACGCGCTTGCCCGTATTTTTTAACGTGTGCTCCAGAATCAGCTCCGGCTTCCCGGGCGCCAACCGCACCGTCTTTCGATACTCGTACGCATAGCCTTCCCCATCCGAAAGCGTCTGAACGAACTCCACGCGATCGCGGCCTGGCCGGACGACGCGTTTGCCCGTGCCGATGAGTTCGTATGTCCTCGCAAACACGTAGGGCCGGTCATCCGGCTTGCGCAGCACGCCAACGCCGATTTTGACGAACGTTCCACCCGGTTTCGCCTCCGCATAACCCAGCGCGCCGTCTTCGCTGCGGAACTCCTCGACAGGCCCCATGATCGCGTCGTGCAGATGCGGATCGTAGTGCTCAAACCATTTGCCGAAGAAATCGTGGCTCGCATACGTCAGGCTTTCAATCACTCCCGCCCAGTCGAATCGGGTCCCACGATAGTAGCCGTGGTCCGGGTCCGGCAAAAGAATCTTCGCATGCACCACGCCGTTGGAAATATCGGCTTCCGGAAAGCTGGCTGCAAACAACGGCAGGCCGGACAAGATGACACAAATCAGGTATCTACACATGCCAGTATGATCGGTAAACTCCATCATGGTACACATATGTCAGCAGATATGAGTAATCCATCGAAAGGCCCGGACAGACTTGACATCCTGATCGTCGAAAACGACCCCGCCGCGGCACGGCTCATCAAGGAGGCGTTCATCGAAGCAGGTCTCACCGAATGTTTTTATTCGGTGCCGGACGGCGATGAGGCACTCGCCTATCTGCGGCGGCAGGAGAAATACGCCAATCACCCGCATCCGGACATTATTTTTCTCGATTTGCATTTGCCCAAGAAGTCCGGACTGGAGGCGCTGGCCGAGATCAAAGAAACCCCGCGGCTCAAACTGACTCCGGTTGTGGTCGTATCCGGTTCCCCGGATCCCAACGAAATTCGCGAAGCCTACGAACTGCACGCCAATTGCTATATCCGAAAACCCGACGACCTGGATCATTTTCTGCGTTTCATACGCGTCTGCTTCGAATTCTGGGGATCGGTGGTCACTCTGCCGCCCCGGCCCGAGCTTGCTGGAATCTGAACCACCGCTAGTGCCCTGTCGCCGGGAAAACATTGCCATCTAGTAGGCAGTTTCAATCAAACGATACACATATGATCCTTTGGTGCTACCCTGGGCGTGTGGCGGGCATCTCCAGGCGGCCGAAGTTGAAACTCAGTGCCGAGGAGATGACGCATCTCAGCAGTCTGTGGGATTCGCGGACAGCACCCCGGCGCGAGACGGTTTACTTAAGAAACGCTTCGCGGTTGGAATTATATTTCGAGCGAAATCCTTGAGCACCGAGCCATGGCAGGCGGCGAGCGCCATAGCCGTAGCTTAGAAGCTTGAAACAGCAAATTGGAGCGTTCGCACGTTTCCGACGCGCTATTCTGCTCGGGCAAGATCTCCCAGTTTCCGGATAGGGTGTCGTTCGGGAGTAATCGGGAAACTGTGCTGGGCAGGGAAAAAGTGTTGCCGATGTGGCTATCAGCCGGTCGCTATCACATACCGCTGGGAACTACCGACGCGCTCCTGCAGTCAGCTCACGCAGGCTAACCGTATGAACACTTCGACTATTCGTGAAATTCTCTCGCAGCCAACCTTTTGCGTGTTTTTCCAAATCGCGCGCCAGCTTCTTATGCCGAAGACTGCGCAGTGCTGTGGCCTCTTCCAGCATCGCAGTTGCATTGACGGGGTGCCCCTCCCCGAAGACCTTGACCGAAAGTTGACAGCGCGCCTCGCCACTGTCTCCGCATCGTTCGGGTGATTGCTCATGTTTTCGCATCTGGCCAGATTCACCAATGGCCGGACCAGAACCGGACTTTCAGGACCGGAGGCGATCTCGATTTCGCGAATAGCCTGTCGGAAAAGACCTGCGGCAGATTCGTACTGTCGAGCGTCCAGCCGAACGAATCCCAGATTAGCCTCCACGAGTGCAGCATCTACACTCGCACGCTCGTGAGCTTGGCGGAGCAGTAGGAGAGCTCGTGAATAGTAGCGCTCGGCCTCGTCGTCTCGATTGCGCGCATGCTCCAGACCAGCGATGATGTTCAACAGAGTCCCTGCCTCACCGGGATGATCATTGAGAGTTGGAGATCTCCGCGGGCTCGGAATGCTGCGCCTCGTTCCAGGACGCAGCATTCTCTGCCTCGCGTTTAGCGAATGGACGCGATTCCAGGTCCCCGCTTGTTAGCGCGGGTCATGACCGCGCCGGCATGAGACGTCCTCAATCTTCCAGACTTCTCCCGCGAGCGAAACAAAGTAGGCCGTGTTCCCGATGAACTGGAGCGATACGGGGCGGTCCAGGTGGTCCGTGATAACGGTAAAGCCGCCGTCATCGTTGACCTTTACAAGGGAGCCTGTATTCGGCAGCGCCGGATCGCCCGGACCGCAACAGGTCCAAACGCCGTTCGATAGTGCGTAGAGGTCGCCCCGTCGAAATTTCACGTCGAGGAGAAATGGGGCACCCGACGCTACAGTATCGAGGTCGCCCGAGTCCGGGTCGAATGCAACAACCTTGCCGTCCTGTGGCAGATGGGGATCGGCACCCGCCTCGGCCACGTAGACGTCGTCTCCCGAAACCGCTAGCCCGGACGGCGTATTATCCACCAGGAACGTGATGAACTCCGAGATGTTGCTAGTGTTGGTTGAGTCGAAGTTGGCGCAATGATCGAGTGTAACGAACAACACGCGGTTATGATTCGCGTCCGAGACCAGGAACCCGTCACGGTAAGTGTGCAGCGCCCAATGAACGCCGGATGGGACCTCGCCGCCAGTTTTGGGCGGATGCGCGATAGACCAGGCGCCTATGTTGGCGACAACCGTGAAAGTATTGGGGCCATCTACCCGATAGATCCCATCAATGCTATTGCCGCCGAGGTCAGGGCTAACTAGCGAGACCAGCACGTAAGCGGTGTTTCCCACAAAGGCGACATCGACCGGCCCACCGAAAGTAAGACCGGTAAGCCTCTTTGGCAGTCCACTAGCAAATACCGTTGTTGCGCCCGTGTTCGGATCAATCCTGGAGATCCTCCCCGTCGCGCTTTCGGCGACATACAGTGCGCGATCCGGGCCGACAGTGATACCAAACGGCCCCTGCAGTCCGCTAGTTAGCAGGGTCGCTTTGGGCTCCGGGCATCGCGCCGGATCGCTCCGCCCCGATACGGGTAGCAATGCAATAAAAACCGCCGCCAGGAGCGGCAGCTTTCTGTCGCGATTCATAGTACCTCCTCAATACGATTTCTTCCGCCAGTTGCAAACGCGATTCGCCTCGCAGACGTGCGGCCCTGGCAAACCGGCGTGAGCGGCGGGGCATGCGTGCTGCCCCCACTCATCGGATAACCGCGAGAATCGCGGCCGAAAGCTCTAATTTGGCCTCAAGTTTTTTTGTTACACTCAACCCAATCCCCTAGCGTGGTCGCCATGACACCCGCACCGGCAGACGTCGCTGAACTGCTCATTGCGTGGGGCCGGGGAGATCAGACAGCGCTCGACGAGTTGATGCCGTTGGTGTACGACGAACTGCGGCACTTAGCGCACCGGCACCTCAGGCGTGAACAGGAGGGCCACACGCTGGAAACGACGGCACTTGTCCACGAGGCGTATCTTCGGCTCGTGGATCAGACACGGACGGAGTTGCAGAGCAGAGCCCATTTTTTCGCGATTGCGTCGAGGCAGATGCGGCGGATTCTTGTAGACCATTACCGGTCGCGCCACTATGCTAAGCGGGGCGGCGGGGTAGTACACGTCAAGATAGAGCAAACGTGCGTAGCAGCGGCCGAGAAGGCGCGGGAGATTGTCGCTCTCGACGACGCCCTCACCGAACTCGCAAGTTTCGACGAGAGGAAATGCCGGGTAGTTGAGCTTCGCTTTTTTAGCGGCCTGTCCATCGAGGACACAGCGATTGCGCTGGGAGTTTCTCAGGGCACGGTCATGCGCGACTGGACGCTGGCGCGGGCTTGGCTACAGAGGGCGATCATTTCGAGCGACGCCGATGCATCCTGAGCAGTGGTCGCGGGTGGAATCTATGTTCCACAACGCGCTTCGAGTTCCGCTGGCACAACGTGATTCGTTCGTCCGCTCTCAATGCGAAGGCGACGGGTGTCTTTATGCAGAAGTAATTTCGCTGTTGCAGTCACACGAAGCGGAGTCGCTGCTGGATTACGGCGGAGCAAGCATAGCTGCCGGCTGGCTATTAGCAACAACGCACGAGCCGCGAGCCGGAAATCGCATTGGCCCGTTCGAGATCTCAGGCGAGATCGGCCGAGGCGGCATGGGTGCAGTCTATCGGGCCAAGGACACGCGCCTCGACAGAGATGTCGCGCTGAAATTTGTTTGGGAAGCGGGTACCGGCAGTTCCGAGCGTTTTCCGCATTTCGATCGGGAGGTGCGCGCCGCGAGTGCGCTGAACCATCCGAACATCATCACCATATACGACGTTGGTTCTGCAGACGGGGTACCGTACATCGCCTGCGAGTTCGTCGATGGTATCACGCTTCGCGAAAGGCTGACTGGCCGCCGAATGGATATCTCTGAAGTCCTGTTTGTTGGATTGCAGGTAGCCGACGCGCTCGCGGTGGCCCACGCCGCCGGAATCGTACATCGCGATATAAAGCCGGAAAACATTATGATCCGCCGCAACGGTTTGGTGAAGGTCCTCGATTTCGGAGTCGCGACATTAAGCTCGGCGGGACCGGCGGTCAAGGCGGCGTATGTATCGGGCACGCCGCGCTACATGTCGCCAGAGCAATTGCGAGGCGCACCGGCCGACTCCCGAAGCGATGTCTACAGCCTCGGCCTGGTGCTTTACGAGATGGCAACCGGGCACAAACCGGATTCGGCGATGTCCCTGGCCCAAGTGCCCGCCGATCTGCACGACGTAATAAGCCGATGCGTTGCCGCAGATCCGAATGAACGGTTCGCATCCGGAATCGAAATCAAAGCGGCTCTCGAGAAGGTTGCTCCCCGAGGGCGGCATCTAAAGCGAAATTTGCCAAGCAGTTTCTGGCTCGCATTAGCAGTCCTTGCGATCGTCACCGCTGGCTTGTTTGCGTTTCTGCTTTCACGGCCGGCTGCACAGCCTGTGTATTACTCGGCGGTCCCGCTGACGAGCGGAACCGGAGCACAACTTTGTCCAGCGTTCGCGCCCGATGGCGAACGAGTAGCCTTTAGCTGGGGCGGCGAGAAAGAGAACAATTTCGACATTTACGTGAAGCAGATCGGAGGGGGCGCTCCGCTACGGCTCACTTCAGATCCTCGGCCCGATGTGAGTCCCGCCTGGTCACCGGACGGCCGCAGTATCGCGTTTATCCGTTTTTCACCCGATAACACAGGCGAAATCCTGCTGATTCCGCCACTAGCCGGGGCAAGCCCGCGTCGGCTGGCACGAGTGACAGCACCGTACGCCGCATACCGGAATTTGAAATTGCTCGCCTGGTCGCCGGATGGCAAGTGGCTGGCAGTGCTGGATGCGCATGCGATCCAAGCTCCCTCCGGTTTATCGTTGCTCTCGGTGGAAACCGGAGAAAAACGAACCCTGACCATTCCTCCGGCTGGGTACGACGATCTTGAACCCGCATTCTCGCCCGACGGCACGCGCCTGGCTTTCGTGCGTCACGCTAGCCGGTATGCGGGCGACGTTTACGCAGTTGAGATTTCCCGGCAAATGCAGGCACGCGGCGAGCCGAAGAGATTGACGTTCGACCATCGCCCGAATAGCAGTCCCGTATGGACACACGACGGCCGGTCTCTTCTGTTTACGCGGTACGACCTGCCCGGTCGGCACAGCCTATGGAAGATAGCGCTTTCGAGTCCGTCTCGCCTTGAGCCGGTACCTATTTCGGCCGACAACGCATCTGCTCTGGCCCTGTCGTCACGGGGAGACCGGTTGCTATACGCGCGCCAGACGAACGATACCAATCTCTGGGCCGTGGAAATCCCGGGCGCTGAGTCTACCCGAACGGGGTTGGCAGTACCGAGGCCTTGGAGTACTTCAAGCCACGAAGATTTGACCCCAAGCTTTTCTCCGGATGGCCAACAGGTCGCCTTCCAATCGACACGATCGGGATGGAACGAGATCTGGATGGCGGATCGGGATGGCTCGGATCCGCGTCAGGTAACGGATCTGAGGGGCTCGGTCGCCGGGTTTCCCTACTGGTCACCGGATGGCAAAAAGATCGTCTTCCACTCGCGTCAACAGAGCTATGCGCGACTCTTTCTCTTGGACCTGTCAGCGGGCCGCCCGATGCCCCTAAAATACGAGGCGATCAATGATTATCAGCCCAGCTGGTCGCATGATGGGAAATGGATCTATTTTGCCTCGCAGCGGAGCGGAGAGAGCCAAGTCTGGAAGGTGTCAGCCGGGGGTGGGCCGATCGTTCAGGTGACGAGGCATGGGGGATGGGTTCCGTTGGAATCGCCCGATAGTCAATATCTTTTCTATACAAAACCCGACAGTGGTATTTGGCGCATGCTGCTGCCGACTGGAGAAGAGCAACCGGTCTGCCCGGAGACAGTGAGCGCGATCGGGTCGGCTTACGCTCCCGGGCGGAAGGGAATCTATTTCATTCGGGAGGCGACGCCCGGGCGCAGGCAAATTTTAGTCTTTCTCCGCTTCGCTGACGGCCGGATTACCACACTGGCCGAGATCTCGCGCCCGCTGGAACTGGGCTTCGCACTTTCACCCGATGAGCGAACTATCTTGTACAGCCAAATTGACCATGTCAGCAGTGACCTGATGCTGGTAGAGCACTTCCACTGAAAAATGCGGCAAGAGAGCGTTCGGGATTGCGGATCACTGCGACTGGTATGAATATCTTTCCGCGCACGATTCCTGAAATCTACGCCGCATAGGCAGCAATAATAAACGCCAACCGTCCAATGGCGAAAGGACCATCGGTGATGATGCCGCTGTGCGACGCAGACATGTGGGTATGAACGCCCGTTAGTGCTGAATCGATCCCTGGTTGACAATTGCCACTTTCAGCCCTTTTTCCAAAGCATCGAGTCGCCGTAGCTTCTGTGTTCGGATCACTTGTCGAGTTGTCGGCAACTCGGAAACAACTTTGGTCTTAAGTCAACGCTTATGCGGGGCGAGCGCCGCATACATCCGGAAGCGTCAGCGCAGCGTGCGCGACCCCAGTCTGGCTTTCTAAGCCATCCCCCTTCAGTAAACGACATTGCGACTTAGCGTGCGGGCGCCTCTGGGCGGTACCCAGACTCGTCTCGACAGTTGGCGACGAGCGACGCTAAAGAACTCACTGCACCAGGCAGCTCATCCAGCTCCGCAAGCCGAACCACCTTCGGCATTCGCCGGTTCGCGCGCGCCATTCGCCGATCTGAAGATGAGGAAACCCCTCGGCCTCTTTAGCATCAAGATTGAGGTCGACGATGAAACCGAGTAACACAGATTGGGAGAATATAGCGCTGCCCATCATACTGATCCTTACGGGACTGGTTCTATTGGGCGCCGGTCTCGCCGGCTGGCTGTCTCTCGATAGAATTCAGAATCTCTGGCCGGCCGCGATTATCCTGATCGGACTGGCGGAATTGCTCCCGCAGCACAATGATCGCTCCCGGATCGAACGCAACAGGTAGAACGCATGCAGCAGGACGATTTCGACGGCAAGGACGAGTCGCACGGCTATTATGCCTGGCGCAAACGGCAGCACGCGCCACAGCCACCGCGGCCCGAGCCCCCGCCGCCATGGGAGCCGCCACAATGGGAACCCCCGCCGCATCCGGCTTTCGTCCGAAAAAGGAGAAGCTGCCATGGTCATAAAACTCCCCGCCTGTTTTTTGCCGTCATCCTGATCATTGCCGGCGTCGCGCTCTTTCTGAGCAATCTCGGACTCCTGCCCATCGAGCGAATCTGGAACCTGTGGCCGCTTCTTCTCATGGGCGCCGGAGTCGGCAAGCTCTCGAACCGCAGCCGCCCCAGCGCCTTTGTCGTCGGAGTCGCCATGATCGCGCTCGGGGCCGTCTTTCTGCTGGTCAATCTCGGCCTTCTCCATGTCCATACGAACGACGACAGTTGGCCTTTGTCTCTTGTTCTGATCATCGCCGGCACCATTGCCCTCGTGAAGGTGCTCGAATCCGGCAGTCCGGCCGCTTCGGTTATGGGTTTTCGCCACATCCGGACGGGTGGCCGCCCGAATCCTTTAAACGACTGGGTGGTTCTGGGAGCAACAAAGCGCAAAATCGATAGCGTGAATTATCAGGGCGGGCAGATACTGAACATCCTCGGCAGCGTCGAACTCGACCTGACAAGGGCAAACATTCCGGGGCCGGAACGCTCCGCGGTTGTCGACGTGAATGTAATTTTCGGTGCTGTCAAACTGAAAATACCGGAGACTTGGAGGTTGTCTATCCACGGCGCCGGAGTACTGGGAACGTTCGAGGACAAGACCATTCCGCGACCGCCGGCTCTCGATGCGCCGAGTCTCATTGTAACGGGCTATTCAATCTTCAGTGCGGTAGAAATTGAAAATTAGACCGAGCCGCGACCGCGAGGGAGCGGTTGAGTAACCGCTTGCCACCATGCACCCCGTTCTTCAAAGCCGATGTAGCTTGTTCGCTTACCTGGCGGCCTGGATTCCGCTAGGATTGATGCTCGGCTTTGTCCTCAGCGCCGCAGGAGAAATACCGTCCTGGCAATCCGCCGTAATAACAATTCCTCTGACCCTGGTGCTCGCGTTTGTATGTCTCTCGCCGTGGTACATGTGCAGGACTCTTCCTCTGGTTGGGACGCCTCGCGGCAAGCTGTTTGTCACTTACGCCCTCGCTGCGGCCTGCGCCAGCGCGATTGTCCTGGCTGTCGTGCACCTGGTGGTCGTTGTCGAGAGCAGGTTCGTTCCCGGTCTCCAACTCCGGCTGAAATCCGCACTGCCGGCGGTCGCGGCGATGATCTGCCTGATCTACATTCTCTCGATCGCATTTCACTACGTCTTACTCGCAGTGGAATCCTCCCGCCGCGCCGAAATCCTTTCACGCGAAGCGGAATTGAAGGCGCTCAAAGCCCAGGTGAATCCGCATTTCCTGTTTAACGGCCTGAATTCCATCAGCGCGCTCACCAGCGCCGACCCGGTGAAGGCGCGCGAAATGTGCGTGCGGCTCTCGGATTTTCTGCGTACTTCCTTACGTCTCGGCGAAAGAACCAGTATTCCCTTTGGAGAAGAGCTTGCCTTGACCCGAACCTACCTGGAAGTGGAGCAGGTTCGCTTCGGACAGCGTCTCCGCGTCATGCAGGATTTCGATCCGGGCTGCGCCGCCTGCGATGTTCCGCCGCTGCTCTTTCAGCCCTTAGTAGAGAACGCGATTAAACACGGCGTGGCCACGCTCGTTGAAGGCGGCGAGATCGTGATGACCGGCCGCCGCTCGCCGGAAGGTCTGCGCGTCGTGGTGGAAAATCCATTCGACCCGGAGGCCCCGGCGTCTCACAAGAACGGCTTCGGGTTGGCGAGCGTTCGCAACCGGCTGCATGCGCGCTATGGGAATGCGGCCAAATTGGAGATCGAAGTGAAACAGAACCGGTACCGGGTGGCCCTGTGGATGCCGGTTGACGGGAACGTGCAATGAAGATTCGAACCGTCCTGGTTGACGATGAGGACCTGGCGCGGCAGGTGCTGCGCGAGTATCTGAGCAAAGAGCAAGACATCGAGATCGCCGCCGAGTGCAACAACGGCTTCGACGCCGTGAAAGCCGTGGCTGAGCACAAACCGGAGCTCTTGTTTCTCGATGTCCAGATGCCGAAGCTGGACGGCTTCGAAGTCTTGGAGTTGATCGACCGCGAAGTGGCCGTGGTGTTCGTAACCGCCTACGATCAGTACGCCATGAAGGCCTTCGACGCCGCTGCGGTCGATTATCTCCTCAAGCCCTTCGATTCCGGGCGCTTTCAGACGGCGCTCGAACGGGTCCGCCGGCGGCTCGCCGAAACCGTCCGCACCCCCAATGCCGGGGAATTAAAAACCGCCGCGCGCGGCCCCGGCCAATACGTTCAGCGGATCGTTGTCAAAGACGGCACGCGCGTCCACATCATTCCGGCCGGGCAGTTGGATTACGCCGAAGCGCAAGATGACTATGTCGCGCTACACTCCTGCGGAAAGACCTATCTCAAACAGCAGACCATCTCGAGCCTCGAAGCTGGACTCGATCCTATGCACTTCGTGCGCGTCCACCGCTCGTTTCTTTTGAACCTGAATCGTATCTCGAAAATCGAGCCCTATACGAAGGACACCCGGCTCGCCATCCTGGTAGACGGGTCGCAAGTTCCCGTGAGCCGCGCCGGCTACGTGCGCTTGAAACAGTTGATGGATGGCGCGTAAACCCCGTTATTACTCTGCAAAATAGATACTTTTACCCACCTAAGAGTACTGTATTCAACACTCAATCCGATACCCAAAAAGCCGTAGCTCATTGATTTCTAAGATGAATTTCCTTGAGTCCCGTCTGTCAGCCCGTCCGGCGGCCCTTTTTTATAGACGGTAAAAACCCGGCGGCGCGCTATGATCAAATACTTTCGGGCCCCAGGAGAACTTTTCACATGCAAAACGGAACTTGCGATATCGGACTCATTGGTCTTGCCGTCATGGGCCAAAATCTGGTCCTCAACATGAACGATCACGGATACCGGGTAGCAGTTTTCAACCGAACCGTTTCCAAAGTCGATGACTTCATTCAGAACGAAGCGAAGGGCACCCAAGTCGTCGGCGCGCACTCGATCGAAGAACTCGTCAAGTGCCTCAAAAAGCCGCGCCGCGTGATGTTGATGGTGAAGGCCGGCGACACCGTCGACCAAATGATCGATCAGGTCGTCCCCTTCCTCGAAAAGGGCGACATCGTCATCGACGGCGGGAACTCGCATTTTCCCGACACCAACCGCCGCACCAGGAAGCTCAACGAAAAAGGCATCTTCTACATCGGCACGGGCGTTTCCGGCGGCGAAGAAGGTGCGCGCTTCGGCCCGTCCATCATGCCCGGCGGCAATCCGGAAGCATGGCCGCATGTGAAAGACATTTTTCAGTCCATCGCCGCGAAAGTGGAAGACGGCTCGCCGTGCTGCGACTGGGTTGGCGAAAACGGCGCCGGGCATTACGTGAAGATGGTCCACAACGGCATCGAATATGGCGACATGCAGTTGATCTGCGAGGCGTACCAGTTGCTCAAAGATGGCCTGGGACTGAGCGCCGACGAACTGCACGAAGTATTCGCAGACTGGAACAAAGGCGAGCTCGACAGCTTTCTGATCGAGATCAGCGCCGAAATCTTCGCCAAGAAAGATGAAGACGGGAAACCGCTCATCGACAAAATTCTCGACACCGCCGGTCAAAAAGGAACTGGCAAATGGACCGCCATCAGCGCGCTCGATCTCGGCATGCCCGTGACGCTGATCGGCGAAGCCGTGTTCGCCCGCTGTCTCTCCGCAATCAAGGACGAACGAACCGCCGCTTCGAAGCTCTTGCGCGGGCCGAATCACCGCACCGATACCATCGATCGCAAAATTTTTATCGAAGACGTGCGGCGCGCGCTCTATTGCTCGAAGATTATTTCCTACGCACAAGGCTACATGCTGCTGCGCGAAGCAGCGAAGAGCGAAGGCTGGCATCTCAACATGGGTGGCATCGCGCTCATGTGGCGCGGCGGTTGCATCATCCGCAGCCGGTTTCTTGGCAAGATCAAAGAGGCGTACGACGAGAACCCGAATCTCACCAATCTGCTGCTCGACGATTTCTTCCGCGATGCTCTCGACAAGTATCAGGAATCCTGGCGGCATGCTGTGATTCACGCGATCGGGTTCGGCGTGCCGACACCGGCGTTTTCCACCGCGCTCGCGTTCTTCGATGGCTACCGCACCGAACGGCTGCCCGCTAATCTTCTGCAAGCGCAACGCGACTTCTTCGGCGCGCACACCTACGAGCGCATCGACCGTCCGCGCGGCGAATTCGTGCACACCAACTGGACCGGCCGCGGCGGCCGCGTGGCTTCGGGAAGTTACAACGCCTGAGAGGAGATTATGGATAACGGTTTGAACATCCGGCAGGATGCTGCCCTCGATTTTGTTTCCATCGGTGGAATGGTTCACCGGCTCGATCCGGGAATTATTCCGTTCCGGAAAGCCAGCGAATGCAAGATCCACGTGAGCGGAGGCGAATTCAACGTTGCCGCGAATTTGTCCGATTGCTTCGGGATGCGCACCGGCATTGCGACCGCCATGGTCGATTATCCGATCGGCGATCTGGTGAACGAGCGCGTCCGGGCCATGGGCGTGAAGCCCTTCTACAAGCATTTCAAACACAACGGCGTTTCGGGACCGAACATTGCGACGGTTTACAGCGACCGCGGTCAGGGCGTGCGCGCTCCTGTCGTGTTCTACAACCGGTGCAATGAAGCGGCAGCGCAGTTGAAGCCCGGCGATTTCAACTGGGGCGCCATCTTCGAGGGCGGCGTGCGCTGGTTTCACAGCGGCGGAATTTTCGCCGCGCTCTCGAATACAACTTCGGAAGTCACGATCGAAGGAATGCAGGCTGCCAAAGCGGCCGGGGCGGTTATCTCGTTCGATTTGAATTATCGCGAAAAGTTGTGGAACGTCATTGGCGGCCATCAGAAGGCGGTCGAGACCATCGACCGTATCGTGAAGAACGTCGATGTCCTGGTCGGTAACGAAGAGGATCTGCAGAAAGGACTGGGAATCCCGGGCCCGGAGGTCGCCTCCAAATCCAAGCTCGATCCAACCGCGTTTTTCGGCATGATCGATCAGGTCCGCAAAAAGCATCCGCAAGTGAAAGTTGTGGCGACCACCCTGCGTGAGGTTCATTCCACGAATCGGCACAGTTGGAGCGCGGTAGCGTGGATCAACGGTAAGCAGCACGTCGCCCCCACAGCCGAGCTGGATGTGTATGACCGCGTGGGCGGAGGAGACGGCTTCGCGGCCGGCCTGTTTTACGGCTTGCTTTCGGGCGAATCGGAAGAACAGGCTGTCAAACTGGGATGGGCGCACGGCGCGCTGATTACCACTTTCCCCGGAGATACCACCATGGCTACTCTGGATCAGGTCCGGGCCTTTGCTAAAGGCGGCTCGGCCCGCATCCAGAGATAGCCCCGCTCCCGGCATTCCGATGGTATGATCGAACTCAGAAAGCACCACCTCCATGCGGACGCGCAATTTGTCTCGCAGGTACTCTTTCGGCGTCCGATCAGGCCGCTGGCCGTGTATCTCGTATCTGGCGAGCGCCGCGGCGCTCCTTCTCCTCACGCCGGCTATATCGCCGGGGCAATCTCCGGCCGCTCCTGGTAACACGCCGCCGGATGAACCGGTCAAAATTGAATCCCGCAAACCCACCAACGCCACCGGCGTTGTCAATACCCGCCGTCCGGTCGATATACGAGTCAACAAGACTCTGGTTCTCATCAACGTAACAGTGACGGATCCGCTGAACCGGTTTGTCACCGGCCTGGAGAAGCAGCATTTTCGCCTTTACGAGGACAAAGTCGAACAGGAGATTACGCAATTTTCGAGCGAAGACGCGCCCATCTCGATTGGTCTGGTCTTCGATACCAGCGGCAGCATGGGCTCGAAGCTGCAGAAATCACGCCAAGCCGCGGCGGAATTCTTCAAGACCGCCAACCCGGCCGACGAATTCTTCCTAGTACAGTTCAATGATCGTCCGCAACTGACGGTCCCGTTTACCACCGATACAGACAAGATTCAAAGTGCACTCACCTTCACTCAGTCTCGCGGCCGCACGGCTTTGCTCGATAGCGTGTACCTGGCGATGCACGAGATGAAAAAAGCTCGCAATCCACGCAAAGCCATTCTGATCATTTCGGACGGAGGCGATAACAGCAGCCGCTACACCGAAACCGAGATCAAGAATGCTGTGCGCGAAGCCGACGTACAGATTTTCGCGATCGGTATTTTCGAATCCATGGCGAATCGGGGCCGCACGCCGGAAGAAGCAGCCGGGCCCAGCTTGCTTAACGAGCTCGCCGAGCAGACCGGCGGCCGTGAATACGCAGTGGAAAACGTGGCGGAGCTGCCGGACATTGCTGCGAAAATTGGAATTGAGCTCCGCAATGAATACATTCTGGGCTACACTCCAAAAAATCAAGAGCGCGACGGAAAGTACCGGCGCGTTCAAGTAAAGTTGAATCAACCTCGTGGATTACCGCCACTCAAAGCTTATTTCCGGCTTGGTTACTATGCGCCGACTGAATAACCTACCTGGCCGAATTCTCGCTATAGCGATTCTGTTCGCGGCCTGCCTTCCCGCGCAGTTCCGTTCCGACACGCGCCTGGTTGTGCTGCATGCCAGCGTCACCGACAAAAGAGGCAAACTGCTCACCAACCTGGACAAAAGCGCGTTCAAGGTCTACGAGAACGGGCAACCCCAGCAAGTCAAGATCTTCCGCCGGGAAGACGTGCCCGTGTCGCTCGGCATCATTATCGACGACAGCGGCAGCATGATGACGAAGCGTAGCCGTGTGGAAGCGGCCTCGCTGGCGATGGTTCGCGAGTCGAATCCGCAGGATGAGGTATTCATCGTCAATTTCAACGATGAGGCATACCTGGATGTGCCGTTTACCAGTGACATTCACAAAATGGAGCAAGGCTTGGCCCGCATCGATTCGCGCGGCGGCACGGCCATGCGCGACGCCATTGACCAGGCGCTCGATTATATGAAGAGTAAGGCCAAGAAGGACAAGAAAGTCCTCATGGTCATCACCGACGGCAACGACAACGCGAGCAATGTATCACTTGAACGGGTTGTAAACCGCGCGAACCAGAGCGACACGCTCATCTACGCGATCGGCCTTTTCACAGACGAGGAAAAGCACGAAGCGGTAAAGGCCCGGCGTGCGCTACGTGAGCTGACGGGCGCGACCGGCGGCCTGGTCTTTTACCCGAAAGAAGTCAGCGAAGTGCAGCAGCTCGCCGTGACCATCGCGCGCGATATCCGCAGCCAGTACACGATTGCCTACAGCCCCAATATCCAGCAACTCGACGGAAGCTACCGGCAAATCAAAGTAACGGTGGACGCTCCCGGCAAACCGGTGGTCCGTACGCGTTCCGGTTACTATGCGACGCCTGATATCGGGTCGCCCAAGCAGGTCAATACGGCCTCGGCCGCCCCAGGACCCTGATGCTACGATTTCTCTGGATCGCGACGCGCGGCTATCATCTCTGCCCTTGGCGATCTCCCTATCTGCGCTGGCGTATTGAAACGTACTCCGGCATCCCCGCCGATTCTATTACCTTCCGGTCGTTTTTCCGCTTCCTGTGGCGCGAGCGCCGGTCTCTCTGGGAGTATCTGCTCTGGGTCCGCCGCATGCGGCGGCTCACCTACGCTTACTGAGTCTCCTTTTCTCCCACGTCGAACACATACGTGCCCGATCCGATATCGCACAGGACGTCTTCATGTTCCACGCGCACGGAAGTAATGTCCGTGAGCCCGGATTGGGGCTTGCCGCTTGTAAACACAACCTGCTTCTGTTCGCGTATCTCCGGCTCAGCCAGCTTCAAAAGCGGTAAATGCACCGTCGCCGTCGCTCCCACGGGGATTGTCACCTTCAACTCATACCCGCCGCCCACGCGTTTCCACGCGCTGGCTATCTCTCCGTAAGGCGTCTGGGTCGATGCTGAAGCCCAGTTCAAGCCGTGCACAAGCTGCGGCTCGATGCGGATCTTGCTATACGCGATTCCATCCTCGCCGCGATTGATACCGGCAAGGATGTTGTAGAGAAATGCTCCCGCGCTCGCGAACATGTGATGATCGTGCGAGTTCATCTCGGGTCCAGTGCGCTCCTGCCAGAGTTCCCAGAGCGTCGTCGCGCCATGGGACAACATGAAGCCGTAGCCGGGGTAATCCGGTTGCGTCAAAACTTCATAAGCTAAATCCGCATGGCCCCGTGAAGCCAATACCGGGAACAAATACTTCGTGCCCAGAATTCCAGTGGTGAGATGGACGTTGTGATAATAATTCACATCATTCAGCAGTTGGTTCATCGCGCCGCCTTCCTCTTTACCCGGCATCACGTGGGCGTCGAGCGCGAGCACCTGCGCGGCCTGCGAACCGCTGCCGTAATCGCCGTCTGCATTCCGGAATTTCTGGTTGAATGCCTGCCGGACGGTGGCCGCGAGCGCACGATACTGATCCGCGTCGGCGGTTTTCCCTAACACCGCGGCCGCCTTCGCCACCACATCCAGGCTCTTGATGTAAGCCCAAGTTGCCGCCAGCAGCTTCGGCGTGGGGTCGATCGCCACCCAGTCGCCGAAATAGGAATAATCCATGATGCCCTGCGGCGCGTGGCGGTGCAGAAAGTCGGCCCAAGCCTTCAGACCATCGTAGTGCTCGGCGAGAACGCGTTTGTCGCCGTAGTTTTCATACATGAACTCGGCGATTAGCGGGTAGGCGACGCCCCAGGCGGGGTCGCCGATACGATTGGGATTGAACCGCGTGATGTACGGAACAATATTCGGCACTTCGCCCTGGCTCCCTTGTGAATCGTGAATGTCGCGCAAAAAATTCGTATAGAACGCGGCCATATCGAAATTGAGAATGGCGGCCTCAGCCGAAAGATGGGCATCTCCCATCCAGCCCAGCCGCTCGTCGCGCTGATCGCAATCCGTGGGGACACTGGCCAGGTTCGTTTTAATGCTCCAGATGAACATATGCTGGAGGCCCTGGAGCATCGCACTCGACGAAGCGAAATTTCCAATCGAATCCACTGCGGTGTGTACTTCGCGGCCGCGAATGGTATCCAGCGTGGGCACGCCCGGAAAGCCGCTAATCTCCGCATAACGGAACCCGTGATACGTGAAGTGAGCCTCGTACTCTTCGCCGTTCGGATCGCCGCGCAGAATGTACGTGTCGGTGGAACGCGCCGTTCGCAGGTTATCCACCATGAGCGAGCCGTCCGGATTGATCAGCTCCGAATAGCGGATACGAACGTGCGCTCCCGCCGGCCCGCGCACTTTCAACTTCACCCAACCGCTGAAGTTTTGTTCGAAATCGTAAACGTAGATACCGGGCGCAGCCTCCACCATCTTGTGCGGAATCAGCGTATCGACGATTTTGATCGGCGGCATCATCTGCGAAGACAACACAACGTCGGGCATATAGGCCACGGTCGCGGGCGTTCCTCTCTCGGCAAAATTAGGCTCGTCCCAACCGCGCTTTTCGAGCCGTGCATCGTACGTTTCGCCATTGTAAATATCGTCCATGACGATCGGGCTCTTGAACGCGCTCCAGCTCTGGTCGGAGATAAACAAAAATGGCGTTCCGTCTGTATACTCGCCGCGCAATTCGCAAATGAGCACGGGATCTTTGTTGAATGCCTTGCTGTACCAGGCGCGCCCTAACAGCGCCGCCATCGCGTTTCGGCCAGGATGCAAGTCGCGCGTCACATCGTAGGTCGAATACAGCACTCGCTTCTCGTACTCCGTCCAGGCCGGATCGAGCACGTGATCGCCGATCCGGTGCCCGTTGATGTGCAACTCGTAATAACCCGCAGCGCCGATAAACATCCGCGCGCGCCGGACGGGTTTAGCGATCTCAAATTCCTTGCGCAGCAGATTCCCCCCGCCAATCCATTTCGCTTTCCAATCTGGCGCCTGCAGCAAGCCTGTCGAGAACGTTGCCGCATCGCTCCACGGACTTTCCGCGCCGTTCGCATCCCAGTACCGGACCCGCCAGTAATACGTGCTGTCGGACGTGAGCGGCTGGCCCTTGTACTCCACCTGAATGGAATCGCTCGAAGCCACTTTCGAGGAGTCCCACAACATACCCCCTGTGAACTCAGGAGTCCGGCTCACTTGCACCTGGTAGGCGGTCTGTCGCTGCGAGCGGCCGGTGTGGTTCAGCAGCCAAGCGAATCGCGGCGCAGCAACATCCACCGCAACCGGATTCGTCAGATATTCGCAGCGCAACTGGCTGGGCGCCAGCGCTTGGGACCACGACAGAGAAGCAGAGAGAGCCACAAGTAGAAATGCGTACAGACGCAAAAAAGATCCTCCTGAAGACGTTTTCAGGAGGATCTTACTACAGGGGAATTGCAAGTGGAGATCTACTGCGGCGGTGGCGGAGGCCCACCCCAACGGCCGCGCCCAAAGGACGCATCTTGCACGGTGTAATCGGAGGGCACCTGGAACAGCGACGAGTTCGGGTCGCCGCGTTGAATGTTATTCACCGTATAAGTCGCTTGCCCGACCCGCGGATCGCTGTGCTTCGAAGAGACCACAATCTGAAGGTCCGGAGAGTACCAGGTTTCACTCGTAGAAACAATCGGCTGCGCATTCCCAACCGTGCCGGCCGGGATGGTCCGCGTGATCCGGGTCCCCTGCGCATTCACGCCATTCACCATCTGCGTCCCTAGATCGGTGGTAACCACGTTTGTGGAGGACGACTGACGCCTCGCTCGCGGCCCCACGCCATTGGGCGGCGCAGGAGGCGTCTTGAAGACGCGACGCATCGCGGTCTTGGTGTTCGAATTCAGCACATAGCTGTAACCGGCCACCGGGTCCGTAATAAACGTGATGGTGGTGGGACCGTTCTGCGCCATAGGACCACTCGTGAAGGTCTGCTGCATGTAGGTCCGGCCCTGGCTATCGCGGGCCACGTGCGCGGTGGTGGTGCGCTGAATCGTATTTCCGTCCGCGAACGTCTGGACGACGTAATCGTTCGTGTCGGCCGAATACGGCGCGCCCGTTACGATCTTCCAGGGACGCATCATCGGCCCCATTCCCCGTTCAAAACGGCCGGGACCGTGTGGCGGGCCACCCGGCGGTCCAGGCATTTGCGCGCCAGCCGCCGCCCCTGCGCAAACCACTGTTAGCAGCAGTAATCTCGTTTTCTTCATTTCACTCGTTCTCCTTCTCAGCAACCCTCCGCATCTTTGAGGTGAGCAGACATCCACCTATTCCACGCCCAACACGTGGACCCCTAGCGGCTGCCCGTCCATTCCCAGCAACACGTCAGCCAGGACGGAGCTATCGGCTGTTAAGGTCTGATTGGAAACCGGCTCGAACACGATCCCTGCGTCCGATAGAGAAGAAACCGGCACTTGCATACGCACAATGTGCGGCGCGCCGATCGGAAGATCCGGATTCGAGTAAGGAAGCGGCGAGAACAGCTCTCCAGCCACTTCAAAGGCATTGCTTTGCGCCTCTGGCGCCCGTACAGCGGGAGATTTCGAAGAACGCCACACATGCGGCGCCACAAAAACACCGAAAGTTAAACTGGCTGCGAGAGCCAGTCCCCACGCGACTGGCTGCCATTGCCGTACACGCGGAACCGGCACAAGCGGAGGCACCTCAAGCCGCGCTTCAAAGGCGGCGCGCTCGGCGGGCGAGTGCTGCGCTGGAATCGTGGCCAGGAACGATTCCAAATCCAATGTGAGGCTGCGCAGCTCGTTGTATGCGCGCCTGCACTGCTCGCAATCCGCCAAGTGCAACTCTACACGGATCATTTCGCTCTCCGGGAGCTCGTCATCGATTGCCCTGATCAGCAGATCGTTGTTCAAATGATCAGGCTTAGTCATACCAGTTCCTTTAATCTCTCCAGCCCACGCTGGATGTTTTCACCAACTGTGGAAACCGAGATATTCAATACATCCGCAATCTCGCGGTATTTAAACCCTTGCGCCCGCAGCGCCAGGCACTCCCGTTGCGCTGCACTCAACTGTCCCAGGGCGTTCCGCAGCCGTTCCAGCCGTTCGCGTTCCAGTAATTCATCCTCGATCGAAGCCGCCTTGGATGACAAAACATCGGGCAGCGGATCTGTCTTACTCACATGAGCCACGGATTGAGCATTGCGCGCCAGGTTATGCGCGACCCGATAGAGCCAAGCCCGGAGATTCCGCCGGTCGCCGCCCGCGAGCAGATGCTCGTGCAGCTTCAGAAAGCTTTCTTGCACCAACTCCCGGGCTGTATCGTCGTCCAATCCCAGAAACGCGAGATAGCGCCGCAGAGGAATCTGTTCCTGATCGTAATGCTCCAGTACCAGGCGGCGAAGCGAGACATCTTCCAAATACTCCGCCTCGAGTGTCGCCCTTGGCAAAGCGAGAATATCTGCCGGATCCATGGCTCTACCACTTTATCCGGAGCCCTTCAAGCGAGGGCCACAGGAGAATCCATTGGGGAGTTGCACTTGGGGTTGGGGAAGATTCTCCTGTGACCTGCCGTCTCGCATGCTAGGTGTCTATAAAACAGGTGAGGAGCCAGTTTTTCCGGTCAGAGTGGGAAAAAAATTCGGCCACTTGCTTACGCGCGTGGTTCTGCTACCGTACCGGTTCTACAGCCGGGAGACTTCCTCGAAAATTTGTGTCACAGGAACGGCAATCGAAGGTCCAGCCGTCAGAACCTCAACTTGTTTCGGGCATGACCCGTCCCGATGGCACTCGTACCCCACCTCGCGTTCGGCATCTACAATCCAGCAGTACGGCGTACCCGACCGGTGATACCGATCCTTACACTTCGATACAAGATACGGTAGCGTTTGGCCGTAGGATCGAACCTCCACCACCAGAAAAGCCGGCGAAACCAAATAGCCTTGATACTCGTTGTAAACCGGATAGCTCAAGGTCACATCGGGTTCGGCTTTATCCGGGCCCAGAAGGATGGTCCAGTGTTCGCATAACTCGCCTCCTACCTCCTCGCGATACCGCCTCAGGAGACTAAAAACAGCTTGTGAAACCTTCTCGTGTTTACGCCGCCCCACGCCTTCCTTTTTGATCCATTGCCCGTCAAGATACTCCAGATACTTTTCGCCTGCGAGTTCCGGAGGCGGTTCAGCAACGAAGGTGGTTTCCAGGCTTGCCATAAAGCCATTTTGTCACTCGCAAAGAGAGCTATGACTTCGCCCCGCTCCGTTCGGCCCGATGTTTGGCCGGGCGGCTCTCCGCCAGTTCGGGACACAAGTTATGCGCCGTGTTCACCAGCGACAAATGCGAAAACGCCTGCGGAAAGTTGCCGAGCTGCCGCTTTTCTTTGGGATCGAATTCTTCCGAGAGCAGGCCGACATCGTTGCGAACCGTTAAGAGCCGCTCGAACAGCTCTTTCGCTTCATCATGACGGCCTTGCAGGACGTAATTATCTGCGAGCCAGAAGCTGCACGCGAGAAACACTCCTTCACTGCCCTGGAGGCCATCGACGGAGCTCTCCGGGTTATAGCGAGCCACAAAACCATCACGCATCAAATGCTTTTCGATCGCAGCCACCGTGCTCACCATCCGCGGATCCTGGGCCGGAAGGAATCCCACCAGCGGCATGAGGAGAACACTGGCGTCCAGCTCCGTTGCGCCATAGTACTGCACAAACGCTCCCAATTCACGGCTGAAGCCTAAACGGCAGATTTCATCATGCATGTCCGAACGCAGCTTTTTCCAACGATCGAGCGGGCCTTCCTCGCCAAACTCTTCGATGGAGCGGACCGCCCGGTCCATCGCCACCCAGGCCATCGCCTTCGAAAGCACAAAATGTTTACGCCCGCCACGCACTTCCCAGATTCCGTCGTCGGGTTCGCTCCAAATCTTCTCCAAATGGTTCACCAGCGCTTTTTGGAGGTCCCAGGCGACATCCAATCTGTCCAGACCCTTGCGCCGCGCCTGGTAAAAGGAATCCAGCACCTCGCCGTAAACGTCGAGTTGTAGCTGCTCGGAGGCGGCGTTGCCGACTCTCACTGGCTTTGATGCTTCATAGCCAGGCAACTCGGGCAATTCGAATTCGGTGAGGCGGCGCTCTCCGGCGACACCGTACATGATCTGCATCTGCTCCGGGGTGCCGGCCACGGCGCGCAGTAACCACTCCCGCCAAGCTTTCGCTTCGTCGATATAGCCGGCCTCCATCAGTGCGTAGAGCGTGAAAGTGGAATCGCGCAGCCAGCAAAAACGATAATCCCAGTTCCGTACTCCCTCAACCTGTTCTGGCAATGAAGTCGTGGCCGCTGCGACAATTCCTCCGGTATCGTGATACGTCAACGCTTTGAGGGTAATGATGGATCGCAAGACGGCTTCCGAATACGGACCTTTAGGCGTATGTTTGCTCGACCATTTCTCCCAGGCATGCGTGACATGCTCAATCACTCTCGCAGCCTTGGGCTCGGGCCCCTCCGGGCCAAAGGAATGGGACCACGTGAGGACGAAAGGAACCTCCTGCCCCTCTTCCACCACGAAATCAGAAAGCGTCCGCAGATCCTCTCCGCGCAGCGGTGCGGTCGTAGATAACAATAAGCGGTTCGGGCCGGCCACCGCTTTCAATCTCCCGTCCTCGGTACGGCTCACCCACGGAATCACCGTCCCGTATTCGAACCGGAGGACAAGGTCCATCTGCATGGGCACACGGCCGCGGACGCCTCTTACCAGCCGAACCAGATCCTGGTGACTGCCGCGCCGGTCCATGCAGTCGACAAGGACCACTTGACCTTCCGGAGTGGTGAATTCGGTTTCGAGCACCAGCGTGCCTTGCCGGTACCGGCGCTTTATTTGCGGGTGCTCGGCTTGCGGTTGAATCTGCCAGTGACCGTTTCGCGTAGCCCCCAGCAGGGCGGCGAAACAAGCCGGCGAATCAAAACGCGGAAAGCTCAGCCAGTCAATCGACCCATTGCGCCCCACGAGCGCGGCCGTCGCGTTGTTTCCAATCAGAGCGTAGTCTTCGATCAGCAGAGTCATCGTGTTTTATGGGAACAGTTTGAGGCACTCGCTCAGTTCGCGCTGATCTCAATAACGACTTTGATATCGTCGGGCCGCCGGGTCAGCGCTTGTTTCCAGCTTTGGAGATCCTCCTTGCGGGAAATCAGCCGGGAGAGCCATTTCCGGTCTGCCTTGCGAAGCGCGTCGCGCGCCATTTCGAAATGGCTTCGATTGGCGTTCACTGTTCCAAAAATCACGGAGTTCTGCAGAACCATGCACCGGTTCATCGTGCCTATGTCAATGGTTTCCGGTTGGTGTTTGGAGGAGACGCCGGCGAGACACAGGATGCCATTGTTGCCCAGGTGAGCGATGGCTTGCACGATAAGCGTGGGCGCGCCGGTACACTCGATCACGATATCGGGCCGGAAGCCGATTGTATTCACCGGGCCGGTATGGTAGGTGGCTCCCAGATCGTGCACGAGTTGAGGCTTCGGCCCCTCGGTCACGCGATCCAATACGTGGACCTCCAGTCCGCGCTGCTTGCCCATCATCGCCGCCAACAGTCCAATGGGACCGGCCCCGGTGACCAGCACGGTTTTTGGCTTCCATTCAGCGCGCTGTCCGATTCGCGTGATGTGATCCCAAGCCTTTGCAACGATGCTGGAGGGCTCCATCAGCACACCGATGTCTCGAAGGCCGGGGTCCAGACGGATGGCGAAAGAGGATTCAATCCGCCACAGCTCTGAGGCAAATCCGTTGCGTTCCTTGATGCCGCGTTCCGTGTACTTCCCGTTCAGGCACATGTCCCACTGGCCCACCGCGCACGCCGTGCAGGGAACAGGATCGGGCCTGCGTACGATGCCGGCCACCAGATCCCCTTTCTGAAACCCGCTGCCGGAAGGCGCTTCCTCGATGCGGCCCAGCGATTCGTGTCCCAGGATCAGGTGATCGCTCCCGGGCGGAGGCCATCCATACTCGGCGGAGATTAATTCAAAATCAGTACCGCAAATTCCGAGCTCGAGCGCGCGAACCAGTAGGTCTCCATCCGATGCCGGAGGTTCGGGAACATCCTCCACGGAAGCAGAATTTGCTTTGCCAGGAACGATCGTGAGTGCTTTCATTCTGTCAGGCTGCCGCTTCTTAGATTGGCAGCACTGAACTTTCGTGACAGGCAGGACGCCCGCTTAAATGTACGCAATCCTACGAAAACGCACTGAGGTCAGAGAAAAATGTAAAAGTATGCATCTGCATAATACATTTTCTTGTAACCTGTGGTAGCTCCAGGTAGACTAAAAGACAATTAGGCGGCTTGCCGGGCAAGCCGCCACCTCCGACACAGCAAAGGTCCGAATCACATCCCCGGACCTTTGCTGCGATGTAAGAAGGATACATCAATTTACGTGCAAATGTCTGTCTTTGTTGCAGTTTTGTGAGGCTTTTTGCAAATTTTACTTTGCACACGTGTGCGGAACCGCTCCCTCTGGCCGCGGCTCTGTTCGGGGTTCGTTTTTCGGAAAGCTAATGCGCTAGTGCGGCGCAGATCAGATCGCGGAGGTGATTCAACCCCGCCGCTACATCGGTACCGAGGTGAACGCGCAACGCGCGACGATGGCGCTCCGCTAGCACCTGAAAATCTCCCCGCGCTTGCGCCGCTTTCACCACTCCAAATGTATATTTCTGCTGCGGCACCGGAAGGTCAACCGCGTCGTCACACGTAATTTGCAGGAACACACCGGAATTGGGGCCGCCTTTGTACGCCTGCCCCGTGCTGTGCAGAAAGCGCGGCCCGAAGCCAAGCACAGTTGCCACCTGTTTCGAATCGAGCACTTCTTTGCGAATCTGCTGCAGTTTGTCCTCGTGCTCCGGAAACATCGGAATGTACGCGAGGAGCGCGAAATAATCGCCAGGCTTGATCCTGTCGATGTGGCGGCGAATCACTGAGCCCAGCGTACTTCCACCGTTTGACAGCGCTTTGGCGTTGGCTTCGTCGGTAAAGAGCCTGACGCCGTCCTGATCGAGAATCGGCTCCTCGCCCGGTAACGAACCGCTCTTTTCGAATTCCGAAGTCAACTCGCGAGTCGCCACTTTGCTGGCTTCGACATCGGGCTGGTTGAATGCATCGATGCCGATGAGCGAGCCAGCCACAGCAGTCGCGATTTCCCATTGAAAGAAAGCCTGCCCGATGTCATACAGATCGTTGAGCACAATGCGCACCAGCGGCTCGCCCGCTTTCTCTAGGGCGGCCACGGCCGACTCCAGCTCCGCGTCGGTGTCGCCTGCGTACTTGATATACGCAAAGACCCGATCCTTGCCGTATTGATCGGGGCCGGCGAGCGGCTCCCGATCCACAGGAATCAGACCGTGACCCTGCTTTCCAGTGGACTCCGCCAGGAGTTGTTCGAGCCACGCGCCTAGATCGTAAATGGATTTTGAACAGATAAGCGTGACTTTGTCGCGTCGAAACTTCGTCGCGGCGGTTCCCAGGATTAACCCCAGCGACACCCCGGGATTGTTCTGGCTCTTCGCGTGTTTGCACGCCTCCACCATGACGGCAGCGCGCTGCAGCAGCTTCTCCGTATCGAGCCCCATTGCGGCATGCGGAACCAAGCCGAAATCGGACAGCGCGGAATAGCGTCCGCCAATGCTCGGAACACCGTGATACACACGCCGGAATCCAAGCTTCTCGGCAACGCCTTCGAGCTTCGAACCCGGATCGGTGATCGCGATGAAATGGTGTCCCGCGCGCTCGCCTACTGATTTCCGGGCCTCCTCGAAAAAATACTGCATGTAGATATTGGGTTCGAGCGTTGTGCCGGATTTGCTCGAAACGCAAAACAGAGTGCGGGCCGGATCGATCTTCTCCCGCATGCTCTTGATGTAAACCGGATCGGTGGAATCAAGCACCAGCAATTGAGGCGATGCAGCCTGCTTTCCGAACGTAATGGCGAATACCTCCGGCGCCAGGCTCGATCCGCCCATTCCGAGCAGCAGCATGTGCGTGAACGCGTCTTCGGCGATCTCCGCCGCGAGCGCTTTGAACTGGGCCACACTCGCCAACTCCTGCCCGACAATATCCAGCCAGCCCAGCCATTTGGATTCATCCGTGTTGGTCCAGAGCGAAGCGTCTTTCTTCCAGAGCCGTTCGGTGTTGCGGGAGCGATCCCATTGCTCTCTGGCCTGCTTTAGAGCTTTGTCCAGATCGCTGGGGAGGGAGTAGGAAAAGCTTCCGATTTCGGATACAGCCTGGGGATTAGCGGAACTCATCTTGCTCGATTCCTTTCACCTTGTTGAGCCGGCGAACATGGCGAGCTTCGCCGCTGAATTTTGCATTCAAGAAAGCCTCGGTTACATCCTGCGCCATCATTGGGCCGATAATGCGCGCCCCAAGCACCAGAACATTCATATCGTCGTGCTCCACGCCCTGATGCGCGGAATAGTGATCGTGGCACAACCCGGCGCGGATGCCCTTGAATTTGTTCGCGGCGACGGAAACGCCCACGCCGCTGCCGCAAACGAGAATGCCGCGCTCGGCTTTCCCGGCACGGAGATCTTTAGCCACCAGAATGGCGTAATCCGGATAATCGTCCGGTTTGCCGGGCTCAAAGGTTCCGACATCGTGCACGGTGTGGCCGAGTTTCTGAACAAACTCGATCAATTCCCGTTTCATATCGAACCCCGCGTGATCAGCGCCGATAGAAATCCTCATGGCCCATGCACTAGATTACCGCCACACTTCTCTACACTGAAGGTTCAGAGCCGCGGCCGCAAGGGAGCGGTTTCTCCAACCCCAATGAGAAAAGATCAAACCCGCATCCGCGTTCCTCATCTTCAAGCCAAAAAGCAATCCGGCCAAAAAATCTCCATGCTAACCGCGTATGACGCCACTATGGCGCGTCTTCTGGATCTCGCGGGCATTGACGTACTGCTTGTCGGCGATTCGCTGGGCACTGTGATCTTCGGCTACGAAACAACGCTCCCCGTCACCCTGGATATGATCATCCATCACACGAAAGCCGTTGCGAACGGAGCCAAACACGCCTTAATCGTCGCGGACATGCCCTTTCTGACATATCAGGCCAGCATCCCCGACGCGGTGCGAAATGCCGGACGCATTTTGCAGGAAGGCGGCGCCGCGGCCGTCAAATTGGAAGGCGGTCTGCCGGTCGCCGAAACCGTCGAGCGCCTCGTGAGTATCGGGATTCCAGTGATGGGGCATCTCGGGCTGACACCGCAAGCGGTGCATCGACTAGGCGGATTCCGCGCGGTAGGGAAGACGCGGGACGAAGCCGATCTGCTTGTGGAAGATGCTCATGCGCTCGAGCGCGCGGGCGCTTTCGCGGTTGTGCTCGAATCGGTCCCGGAAGATGTAGCCGAGCGGATCACGTCTGAATTGAAAATCCCGACCATCGGCATTGGCGCAGGCGTGTATTGCGATGGACAGGTGCTGGTCAGCTACGATGCCCTCGGTCTGTTCGACACGTTCGTGCCGCGCTTTGTGAAACAGTATGCGAAGCTTGGCGAACTCGTGATTGCCGCTGCCGAAGAGTATATTTCCGACGTGGAAGCAGCCCGCTTCCCTGCCCCCGAGCACACGATCCGTGCACTGTCGCGAGCGAAGTGATGCCCGATTTAGCCACGACCATTCCCGAAATTCGAGCGCTCTGCCAGAATTTCAGGCAGAGCGGAGCGAAGATCGGCTTCGTCCCCACGATGGGCGCGCTGCACGAGGGCCACGGCGCTTTGATAGACCGGGCGCATACCGAATGCGATGCCGTGGTGGTCAGCATCTTTGTCAACCCGATCCAGTTCGATCGTCAGGAAGACTACGATCGCTATGCGCGGAATCTGGCAGCCGACCTGGATTTTTGCGGCCGGCGCAAAGTAGCATTGGTCTTCGCACCCTCTCCCGGAGAGATGTACCCACGGGCGCAGCGCGCCTTCGTCGAAGTCACCGGCATGTCCGAACAGTTGTGCGGCGAATTCCGCCCGGGACATTTTCGCGGAGTAGCCACAGTGGTAGCCAAGTTGTTCAACATTGTGCAACCCGACTACGCCTATTTCGGCGAAAAAGATATCCAACAGCTCGCGGTGATTCGCGCCATGGTGGCCGATTTGAACATGCCCATCGCAATTGCTGCCGTCCCCACCGTTCGCGAGCCCGACGGCTTGGCTCTCAGTTCCCGTAATGAGCGCTTGACGCCAGAGCAGCGCAAAGCGGCTCCGACCATCTACACAGCCTTACAGCTCGCCCGGAACGCCATCGCAGAAGGCGTTCGAGACGCAAATGCCGTGAAACAGACCGCGCTCGCCAAGCTGGCGGAGGAACCACAACTCCGGCCCGAATACCTCGAAGTGGTGAACTCCGAAACAATGCAGCCCGTCAGCGAAGTCTCTGGCCGCGTTTGCGTGGCCACCGCCGCATGGCTCGGAACAACCCGCCTCATCGACAACGTGCTCTGGCCCTAATCTCTTTCCATAACCATCTGGCTGCGACCCGCAGCCGCCTCTCTACGTCCAATAGGTGGAGAAGAAATTATGAAAGGGCAATTCGAACGAGGCCTATTAGTGATAACAGCTCTGTTGGCCTCGGGAATTGTGTGCCTGGCGGGAACAACCATCCCGAACCCGGGTTCCATTCCAAACCAAACCGCCCCCGCAACTCAGTCCTCATCGCAACCAAGGAGTGCTCTTCCCGGTACGATTAACTACATCGAAGGGCAAGTCTTGCTCAACGGAGAGCCGCTGACCCAAAAATCGGTCGGCTCGACCGTGCTGCAACCGAAACAAACGATCAGCACGCAAACCGGTTACGCCGAAGTACTGCTGACGCCGGGTTCATTCCTGCGCGTCGGTCACAATAGCGAAGTCCAAATGGAGGCGAACAGCCTGGCCAATGTCCAGCTAGATGTGCTCCAAGGCTCCGCCATGGTCGAAGTGACCGATTTCGTCAAGGGAACTTCGCTCGACGTTGGGATGGACCAGGCGACGACGCGGATTGAAAAGAAGGGTCTGTACGCTTTCGATACCAACCAGCAGGCCGTGCAAGTGTTGGACGGAAAAGCGCAGGTAGTAGCGGGCGACAAGAAGACCACGCTGGGCAAACATGATGAAGTGCTGCTTGCAAGCGACAAGCCGCTCAAGAAGCATGACGTCAACATGAAAGTTGCCGAAGCGGAGCCGCTCTATGTGTGGAGCAAAGTAAGAAGCCAGCAAGAGTCGGAAGCGAGCAACCAATTAGCACAGAACGTCGCAGTCTACGGCGGCTGGTATGGTCCCGGCTGGTACCGGGATCCATACTGGGGCAACTGGGGATTTCTGCCGGCCTGGGGAGCTCTCTATAGTCCCTTTGGCTGGGGCTTCTATTCACCCGGCTTCGTCTATACCGTCCCCTATTATGGACATCACTATTGGGGACACCATTGGTATCGTGGCGGCCGCGCCGTAGTGCCTGGCGTGCGGGGCGGAGCCCGCGCATTTCATCCGGGCGGATTCCAGAACGGTGCTCCGCGTGCATTCCACGGCAACCCCGGCGGATTCCATGGTGGCGGATTCCACGGTGGCCGCGGTCACCGGTAATCGAAACGTGACAGGAGCTTGGAGCGGAGAAGCCGGCTATTGACCGGCTCCTCCGCTCCAAGCCTGCAATTTTTCCCCGGGTCCATTGATGTCGAACGCCCCAGCACAGGCAACTCCGGGCTGCCGGAAATTAACGTGTTGGGATCGGTCATCCGCACGCATTCCTCCCAAACGTAAGCACGCGGGTGCGCCACCCCGCTGAGTTGTTGTTGGCAGTGTTCATTCAGTGCTCTTCTTACTCAACGTCCGTATTGCGTACGCGATCTTCAACTTCTGCCAGGGATTTCGGTTTCCGCCCACAATTCTGCGGGAATAAAGCCGGTTCATATAGGCATCGAAGTGAAGGGAGTGCGGCGCAGGGCGAACCTTTCCACGGCGGAGCAGAATTTTCAGCACTTCAGTTCCCGCAAATCCAGCACAAAGTTCGCAGCCCATTGGCGTCGAAGGCCCTTTTTTGGCATGCAGATCGACGTAGCTCGGATCCACCAGGTAATGGCGATGGGGCAGCGAAGGAGCCAGACCGACCAGGAACTTAATCGCCTTAATAAAATCCGAATCGGTTTCCTGCCAATCAAAATATTGTTGGAACGTCATCTTTCCCGGCAGGAAGTTCAGCAGCGCGGTCCCCATACCCAGTGGCCCGGCAGTTACAGCCGGAATGCCCTTTTGATAACACGTCTGGAAAACAATCGGGCGAATCTTGAAAGCGAAATAATCGAGGCTGTCGACGTAAACGTCTACGCCACGCAAGAACTCGTCGATGTTTTCTGCGGTGACTCCTTGTGGAAAGCGTTGGATGCGCAGCTCCGGATTGATGCGCAGCGCGGCCTCTTCCATCACATCGAGCTTTGGCCGGCCGATTGTCGCCATATTCGCGCCGGCCTGACGGTTGAAGTTCTCCAGCGAAAACGTATCGAAATCGGCCAGGTGAAAGCGACCGACTCCGAGTCTCGTCAAGGTAAGCAAATGACTTCCGCCCACACCGCCAAGACCGGCGATCGCCACCGTTTTTTGTCCAAGCGCCTTCAGCTCGTCAAGCGTGACGAGACCCAGGGTGCGGGAGAATGCAATCTCCCGATCGAAGCGCTTCACGTCCTCAGGGACGGGCCACACAGGTGATTCCATTTAGCACGTAATCCGCAGTATCGTTTCAAGTCCTTTGCGCGGCGTCAACCAGGATGCGGGCAGCGGACTGGAAAACCCGGCGCGAAGCATCCAGACTGGGACATGGTCGTCCGGAATACCGAATGCGCGCCGCATGATTTTTTCCCCTTCGGCATAGCGCGCTCCAAAGAGCCGTACGCTTGCCGGATCGAGAACGCCGATTTTGGCGTTGTACACAGAAAGAGACGAAATAGTCAGCGGCTGCACGCCATAGCCGAGTTGCGTGAGCCGCAGCCACAGCCGCATCGCCAGCCGCCCGGCACTCAACAGCGCCTGGGCGCCGGGCTCTGCCGTAGACACGCAGAACAATCCAGCCGAAGAATTCAACAAACGCATGATCGTCCGCCGCTGGACTCGCTGCATGCCGGAGCGGCTAATCAGGGGAAACAATCGCGGGAATGTTCGCAGCAATGGCAATACCGGATATTGCAAAACGTTCACGCCGGTACCGCGCCAGGGCATACCATCCAGAGTGCGCGCGGTTTCCCGATCGCTCAGGCGGATCCACGGCAATGTGTCGGGAAAAATGGAGGGATGCCGCGCAACCAGACTTTCCGCCGCGACGAGGTAATCGAAGAGATCAGACGGGATGCAATCGACGAAATCGGCGCGGACCACATCGCGCTCTTCGAACGCCTGCCACACGGCTTTCAAATCTTCAACCGGAAGCGTGCCCTTACGAAACGGCCGGCGATCTGTTGTCCGCTTCGGAATCGCATCGAGCAGCGCGTCCGGTTGTTGATCGCTCGCTGTGAAAGTCAATCTTGCGGCGGGCCGCCCTGCTTCTGGCGAAAGGCCGATGAATTGATACTGCGCAGAGAGCCCGTAGGCGCTCGCAGCAATGAATGCCGACTCCAGGACACAGCCCAAGGAAATCTTTGCCGCCGAGAACCCAGCATCCAAAACGTGGTGGGCTTTGTTGGGATCGAACAACACCGTGAGGACGCCTCCATCCCAGGAGAACGTCCAGGGCTGCGTATTGTCGCCACTCGGCGCGCGCGCGGCCGCAGTCACAACGGACCGGATCTGTTCTGTTGTGGCACTACTCACTCAATCGCCATAGTAGTACGGAACACCTCGAATCATCCCGCTAATACGGTAATCGCGCCGCTAATTTGTCTCAGCGCCGGCAATGCTGTATTAAAGTTGAGAAGACAGCAGCGCACCCAGAACGCTTTAGAGGCATTTCCCGGAGAATGCAACAACGGCGAATACAAAGGCGGCTCTTACGGCAGCCGCGCTTTGTAGGACCAAACTTTGTAGGACTTGGTCTGGCGCTATTGCTGCTCGTCGCCGTGGCGATTACGTCGTACTCGAGTTGGAGCGAGTATCTGATCGCGGCAGACGAAGTTCGCGCTATCCGCGCGACGATCAACGATCTTAAGGACCTTGTATTCTACGTGCAAGCAGCCGAGAGCGGACAGCGCGGTTTTCTGCTGACAAGGAATTCCTCCTATCTGGATTCGTACAGCGCCGCAATTCCCGAAGTACACGCGCGGCTGAATGCATTAGCTCAATCGGCAGCGGTCCGAGAGAGGCATCCGGCGAGTGTGGGCCAACTACGGCAGAAGGTGGTCACCAAGCTCGAAGAATTGAAGACGACCGTGGAGCTTGCGCGTGCAGGAAGTACCGCCGCGGCTTTAGGATTAGTAAACACTAATCGAGGCAAAGCAACCATGGACCAAGTCCGCGCTTTGGAGCAAAGCATCGAGCGGGATCTGGATTTCCATCTGAGCACAACCCAGAGAAAATCCCGGCGCTTCGCGCGTATTTCGCAACTGACATCTACTTTTGGCAGTGCTGGGATCTTCGTCATTGTCCTGATATCGGCAATCGAAATTCACCGCCTGATTTCGGCGCGCCAGCGCCTCAATGTCGATCTCGCGCGGTCCGCGGCCGACTTTCGCTATTTAGCCGATTCCGTGCCGCAACTAGTCTGGCAGATCGGCGAGCGGGGCGTCTTCGAGTATGTCAACGAGCGCTGGACTGATTTCTCCGGATTGCCGCTCCACCAAATGAGCAGCCCAGCCTGGGAGCACCTGCTCCATCCCGCGGATCGTTCCAGCTTTCTACGCAAGTGGAAAACCAGCATGGAAGCTCATGAGCCATTTAGCGGCGAATGCCGTTTGCGGGATCGATCTACTGGCCGGTACTGCTGGTTTCTCTTTCGGGCAACTCCGGTAGCCGCGGAGGAATCCGGCACGGTACGCTGGTTCGCCACATACACAAACATCGATCAACAGAAGGCGACCGCGCAGGCTCTCCAGAGAACGAATGAAGACTTGCAGCAATTCGTCTACTCCGCCAGCCACGATCTGCAGGAGCCGCTTCGAACTCTGATGGTTTACGCGGATCTCATTACCAAGCGGGGAACACGCCCGATGGATGACAAAGATGAACAGTATCTGCGCTTGCTACGGGAGAGCGCGGAACGTATGCGTATGTTGGTCTCCGATCTGCTGACGTACACAGAGGTTGTGAGTTCGACTGGCGACCGCGACGTACACGCCGAAGCATCGCGGGTTCTGGAAAAGGTGCTGCATAATTTGCAGGGGACTATCTCCGAGTGCGGCGCGCAGATTCATTACGGCGAGCTCCCCGCGCTCGCCGTCTCGGAAGTCCATCTACTGCAGATCTTTCAGAACTTGCTGAGTAATGCATTAAAGTACCGACAAGCAGGGGTCACTCCGAGGATTGAGATCGGCGCCCGGCGGGAGAGCGGAGAATGGCTCATTTCGGTGAAAGATAACGGAATCGGCATCGACCCGGCGTATCACCAGAAAATTTTCGGTATTTTCAAGCGGCTGCATCCGGCGCACGAATATCCCGGAACCGGTTTAGGCTTGGCGATCTGCAAAAAAATCGTCGAGCGGAATCATGGCCGTATCTGGGTAGAGTCGCAGGCCGGCGCCGGCGCGACGTTTTACTTTTCGTTACCGGCGGCGAGCATCGAACCGGTTGCAACGCCGGAACAAGCTCACCCGCAGCACCGCTAGGTTTGCGCTATAGCCTGGCCGCGTGCCGTCCGCAGTGAATCCGAACCCCGCGCGTAAGCAAGGGGATGTGTTTCTAGTCGACGCTCAGCAACCAACTTCCCTAAAGCGGAGACGTGGCGCGGAAAGCCCGCGCTAATGTGGTAATCACCATACCCGAGAAGCGGGTCGAGTATGCTAATCGGCGGAGGATCTTCTGAATGCAGCTTCGTGTTCTTGCGTTTGTGCTTGCCGGCGGGAAAGGTACCCGCCTCTATCCACTCACAAAAGAACGGGCGAAGCCAGCGGTTCCGTTTGGCGGCCGCTACCGGATTGTCGATTTTGTGCTCAGCAACCTGGTGAACTCGGGAATCTACTCGATCTACGTGCTGATCCAGTTCAAGAGCCAGTCCCTCCTGCAACACCTTCGCGAAGGCTGGGAAGTGAGCGGCTTGCTCAAGAACAATTTCATCATCCCGGTACCGGCCCAGATGCGGTCCGCGCAGGAGGACTGGTACCGCGGAACGGCAGACGCAATCTATCAGAACATCAATCTGATCGAACAGGCCGATCCGCACGTGGTGGTGATCTTCGGGGCAGATCACATCTATCGCATGAATATCCGCCAAATGGTCGAATTCCACGTCGAAAAGCGCTCCGGGGTCACAGTGGCGGCAATCCCGGTGCAGAGGGAACTCGCCTCGGAATTTGGCGTGATTGAGACTACTCCGGAAGGGAACATCATCGGTTTTCACGAGAAGAGGCGCGACGCCCCCACGATGCCGGACGATCCCTCGCGTGTTTACGCGTCCATGGGGAATTACATATTTTCCACGGACCTGCTGCTCCGTGAGCTTTATGCCGACGGCGAAAACGAACAGAGCTCACACGATTTCGGCAAAGACATACTTCCTTCTCTCATCGGGCGCGCGGATATGTACGCGTATGATTTTCAGACCAACATCATCCCGGGCGATCCAATCGGATCGCCGCAATATTGGCGCGATGTAGGGACGCTTGACGCGTATTACGAAGCGAGCATGGATCTGCGGGCCGTCTCGCCGGAATTGAACCTGTACAACCGTCAATGGCCGCTGCGAACCGCCAGCTACTATGACGCGCCGGCAAAGTTCGTCTTCGATGAGGACGGACGCCGCGGCATGGCCATCGATTCCATCATTGCCGGGAGTTCCATTGTTTCGGGCGGAGTAGTGAGGGGATCGGTATTGGGGCGCGGCGTTCGAGTACACACGGCCGCGACCGTAGAAAACTCGGTCATTTTCGACAACTGCGATATTGGGCGACGCGCTCGCGTGCGGCGCGCGATTTTGGATAAGAACGTAAAAGTTCCCGAAGGCGCGGAAATCGGCTACAACCTGGAAGAAGACCGGAAGAGGTATTACGTGACGGAGACCGGAATCGTGGTGGTCGAAGGACATACCTCGACCGTGGATATCGCGACCCTGCAGGTCTAACTTTAGGTGGGGCGGACGGTGTTGCCGTCTGCTTTAGAGATCGCCAGGCCGACTGCAACCACCACGAGCGCTCCGATAACGTTGTACCAAAGGAACGAGACCTGCGTGAAGAGAGCGGCCGCGAAGATAGCCGCTTCTCCGGCCAAGACTCCGATAAACGCCGCTGTTCCTCGCGTTTTCTTGCAGAAGAATGCAAGAATGAACACGCCGAGCAATCCACCATAGAAGAGTGAGCCGACAATATTCACGCGCACAATGAGCGCCCCGAAGCCGCGCCCGCCAATGGCGGCAAACGCCACGGCGTAAGCTCCCCAAAACACGGTAGCGAACCGGGAAGCCCACAGATAGTGGCGATCGCCTCGGTTGCGAACCAAAAAACGGCGGTAGATGTCGACCACCGATACAGTGGCCAGTGAGTTAATTTCACCCGATGTCGAGCCCATCGATGCAGAAAAGATGACACCGATCACCAGGCCGACGAAGCCTATGGGAAGATACGATTTCACAAACGATAAGAAAATGTAATTCGTGTCATCATAGGTTCCGCCACCGTGAATCTTCTCAATCGCGCTGAGAGCCTGGCGGCGCGCTTGCATAAACGCGGATTCCGACCGGCGGAATGCAGCCAGAGCAGCGCCTCCTTTATCCGTCGGATTCCGGGCCGCTTGGGCAAGCGCAAACGCCGCGTCGCGGCGTTGCTGAAAAGCGGCATCATATCGGGTCTGAACCGGCTTCCAGGACGCTGTCTTCGCCGCATGAGCAGCCTCGAGCGGCTGAAACACCATGGGCTGCTGCACGAACAACGACAGAACGAAGACCATCACGCCGATGAACAGGATGAACAACTGCATCGGAATTTTGACCATCGCATTGAAAAGCAAACTGAGCCGGCTTTGCGCAATGGATCTGCCGGTGAGATACCGCTGCACCTGGCTTTGATCGCAACCAAAATAGGCCAATGCCAGAAAACCGCCGCCGATGAGCCCGCTCCAGACGTTATAACGGTCGCTGAAGTTCAGCCGGAGGTCCACAATATTCAGCCGTCCGGCCGCTCCCGCCAGATGAAGCGCATCGACGAACGAAATACCGGAGGGGAGGGCGTGAATGATAATTCCCAACGTGACGATCAGCGCAATAAAAATCATGCTCATTTGCTGAACGTCGGCCCAGGTAAGGGCTTTGATGCCGCCGCTCGCCGTATACAGCACCACCAGGGCGCCGATGAGGATCGTGATCAGGCGATCCGACCAGCCCAGCACATCCGCTAATGCGACAGCCGGCGCGTAGAGTCCGATGCCCGCGGCAAGCCCGCGCTGGATCAGAAAAATGAAGCCTACCAGGGCCCGGGTTTTCGCGTCGAAACGATGTTCCAGATATTCATACGCTGTGTAAACTCTGGCGCGGTGAAAGATGGGCACCGCGGTCGCCGAAAGAATAATCATTGCGAGCGGCAAGCCGAAGTAGAACTGCACAAAACGCATTCCGTCCACATAGCCTTGCCCGGTAGTCGAAATAAACGTGATCGCGCTGGCTTGCGTAGCCAGAATTGACAGGCCCATCGCGTACCACGGCATGGTTTTACCGGCGAGTAAGTACTTGTTGACGGTGTTGCTGCCGCGCCCGCGGTACAGGCCGTAGGAAACCAGCGAAAGAAGCCAACCGAACAAGACCACCCAATCAAGCGGTCTCATGAAAGCAGGCTCTTTAGCAAAGCGACTCGATCGCGATTTACGACGCCCTCCACCGTTTGCGGAACGCGAGCAGCGCGGCCCACGTGTACTTCCATTGCGTGCGCATCACGGCCGATCCCGGCAAGTGTATCCGCGCAAAGCCCGGCGCCCACGAGAATACGAATCTCGGGCGATGCAGCCGATTGCCACGCCGTGAGCCGCTCCTTGCGTTCGGCCCAGGAGCCTTCGCCGCCAGTGGTCAAAATCCGGTCGATCTGTGGAATCTGCTTTAAATCCTGGATAGCGCGAAGCGGATCGCGCACATGCTCGAAAGCTCGATGGAACGTCGCGCGGCGATCTGGCGCGCGAGAGAGAATCGTGCGCGTCGCAACAATATCAACCGATCCATGCCTTACGAACCCAAGTACAAACCCGTCGATCGGCAATTGGCCGAGCCGGCTGGCGGCCGCTTCGAGAGCGCAGAGTTCGTTTTGACTTTCGACCGCCATTCCGGCGTTTTCGCGAAGCATCACCCGTACCGGTATGGATACAGTCCGGGTCACTTCCTCCACGAGATCGGCGTGCGGAGTCAACCCGCCAACTTCCAGGGATCGCACCAGTTCCAGGCGATCCGCTCCGCCGCGTTCCGCTTCCATCGCTTCGTCAAGGTTTGTGACAATCACTTCCAGGGTTCGCGGCATGCGCAAGCAACAGCTTACAGAACCACGCGCGTAAGCAAGTGGCCAAACAGCCGTTTCCCCAGCTTCGCACTATCCCGGCTCCGCTCCCAGACGGGCGGCGCGAGATAATGGAAGCACTTAAACGCGATTTAGGTACTTGGTGATCAGGTATAGCACAACGATGAGCGCCAACAAATATCCGAGAACAGCCAGGTACAGACGCGGCCAGGTCCGCAGAAATGGGGGTGGGTCATCCTGCACGAGCCTGCCTTGCGGAGTCCCGGTTTCGGAGTTTACTGGTTCCATTACGTTCAAGATGTACCAGCAATCACTTCAGTGGCAAGATATAGTAGCAATCTTATAATCTGTAGTTTTCCGATCATTCGGTAGTAGGCCGTTAGACTGCCCGCGCGGCCTATACGTTGACACGCGGGTGGATTCTATTCTTTGGGTAGAGTAAACCGTGGGAAATTCAACCACACGCCCAGCCATCAATGTGCTTATTGTGGACGACGAAGAGTCGCAACGAGCGCCGCTTGCCGCGATGGTTTCGGCATGGGGATTTAACGCTCAAACTGCCGCCGACGGGCAGGAAGCGCTCGAAAAGCTGAGCACTTTCTCCGCCAACGTCATTGTGACCGATTTGATGATGCCCCGGATGGACGGCTTCGAGCTGATGAAGCGCTTGGGAGCCGATGGCAATATGCCGCCCGCCATCGTGCTAACCGCTTTCGGCAATATTGAAACCGCCATTCAGACGATTCACGATCTGGGCGCATTCTGGTTTCTCGAGAAGCCGATTCAGCCTGCCGCCTTGCGGGTTCTGCTGGAGCGCGCCGCCTCACAGAGCCAGTTGGCCGAGGAAACCGAGCGCCTGCAACGCCAGCTTTCGTATCAAGGCGTGCTGGTGGATATGGTGGGAACCTCGCCGCAGATGCAGCAGGTGTTCTCCGAAGTGCGGCAAGTGGCCCCCAGCAAGGCCGCCGTTCTCGTCGTGGGCGAGAGCGGCACCGGGAAGGAACTGGTTGCGCGCGCCATTCACCAGTTGAGCAACCGGCGGGCCGGCCCATTTGTCGCAATCAATTGCGCCGCCATGCCGGAAACGCTGATGGAAAGCGAGTTGTTCGGCTACGAAAAAGGCGCATTCACGGGAGCGCTCGAACGGCGCGCCGGCTGCTTCGAACTCGCTCAGCACGGGACGCTGCTGCTCGACGAGTTGGCGGAGATGCCCTCGGGAACGCAAGCCAAGCTGCTGCGCGTTCTGGAGGATTCGCGCGTGCGGCGGCTGGGCGGGAAAAACGAAATTTCCGTGGATGTACGCGTGATCGCAGCCACTAACCGCACCATCGATGACGCGCTGAAAAAGGGAGACCTTCGCGAGGATTTATATTACCGGCTGAATGTCTTTCAGATCTCGCTGCCTCCCTTGCGCCAGCGTCTCAGCGATTTGCCGGTTCTATGCGAAACGCTGATCAACCACTTGAACCGGAAGCACACCTGCAACGTGACGAACGTCACCGCTGAAGTAATGGAGGCATTCAAAAAATACGCCTGGCCGGGAAACGTCCGGGAGCTTCGCAATGTGCTGGAGCGCGCGGTGATTATGGCGGGCGAAGGCGCGATTCAGGTGGCGCACCTCCCTTACGATTTCGGCGTCTCCGTGGGTTCGCGGCCACCGGCTCAAGTCTTCGAGCCGGAAAGCGTACGCCTGCCCGTCGGAACGACGGTGAGCGAGGCCGAGAAGGCCCTGATTCAACTGACGTTGCAGCATACAAAGAACAACAAGACGCGCGCGGCAGAAATTCTGGGAATCAGCCTCAAGACGCTGTTCAATAAGTTGAAGGAATACGGGGCATCGGAGGCCGCGGAGTCGGGGGCCTGATTTGATCTTCGGCGATTGGGGCGCATGCTACGCTGAGGGTTCCTGCTGCCGATGATTGCCGCCACCGAGTTGAAAAGAACGCCTTTGTTTGGCGTTCATTCGGCTTGTAACGCCAAACTGGTCGACTTCGGCGGCTGGAACATGCCGGTCCAGTATTCCGGCATTTTGCAAGAGCACAACGCGGTTCGAAGTGCGGTTGGCTTATTCGATGTCAGCCACATGGGCGAGATCGAAATTCGCGGTCCGGAAGCCGCCAAGCTGGTGGACCACGTGTCCACCAACAACGCCGCGAAGCTGAAAATCGGGCAGGCGCACTATTCCGCTTTGCTCTATGAGCACGGCGGTTTCGTCGACGACATTCTGGTTCACAAGGTTTCCAATACGGATTTCTTTCTATGCGTGAACGCCTCGAACCAGGAGAAAGATTTCGAGCATATCCGCGCGCATAACAACTTTGACGCCGAAGTCGAATATGCAAGTGAGCGGTATGCCCAATTGGCGATACAAGGGCCCAAAGCGCTGGCCACCTTGCAGAAGCTCACGGCAACACCCCTGGCAGAGATCAAATACTACTGGTTTCGAGACGGTAACGTCGCGGGCGCGCCCGCCAGAATCGCACGCACCGGCTACACCGGCGAGGATGGTTTCGAAATCTATATTTCGCCCGCGGAAGCGCCGCGTATCTGGGACGAAGTGCTCCACGCTGGGGAAGAGTTCGGAATTAAACCGTGCGGATTGGGCGCGCGAAACACGCTGCGGCTGGAAGCCAAAATGGCGCTGTATGGTCACGAACTGACCGCATCCATCAATCCGTTCGAAGCGGATCTTGCCTGGATCGTGAAAATGGAGAAGCCCGATTTCATAGGCCGCGGCGCGCTCGAAAACGCGCTGCAACGGGGCATCACTCGCAAGTTGGCTGGCTTCGAAATGCAGGGGCGCGGCATTGGGCGCGATGGCTACGAAGTGTGGATCGAGGGCAATCCGGCGGGTTGGGTGACGAGCGGCGGACCATCGCCAACACTGAACAGGAATATCGGTCTATGTTATCTGCCGCTGGACAAGGCAGCCCCGGGTGTTCCGATTCAGATCCTGATCCGTAACCTGCCCGTGGATGCTGTGACCGTGCCAGTTCCGTTCTACAAGAGAGCAAAGCAATGATGAGTTATCCGGAGAGCTATAGATACACCAAAGAACACGAATGGGTTCATGTGGATGGCGATCACGGAACCGTGGGGATCACCGATCACGCGCAGCACGAACTGGGCGACATCGTGTTTGTCGATCTGCCCAAGACTGGGACGAAAGTGACCAAGGGACAGACGTTTGGCTCGGTAGAATCGGTGAAAGCAGTATCGGACATCTATTCGCCGGTATCGGGTGAAGTCTCGGAAATCAATGAATTGCTTTCAAAAAGCCCGGAGAAGCTGAACGAAGATCCGCATGGACAAGCATGGCTGATTAAAGTGAAGCTCGCCGATTCCCGCGAAATCAACGAACTCATGTCCGCCGCCGATTACCAGAAATATGTAGGTGCGGAGTAAGCGGAGCGGACACTTAATTGCGTTATCTACCGAAATCCGATTCTGAGCGGCGCGAGATGCTGTCCGCAATCGGCCTCGAATCGGAAGAAGATTTGATTTCCTATCTGCCGCGAGAAATTCGATTCGATCGGCATCTGGCGATTGAAGGCGGCAAGAGCGAATACGAAATTGTCGAGTACTTCCGGAATTGTGCCGAAAAGAACGCAAACGGATATCCGACCTTCTTAGGCGCGGGTGCGTATTATCATTACCGCCCGGTTCTGGTGGATACGGTTGTCTCGCGCGGAGAATTTCTAACCTCCTACACGCCCTATCAGGCCGAGATCTCGCAGGGCACTCTGACCAGCATCTTCGAGTTTCAAACCATGGTCTGCCAGTTGACCGGCATGGAAGTGGCAAATGCCTCGATGTACGACGGTTCGTCCGCGGTGCCGGAAGCGGCCATGATGGCCGTGCGCATCACGCATCGCGACAAGATCCTGATTGCGCGAACTGTCCATCCCGAATATCGCGAAGTGCTCAAGACCTACACACAGCATCAAGGCTTTCCCGTTGAGGAATTGCAATACGCAAAAGACGGACGCCTCGATCTGGAGGATCTGCGGAAAAAGCTCGATGAGAGTGTGGCGGCTGTTATCGTTCAGACGCCAAACTTCTTCGGGATGCTCGAACAGATTCGCGAGATTCAATCGGTGGCCGCGAAAAAGGGCGCGTTGCTTGTCGTGGTGTTCACGGAAGCAGTGGCGCTGGGACTGATAGAGCCGCCGCGGGACGCGGATATCGTTGTGGGCGAGTTGCAGAGCTTTGCCATTTCGCCGAGTTATGGCGGCCCTTATGCGGGAATCATCGCCACCCACGAGAGATACATCCGGCAGATTCCCGGCCGGCTGGTCGGTGAAACCACGGATGCGTCCGGAAAACGCGCGTTTTGCTTGACTCTGGCCACACGTGAGCAGCACATCCGGCGCGAGAAGGCGACCTCGAATATCTGCACGAATCAGGCCCTGCTGGCGCTCATGGCGACTGTCTTCATGACCGTCTACGGCAAGGAGGGCTTGCGCGAACTCGCCGAACAGAATCTTGCCAAAGCGCATTACCTCGCCGGCAAGTTGCCTCTGCAATTCGATACGCCGTTTTTCAATGAATTCGTGGCGCGAACGGATGGGAAATCGCCGGACCGAATCAATTCCGAATTGCTCGAAAAGAAAATCATCGGAGGATTGGCGCTGGAGCGGTTCTATCCGGAGCTTCCAAACTGCATGCTGTTGTGCGCAACAGAGATGAGCAAGCGCGAGGACATGGACACGGTCGCCGCAACGTGGGGGACCACCACAGAACCCCGACCGTAAGGGAGGGGAATTCAACCACGCATGATCGAAAAAGTATCGAAGCACATCGTTCAAAACGAGCCGTTGATTTTTGAACTGAGCTCGCCCGGCAAGCGAGGCTATCAACTGCCGGAGCTCGACGTGCCGCCGGTGGCCCCGGACCAGGTGCTCGGGCGGAATAATGTGCGCTCCGAGATCGAAGATTTTCCGGAAGTGAGCGAGTTCGAAGCGCTACGGCACTTTACGCGCCTTTCGACGTGGAATTATGCGATCGATCTGGGCCTCTATCCGCTCGGTTCCTGCACCATGAAGTACAACCCCCGCGTGAACGAAGTGGTGGCGCGCACAGAGGGCCTGGCGTGGGCGCATCCCTATCAGCCGGAGCCGCTGGCCCAAGGGTGCATGGAAGTGATCGCTGCGCTCGAACAGGCGCTTGCAGAAATCACCGGTATGGATGCAGTCACGCTGCAACCGGCAGCGGGTGCGCATGGCGAATTCACCGGCATTCTAATGATTCGCGCATTGCTTGAAACGCGCGGCAATGCCCGTAAAAAAGTTCTGGTGCCGGATTCTGCGCACGGAACCAACCCGGCAACCGCCATGATGGTGGGCTACACGGTCGAGAACATCAAGTCGAATGAGCGCGGCATGGTGGATCTGGGGGTCCTGGACCGGGTGGTCACCGAAGATGTCGCCGCGTTGATGATCACTAATCCGAACACCGTCGGCGTTTTCGAAGAGAACATCCGCAAGATCTGCGAAATATTACACCGTAAAGGTGCGTTGGTCTACATGGACGGCGCGAACATGAACGCGCTTGTCGGCATTGCGCGCCCGGGCGATTTCGGTATCGACGTGATGCATCTGAACCTGCATAAGACGTTCTCCACACCGCATGGCGGCGGAGGGCCGGGTTCCGGCGCGGTCGCGGTCGCGAACGTGCTCACGCCATTTCTGCCCGGTCCCCGATTGAAGCGCGAAGGCCACGAGTGGAGATGGAATTACGATCTTCCCCAATCCATCGGCCGGGTGCGCGCGTTCTATGGCAACTATGGTGTCTTAATTCGCGCCCTGGCGTACATTATGGCGCACGGCGGCAACGGATTGCGGCAAGCAACTCTCGACGCATTACTGAACGCGAATTATCTCCGCACGTTGCTCGAACCGTGTTATCAGATTGCCTACAAAGCTCCCAGCATGCACGAGTGCGTGTTCAGCGATGACCGTCAGGCGAAAAAGGGCGTGCGGACCGGCGACATCGCGAAACGGCTGATCGATTACGGCTTTCACCCCTATACGGTCAGTTTCCCGCTGATTGTCCGCGGAGCGCTGATGATCGAACCCACCGAGACCGAAGGCAAACGCGAACTGGATCTCTTTGCGGACGCAATGATTTCGATCGCCAACGAGATCGAAAAAAGTCCGGATCTGGTCTTGAAAGCTCCGCATTCAACCCGGACCTCGCGCGTGGATGAAGTGACGGCCGCGCGCAAGCCTATTGTTCGCTGGAAACCGGCTTCTGTGGCGAGTCAAGCAGCCGATTAGCCGCATCCAGAACTGTCGCGACGGACAGCGATTCCAGCGTGTCCGCGCGAACAACAACAACGTTTGGCCCGCGTGGCATCCAGGTGTCCATCGAGGCCGGCCCAAAAAGCGCGAGCGTCGGCACTCCGGTCACCGCGGCCAAGTGCGTGATCCCGGAATCGTTGCCGATATAAAGCCGCGCTCCCGCAATCCAACCGGCAAGCTCCGCAAGATTATCGAAACGCGTGGCTTCGGGAAGATCATCCTCAGGCCCTGCGGTCCATTCCACATCGTACCGAAGCCGCGCCGCCAGTTGCCGGAAGAAGCACAACGGCCAGTTTTTGCGAACGCTCCCAGAGAAAGGATGCAGGATCACGGATTCGCGCCGCCGAACCAGGTTCGTCTCAATTCTGGGAACCAAACCTTCCGGCGCGCCGACCTGCCCCGCGAAGAAGTCAATCGCGTGCCCGCCATACCCGGACGGCGGCAAAGCTGCGTGAAACGTGCAAGGTACGCCGAGAGCTTGTAATGCTTCGCGAAATTCCGTGCGATTCGCTCCATACCAGCTCACGATGGAATCGAATGCCAGCAGCTTTCGACGAACGTACTCCGGCGTTTCCAGATCGCCAATCCCCACCATGTCGATGCCGGTTGCGGCCAGCGGACGGACGCTGTTTGCGAAATGGATCAGCGGCACAACAGCAGAAGGGATCCAGACTTCGGTGAACTCTGCCCTTAGATACTGCAATGCGGGAAATGACAGAATGCAATCACCGATAGCGCCGGGCCGAATGAGAAGCCGCCTCACTCCATCCTTGCGCATCCGTGTCCATCTGTGGCCAACTTATTCGATTGACAGCGGCAGCCGCACATCCACCGTCGCCGGGCGAAAACACATGATGTTGTTACAGGCCTGATAACGAATCTTTCCGGCCATGGTGGAACTTCCTGGCGTGGCCTGCGGCGGCGCCGCAAATTCCGTCTGAATCTCGAAAGTCCCGGTAAAAACCGCCAGCGTCTGATTCCCGACTTTCACGTCTTCCGGCTTCGGATAGCGGATCGATTTCACTTCGAGCGGTCCGCTGGTCCAGGTCAGCTTCAATGGAATTAAAAACTCGTCTCTTGGCTTATCGCTATTCACGTGGAATCCCGAAAGCACCACCACTTTCAGTGATTCGGCAACGGTGGCGCCGCGCTTAACCGTGATCGGTTGAACCGGGCTAACAGCGAGTTTATTTTGCTGAGCGGAACAAAAAAGCGGGAGCAGAAGAAGACCGGTGACGGCGATTGCCTGTCTCCTGCTTGCCTTCGAGAAGGCCCTGAATTTCGCTGAGATATTCATTCTTTCCCACAAGTCCGACGTGAGGCGGATAGGCAATCCTTCCTTCCTGGTCAATGATAAACGTGGTCGGAAGCGAATCGATGCCGCCATAAAGCTGGCTGACAGAATCATTTCCAAGAACAATCGGGTAGTTGATCTTGTGTTGGGCAATGTAAGGCTTCACTGCGGCCCATCCATCGTCATCCATCGAGACACCCAACACCTGCAAGCCCTTCGATTTATACCGCTGTTGAAACTCGATGAACCACGGAATCTCGAGCTGGCAGGGTCCGCACCAGGTGGCCCAGAAATTCAAAAGCACCACCTTGCCGCGATAGTCCGACAGCTTAACGGCGTTGCCGTTCGCGTCTTTCAGAGTGAAATCGGCGGCAGGCTTCAGGTCCCGTTCCTGCCGCTGGGACGCTTTGGCGCGCTGTTGTGTGCTGGAGCAGGAAAAAAGAGACAAGCTCGCGGCGACACACAATACAGCCCCAAGCTTCGAGTAAATGGACAGCACCTTACCTCTAGTGTATCGCTGGAAGAAAGCGTTCTTCGAACCAGCGCTCGCGCCGTTTTTTCCATCGCTGAGCTAGCGTGAACCAATTGCTGTCCGCTACACCGGAGTAAATCGCGGCCGCCGTATCGCAAAAACTCTCACAGGCATAATCGCGTCCGGCGCGCGACGACAATGGATCGAACCGACCCGGCCGCAGCCGCTCCTTCTTCAGCGAAGAGGATTCGCCGAGTTCCCCTTTCGCTCTTTGCTCCCATTCGCAGCGAAGCAATTCGCTGTACTCGTGCCTGGCCCGGTTTCCCAGACCGGTCCAAACGAAATGAAAAATTTCGTGAATGGCAATCAAAGGCAGTGTTTCAGGATGGTCCAGAACTTCGGATTCGAGCACAATCCGGCGCTCCCGAATAAAGGTGGCGGCGTACACCGGAGTCCCCAGCTCGGGCCTGCCCGAGAGCAATTTGCCCCGATGCGCGGTTAACCGCGATTGCGCAGAGATGTGAATGGGGCTGCCAAACAGCGCCGGCAGCTCCGCTAATGCCCTTCGAAGGCGAGTTCGTTGTTTTCTATTGAGCCGGCGGCTTAGGCGCAACTCCAGCGGGCTGTCCTGGAGTCTGGCCGTTCGCCGGACGTTGGAGCGAAGGGACATGAGAGGCGGGGGCGGCCGAATTGCTCGACGCGCTGAAGAAATCCGGGTCCTTCACCTGAACTTTATACTTTTCAAACTGCTGCTTCATCACGATAGTCGGCCGCGCCTGATTGAACGGCTCCTGGGTGCGGCTATCGACCTTGATAATGTAAAAGCCGTTAGGGATCCGGATCGGCTCCGACACCTGGCCGGGCTGCAGTTTCGCGATAGCGGCTTTGATATCGGCCGGGACGTTCGGGGTATCGGGCGTCAAAGTTCCCAGGTCACCGCCCCGCGCCGCCAGATTCGCATTGTCGGACTCTGTGCGAGCAAGAGTCGCAAAATCCGTTCCCGCCTTGATTTTCTTTTCGATCTCATCGGCCTTCTGGCGGGCCTGGTCTTCGGTTTTCAGATTATTGGCCGAACCGGCGGGTGTTCCGGGCGGGGCAAAAGACACCAGAATCCCGCTGATCTTTGTCTGCTCGAACTCGTTGGGATGCGAATCGTAATATTGTTTCGCGGCGTCGCTGATTGCGCCCGGCTCGCTGGTCAGCCGCTGAATGTAGGCTTGCGCCAGAATGTTCTCGCGGCTGAGTTTGATGTCATCCTTCCACGGCGATTGTTGATCCAGACTCAGCTTGCCCGCCTCGTCCGCGAATTGATGGAGCATATAGGCACGCTCCAAAAGACTCGCCAAATCCTGTCCCCGGCGCTGATTCGCCGGAATCACCTTCAGCAGATCTTCGGCCTGACGGGCCGTAAGCTGCTGGCCATTGATGGTGGCGACAATGCGGCTGGGATCCTGTTGGGCAACCGTCTCCGGACCTCGCGGCTTTAATTGGTCAGAGGAGGAGGCGTTTGGAGGCTGCGCCGGCGTCGCTGGAGCTTTCGTGGAAGGATTTGTCCCCTGAGCCCATGCGAGCGACGAACAAAGGACGGCTGAGAGTACAAAGATACTGCTTTTCATTCAGGCCAGTTCAGTTTCTACAACTCTAACACGCATGGCGGCGCAGACGACCTTGTCGTCTGCCGTCTACTGCGGCTGAACCGCTGCTCTTTTCAGATTAGAAGCGGCTTTTTCCTTCGCGCTGGCGCTGATCTGGATGTTGTTGATCACCTGGCTGGCCCCCGCCGCCTTAGCCATACGCGTGGCCGATCCCTTGTGCTGGACGACGTTCGTGGTTCCTTCCCAGGTCACCACACCACGCTGCACATGAAATCGGAAGCCGTCTTTTCCGATTTTTGATTTGGCCAGCTTAGCCCGGATGGTGGCTTCGATTTGGGCATCGCTCGCCGTGGCGGTCCGCTGGACAGTGGCCGTGTGCGCCGCCGGCCCATGGGCGGCTGGAGCGGCCAAGCCCAGCACAGATGAAAATAGCAGCAGAATCAAAAACTTGCGCATAAAACTCTCCTGCTGTGAGTAGTGGCCGCAGCAGCAATTTGTTCGCAGCAGCGACGCTGTATATCTCTGACATATCCCGGTATCATTCTGAGGAATAGAAAAACTTATGGTACCCGTAGTACCCTGGACGATACAGCCTCATTGCGTATTACGACCAGAATGGGTTCAGCTTACTTGGCCACGAAAGCACACATTCTCCTGGTAGAGGACAACGCGGCGGATGCCTGGCTTTTTCAGGATCTGCTCGCAAAAACCGGGGTTGAGCACAACCTGACAGTAATCGACGATGGCGAAGACGCCAGCGCCTTCCTGGACAGGGCCGCTCAAGGAGATAAGCAATTGCTCCCGGATCTGATTCTGCTGGATCTGAATTTACCGCGGAAAAGCGGCATGGAGATCTTAAAAGAGATCAAACAAACTGCGCCGCTGCAATCGATCCCCGTCCTTGTTCTCACTTCCTCCGGCTCGGACCGCGATGTCAATAGCGCCTACGCCTCCGGAGCGAACGCCTATTTCCGTAAGCCGGTCGGGCTTACCAAGGTCGAGGAGTTAATCGACTTGATCGCGAAGTGCTGGCTGCAGTTCGCATGCCTACCTCCCCGCAACGGCGTCCCCGCCCGCTGACATACAAACAGAAGTCAAACAGAACCGCGCGCGTAACTAAGCGGCCAGGCTCGAATCCCTTACTCCACCCGCGCATTCGGCAACGTGAACACAAACTTCGTCCCTCGTGGCCCGTTTGATTCCACCCAGATACGCCCACCGTGGGCTTCGATCACGCGCTTGCAAATCGCGAGCCCCACTCCCGTGCCGCCATAAACCTTCGGCATCAGCCGGGCAAAAATATTGAAGATGCGTTCGCGGTGACGAGGGTCAATCCCGATTCCGTTATCCGCAATCGAGAAGCGAAACCCGCCCTTCTCCGGCTCGGCGGAAACGTGCACTTGCGGGATCTGATCGGCGTGATATTTGATTGCGTTGCTGATCAGGTTTTGAAATACGGCGATAATTCTGGAGCGGTCTGCCGTAATGACCGGAAGCTCGTCATGGATAATCGACGCTTGCTTTTCCTCGATATATGTCCGCAGGTTCTCAATGGCCGCCGTCAGCGCATCGCCGGCGGAAAAAGTCGTCCACCTTCCCTGCTGAGTGGTCAAACGGCTGTAGGCAAGCAGGCCAGTGACCAGATCCGACATGCGCCGGGCGGCCTCGGCGATAAATTGAAGATTGTGCTGGTTCTCGGCGGTCAAATTTCCTTCCAGATTTCTGGTCAGTAGCTCCGAGTACACCGCAATGGACCGCAACGGTTCCTGAAGATCGTGCGATGCGGCATACGCAAACTGCTGCAGTTCCTCGTTCGACCGCACTAACTCCTCTTCCATTTGCTTACGGGCGGTGATATCGCGCGCAATCTTGGCGGCGCCGATGACAGCACCGGCGGAATCCCGGATAGGTGAGATAGTGAGAGAGACAGTAATGCGGTGTCCGTCTTTATGGCGCTGGAACGTATCGAAGTTCTGGATGCGTTCGCCGCGCTGGATGCGTTCTAAAATCTCGGCCATTTCGCCCTCATGGCCATACCAAGCCATAATTGCGACGGGCTTTCCGAGAATTTCATCAGCGGAGTAGCCGAACAACCGTTGTGCACCCGTGTTCCAGCTCGTGAGGGTGCCGTCGAGCGATGTACCGATGATGGCGTCATCCGACGATTCGACAATGGCGGCGAGCGCCAGCCGCGATTCGTCCGCCAGCACGCGCTCGGTGACGTCCATGCTGGCTCCGACGACAACGGGGCCCGTAGCTTCACCCGGCACCGCTTCCCTTGGATAAATACTGGCCTTTGTCGAAATCCACCGGATCTCGCCGCTCGGCCGCACAATTCGGAACAGGCTGTCAAACGGGCCTTCACCGCTAATTGCAGCTCGAAGCTCTTTGAGGACACGCGTACGATCTGTACGAAGAATGGATTTCAGCCAAGTGCGAAAACTTGGCGAAATACGGACCCGGTCCAGCCCGTAAATGGGGTACATTTCTTCCGACCAAGTCAATTCGCCGACAGCCGGACACCACGTCCACGTTGCAACTCCGCTGATGTGCTGGATAAGGGCTTGTTCGGCTTCGCGAAGCGCTCGCCTGCTAACCTCTTGCGATTGAGGCCGGCGGAATTGCGGGAGTTCGTTTTCTAGTTCAGCAACTCGCTGCTGAAGGCGTTCGGTTGGAAAAGGACACTCCGAGCCGTACGGATCAGTTCTCAAAACAGCCAAATGAATTAGCGCTTGTTCTTTGATCTTAATCCATCGCGGGTCGCTCTGTCTCGCGAAGTGGGGCAGACGATCGCTTTTTTGTCATCTGCCGCATGATGGCATACTTGGCAAGGAAATATGTCCAGTCGAATTGCAAACGGCAAGCGCTTGCCGGCTTTGGGGAGTAGGCCTTTGGCCTGCAAACTGATTTTTTCACAGCTTCTCATTCCCCTCGCCTTTGGCGCCGATTTCCGGCCCCCGGCAGTGCCGCTCATCACGCACGATCCTTATTTCAGCATTTGGTCTATGGCTGACCATCTGACTGATCAGCCCACGAAACACTGGACCGGCGCCGTCCAGCCGCTTTCCAGCCTGATTCGAATCGACGGGAAGTGCTACCGCATTATGGGCGCCGAGCCGAAACCCGCGCCCGTGTTGCAGCAGACTCACCTCGAAGTCCTCCCGACGCACACCGTTTATCAGTTCGAAGGAGCGGGCGTTCAAGTCACGTTAACATTCTTCACGCCTGCCCTTCCCCCAAACCTGGACACGCTTTCCCGGAACGCCAGTTACATCACATGGAGCGTTCAATCTTCCGATGCGAAAACACATCGCGTAGAGATATATTTCGACGCTGGGTCGCAGATCGTGGTCAATACGCCCGAAGAGCTTGTCCATTGGGAGCGCTATCGCGTCGGAGATCTGCAGATTCTGCGCATGGGAAGCGAGCAGCAGCCGGTCCTTCAAAAATCGGGCGATAATCTGCGGATCGACTGGGGCTATCTCTACCTCGCGGCTCCTCCTGAAAGCGCCATGGCAGAGACCGCCACGGTGCGCCCCGATGCAATGAGGTCATTCTCCGAAACGGGCGCAGTGCCCGATGCGGACGATCTCGAACAGGATCAGCCTTATGCGCAACCGGCGCCGGCGCTCGCTCTTTCCTTCGAGCTTGGAAACGTCGCGTCCTCTCCGGTCGCACGGCACGTGGTTCTCGCTTACGACGATATCTACTCGATCGAATATTTCCATCGCCGTCTCCGCCCCTATTGGCGGAGGAATAAAACCGGCATCGCCGATCTGCTGCGCTCAGCTCTTCGCGATTACGAGTCGCTCGATAAGCAGGCAAGAGCGTTCGATCGGGAACTCATGTCGGACTTGACCGCGGCAGGCGGCGAGGAGTACGCCCGGCTCTGCGCGCTGGCCTATCCGCAAACGCTCGCAGCCCACAAGCTGACTGCCGATATCGATGGCACGCCATTGTTCTTCTCCAAAGAAAACTTCAGCAACGGATCCATCGACACCGTCGACGTGACTTACCCAAGCTCGCCCTTTTTCCTTCTGTTCAACACAAAGTTGCTTGAAGCACAACTCAAACCGGTTCTCGACTACGCGAATCTGCCGCGTTGGACATTTCCGTTCGCTCCTCATGACCTCGGCCGCTATCCCCTGGCCAACGGGCAACAATACGGCGGGAAAGAAACATCGCTTGAAAATCAAATGCCGGTGGAAGAGAGCGGCAATATGCTGTTGATGATCGCCGCTGCCTCGCAAGTGGACGGCAACGCCGATTTCGCAGGCAGATACTGGCCCCTGCTCACCAAGTGGGCCGAGTATCTCCGCGGGCACGGTCTCGATCCGGAGAACCAGTTATCGACCGACGATTTCGCGGGGCACCTCGCCCATAATGCCAATTTGTCCATCAAAGCGATTCTCGCGCTCGGGGCTTACGGCAAGCTCGCCGGCATGCTCGGGCATCCGGATGTGATGAAAGACTATTTGGATCTGGCGCGGAGCGATGCGAGGAAATGGGTCGAGATGGATACCGACGGCGATCATTACAAGCTTGCCTTCGACCGCCCGAGCACCTGGAGCCAGAAGTACAACCTGGTCTGGGATCATCTCCTCGGCTTCAATTTCTTCCCCAAAGAAGTCACTGAGAAAGCGCTCGCGTTCTATCGAACGCACGAGAACAAATACGGACTTCCGCTAGACAACCGTGCCGATTACACAAAGCTTGATTGGCTCGCGTGGACATCGTCGTTAGGCGATTCGAAACAGCAGTTCATGACGCTGTTCGATCCGGCTTACCGCTTTGCAAACGAATCGCCCAGCCGTGTTCCCCTTACGGATTGGTACGACACCCAAACCGGCAAGCAGATCGGCTTTCAGGCGCGTTCCGTCGTGGGAGGAATCTTTATCCGCATGCTCTACGACCCCGCCATCTGGAAAAAGTACGCCCAAATGGCGAAATAAGCGGCGCCAACGAACATCTTCATGAATACACGAAGCGCCCCTGCCGTTCGTCACTCCTTTTTGGAACGGCGGTATCTGGGCAGTGTGAAGCGTATCGCGATCAGCGCGTTTCTGCTCTTTCACATAGTTGCGATCGTCTGCTGGTGCGTCCCTTTGGATTCGCCTTTGATCGCTGCGTTTCGAGGCGCGATCCGTCCTTATTTCCAGTGGGCTGGACTTTTCCAGGGGTGGGATATGTTCGCCCCAACACCCAAATCGGCGAATAGTTACATTGACGCCGCCATTCTTTATAGAGACGGGCACACGAAAACGTGGCAATTCCCGCGCATGGAGCAGCTCAGCCTCGCTGAGCGTTATCGCAAGGAGCGTTACCGAAAATTTACGGAAAACCTGCAGAAGGATGCGAATGCGCCGTTGTTGCCCGATACGGCGCGACACATTGCGCGCTTGAATAACGACGGCGCCAATCCGCCGGAATTTGTTATCCTGGTTCGGCACTGGTCCGATATCGTCCCGGCATCCCATGGCGCCGAGCTTTGGCGCACGCAAATTCTCTATTCGTATTCAGTCCAACCCAAAGACTTGAAATAGGATGAGCCTGCGGTCCGCCATAGAAGCCTGGAATAGATTCTTTTTCGAACCACAATCTCCGTTACCTGTTTCGTTATTTCGCATCTTTTACGGAATCGTGGTGATCGTAAACCTGCTGTTGTTGCATGGCGACTGGCTGGCCTGGTATGGTACGCACGCCTGGGTGAGCCTCTCTACAATGCGCCAGCTCGAACCAGGTCCGCGGCTCACTTTGTTCAGCATCATCCCGCAGAAGGATCAGTGGATCGGCATGTTCTTTTGGGTGTTCTTAGGGTTGGCCGTTTTTCTCATGGCCGGATTTCTGACCCGTTTCAGCACAGCCGCCGTGTTTCTCTGCCTGACATCCATCCATCAGCGCAACCTATACATCACCCACAGCGGCGACACGTTCTTGCGCATAGCCGGATTCTTTCTGATCTTTGCTCCCGCCGGCGCAGCCCTGTCCCTGGACCGGCTCATCGGCCGCCGCAGAGGCAAGGAGACGGAGGAAATTCAGCCCCGAAGCCCTTGGGCGCAGCGCCTCATTCAATTGCAACTCGCGCTCGTCTATTTGATGTCATTTTGGTGGAAATCGATGGGCGCTGTTTGGGTGAACGGGACCGCGCTTTATTATGTCATTCACTTGGATGAACTCCGGCGATTTCCACTGCCCCATTGGATCGAGCACCCTGTGATCTTGAAACTGGGAACTTGGTTAACGCTTGCGCTGGAATTCTCTTTGGGCGTGTTGATCTGGTTCAAGGAACTGCGCTATCCCTTACTACTGCTCGGGCTCCTGTTTCACCTGTGCCTCGAATATTCATTCAACGTTCCTATGTTTCAGTGGGACATCCTTTCGGCTTATATCTTGTTCGTCGACCCAGCCGACATCGCTCGCGCTCGACAGTTTACTGTTTCTCTAGTTCGATCCTGGTTACGCTCGCCCTCGGAAACGTGTACTCCAAACGATCCCCGCTGAGCTGCGCGCTTGTATGAATAGGAGTAATCTCGCGCGGCCGGATCTCATCCTTTGTTTCATAAATACTCGGCGCCTGGAGCGTTTCAACCCCGCCGTTTTCGCCGCGTGAAAATCGGCCAGCGGTAAGTTAGACGAAACATCCTGATCTAAATGCCGGTTCACACAGAATTCGGCGAAACTCTCCCCATATCTGGCATCGCATCCTCCCACTCACAGGCCTGGTATTGAAGCCGATTTCGCCGACCACGCGGCTGCGCCAAGCCCTGGCTTTGAACCGCAAAGATTATGAAGCCATGACGTACTTAGGCCTGAGCGCCGAGGTCGTGAATTTCCAGGACACGGCGCAACAGCTTTACCGCGCCGCGATTCGGTGGCCAGCTAATCCAAGTGAAAAGGCTGACCGCTGACTGCTAATCGCTGACCGCTAACTAGCAACACCCCGTCTTCGCCAGCACAATCTCATCAATCTGCACCAGCGTCGGGTATTTCCCGGTGTAGCACGCGTAGCAGAACCGGGCTTGCCTATCTTTTAGCGCCCTGTGCAGCGCTTCGAGCGAGAGATACGCAAGCGAATCGGCTTCCACGTAATTCTCAATCTCCTTGATGCCATAATTCGCGGCGATCAACTCGCGCAGCGACGGCGTATCGACACCGTAGTAGCACGGAGAAATGGTGGGCGGGCAGGAGATGCGCAGGTGCACCTCTTTCGCTCCGGCATTTCGCACCATCCGAACAATCTTGCGGCTGGTAGTTCCGCGCACAATCGAATCGTCCACCAGAACCACCCGCTTGCCTTCGAGCAGATGGCGAACCGGGTTGAGCTTCAGCTTCACGCCAAAATCGCGAATCGCCTGGGACGGTTCAATAAATGTCCGGCCGACATAGTGGTTGCGAATCAGCGCTTGCCGGTACGGGACTCCGGATTCCGCAGAATAGCCGATTGCCGCCGAAACTCCCGAATCGGGAACCGGAACTACTACGTCGGCTTCCACCGGATGCTCGCGCGCCAGAAGGCGGCCCATCAGTTCCCGCGATTCGGCTACCGGCTTGCCGAACACAATCGAATCGGGCCGTGAGAAATAGACATGCTCAAACGAACAATGGGCCGGGGGTTCCGCGGGAGTGTAACGCTCGCGCGCCATGCCTTCGGGCCCAACGATGACCATTTCACCCGGTTCCACATCGTTCACGTACGTGGCGCCAATCAGGTCGAATGCGCAAGTCTCGGACGCAAAGACTATGGCTGGCGCGCTGTCCGGAATCTCCAGGCGCCCCATCGCGAGCGGCCTGAACCCGTGCGGGTCGCGAGCGATAATGATCCGGTCCTCCGCCAGGAACACCAGCGAGAATGCCCCTTCAATTTGCAATAGCGCATCGCGTAGCGCGCCCGAGAGCGTCCGTTCGCGCGACCGCGCCACCAGGTGCAGAATCACCTCCGTATCGCTCGTCGACTGAAAAATCGAGCCGTCCTCTTCCAATTCCCGCCGCAGCTCGATCGCGTTCGTGAGATTTCCGTTGTGCGCCACTGCGACTTGCCCTTTGTTGCAGGCCACCGAAAGCGGCTGCGCATTTTGCAGTACCGTGTCTCCCGCCGTCGAGTACCGCGTGTGCCCGATCGCCAGATCTCCCGGCAACTGATTCAACACACCCGGCGTGAAGATATCGGCCACATGCCCCATCCGGCGCACGCTGTGGATTTTGCGGCCGTCGCTCGATGCGATCCCGGCGCTTTCCTGCCCTCGGTGCTGGAGAGCATACAACCCGAGATAGGCTAAATTCGCCGCCTCGGGATGTCCATAGATGGCAAACACGCCGCACTCTTCGCGGAGCTTGTCAAAGCGACAATCCTCTTCTTCCCAATGAAGCATTCGTTTGTCTATACCTGTAAGGGGGTTTGGAGGAGGTGTTCGAGAGCAGTGTTCCACCCTTCGCTGAGCTCGTCAACGCGGCTATCGACCAGAACCTGGTTCCTGTTGCGAATGATCACTCTCGATTCGAGTGTAACGCCAATCTCTACCGCTTGGATGTTATTTCTTGTAGCGGCCCGCAAAACTCTTTGCGCATCGGCTGTGGACACCAAAACTCGCGAAGGACCTTCGTGAAATAGCAGCAGTGCGGGATCCAGTTCGGAATTCAAATTCACGTCCGCGCCGAACTTCCGGCTCTCTATCGCGCACTCCGCAATAGCCACCGCTAAGCCGCCATCCGAAAAGTCGTGAGCCGATTCCACCGCGCCCTCGCGAATCAGTTCGCGGATCGTCGCCTGCACGCGCTTCTCGTAATCCATATCGAGAGCGGGCGGCTTGCCCCACAACTCGTCCAAAATGACTTTGGCGTATTGCGTTCCGCCGAATTCGTCAGCTCCGCACGTTCCCAATCCGCCCAGCAGGACCAGTGCAGAACCAGCCCGCTTGAAGGCCATTCCAACTGGCACAGCTGTTTCCAGCTTTCCCACGATGCCAACCACCGGTGTCGGGAAGATCGGATTCCCCAGCGTCTCGTTGTAGAGACTCACATTCCCCCCGGTAACCGGCACTTCGAAGAACCGGCACGCCTCGGCCAGCCCCTCGATCGATTCGACAATCTGCGCCATGATCTCCGGACGCTCCGGGTTGCCGAAATTCAGGTTGTTGGTGGTCGCGAGCGGCACGGCTCCGACCGTTGAGAGATTCCTACAGCACTCGGCTACCAGCAGCTTCGTACCTTCGCGCGGATCGAGCGCGCAGTATCGCCCATTGCCATCCAGCTTCATAGCCACGGAAGTATTCGTGCCTTTGATGCGCAGGATAGCCGCATCTGTCCCCGGCCCGGCCAGGGTGTTGGTCCGCACCTGGTAGTCGTATTGCCGCCAGATCCATTTCTTCGAGCACAAATCGCCCGAGGCGAGCAGCGTCTTCAAATCCGCCGTCCAATTCCGGCTCTTAGGAATTGCCGGACCATGTTCCCGCGCAACCCGCAGCGGTTTCGTAAACGGACGGTTATACCGCGGGGCTTCGTCGGCCAGCGCCCGATTGGGAATCTCGGCCACAACCTCGCCATGATGCTTCACCCGCAACATGCCGTCCGCCCTCACGACGCCGATCTGGACTGCATCCAGGTCCCACTTCTTGAAGACGCGCAGCACTTCCTCCTCGCGTCCGCGCTCGGCTACGAGCAGCATGCGTTCCTGCGATTCGGAGAGCATCATCTCGTAAGCCGTCATTCCCTGCTCCCGCTGCGGAACATGGTCCAGATCGATTTCAACTCCGGTTCCCGCCCGGCTGCCCATCTCGCACGTCGAGGAAGTCAGGCCCGCCGCGCCCATGTCCTGAATGCCGACAATCGCGCCGGTCTTCATCGCTTCCAGACACGCCTCGAGCAGCAGCTTCTCCATGAACGGATCGCCTACCTGGACGTTCGGCCTCTTCTGTTTCGATTCTTCGGTGAACTCTGCGGATGCCATGGAGGCGCCATGAATGCCGTCGCGCCCGGTTTTCGCCCCCACATAAATCACCGGATTCCCGACACCGCTCGCCTTCCCGTAGAAAATTTCATCGTGGCGGAAAACACCCAGGGCGAACACGTTGACCAGCGGATTGCCGTCGTAGCTCTCTTCGAAAACACATTCGCCGCCGACCGTCGGGACTCCGAAACAGTTGCCGTAATGCGAGATCCCGGCCACCACACCTTCCAGAATCCGCTGGTTACGCACACCGGTCGCGGGATCGTCCAGTTTGCCGAAGCGAATCGAATCCATCACCGCAATCGGCCGCGCGCCCATCGTGAAAATATCGCGCAGAATACCGCCCACACCGGTCGCAGCACCCTGAAATGGCTCGATAAAGCTGGGGTGATTATGCGATTCGATTTTGAACGCGATCGCAATGCCGTCCCCGACATCGATAATGCCTGCGTTCTCGCCCGGCCCTTGCAGAATGTGCTTTCCCTGCGTAGGCAGCTTCCGGAGATGAACCCGCGAGCTCTTGTACGAACAGTGCTCGCTCCACATGACCGCGAAGATGCCGAGTTCCGTGAGCGTCGGCTCGCGCCCCAGCAGGCTTAAAATGCGGTCGTATTCGGAAGGCGTAAGTTGGTGAGCCGCGATCACATCAGGCGTGATCTCGCTCATAGCCGTGAGTTTGCCAGCTCGCGAACCGCAGTTAGCGATCTCAGGATTGCTAAACCGTCGGTATTGCCCATCAACGGATCGGCCGCGCGCTCCGGATGCGGCATCATGCCCATCACGTTGCGGCCGGCGTTCAGAACCCCCGCGATGCTTCGCATGGACCCGTTGCAATTCTCCACATATCGCAGAGCCACGCGGTCCTCCGCTTCCAACTCATCCAGAGTGCGCTCGTCCGCAACATAGCAGCCCTCTCCATGGGCCACTGGCAAACGCAACACCTGCCCTTTATGAGCAGCATGGGTGAACGGCGAATCCGTTGTGGCGACTTCCAGGCCCACTGTCTTGCACACGAACTTCAGTTGCGCATTCCGCACCAGAGCGCCGGGCAATAAACCCGCCTCGGTCAACACTTGAAAACCATTGCAGATCCCAAGTACCAAGCCGCCGTCGGCAGCGAACTTCCGGACCGCCTGCATCACGGGAGAAAACTTCGCGATCGCGCCGCACCGCAGGTAATCTCCATAGGAGAACCCGCCCGGAAGAATGACAGCGTCAAGATCGCCCAGCGATAGTGAATTGTGCCAGATAAACTCGGCTTCGTGGTGCAGGTTTTCCGAAATGGCGTACCATGCGTCGTGGTCGCAGTTGCTTCCCGGAAAAACTACGATTCCTACTTTCATTTATGAGGTAATTGCTACGCTCCGCTGGTTGCGGCAGGAGTGGCCTTCTTGCGGCTGGCCCGTTTCTTCTCCACAGGTGGCTGGCGATCGCTCTTCTTCAAGGCGGGTAAGACGATCGACGTAACAAATTTTTTCTCGCCATGATCGTCGAATTTAATTACGATGTAATCGTCGTTGCAGGAGAGCACCGAGCCGAGGCCAAACTTGCCATGTTCGACTTGGGCCCCCTGGGCAAATGCCGGTTTGCTGGCCATGGGGCGGGATTCCTCTATAGGTAATTGTAACAATTCGACTTATTTCCTGTCGAACGCAACAGAGCCGCGGCCTAAGCGACCGCTAGATCCATATAATAGTATTGGACGACCATGGAGGACCTGAAAAAGAAGCTGCAAGAGGAGATCACGGCCCTCGAGTACGAACTCCGCAATGAACTGCCGAAGGAAATCCTCAAGGCGCGGGCGCACGGAGACCTGAGCGAAAACGCGGAATACCATGCCGCCAAAGAACGTCAAGCCTTTGTGAACGCGAAACTGGGACACCTGCAAGCCCGCCTGCGGGAGGTCTCCATGATCGATTTCTCGAAGATTCCGCGCGACCGCGTCGGCCTCGGCTCGCAAGTGGTGGTTCTCGACCTGAATAAGGACGAGGAGTACACCTACAACCTGGTCACCAGCGAAGAAGCGGATGTCGCCAACGGCAAAATCTCGACCAGTTCGCCCATCGGCCGCGGTCTGCTTGGAAAGCGTGTCGGCGACACGGTGAAAATTCCAATTCCGGACGGGGTGCGGGAAATGGAAATCCTGAGCCTCACAACCATTCACGATACAGCCGCATCCTAAGGACACTTCAATGACTTACACTCGCGCAATCGGCCTCGGGGCGAACAAAATCATTCGGCTGATTGTGCGAGGCCTTGCACTCTCTAAAATCAATCCCAACGTACTTACGTTTCTGGGGTTGGTCATCAATATGATCGCGGCCGCATTTCTCGCGGTTGGAAGGTTCCGCACCGCAGGCGCCGTCATTATCTTCGCCGGGCTCTTCGATATGGTGGACGGACGAGTCGCCCGCGAAACGAATCAGGTCACTCGTTTTGGAGGATTTTTCGATTCCGTACTCGACCGCTACTCCGATTTGGCGTTGTTAGTCGGCCTGCTGGTCTACTATGGAACGATTAACCGGCCGTCGTATGTGGTCCTAACCGCGATTGTGATGACCGCCTCGGTCATGATCAGTTACACTCGCACGCGCGCGGAAAACATCATTCCAACGTGTAAAGTTGGGTTTCTGGAGCGCCCCGAGAGAATCGTTCTTCTCATCATTGGGGCATTATTCGACCGTATGGCTCCCGTGCTCTGGGTCATCGCCGTGCTGGGCAATCTTACCGTGATTCACCGCATGATCTTTACCTATCAGGAATCAAAGCGGCTTGAGGACGCGCAGCTTCGTGCACGCTCCGTAGCCGCCTCCACCACCCGCACCCTGTAAACCGCCCATAAGGACCGTGGACCGGAACCCGGCGCGTCAGCAAGGGTCATTTAACTTCCACCCTCCAACACCACAATCGCAAAAGCCATTTCCGACGTATGGGTCAGCGAAATAGAAATTCGCTTCACTCCCATGCGATCCGCCACAGCGCGCCCCACGCCACTAAGCTGTAAGGTCGGGCGGCCGGAAGGTTCGTTCACCACTTCGAAATCTTTCCAGGTCACGCCAAAATTCCACCCGGTCCCGATCGCTTTCATTCCAGCCTCTTTGGCGGCAAATCGGGCGGCAAACCGCTCCGCCCAATTGGCTTTACTCATCGCGTATCGGCGCTCGTTATCGGTATAAATGCGGCCGGTAAAACGATCGCCGAATCGGGCGATGCCTTTGCGGATTCGATCCACTTCCGCCAGATCCGTACCAATTCCAAGAATCATACTCTGCCAATTTGCACGGATCTCTGCTTGCCGGCGTACGAGACCGCAGCATCCAGGCGACCGGCTACTGTTAAGGCCCACCGGCCCGGACGGCTATTGACTCTTGCGGAAAGCGGCCCAACGCTTCTTCTGCGCAGCCGCAATTCGTTTACGCGCTTCCGGACTTAGAACTCGCTTCTTGCGAGTCGCCGACTGCGTGCCGCTGGTACTGTGAGTTGCACCGTCGCTGTTGCCACGGGGCGGTCTGCCAACGCGGCGACCCATCATGGATCGTACTTGAGCTATTTGCTCGTCTAGCTTCTGTTTTTGCGCTTCCAGACCTTGGAGAGCGGCTTCCAGAATTTCTCTATTTGGTGCTGCGGACGTTCTAGCCATATTTACTAAGTAACACAGGACCAGATTTTTTTACATCGCAATGGATGCACTTACCGGCCCAGCTCTTTGGGTTTACAGAACCACGCGCCTAAGCAAGTGGCACATCTCAGCACGCTGCTACGCTTCGGAATAGCAAAGTAACGTTACCGGACCGTCATTAATTGAGCGGACCTGCATGTGAGCTTGAAAGACTCCGGTCTCGACCGTAATTTCCAATTCCCTGCAATATTTAATAAAGCTCTGGTAGAGATGCAATGCCAAGTCCGGCTTGGCAGCTTCGGTATAGGACGGCCGGTTGCCTTTTTGCGTGCTTCCGTAAAGCGTAAATTGGGATACGATCAGCAAGGCGCCTGATATGTCCCGCACGCTCAGGTTCATTTTTCCCTGATCGTCGGGAAATACCCGGAGGTGCACCACTCTCTGCGCTAACTGTTTCGCGCGCAGCTCTGTATCATCGTGCCGGACACCTAAAAAGACCAGCAGCCCTCGACCTATCTCCCCAACAGCCGAGCCATTCACCGTGACACTTGCTTCGGATACTCGCTGTACGAGTGCGCGCATGCGGAAATATCAGAACCGCGCACCTTAGTAAGCGGCTTCTCCTCTCTCCTCAACCCGGAAAACATTGCCACGCCCCAGAAGCCAATGTGGATCGACCCTCCGCTTCACGGCTTTCATCGCTTCCAGCTCATCTGGCGAATACATCAGCTCCAGTAAATATGCTTTCGATTTCCCTACCCCATGTTCCGCCGCGACCGTGCCGCCCAACGCGACAACTTTTTGCGCAAACTCATACATCAAAGCCTCGACTTGCTGAACCTGCTCCGGGCTCGCCGGAAACAAGTGAACATGGTTATTCGCATCACCTACGTGGCCGTAAATCCAGTACTGGCCAGGTATGACCTCTTCGCAGCGCCGCTTATAGTAGGCGTGTAGTTCCCGGTAACGGTTGAGCGGCACGGCGTAATCGGTACCGGCTTTCGGAAAGCCGATGCGCCGCACGACTTCAAGCGTCAGCACCGGAAGAGCATGGCGAAATTCGCGAAAACGCTCGCGGTCGGCAGCACTAAATCCGAACCAGGACTGCTCCTCAAAAGCATGTTGCTGATGAAGCCTCACCGCCCAGGCATCCACTTCGTGGTCATCCTGCGACCTTAGATTCTGCTCGATCAGCAGGGCAGCTTTCGCCGCAGCAGGAATCTCGGGATATCGTTCGCGAATGAGATTGAGCGCAGATCCGTCGACAAATTCGAGCAGCCGCAGCTCCGGGATGGGCCTCCAGGCATCCACTGCATCCAGCGCATCCTCTTCCGAAGGAAAAAACACGATCCCGCTCAGAATGGCGCCCGGGTCGGGAAACAATTGCAGTTCGGCGGCTGTCACAATGCCCAGGGTGCCCTCGCTGCCGGCAAGCAGATCCACCCACTCAACGTCCGGCTTCAGAAAGTAACCCGCCGAGTTTTTCGTCGTCGCGGGAATCCGGATGGGTGTGACAGGAAAATCCACACGGTCTCCGCGCCGGAATGTACGCGTCTCCCCGTCCATGAATGTTACTTCGAGCGCGAGCACGTGCCGCCGCACGGAGCCGTAGTGGAAGCTGCGCGCGCCGCCCGCATTCGTCGCAATCACACCACCAATGGAGGCAGCGCTCTCGGTAGGATTCGGCCCAAAGAATTGTTTCGTCGGGGCAGCAGCTTCCTGCAGTTGATCCAGAGTCGCCGCAGCGCCGCAACGTGCCCGGCCGGGCATGATCTCGATGCTTCGAAAGCGGTCGAGCGATACCACCCACCCGCCGTGCGGCACACGCGCGCCCGTTAAGCCCGTCCCGGCCCCGGACACCGTAAGCGGAATCCGGCGACCTGTAGCGGCTTTGACGATCTCGCGGAGCTCTTGCAGATCGGCGGGCAGAAACACCTGATCCGCTTCTCCGCGATAACCGGACGCGTCTTCGAGATAGGGATCAATAGCGGTCGAGGCGGCAAGCATCTTTCCCTCACAAATTCGGCTGGGACGTCACCGCTCCATCCGAAGCCGATCCCACCAGGGCTACATACTTCGCCATCACTCCAGATGTGTACTTCGGAGCGGGCCGCGAGAACTTGGCCAATCTCTCGTACAGCTCGGATTGCGGAATATCAAGCGTGATTTGACACTTTTCGATGTCGATGGTAATTGGATCGCCTTCGCGCACTGCGGCAATCGGTCCTCCAACGGCAGCTTCCGGAGCAACATGCCCCACCATAAACCCGCGAGTTGCCCCGCTGAACCGGCCATCGGTAATGAGCGCAACGCTCTCGGAAAGGCCTTCCCCCACAATGGCGCTGGTCACGCCCAACATTTCACGCATCCCCGGACCGCCCCGCGGTCCTTCGTAGCGAATCACGACAATATCGCCGGGCTTGATCTTCCCGCCGAGCACAGCATGCATCGCGGCTTCTTCGCTATCGAATACACGCGCAGGACCGGTCTGCGATTTGCGATTCAAACCGGTCACTTTGATCACTGCACCCAGCGGCGCGAGCGAACCTTTCAGAATGACTAAACCGCCGGAGCTTTTGATGGGATTCTCCAGCGGCCGGATCACATCCTGGCCCGGTGTCTCTTTCACTGATTGAACGCATTCGGCAAACGTTTTCCCGGTGATTGTCATCGCGTCCGCATGCACATAGCCGCCGTCGTATAAACGTTTCGCGATCACTGGAATTCCGCCGGCCTTGTCCACATCTGCCGCCGTGTATCTCCCGGCGGGTTTCAAATCCGCCAGCAGCGGCGTCTTGTGACTCAGCTCTTGAAAATCTTCGATATTCAGCGGCACGCCTGCCTCGCGCGCCAAGGCGAGCAAATGTAGCACTGCATTGGTAGAACCGCCCGAAGCCGCCACGCTCGCAATCGCATTTTCGATCGCCTTCCGCGTCACGATATCGCGCGGACGGAGATTCTTCCGCACCGCATTCATGATGACTTCGCCGCACTGCCGCGCCGCGCCGTGCTTGCGTTGATCCACCTGCGGGATACCATTTAGGCCCATCGGCGAAAGGCCGATAATCTCCATTACCGTCGACATCGTATTCGCGGTGTACTGGCCGCCGCAGGCGCCCGGACCAGGGCACGCCGCATTCTCGATCGCAAGCAGCTCGTCATCGCCAATCCGCCCCGCGGCATTCGCACCCACCGCCTCAAACACGTCCTGTATCGTGATGTCCTTGCCCTTGTAATGGCCCGGCAGAATCGTTCCGCCGTACAGAACCACCCCGGGAACGTTCAACCGAACCAACGCCATCGCCGCGGCGGGAATCGTCTTATCGCATGCCACCAGCGCCACAATGCCGTCGAACATGTGGCCGCGCGCTACCAGCTCGATCGAATCCGCAATCACCTCGCGGCTGATAAGCGAGGTCTTCATGCCCTCGGTCCCCATGGTGATTCCGTCACTAATCGCGATCGTGTTGAACTCCATCGGGGTACCGCCCGCCTCGCGAATGCCCTGCGCTACATCTACTGCCAGCTCCCGCAAATTGTAGTTGCAGGGCATGGTGCCAATCCAGGTATTCGCGATTCCGATAATCGGCTTCTTCAGGTCTTCGTCGGTAAAGCCAATCGACTTGAGGTAGGAGCGCGCGGGCGCCCGGTCTTTGCCTTGGGTGATCGTATAGCTCTGGAGCTTCATAGAAACTCCTATTTAATCAGTTGGCGATTTCAGGTAAAAAGAATCGGCCCGCCTCCGTTAGGAAGCGGGCCCTTAGGATCAGAACGGAGCTCACACTCAGACAGAAGGAACGAACCAATGAGCAACTTGCTCTCGCTTGGCTATCGTGAATCCAGTATCCGCAAATTGCGGCTCGCCGCCAAGGGCGTACGGTTTTGCTCCAGTACGGGATACGTAGTACGTGTATGCATCCGTCACTCAACCATCCCGGCCGGGAAATTCAGATTCCGCAGCAGCCGGTACAAGTAATTGGGATGCACCCCGAGTACACGCGCCGCTTCGATATGATCCCCGCCCGTCATCTCGAAGGCTCGTCTCACAGTCGCCCGTTTCGCCGAGTTCACGGCCCGCTGCAGCATGCCACTCTCTTCCGGCATCACCTCGGCCCAGCGTTCCAGCAATTTATCCGGAAGGTCTTCCGGCTGGATCTCTCCGCCCGTGCCCAGCACCACGGCGTGTTCAATCGCGTTCTCCAGCTCCCTCACGTTCCCCGGCCAGTCGTAGCTCTGCAAGACATTGCGTGTTGCCGGTGATATCGCGAGACGCGGGCGCCCGCACTTGATTCCAAAGCGCTGGGCAAAATGTTCTGCAAGCGGCAGGATATCTTCGGGCCTCTCCCGCAAAGAAGGCGTGCGCAGCCTGACAACATTCAGCCGGTAAAAAAGATCTTCGCGGAACGCTCCTTTGCGCACAGCGGCTTCCAGGTCACGGTTGGTCGCCGCGATCACGCGTACATCCAGCGCGATCGATTCCGTTCCCCCGACTCTGTGGAACTCGCGGTTTTGCAGAATGCGAAGCAGCTTCGCCTGCGCGGCTAACGCCATCTCGCCGATCTCGTCCAGAAAGATCGTGCCTCGTTGCGCAGCTTCCAGCAGGCCCCGCCTCAATCCGGCGGCTCCTGTAAAGGCGCCCTTCTCGTGACCGAACAGTTCGCTCTCGAGCAAGCTCTCGGTAATCGCCGCACAATTCACAGCGACGAACGGCGTCGCCGCGCGCGGGCTCTGCGCATGGATAGAGCGCGCCACCAATTCTTTCCCGGTGCCGCTCTCGCCGACTACGAGAACCGTGGTATCTCGCGCTGCTACCCGTCGGATATCACGCCGGAGCTTCGCGAGCGCTTCGCTCGATCCAGCCATGTTGTCTTCGAATTGCAGATCCCGGCGCAACCGGTGTACTTCACCTTCGAGCGACTCGACATAACGCGCGTTTTCCAGCGCAAGGGACGCCATCCTCGCAATCGCAGATATGACGAGCAACTCCGGCTCGCTGAACCGTTTCTGGTACCGGTTCAGCACCAGGGCTCCGCAGGGCTGGCCTTCAGCTAGCAGCGGAGCCGTTAGCCGAAAACACTTGTTCTCGATCGCTTCCACAGCGATGCGGGCAGGTGATTTGGCCGGCTCATTGCCGATCGTGAGGAACCCGTCATCGATAGGAACCAGATCCCGCATTAAACCGACGATCTGCTTCCCGAGCAAATCGCGCACCGTCTCCGAGTTGCGCGCTTCGTGCCAAGCGCGAAGTGAATCGAGCACGCTGCAGATCTGCACCGCCGCATGGGTCTCGCCTTCGCGCGCGCGCTCGCTCATATGTCGTTGATTCTTTCACCTTTTGGTTACGGAATTCCGCCTTTGCCTGAAAAGGCGCGCGCCTCGCGAGGCGGCAGGTTGCAAGCTGCTGATTCTACGGCACGGCCGATAGGACGCTCGGCCCGATTTGCGGCGCTTCCCGTGCTCCTATAAGGCCGTCCCGAACGAAAGCGGGAAGCCAAATCGAAAAGGAATAAACACATGAAACGCACACTGATTTACATCGCAGCTACGCTCGGCTGCATGACCCTCTCTACCGCAGCGCTTATGGCGCAATCTTCAGCCGCGGCCTATGACATCCCGTTCTCGTTTGACGCTGCGGGAATCCAGATGCCGGCGGGCCATTACCTGGTCACCCCGGAAAGCAACGACGTCGGCCTCCTACGCGGAGATGGCCACGGCATGCTCTTTCAGAGAACTCCGCAGCTCAATGCCAAACCTCGCGCCGCTCACCTCACGTTTCATAAATACGGAGACGCCTACTTCCTGCGCGAAGTTTGGGACCAGTCCGGCCGAGGCAACACAGTCCGACAGAGCCCCCGCGAGCACGAGCTGAGGCAAACCATAGAGCAGGCAAGAGTTCATTCGCAGACCGTTCTGGTTGCAGCCACACGATAATGTCGATCGGCCAAGGGCCGGCGATCCCGTTGTGCTTCGCCGGCTCTAAATTCCAGCAGCTTACTGCGCTTCGGCCAGCTTTCGCGCCCGCTCCCAGTGCAGCTTATCCCGATATTCCTGATACAGCGTGCTAAACCCCGCCCAGTAATATCCGCACACAAACAGCACCAGAAACGGAATCGCGAAGAAGTTGTAGGTCTCGATCGCAAACTCCGTCATGAACACGAAATAGCTTCCAATCGCCAGCTCGACATACGGCAGCCAGCCGCTGCGCCGGCGATAGGCCGCGGACTGCACCTTCATTTTCTGCGTGCCGATCGCGTATTTCGGTGTGCGCGCAAAGCTGGTTTGAATTCCGAACAGCGCTTCCAGCACGCCTTTCGAATTGCTCACCGTCAGGGCCACCCCGGCCGCCATCAGCATCGGCAGAAACGCGATGGATTTCCACCAGGTCTTCGGATACAGCTCCTTCTGAGCGTATAAGTAGAAGGCCGAAATGGACCAGAACGAGGCGACAATCAAGGGCAAATCGATGGTCACCATCTGAAACACGCCCATGTAGAACCGGACAATCATCACCGGCAGCATGAGCATCGAAACGATAATCATGAGCGGGTAAGAGATATTCGGCGTGAGATGCATGAACGCCTCCACCTTCACCCGGAGCGGCAGCGGCGCTTTGAAGATTCGCGGTAGGAGCTTCTTGGCTACCTGCGTCAAGCCTTTCGCCCACCGTGCCTGCTGCACCTGAAATCCGTAGGTCTCAACCGGCAGCTCCGAGGGACACTCCAGCGCCGGAATGTAAACGAAGCGCCAGCCCTTAAGCTGGGCGCGATAGCTCAGGTCCGAATCCTCGGTCAGTGTTTCGTGCTGCCAGCCGCCGGCATCGTCGATCATCTTGCGCCGTAAAATGCCGGCCGTTCCGTTGAAATTGAAAAACAGACCCGATCCGCAGCGGGCGCCGTGCTCCAGCACAAAGTGCCCGTCGAGCAGCATCGCCTCCACCTGGGTCAGAATGCTGAACTCTTTGTTCAGATAACTCCAGCGCGTCTGCACAACCCCGACTCCCGGGTCCGTAAAGAAATGCACGGTCCGCATCAGAAAATCCCGAGGCGGAACAAAATCGGCATCGAAGATCGCGATCAACTCGCCGGTCGCGGTTGCAAGCCCTTCCTGCAAAGCTCCCGCCTTGTACCCGTGACGATTGGTCCGGTGCCGGTATTCGATCGGCAGTCCGCCCGCCCGGTACTCGTTGCACAAACGCTCGGTATGCGGATGCGTCTCGTCCGTCGAATCGTCGAGAACCTGAATCTGCAGCAGCTCGCGGGGATACTCGATTTTCGAAACCCCTTCGAGAAGCCGTTCGACGACGAAGCGCTCGTTATAAAGCGGAAGTTGAATCGTGACCTGCGGCAACTGCTCGAACTGTTTCGCAGGGTGCTTCGGAAGATTCTTGCGGTACTTCCGATACCGCCGCATCGTCTCGTAGCGGTGTACCCCGTAAACGGACAAAATGGCGAGAATCCCGAAATACGGAATCAGCAGCGTCCAATCGAAAAAGGAGAGCCGGTATATTCCCGAAAACGTATCATCGAACAGACCATTCATGATCCGGTCGTTGAGCGACGGCTGAGCGAACAGAAACGCGCACAGCGGACTTAGTAAGTTCATCTGTGATGGTTCGTAAAGACCGTGGCCTAACGCCGCAGTCCCTCTCAGTGTACCGTGTTTTCTACGATTTACGGTAGCCGTGAACACCTTTACAACCTTTCGCGTATTATTGACTGGATACAGAGCCATGCGCGAACACGTTAGGATTCTCGGAATTCTCAATATCGTGATGGGCTGCCTGGTCGCCGCTATCGGGATTGCAGCATTCGTCGTCCTCGGAACTATGGGAGGCGTGATCGCTGGCTGGGTGCAGGCAGGAAATTACGGTGACTCAGCCGCAGCGGGCCCGATTGTCGCCACCATTGGCCTTTGTATCGCATTATTTTTTCTGGTACTGGCTGCACCGTCCATACTCGGAGGGTGGGGACTGTTACACTTCAAGCCTTGGGCTCGTATCTTGATGATCGTTATCTCCGCCCTCCATCTTTTTCATGTGCCGCTGGGGACCGCCTTAGGCGTGTATGGCTTATGGGTCCTGCTCAGTGCCCAGACTCAGCCGCTTTTTGAGAAACGAACCCAGGCGCTTGTGGCTCCTCCCGTTTCGCGGCCAAATCCCGGGCTTTAACGAAGATATCCCGAAGCATCTCATAGCTAAGCTTGCCCGTGGATGTATTTTGCTGGCTCGGGTGATACGAACCCAATAGGAGCGGTCCGCCTGCATGGGTCTGGTACACCGCCCCATGTGCAAAATGAAAAGGGGCCCGCGCGCGAATGCTTCCCCGCCCCTGTAAAACAGAAAGGTACGAATCGAACCCGATTGCGCCCAAGGCAACCACCACCTGCACCTTCTTCAGAATGTCCAATTCCCGCACTAAATAGGGCCGGCAGTTCAGAATCTCGTCCCGGTTCGGCTTATTCTCCGGCGGCACGCAGCGGACTGGCGAGGTGATGTAGGCGTTCGAAAGCCGCAGCCCGTCCTCGGCCGAGATACTCTCGGGCTGATTGGCAAATCCGGCCTCCCACAGCGCCCGGTACAGAAACTCCCCGGAGCGATCTCCAGTAAACATCCGCCCGGTACGGTTTGCGCCATGTGCGCCGGGCGCCAGCCCGATAATTAGAACTTGCGCGGCCGGATCTCCAAAGCCCGGAACCGGTTTGCTCCAATAGTTCTGCCCGCGATAGGCGCGCCGCTGCACGCGCCCGATTTCTTCGCGGTAGGCCACCAAACGCGGACACCGGCGGCAAGCCACGATTTCCGCTTTGAGCACGCGCAACGGCGCGCAGTTCTCCATCTCAGTCAACTGCATTCTGAAAAAAGCACCTTACCGTGCGCCTTCCGCCTGAATAGGTAGTGATTTTTCCCCCACAAAGGATTACCATATCTTGCGCCACAGCTATTGGCCTGTCACAAAGAGACCCTAAGCAGGCGGATGGCGCGGAGGCTTGCGGAGCATCGTCTGCGGGACTTTCGTTTGATAATGTCATGTTTATCCATACACGGCCGGCGAAGACCTTGTTCTGCTTACAACGATGGATTTCCGGAAAGCCAATTTGCTTTCCGCGTCACCGCTCTCAACCAACTAACGTAGAGTAAGGCGAAATCCGGTGCAGAGACCGCCCACGAATTCATCAATCCCGATAGAGCAAATCCAGCTTCCAGCGCCCGGCTTAGAGCAAATGCAAGCAGAAGCCCGCGAGGCGGGTTTTCAATTTCTCGAAACGCTCCTACGCGAATGGGTGAGCGGAAAGAATCGCTTCGACGCCGCGGGCGAGATGTTGTGTGGTCATTTCGATCAAGGCGTCTTAGTGGCGATTGGCGGATTGAACCGGGACCCGTTTCTCTCCGATCCAGCGGTGGGACGCATTCGGCGGGTGTACGTCAGACGGGAGTGGCGCAACAGAGGGATAGGAGGCGCGCTCCTGGAAAAGCTCCTAACTGCCGCCCGAAAGAATTTCCGCAGCGTGCGTCTGCGCGCCGAAAATCCGAGCGCAGCGCAGTTGTATGAACGCAAGGGATTCACTCGAATTCAGAGCTCCAGCGCAACTCATATTCTGCATTTCGAAAGCCCGTAACGGGTGCCGGTTGCGGCTCCGCTGCTCACGTGGGGCGGGTTGGCCGAAGGCAACCTGCGCGGCGGTCGCCGACCGCCGCCGAGCATCAGCACTCGTTGACCGTACTCTTCGCAACAAAATTGCAAATTGTGGACGCTCGATGTATATTTGTCGATATTCGAGGTATTTGCCAGACATGCCGAAGCCGTCCGATCTCTTGCAAGGCACATTGGACCTGCTCATTCTGAAGACAATCGCCAGGGAACCGCTGCACGGTTGGGGCATCGCCAAACGGATCCAACTGCTCTCGGGTGATGTTCTTTCGGTGGGCCAGGGGTCGCTTTATCCAGCGCTGCACCGCCTGGAACAGCAGGGCTGGATCAGCGCGGAATGGAAGGACTCCGATCTCGGGCGGCCCGCGAAAGTCTATTCGCTCACGCGGGACGGACGGAAACAACTGGAACGGGAACTGAAGAGTTGGGACCGGCTCTCCTCAGCCGTCCAACTTCTGATCCAAAACGCCTAGCGGAGAAAACATGCGATTGGGCCGCATCCTCGCGCACCGGTGGCAGTCCTTATTCCGGCGATCTCGCGCCGAAGCGGAGCTGCAGCGGGAGATTGCGCTTCACATCGAGCAACTGGCGAAAGAGTATCGGGCGGCGGGCATGAGCGAATCGGAAGCGCTCAGCGCCGCAAGACGTGACTTCGGACCCGCCGGCGTTACCAAGGAGCAGTGCCGCGATATGCGAGGCACAAGATGGATCGAAGAGTGTGCACGCGATCTCGCGTTCGGCTTTCGAGCGCTGAAGAAATCCCCTGGGTTCACCTTGACGGCGCTGCTGTCGCTGGCGCTCGGGATCGGAGCCAACACCGCGATTTACAGTTTCATGGACGCGATCATGCTGCGAGCGCTGCCCGTGCCCGACCCGCAGAACCTGGTGGTGCTGAACTGGCGCGCGAAGGGCTGGCCGAAAGTTGCGCACTCGCAGTACGGAGATCTCTACAAAGAACCGGGAGGAGTGAGGGTCTCCGGCACATTCCCCTATCCGTTCTTTGAGTCTCTAGGAGAGCACAACGATGTGCTCTCCGCTCTCTTCGCATTCGCAGGGGCAGACCGTCTCAATCTCGTTGTTGGTAGCCAGGCTCTTCTCGGAGAGGGAGAGTACGTCTCCGGGAATTACTTCAGCTCCATCGGAGCGCCGCCTGCGGTAGGACGATTGATCGGCAGTGCAGATGATCGGGCGGGCGCAAATGCCGTCGCGGTGATCAGCTATCGTTTTTGGCAGCACGGCTTCAACGGCGCGAGCAGCGCCGTAGGACAAACGATTCTGGTGAACCGCACGCCTTTCACCGTTGTAGGTGTGACCGCGCCGGAATTCTACGGAGTAAATCCGCGGAGTTCGCCCGATATCTACTTGGCGCTTCACTCTTTGGCTTACATTGATCGCAGAGCCCAGCAGCGCGACTGGTTTCACGAGCGCGACAACTACTGGGTGGAGATGATGGGCCGTCTTCGCCCCGGCGTCACCTTGCGGCAAGCCGAGGCAGCGCTGGCAGGCCGGTTTCACCTGTTCGTTGCCGACACCGCCACCACCGATAAGGAACACGCGTATCTTCCCAAACTGTGGCTGCAGGAAGGCGGTTCCGGCATAGACTCCCTGCGGCGCCAATATTCGAAGCCGCTGCGCATTTTGGCAGCCATGACCGGCCTCATCCTGGCGATCGCCTGCTGCAACATCGCGAATCTACTGCTCTCCCGGGCTACCGCGCGGAGGCGTGAAATCGCAGTCCGGCTCAGTTTGGGCGCGGGACGTTGGCGCATTGTGCGCCAGCTCCTCACTGAGAGCATTCTATTGGCGCTTGCCGGTGGCCTGTTGGGATTGGTTGCGGCGGCATTTGGCATCCATTTCCTGACGTGGCTGCTAGTCAACGGCCGGGAGAATTTCACGCTCTGCACCGGAATTGACGCGCGAATTCTGCTCTTTACCGCGTTAGTATCCGTCCTGACCGGCATTTTGTTCGGCCTCGCTCCCGCTATTCAGGCTACGAAAGTGAATGTGGCGCCGGCGCTGAGGGAATCGCGCATCGCCGCGTTGCGTGTCCGTCGATTCGGCTTGCCTTTGGGGTTAAACCATGCGCTCGTAGCGGGACAAATCGCCCTATCGCTGCTGCTGGTTATTGCGGCCGGTCTGTTCGTGAGGACGCTTGTGAAGCTCCACTCGGTCTCGATTGGATTCAACGCTGAGAAGCTTATGGTGTTTAATCTCAACGCCACGCAAGCAGGATACGATCAGCGCCGCGCCGCTGCCTTTTACGAGACTCTGCGGCAGCGGTTTGCAAATCTTCCGGGGGTCCGCGCCGCCACCGTGACCGATACGCTGCTGGTCACCGGCTCATCGAGTTCCATCAGCATCCTCGTCCCGGGTAGGCCGGCGGCGCCGGATCAGTCGCTCGCGACACGAGTTGCGTTCGTCGGCCCTGGGTTTTTCGAAACGATGCAGATTCCGATTCTGCGCGGGCGTCCCGTTGGCGTCCAGGATACGGCGGATGCCCCGCACGTCGCAGTAGTGAACGAAGTCTTCGCAAAGGAACTTTTTCCGGGCCGCAATGTCATTGGCCAGCACTTCGCATTTGAAGACAAAGAACGGGAAGACGCGCAAATCGTCGGTGTCGCGAGAAACACCCGGTATTCATCACTCAAAGACGATATTCCACCCGTCGCCTATGTCCCTCTCTCACAGCCCCTGCAAGGATTGTGGATGATTGGCGGCGTTTATTATGAGATCCGGACGCTCGGTGATCCTCTCGCGCTCGCCAAAACAGTGCGGCAGGTTGTTCATCAGGCGAACCCGCGCATACCCGTGACGGACCTCAGAACCCACGTCAGCTATATCGAGTCCACCATCGCGCCTGAACGTGCGTTCGCAAAACTGTGTACCTGCTTTGGCTTGCTGGCATTGCTGATTGCGTGCGTCGGCTTATATGGAATGATGGCCTACACCGTCGCACGCCGCACGAACGAAATCGGAATTCGCATTGCGCTCGGCGCACAAGGCGGAAGGGTGATCTGGATGGTGCAGCGCGAAGTGCTCGCCCTCTCGCTGGCCGGGGTTGCGATTGGCCTCAGCGTAGCCTGGGAAATGGCGCACTTCGTTGCATCTTTCCTGTTCGGCATCCGCCCGGATGATCTCATGGTGTTTGCGCTCTCGGCGGTGATCCTGGTTTTATGTGCCCTGGGTGCGGGTTATGCTCCTGCCTGGCGTGCTTCGCGCATCGATCCGATGGAAGCGCTCCGGAATGAATAGGCTGGCATCTTGAATTGCAACTTTCGTTGAATAAATTTAGTCAGCTAGTGGGGCAGCTGCAAAGCTGCCGCGGCAGCACAGGCCGCCCTTCTAACCAGCCAACGGGCCTAACGGCCGGGCTCGCGCCCAGCGCCGGCTTGCCCCCCGCCCCACAGAAATTCGTCAGCGTTCTTCAACGAACTTCTAATTCAGGGCACAAGTAAACTTTTCTCTTAACGCCGCTTCAAATTTTCCAATTCGTCCAGCGTGCGCGGCCAGTCCGATCCCAATAACCGGGACAACCCGCGATCGGCCAGCACCTTCCCGTTCGTCTGGCACCGGGCGCAGTAGTTGGTCTCATTGTCGGCGTAGCGAATACGCAAAATTTTTTCGCCGCATCGGGGGCACGGTTTACCGTATCGGCCATGCACAGCCATATCGTCGCGAAACGCCGTTACGTTCTCCGGAAAACCGTCGCGGGCCTCGGCTTTCAGACGTTCGATCCAAAGTTCGAGCGTGCTGCGCGTCGCCATGAAGAGCCGCTCCCACTCGTCCGGTTTCAGCTTTTGCGTTTGCGCGAGTGGCGACAATTGCGCGGCATGCAGGATCTCATCCGAGTACGCGTTTCCGATCCCGCTCAGCACGCGCGGATCGGTGAGTGCCCGTTTCAGCGTGTGATTCTCGGTGGTAAGCGCCGAACGAAACTCGTCCAAATCCGTATGGAAGACCTCAATTCCTCCAGGGTCCACGGAGCGCAATCCTGGGTCGCCGCGCAGAACATGAAGCGAAGCCCGGCGCTTGGTTCCCGCTTCGGTAAGCATAAGAGAACCGTTGGAAAAATCGAAAGCTGCCAGACTCTGCCGGCCAGCCAGCCGCGCCTGGGGCGGCTTCCAGTGGAGCCGGCCCGCAATCATGAGATGCAGCACAAGCCAGAGGTCGCTCTCGACACCGATCGCGATCCGCTTGCCCACGCGGCGCAACTCGCGCACAATCCGGCCCTCCGCTTCCGCAACCCGCGGCTCGGCAGTTCGAAGCAGAAACGGGCTTGCCAGGCGGACATGTTCGAGCCGTTGATTTACGATACGCGCTTCGAGCGCGCTGATGTAGGCGACGATATCCGGCAACTCGGGCATGTGTTATTCAGTTTGTACGGCGGTCGCCGGAAATCTTTCTGTGCAGCAAGCTTTTGCAGTCAGGCAATTAGAATCCGGGGACGCTCTTGTGTCCGATTATCGTTTGCTGCGAATCCGGCTTTGGCCGGATTGCCGCGAGGATTGTGACCGGGAAGTCGCAGAGATTCTTGCCGATCAGGCTCGTTGGGCTGTTTTTGTCGTATGCGTAGACGGCCAGCGAGCGGTCGGATTTATTGAAATTCGACTGCGCGAATTCGCTGAAGGGGCCAGCAGCTCGCCTGTGGCGTTCGTAGAGGGATGGTTCGTTATTCCAGAACAGCGACGCCGTGGGCTCGGAACAGCGCTCATGAAAGCGGCTGAGACTTGGGCGTTGTCTCAAGGCTGCACCGAACTCGGGTCCGACACCCAGGCCGATAACCGCCTGAGCATCGAGGTTCATAACCAGCTCGGTTTCCAAGAGGTGGAGCGGTTGGTCTGTTTCCTGAAGCGAATTGGGTGACCCCCTCCGGCATACTGAAACTAGTGTTTCAGGACATTGAAGCCCAATTATCCGAGGCGCTCGAACAACAGCTTGCGTCGAAATTCAACCTGACCGTAAAAGTCGCGCTGGAACAGCCGAAACAAAGCTCGTTTGGAGAGCTGGCGATTCCGGTTGCCTTCCAGCTTGCGCGCCAGTTGAAGCGGGCGCCGCGCCAGATTGCTTCCGAACTCGTGCCCGGGCTTGATCGAATTCCAGGCGTTGCTTCGGTTGAGATTGCCGGCAACGGTTATATTAATGTCCGGCTGGATCGCGGAGCCTATGCCGAGTCGCTCCTGCGCCCGGCACCCGCGCGGCTGCCCGCCGCCGAAAAGATTATCGTCGAGCACACCAATATCAACCCAAATAAGGCGGCCCATATCGGTCATCTGCGCAATGCCGTGCTGGGCGATACCTTTGTGCGGATGTTGCGAAAGCGCGGCCGCGCCGTGGAAGTACAGAACTACATCGACAACACCGGAGTGCAAGTGGCCGATGTGGTGGTTGCCTTCTATTTTCTGGAGCAGAAGCGGCCGGCCGGTGTGGAAGCGCTCATCCGCGAGACGCGTTTCGATTATCTGTGTTGGGACCTTTATGCGCGCATTTCGGCGCATTACAAAGAGCATCCGGAATCCCTTCAATGGCGGGCCGAAACGCTGCATGCAATCGAAGCTGGCGTTGGGGAACTGGCGGAGTTGGGACACCTGGTCGCGGATGAGATCGTGAAAACCCATTTGCGGACGATGTATCGCCTGGATATCGAATACGATCTGCTGCCGCGCGAAAGCGAAATTCTGCATTTGCAGTTTTGGGCGACCGCATTCGAACTGTTGAAACACCGCAAGGCAATCTATTTTGAAACCGAGGGGAAAAATAAGAATTGCTGGGTGATGCCGGCTTCGGCCTTCCGCGAATCCACCCCCGCCAATAGCGACGCCGAATCGGAAGACGACAGTAAAGTGATCGTCCGCTCGAACGGCACAGTCACGTATGTCGGAAAAGACATCGCGTACCAGCTTTGGAAGTTCGGCCTGCTCGGGAAGGATTTTTATTACCGGCCGTGGTCCTGTTATCCCGATGGACACCAGGTTTGGGTGACCGTGTCGGATCCTACAGAATCCGCGCGGCCTCGCTTCGGCGGGGCAAGCAAGGTCTTCAATGTGATCGACTCGCGTCAATCGTACTTGCAGGACGTCGTGGTTGCCGGATTGCGGGCATTGCACTTCGACGAGCAGGCCGACGCCTCTATCCACTTCTCCTATGAAATGGTGGCACTCTCGCCGCGCACGTGCGCCGAGTTAGGCATCGAGCTTTCCGAAGAAGATAAGCGCCGCTCGTATGTCGAGGTCTCGGGCCGCAAAGGCTTGGGCGTGAAGGCCGACGATCTGATCGACAAGCTGATTGAGACTGCGCTTGCCGAAGTGGAAGATCGTCATCCGGAAGCCGATCCCGGAGAACGCCGCAAAGTGGCGGAACAGATCGCGGTGGGCGCTCTGCGCTACTTCATGCTGAAGTTCACCCGCAATTCTGTGATCGCCTTCGATTTTCACGAGGCGCTCAGCTTTGAGGGTGAGACCGGACCCTACGTGCAATATGCCGCGGTCCGCGCGGGAAACATTTTGCGCAAATTCGTCGGTCGTGGCGAGAATTTGCCGGATTTTGATCGGGTGCTCCATCGCGACCAGTTGAAGCGCTGCTTCGATTCCGAAGATTTGTGGCAGCTTCTGCTGCTTGCTTCAAAGATGGATAGCGCGATTGAGCGCGCGATCGCGTCCGGCGAGCCCGCGCATGTGGCCAAATACGCGTTCCAACTCGCGCAGACGTTCAATAACTTCTACCACCAACATACGGTGATTGCCGAAGAGGATTTCGAACGGCGCGCCGTGTTGCTCTGGCTAACGCAATACGTTCGCGATCGGTTGCTCGCCACGCTGAATGTGCTCGGCATCCGCCAGCCGGAGTACATGTAGAATCCTGCATAGCCGAAACGCCTTTTTTTTTTATAGACGGTAAAAACCCCCTTTGCCGCTCCGTGTCTGCACTAAACTAGGAAGCAAATGGCCAGTAGAAACACGTTTGGCGCCGCAGCAACTCTGCGCGTGAACAACGAAGATTACCAGATTTTCCGCCTCGATGCGTTGGAAAAGGCCGCAACGGGCGTCAAAATCTCCCGTATTCCCTACTCAATCCGCATTCTTCTCGAAAATCTTCTCCGGTTCGAGGATGAACGAACGGTCAAAGCGAGCGATATCGAATACGTCGCGAAGTGGGATCCGCACACCGCTGCCCAGGAGATTCAATTTCGTCCGGCGCGCATTCTTCTGCAGGATTTCACGGGCGTACCCTGCGTGGTGGATCTCGCATCCATGCGCGACGCGCTCAAGAAACTCGGAGCCAATCCGGAACTGGCCAACCCGTTAATCCCGGCCGATCTCGTGATCGATCATTCGGTCCAGGTCGATGCCTTCGGCTCGCCGCAAGCGTTTCAGCAAAATGCGCTGCTCGAATTTGCACGCAATCAGGAACGGTATGCGTTCCTCCGCTGGGGCCAGAAGGCCTTCGGTAATTTCCGCGTGGTTCCTCCCGATACCGGCATCGTGCATCAGGTGAATTTGGAATATCTGGCGCGAGTGGTTTTCAGCGATCGCCAGAACGGCGTATTGCAAGCCTATCCGGATACGTTGATGGGAACCGATTCGCACACCACGATGATCAACGGTCTCGGCGTGGTCGGTTGGGGCGTGGGCGGCATTGAAGCCGAGGCATGTATGCTCGGACAGCCGATCTCGATGCTGCTGCCGCAGGTCGTCGGCTTTAAGCTGACGGGCAAATTACCGGAAGGCGCCACCGCTACCGATCTGGTTCTAACCGTCACGCAAATGTTGCGGAAGAAGGGCGTGGTCGGGAAGTTTGTCGAGTTCCACGGCCCCGGTGTGAGCGCGCTTCCGCTGGCCGATCGCGCCACCATCAGCAACATGGCGCCGGAATATGGCGCGACGATTGGCTTCTTCCCTATCGATGACGTCACGCTCGAGTATCTGCGGCTCACCAACCGCACGCGCGAGCAAGTCAATTTAGTCGAGCAGTATGCCAAAGAGCAGGGCCTTTTTCTGACGCCTGAGTCGCACGACCCGCTGTACTCGGATTCGCTCTCTCTGGATCTTTCGAAAGTAGTTCCGTCAATGGCGGGCCCGCGCCGGCCGCAAGATCGCATCGATCTTCCCGACGTGAAAGAAAACTTTTTGTCGGCCTTGGGCGGTTCGCCGAAATCGGTCAACATTCAAGTCAACAGCCACAAAGAGCATCTGCGGGACGGCGCTGTCGTGATCGCCGCCATCACGAGCTGCACCAATACTTCCAACCCATCAGTGATGATCGCCGCCGGGCTGCTCGCGAAGAAAGCAGTGGAAAAGGGCCTCACCGTGAAACCGTGGGTTAAGACCTCTTTAGCCCCCGGTTCCAAAGTGGTTTCCGATTATTTCAACGATTCCGGCCTGATGCAATACCTGGAGCAGCTCAACTTCCACCTGGTTGGTTACGGTTGCACCACTTGCATTGGGAACAGCGGTCCGCTCCCGGACAACATTGCCGCCGGCGTAAACGAGGGCAAGCTGAACGTCGCGGCGGTCCTTAGCGGAAACCGCAACTTTGAAGGCCGTGTGAACGCGCTGGTGCGCTCCAACTATTTGGCGTCTCCGCCACTCGTGGTAGCTTATGCAATCGCCGGGCGTGTGGATATCGATATCACAAAGGAACCGCTCGGCAAAGACAAAGAAGGCCGCGACGTGCACCTTCGCGACATCTGGCCCAGTGCCGAAGAAGTCGACGCGATTGTCAAGAAATCCGCCCGCACCGAATTCTTCCGAAAACAGTATTCAGAAGTGTTCCAGGGTGACACAAACTGGAATTCGCTTCACGTTCCAACCGGCAGCATCTATGAATGGAGCGACGACTCCACTTACATCAAGCGGCCTCCCTACTTCGATGAATTGACAGATCCACAAGCCTTCGTCAACGACATCACCGGGTTGCGCGCTCTCGCGGTATTGGGCGATTCGGTGACCACCGACCACATTTCACCGGCCGGATCCATTCCCAAAGACAGCCCGGCCGGCAAGTATCTGATTGGCCTCGGCGTGAAGCCGGGTGACTTCAATAGCTACGGCTCGCGCCGCGGCAATCACGAAGTGATGGTTCGCGGAACGTTTGCGAACATCCGGCTGCGAAATCAGATGGTGCCGGGCGTGGAGGGCGGCTGGACGCGTCATTTGCCGGACGGCGAGCAGATGTTCATTTACGATGCGGCGATGAAGTACAAACAGGAAGGCGTTCCGCTGCTCATCATCGCAGGCAAGGAATACGGGTCCGGCTCATCACGCGACTGGGCAGCCAAAGGCACGCTGCTGCTCGGAATACGCGCCGTGATTGCGGAGAGCTTTGAGCGCATCCATCGCTCGAATCTGATTCAAATGGGCGTACTGCCCTTGCAATTCCTGGAGGGAGAAACGCGTGAATCGCTCTGCCTGACCGGCGACGAAACATTCGATCTTCATGGCATTCCGGAAGCCGTTGCTGCGCCCTCCAACCCGGTGCGCGTGATTGCTACCAAGCCCGACGGCAAAGTTGTCCAGTTCGAAACCAAGGCGCGGATCGACACTCCGCAGGAAGCCGAATACTATCGTAATGGTGGTATTCTGCCCTATGTCCTTCGCCAGTTGATCGCGCAGGGCGTTTCCGCTGCTTAACGCCCACTATACGCGGCTCGTCAATCGACCGGCTGACAATTATCGATGAGAAATCGCACACCCCTGCTCGTCTCGGCGGGCATTATCCACCGCGACGGGCGCGTTCTGGTGGGACAGCGGCGAAGAGATGATCGCCATCCATTGAAGTGGGAGTTTCCGGGCGGGAAAGTCGAGCACGGGGAATCCCCGCAGCAGGCGCTGGCTCGGGAATTGCTGGAGGAGTTGCAGATCCGGGCGAAAATTGGCACTGAGCTCGCCCGCTACGAGCACGATTATCCGACCGGCAGCCGTGTGCATCTTTTGTTTTTTGTGGTGACGGAATTTTCGGGCGAACCCACGGCGCGCGTGTTCGAGCAGATTTCCTGGGCAGACGTCCACTCGTTACCGAAGCTAGATTTTCTCGACGGGGATTTGGATTTCGTCCGCCGATTGGCTCGCGGCGATTTCGACCACCAGTTGAGTTGAGCCGGCCTAATCCAAGTCGAACAGGCGTTTCGGCGGCGTTTCGCTCTTATCGTTCTTGGCCTGTTTGAGAAGCTCCTCAAACTTTCGTTCGCGGACCTTTTCGCTGCTCAAATGCGAAGCGAAGCTTTTTTCGAAGACGTCATTCCGCCGGTCCGCTTCGCCCTTCAGTTGCTCGACGGCTGCGTGCAGATCCTCAATCGCGGGCTTCTTCTCCGGCTCCCGGTGCTGGATGACGGCGTGCGTCTCCACGTCGATCTGCAGAGTAGATCCGCAGCACGGACAGGTCACATCGAAGGTCCGGGGCGATTGGCTGGCCATACCGGAATCGTAGCGCAAAGCTTTCGGACTGACCGCCTGTTATCCTCTGACTACCTGCGAATGAACTGGCTTGCTCACTGGCTGACTCAATATGGATATGCCGGCCTGTTCAGTTTACTGGTTCTCGGAATCGTGGGCCTTCCGGTTCCGGACGAGACGCTGCTGGTGTTTTGCGGGTATCTCATCTGGCGCGGTCATCTGAAATCCGAGCTGACTTTCTTGAGCGGGTTCGCCGGAAGCGCCTGCGGCATTTCGCTGAGCTACTGGATCGGCCGGAAATACGGCCGCCATTTTGTGCACCGGTACGGGCATTATCTCTTCATTACGCCGCTCCGGTTACATCGCGTCACGCGCTGGTTTCACCGGATCGGCGTATGGGTGCTCATGATTGGTTACTTCATTCCGGGCGTGCGGCATTTCACAGCCCTGGTGGCGGGTATGTCCGGGATCGGCTATCCCCGGTTTGCCGCGTTCGCTTATCCCGGAGCGGCGATCTGGGTGTTGAGCTTCCTGACGCTCGGATATTTCGTGGGAGAGCGCTGGGAACACACGTCCGCTACGGTGCACAAATGGGTATTGATCGCTTCGTTATCCGGAGGAGCAATCTTCGCGCTTTTCTGGTGGCTCCATCACAAGAGAGCCACTAAGCCTTGGGATGCGTGCGGTCGTAAACCGCCTGAAGATCCTTGAGCGAAACCTGCGTATATTTCTGCGTCGTGGACAGCTTCTCGTGTCCCAGCAACTCCTGAATCGAGCGGAGGTCGGCTCCGTCGCTCAGTAGATGAGTTGCGTAAGCATGCCGGAAGCTGTGCGGGTGGACGCTGGAATCTCCAACCGTCAGCAGCGCGTAGGTCTTCACGAGCCGCCTCACCTGCCGGTCTCCCAGCCGCTCACCCTGGGAGTTCACGAACAGCGCCCGCTCGCTCGGAACTGCCGTGCGCACCGGGAGATACTGCTCGACTGCGGCCCGCGCCCGCTCCGGAATCGGGATCTGCCGCTCTTTGCTCCCTTTGCCCCGAACTCGCAGCCAGCCATCTTTCAAATCGATGTCCTCCAGGTTGATGCTCACCAGCTCCCCAACCCGGACGCCGCAGCCGTAGAGCAATTCCAGAATTGCCAGATCCCGTTCTTTGGCTTGCGTAAGATCGAGCAGGTTGTTGGTCTTCTCCGCGCTCATCACTTCCGGTAGCCGCTGCTTCATTTTGGGGGTTCGCAGCCGCTTCGCTACATTGGCCGGAATCACGCCCTCTTCAAGCAGAAACTGGAACATGGCGCGCACCGCCGCGAGTTTGCGCCGGATGCTGGTAACTATCAGCCGCTGGTCGTAGAGGCTCGCGAGCCACTCGCGCAACAAAGCTAGGTCGAGCTCTTCGATGTTCGGAGCCTCTGCGCCGGGCGGCTCAAAGTACACTGCGAGCTGCTCCAGATCGGACCCGTAGTTCCGCAGCGTGTGAGGCGAAGCGCCCCGCCGCTGAAGTTCAGCGAGATACTGCGAGATACATTCGCGAAGAGCTGGCATTCAGAAATTCGCCGATCGATTGCTCGGCCCGCCGGCAGACTTCGGCGTGACGGGCTCTCTTGTCATGCCGGAACTTCCGTTTTGTCGCGTCGTCGAGCGCGGGCAGCAGGTCAAACGTGATGTTCGCTGGTTGAAAGTCGTTCGCGTCGGCACTCGTGATATACGTGCACAAGCTGCCGAGGGCCGTCTCACGCGGAAACACATCCGGCTCTTCGCCGCGCGCGATTGCGGCTGCATTCCGGCCCGCAATCAAGCCTGTCGCAATCGATTCCGCATACCCTTCCACGCCTGAGATCTGGCCGGCAAACAGAATGCGCGGCTCGGCTCTTAACTGCAACGTCGGGCGCAGTAGGGCAGGCGAATTGATATACGTGTTGCGGTGCATCTGGCCGAACCGCAGGAACTCGGCCTTCTGCAAACCTGGAATCATCCGAAACACGCGGGCCTGGTCGCCGAACTTCATATGATTCTGAAACCCGACCAGGTTGTAGCTGTCGGCCCGCTGATTCTCCTGCCTCAGTTGCACAACCGCATACGGCCACCGGCCCGTGCGCGGGTCCGGCAATCCGGCCGGCTTCATCGGCCCGAAACGCAGCGTGTCGCGGCCGCGCCGGGCAATCTCTTCAATCGGCAGGCAACCTTCAAAGTAGGGCGTGTGATCCTCGGGAATGTGCGGCTCGTAGAACTGTGCTGCGAGCAGCGCATCCACAAACGCATCGTACTGCTCTTTCGTGAACGGACAATTAATGTAGTCATCAGTGCCGTCCAGCGACTTGCCATAACGCGAGGCGCGGAACGCGATCGACATGTCGATCGAATCGGCGGCCACAATCGGGCTAATGCTGTCGTAGAAATACAAGCGGTCCGAACCGGTGATCCGGCCGATTTCCTGAGCCAGCGCATCGCTCGTGAGCGGTCCGGTTGCGATAACGACAACGCTGTCTGCCGGTATTTCGGTCACTTCGCCGCGCCGAACCTCAATCAGCGGATGCGATTCAATTGCTTCCGTAATGGCGGCCGAGAAGATCTCGCGATCCACGGTCAGCGCATGGCCGCCCGGTACGCGCGCCCTTTCCGCAGCCGCCATCAGCAGCGAGCCGAGCCGCCGCAATTCCTGTTTCAGCAGCCACGGCGCCGAATGCACCTGCTCGGTCTTGAGCGAATTACTGCAGACGAGTTCGCCAAACGAGTCCGTCCGGTGCGCCGGCGTCCGCTTGCGCGGGCGCATTTCGTGCAACACAACATCCGCGCCCGCTTCGGCGGCTTGAAATGCTGCCTCGCAGCCGGCCAAACCGGCGCCGATTACCCGAATGATTTCCAAACTTTATTTTAGGGGCGGACGCCCGATGCGGCGAGCTTTTAAGAATGACCCGATTCCGAAGAAGGCCATCACCGCGCCCATGAAGAGCGAAAAAAACAGCGCCACCACATTGCGCGTATCAGGGCCGCCCGGCCCGTTCAGATAACGCGTGGAATTCCCAAAGAACAGCACTGCGAACAGCAGGAAAATGGCGCCTACCGCCTGATTCCAGATGATGCGCGCCGGCCGCACCACCTCCGGAACCACATGTTGCGCGAACTTCTGCGCATGACTTACCTTAACGCTTTTGGCGAGCCGGATGGCTTCAGACAGCTTCACTACGTCCTCATGCTAACACTCAATGACCCTCGGCTTCGAGGAATCTTTCGGCCTCAATGGCGGCCATGCAGCCGGCACCGGAGGCCGTTATCGCCTGCCGATAAGTACGATCCTGCACATCGCCGGCATGGAACACCCCGACGATGTTCGTCCGTGCGCCGCCATGCGAAACGATGTAGCCGTCGGCATCCAAATCCAGTTGCCCGGCAAACGGGGTCGTGTTGGGAATGTGCCCAATCGCCACGAAGAACCCATCTACATCCCGTTCGTAGGTCTCGTGATTCTTGACGTTCCGCAATTTTACGCCGGTGACGTGCCCTTTGCTCACGTCGTAGATATCTTCTACCACCGTGTTCGTCAGGAACGTGATCTTCGAATTCTGCCGCGCCCGCTCGAACATGATCTTCGACGCGCGAAAATTTTCACTCCGGTGCACCAGCGCCACTTCGCTACCGAAGCGGCTCAGGAAATTCGCTTCTTCCATGGCCGAATCGCCGCCGCCGATCACCATAATCTTCTTACCGCGAAAAAAGAAGCCGTCGCAGGTGGCGCACGAGCTGACTCCGTGGCCAATGAGCTTTTGCTCGTTGGGAAGATTCAGCCAGCGTGCCGAAGCGCCCGTCGCGATAATCAGCGTTCGCGCGTGGATCTTCTCACCGTCTTCCAGTTCCAGGGAAAACGGCCGTTTCGAAAGATCGGCGTGTGCCAGGCGCCCATGCTGATAGGTTGCGCCGAATCGCTGGGCCTGCTTTTTCATGTTCTCGATCAGCTCCGGCCCCTGAATGCCTTCGGGGAAACCAGGAAAATTCTCGACCTCGGTCGTGATCGAAAGCTGCCCGCCCGGCTCGTGCCCTTCAAGCACCAGCGGCTGCAAATTGGCGCGGGCCGTGTAAATTGCGGCTGTGTTCCCGGCACAGCCCGACCCAAGAACCACTACGTTGAAAGTGTTGTTGTTCATCCAAGGAAGTGATTGGCGATGTGAAAAGCCAACCACGAACCAGAGTACGCTAACGCCAGCATGTAGGAGAACTGAAAGACCGGCCACTTCCATCCGCCCGTCTCCCGTTTCACCACCGCCAGCGTCGAGAAGCACTGCATGGCAAACGCAAAAAAGATCAACAAAGCAATCGCTCCCGCAGTGCTCAGATCCTGATGCACAGCGGCTTGCAGGCCTTTTGAGGGCTCATCCCCTTCGATGCCGTAGATGGTGCCGAGGGTGCCGACAATCACTTCGCGCGCCGCGAGCGACGTAATCAAGCCGATTCCGATCTTCCAATTGAAACCGAGCGGCTTAATGGCCGGTTCCATCGTTTTGCCGACCATGCCCGCAAAGCTATGTTCGAGCGTCGGAGCCTTTCCATGGTCGAGCGGCACGTGCGCAAACACCCACAGCACCACGGAAACCACCAGAATGACGGTCCCGGCGCGGTGCAAAAAGATCTTGGCGCGATCGATGAGCCGCAGAGCAAGCGACTGCCAGGTGGGCCAGCGATACGGCGGCATTTCGAGAACAAAAGAAGATCCTTTGCTCTTGAGAATGGTGGATTTCAGAATGCGCGCCACCGCAACCGCGACGACAAACCCTAACACATACAGGCTGAGCATGGTGGCTGCCGGGAGGCTCAAAACCCCACCCAAAAGCGGGATGTTCGGGATGAACGCGGCAATCAGCAGTGTATAGACCGGCAGCCGCGCGGAACAGGTCATTAAGGGTGCGATCATGACGGTCGCAATCCGATCGCGCTTATTTTCAATCACGCGTGTCGCCATCACGGCCGGCACCGCGCACGCATACGCCGAAAGCAGCGGGATGAACGATTTTCCCTGCAAGCCGAACTTGGCCATGGTGCGATCCGCAATCAGCGCTGCACGCGCCAGGTATCCCGAATCCTCCAGGATGCCGATGAACAGAAATAACAGAAGGATTTGCGGTAAGAAGACCACCACCGAACCGACTCCGGCCCAGATGCCATCCACGAGCAATCCGCGCCAAGGCGAATCCGGCAGGACGAGCGTCATCCAGTGGCCCGACCAAAGCACGGCGTGTTGCAGCCCTTCCATGACCGGTTGCGCCCACGAAAAAATGCTTTGAAAGACCGCGACCACAATCGCAACGAAGACGAGCGGCCCGGCAACCGGATGCAAGAAAACGGAATCGAGACGGCGGGTCCAGAGCGGCGGGGCCGGCGCGCGGTACGACGCCCGAACACCCAATTTCGCAGCCCACTGGCGGCACTTCGGAACATCCTGCAAGACCGGAAGCTCGATTTTGGGCGGAGGCGCGCTCAGCCGCGCGGCCGTTCCCATCAGAAACTGCTGGATTCCGTCGATTCCAGTGCCTTTCGCCGCGCTGATCAAAGCCACCGGGCAATTCAATTCGGACGAAAGCGCCGCTACATCCACCTTGCCGCCGCGAAGCGCTAAATCGTCGGCCATGTTCAGCAGAATGAGCGTCGGTAGGCCCAGGCTTAGGATCGGAGCCGCCAGCACCAGGTGGCGACCCAGGTTCGTGACGTCCAGAATGAGGACCACGGCATCGGGCTTGGGAAAATCCGGCCGCTCCCCTTTCAATACATCGTGTGTGACCTGCTCGTCCTCAGCGCGCGGATGCAGGCTGTAGACACCGGGCAAATCGACCAGGAAAACTTCGTGGTTATCCTTGAGCTTCGCCTTTCCCATGCGGTGCTCAACCGTCACGCCGGGGAAATTGGCTACTTTTTGGCGCAGACCGGTTAAACGATTGAAGAGAGTAGATTTGCCGGAATTGGGAGGGCCGACGATCGCCACGATAATCGGCCGTTCGTTGACCGGCCGGGGCGGAAGAATCGACGGATTGGGCAGGAGACCCGCGCGCGGCGTGTCTCCATGGCAGCTACTCATGAAAGCACAACGAGATCAGACTCCGGGTCGCGGCGCACATACAGCCTCGCAGCCGTCTCATGCCGGAGGGCGACTTCCGAGCCATCCACGCGGAAAACGCGCGGCCCGCCACCGGGTGCCCGCCTGCCGGGGACCACTTCATTTCCGGGCAAAAAGCCCAGTTCCATGAGCCGCCGCGCCATATCGTCCGGCAAATCCAGGCGATCCAGAACACAGCGTTGACCCGTTGGCAGGTCCGCGAGGGTTAGCGCAGCCCGTGAAGAGGAGTGCCGGGCGGCTCTTCGTCGAGAAGCCATAATATGCGACCTTTTTAGTATGAGATACCCACCCGGTGCTGTCAACTGCTTGGGTTTGAAGAGGATAGTGACACAGCAAACGGTTCTTTTCGCTCTCTCACCAGGGATTTATCGCGGTGTTATGATCGACGTGTGCTGCGAGACCACTCGCACCCTCCCACAAATGTCTTAGACCGCGAGGCGGGCGGGGCCTATAGCCGCAAGGACGTTTGCCGGCTCTTGAAGATCGAAGATCGCCAGTTGCGGAGCTGGGAGCGCCAGGAGCTGATTCCCGAACTGGCGCAATACCGATTTTCGGACCTGCTCGTGCTCAAGCGCATTGCCCGCCTGCGCAGCGAAAACATTGCGCCGCGCCTGATCCGGCAAGCGCTTCAGGCTTTGCGGGACCGTCTGAAGGACTCGCCCCAGGCGGGCGAAGACGTCCAGGTCTACCGCGAAGGCCGGCGGGTTCGTATCCAAATCGGCAAGCAGAAGATGGAGCCCAATTCCGGGCAGCTCGTCTTCGACTTTGCCGAACAGGAGATTCATAAGCTGCTGCAAATTCCCCTGGCTCATAAGACCAATGCGGGGATCGCGGAAAAGCTGCGGAATAAACTGGAGGCGGACCGCTGGTTCGAACATGGCCTGGAGTTGGAACGAATCGGGGCTCCGTACGAGCAGATTATCGAGGCATATCAGAAAGCAGCCGAGCTCGATCCGGATTCAGCCGGAGCGCTGGTCAATTTAGGAACCGTCTTCTTTAACGGGCACGCCTGGGCCGATGCCGAGCAGTATTACAAGAAGGCCCTTGAGATCGACCCGAATTATCCGCTGGCGCACTTCAATTTGGGAAATCTCTATGACGAGCAGGGCGACCGGGACGCCGCGCTGCACCACTATCAGGAATCCTTGCGAATCAATCCGCAGTACGCGGACGCGCACTACAACTTGGCGCTTTTACATCAGGGTGCGGGCGATGCGCTCAGCGCGGTGCGGCATTGGCGGGCGTATCTGAAGCTGGATAGCGAGAGCGTGTGGGCGCAAATCGCCCGGCGAGAACTAACGAAATTGGAAGCAACGACCATTGTTCCGGGCACTCGTTCCAATCCCGCGCGATTGCAGTTGGTCAGCATCGAAAAGGCTTGATAGCGGCGATCATTCTGGCGGCGGGTGCGGCTACGCGCATGGGCCAACTGAAGCAGCTTCTGCCCTATCGTGACAGCACACTCGTTGAACACTGCATCCAGCAAGCCGGCGGTGCCGGGTTCGATCCGGTGATCGTGGTGATTGGGGCCGAAGCGAACGCGGTTCGCGCACGCATTGCGAAGTACCCGGTTGAAATCGTGGAGAACAATGCCTGGGCAAAAGGCATGGGTACTTCCGTCGTTGCCGGCGTTCAGGCGCTTCAACGATTAGGGACCGAGTCACCCGGGGTGGCTTTACTTCTCGCGGATCAGCCGCTCGTCACGGCAGCTCATCTCGCCGCGATGCGCGCGGCCCTAGCTCAAACGAGCGCAACGGCGGTTGCCGCGGAATACAACGGAACGCTTGGCGTGCCGGCTTTATTCAAACAAATCATGCTGCCGCGATTGAAGGAACTTCCGCCGGAAGTTGGGGCGCGCGGGTTGCTGCGCAGCGCAGGAATCGACGTTGAGGCGTTTCCGCTCCCCGAAGCTGCCTCGGATATTGACACGCCTGAGGATTTCGCGGGGTTAGCTGGTTCTTAGTTCGCAGACGGCAAGACCGTCTGCGCCAGCGCCTGCCTCGCTGTAGTTCAATATCTCGCGTGCCACGTTCAGGTTGTAGGCACGCGTCCGATCACTCACAACGAATAGTTCCAGCAGCGAAATGATCACCGGGATAAGTGTCCAAAAGGACAGCAGGTAGAGTATGCCGAGGCCGCTCTGCTTTAAGTAGAAGCGATGGGCGCCGAAGCCTCCCAGGCACAGACAGAGCAGTAAGGCAATTGCCGAGTCCTTACGTCTCGCAGCGTAATCCGTTCGCTGGGCATCGCTCATCCGGCTCAGCATCGAGAATTCAGCATCATCGAAGAACGGATTCTGTTCTGTGTTTCCCATCCGGTATTCTTATCGACGGATGCTGTGGGCTTTTTTAGATTCGCCATACGGCTCAAATGATCCTCCAATTACTTTCCTGAGTTCTTCAGCTCTCAGGCTGATACGGTTCACTGCGTCGGACCGCCTGGGAGATTTAAAAGGCGCAACATGAGCAGAGCTAAATCGAAGTCCTGCATTCCGTTGATGCGGCGGCGCAAATAGGACAGCCATTTGAGTCGGTGGCGGCCCCAGCAAGTGGTGGGGCATTCTGTCGTCTGCCAGGCCGGATCTGGTGGCAGACCACAAACCCCGATGGTCCGCCCCACCAATCATGTAGCAGATCTTGTGAGAAATCCGCACTAAACTAGTGGGAGAAAGCAAGTACAGTGGCGAGCCCGGGAGCTTCGCGTAGCAAACTTCCATGCCATCGAGAAGCAAACACCGCCCCGGCTCTCCCCTCCAGAAAAAAGCCCGCCGCGGATTTCAGGGATATCCGGTGGCTACCATTGCATTCTACGGACCTGACGATACCCGCGCCAGTAAAGTAGCAGTTTGCATTATGACCGGGGAAGACCAGCCACCGGCCGCTATGGAACGTTGGTTCTCCGGCGTTGCGGATCTTCGCCATGATCCCGTTGTCGGAGAGCAGATTCTCGCTTTCATACAGCGACACCAAGCCAAGTCGGTGGTCGTCGCAGACCGCATCCTGGGTTGTCCGCACGAAGAGGGAATTGACTATCCGGAAGGAGAGGTCTGTCCCCAGTGCCCCTTCTGGGCTCGCCGGGACCGCTGGACCGGAGAGGTGCTTTCCTAGGCCCGCCATTTCAGAAGTTCGATCACGTTTTGGAGAGAGAACCACTCCGTTGCGGTAGTGGCTCGGTACTGAGCCGCGCGCGCCAGCAAGCGGTTATGGGATACGCTCGAAATGGGTTCGGAGGAAGCCCGCTGATGGCCTGCTTCGACCCTGACTATTAGGCTCTGATTGCGGCGAGAGAACTCGACACCTGACAGCGCATGGTTCAAGGGAAGAAACTTCGGTTTAGAGATGAGTTGCAAATTGCAACAATAGGAGCAGTGCGCGCTATGACGATCACCCTCAAGCCGGAACACGAGCAATTCATTGCTGAAGCCTTGCGGACCGGAGCGTACGAGAACCCGGAGGAGGTTATCGGACGCGCGCTCGAAATGCTGCATTCCGAAGATGAGTGTTTGCAGGATCAAAGGGAGTCGCTTGAAGCGAAGATCGAACGCTCGTTCGCACAATTTGAGTGTGGCGAGTTCCTCTCGCCCGATGAATCGCGGTTCGATATGGAGACGCGGAAGGCTAGCTGGCTTGCCAGACAGCGTAACTCCTGATGCTCTATCAGATTTCATCTGAGGCCCAGGATGATCTCTTTGAAGTCTGGCAACGAATAGCTCAAGACAACATTGATCTGGCAAATCGAATTGAAGGCGACTTGTATTCTTTTCTCGTGATCTACGACCCCGAATCAAAGCCATTGCGCATCATGGCGGTCCTGCGGGGCAAGCGTAATGTAAAGCGCATTTTGAAAAAACGACCCTAAGCCCGTCACAACATCATCCAGAAGCGGTGCTGGATTCGGTCCCGTGTTTTCAATCGGAGTATTCTAATCGGCGGGTCAGAATCGATTCTTAGTTATCGCGATATGAGCCTCGCCCCTCTACTCGAAATCATCCATTCTTCGACGCAAGACGCTTGGTCGGAGCGGAACAAAGCGGCCTTTGAGGCGCTTTTCGGTAGCCCGGAGGGCCGCTATCCGAAGTCGGCCGAAAAGGCTGTTACGCGACGGGCCCCAGAGATAAGTGCGGACTCCGGTGTGCCTTTCGCGGCGTACATTCACCCCTCGAATCCGTCTTCAGGACCATACAGCGGCCTTTCCTTCGTGATCTTCCCAGTTCCAGACGGACCGTGTCTTATTGGATTAGTCGTCGGAACGCAAGGCTTGAGTCCCGACGAAGGAATTCTGGGCCGACCGGGGCACGCGCGAAAAGCACAGGCGATCTGCTCCTGGCTCAATCGAAAATTCGGCAACGGATCATTTGTCGCTTGGGCGAAACAGGACCCAACGCGGACAGATTTGTCAGTCCCTGATAGCGTGAAGCAGACCTGGCCGGCGTACAAGAGCGTGTTTGATCGATATGGCAAAGAAATCTATGCCGTTTACTGTCCAACATCGGATCGGCGGAGCACTGAAGCCGCAATAACCGCATTCCTGGATCTTCTGTTTGAAGAGCGGGGCTACCGGCCTATCGCCTCTTGCCAAGCCGACTATGAATCGATTCGAGCGGCCTGGTTCGACTACTTAATGCCAACGATCGAGCGTTCTGAGATTGCGGGTCTGCTTGCAGCGCGACGGTACGTCATAGTCCAAGGACCGCCGGGGACGGGCAAGACGATGATGGCAACCGATCTTCTTCAAAAAGAATACGAAGGCAGAGGGCGAAGCATTCAGCTTCACCCGAACACAACATACGAGAACTTCATCGGCGGCCTTGCCCCGGCAACCACCGGCGGTGATTTGGGACTTCGATTCGCGCCGTCACCGGGGTTCCTCATGGAAGCTTCCGCGCAAGCGCTCTCCGATCCCGAGCACCATTTTCTGCTGCATATTGACGAGATCAATCGCGCCGATCTGGCGAAGATCCTAGGTGAAGCAATCTTCCTCCTAGAGGCGGGGGCAATTTCCGAGCGCAAGATCGACCTCCCCTACGACTTCGGGCAGCCGTTTCATCGCACATTTTTACTGCCAAAGAATTTGCACATCCTAGGCACGATGAACAGTGCAGATCGGAGCATCGCAATTGTCGATGTCGCGGTGCGGCGGCGCTTCGCGTTTGTTTCTCTGTGGCCGCGAATGAGTGTCGTCGAGAAACATGGTTGCGCGACCATGCAGAAAGCGTTCAGGCATCTCGTTTCGATTTTCGTCGAGCACGCGACCGACGAGGCTTTTCCGCTGGTCCCTGGACACTCATACTTCTTAGAATCCGAAGAAACCCGAGCCAGGCAGAGCCTTCGAGTCAATCTGGTCCCGCTGCTTGAGGAATATCTTGCACAAGGCTATGTGGGCGGCTTCGCGGAACCCATTCGCGCTTATCTGCAGTGGGTTCGCGCGTTGTGATGCGAAGTCGGATTCGCCCAAAATCGACGCCGCTGGTGCCGCTGCCGCGAGCGCAGGAAGTTTGTCTGGAGGTCGAAGATCATTCGATCTCGCGTCAGTCAGCCATTGACTTCTTCCAACTGCGACGGATCGGTGATCCGCAAACGCTGGCGGCTCGAGCAGCCAGAACCACGGAGCAATTCATGATTCAGAATCGCTCGCTGCTGGCGCTGCTGGACGTTCGGATTGACCGCGATTACGACGGCAGCGACTTGCATCTTGTTATTCATGCGGGAAGCTCGGTTGGTGCCATTCCCCTTATCTCGCCGACAACTGCACAGCCTGACTACGGCCTGGTGATATACCCCAGGTTTCCTTGGGCGGGCATCGGTCCGATGTTGGCGGAGATGGGCTGGCGGGTTAGCCCCACACCACTTCGATTGCCACTGCTCCGCCGCTCGGAGCGGCGCGTGCCTGTGTGGGTGCTGTCGTTTATGGTTCTGTCCAGGCTGAAAGCGCTGCTCGATTCGCTCGACCGGCGGTTCGAGGTAACCACGGAGAGGCGCCAAGCCCCGCGCGGGGCGGTGCGTTGGGCCGAGTATGCGACCAGGAGTCTGCAGCACGCCAAATTCCTGTCCATTCCCTGCACATTTCCGGATTTGTGTGATGACCGTCTGCTTAAAGGCGCGATCCGCCACACGATCGAACGTCAGTTGCGAGCGTTGGAGACGCAAAAGGAGCAAGGAGCCTTTGTTCACAGATTGATCGAACTGGGCCAGCAATTATTACGCAAGGTTCAGATGGCCCCGGCATATGTGCCTTCATCGACGACGTTAGGAAACTGGCTGCAACGCCCAATGCGCAATGAGCCGTTTGTGAACGGCATTCAAGCGATCGAATGGACGATTGAGGAACGCGGTCTGGCAGGGTTGAGCGACCTCGAAGGAATTCCTTGGACCATGCCCATGGAGGAGTTCTTTGAGGCGTGGATCGAAACCGTGTTCCGGTTGGTGGCGCGGCGAACGGGCGGCCAGCTGCGCATCGGACGAAAACGAGAAACCGTTCACGCGTTGAACTGGCAGCCAGCCTATCTGGGATCGCAAAAATCCCTCGTTCCGGACGTGTGGCTGGAGTGGGAATCTGCAACGCTCATCGTCGATGCGAAATACAAACGACATTGGGAGGAATTACAACAGCGATCCTGGATGAATCTCGAAGATGCGCTCCGCGAGCAGCATCGGAATGACCTGCTGCAGGTCCTGGCATACGCGAACCTGGCCCGCACACCGCGCGTGATTGCGTGTCTGGCTTATCCGTGTTCGCCTACAAATTGGAATTCGCTGCGCGAGCGCGGAAGATTGATTCACCGAGCCGAATTGACTGCAGGTGCTCGGGCGATCCATTTGTGGCTGACCGCGATCCCCATGGCAACGGATGTGGAACGCATTGCGGTTCCGTTCGCGGAGGAGTTAAGGGAACTAACAGCGAATTGTTCTAAGTGACTCTCAGCGCAGCTCTGGCCGAAAATGTTTCTATTTTAGCGATGGCGGTGCTGGTTACACAGAACCCTAGAACACGAACCTTGCTCCCAACTGCAACGACCGTGAACGGTTGTCCTGGAACGTGATGTACCCGAACGAAGTGTTCGTCTCGGCAACCACCGGCCCTGCGGAACTGGTCTGGCCCGGAGCGCCGAACACGGGATGGTTCACCACGTTGTACGCTTCGCCTCGAAGCTCGAAGAAGCGAGCTTCGGTGAGGAAAAAGCGTTTGAGCAACGACACGTCCCACTCGTTGATCGCGTCCTGACGAAGATTCGGGAACGTCGTCGAAAAGGTGCGGATGTGGTACTGAAGCTGATCGGCGCTGTTCGTATCGAACGCGTTTACGTTGAATGCCGGGCCATTGACCTCGCGATTGTTGAAATTGAGCGGCGCGCCGTTGTACATATAATCACCCGGTGCTGTCGTGCCGCCGGATGTCCAGAGCAGCGGGGCTCCGGTCTGATACGTGTACACGCTGTTCAAATTCCATCCGCCGACAAACGCGTCGAGCAGGCGCGAATGCGAATCGAAACGGCGTCCCTTGCCCACCGGCAAATCGTAGGAGATCGCCAGCACAAACCGGTTCGGGTGATCGAACGGCGAGATGCGTTTTTCAAGCTGCGTATCCGGGAAGTTCAGCCAGTTGTCACGCTCGATTAGCTTGGAGAAGCTGTAGTTGCCAACAAAGGTGAGTCCGTTGGAAAAACGCCGCTGTAGCCGTCCGCTCACGCTCTGGTAGTACGAACTTCCGAGTTCCAGGTTATCCTCAACGATTCCGCTCCCGCCGCTGCCCTCGCCGAGCGGAAATTGCGGAAACGCGCTCAGGAGTTGAGCCACACTGGCGGTCTTGCTGGTGGCGGCCGTGGTGTTTGGAAGCCCGTAGAACGGGTTCGCGACATTGGCGGAAAGCGTGTTGATCAAAGCGGTGTCGCGCACCGGCAATGTGCTCAAGTACTGCATAGGAAGTCCGTTCAGTTGCGTGTAGGCCACCGGAAGGTGAACGCCATGGTTGCCCATATACACCACTTCCAGCAACGTATTCGTTCCCAATTGATGCTGGATGCCGAAATTCCAGCGCACGGCATACGGATTCTTCTGCTGCGGCGCTATGAAGGAGACCGATTGCCCGAGAAAGGTCTCAAGCCCGAGCGAGGAACCAACCGGTTGGAGAATGTTGCCGCCCGGAAAAGGATTGCTGAGCGTGGCGGCCGGCGTCAAATTGCCGTTCGTAGTCGTGACCATCGTCGTGCTCTGGCTGAAGCCTTCCTGATTCAGAATCGGATTGGTGGAATACTTACCAGTGGTCGCAAGCTGAGCGATGGTAATCGGCTGCACGAACATTCCAAAACCGCCGCTGATCGCTGTCTTCCCGCTGAGTTTTCCAGGCGACCATGCAAAGCCGGCGCGCGGACTGACTAAGCGCGAAGTGGTCTCATAGACAGTTCCGTTCACAGGACGCGGGTATGTGAGGCCGCCCGTGACCGGGAACGCGCTCGGGGGTAATTGCGGAATCGGATTTTTGGCGTAGGCAGCCGCGGCCATCTGCGCGATCGGATTGACGGCTGTGAAGTCGAAGCCGTCCACGGTCCGGCCATATTTTTCGGTGTAAGGCCCGTCGTAATCGAACCGCACGCCGAGATTCACAGTCAGGTTCGGTTTGACGTGCCAGTCATCCTGAACGAATACCCCGGCGTAGTGTTGGAACCACGCGCTCGAGGCATTCAGGTCATAACTTCCGCTCGTCGGCAAACCGAGCAGGAACGAGGCCAGATCCTGTCCCACAGCAACAGTCGAGGACGAATTGCTGGCTTGGCGGGTCCAGGCGTTGCCGAACGAGAAGTTTCCTGTGGGGCTTCCAAAGCTGGCGGCGTTCAAGTTGTACTGGCGCGCGTCCACACCAAATTTCAGCGTGTGATTCTTAATCACGGACGACCACAAAGCATAGAGCTGCAGCGATTGCGAAGGCAGCACATTGGCGCCGCTCGAGCCCAGGCTCTGATAATTCGTTAACGAGAAAACAGGAAACTGCAAATACTCTGAATTCGTGGCCAGATAGGAGGGCAGCCCCAGAGTGGTCGGATCGAATCCGGCTGTGGGCGAGGGATGAGCCTCATTCATGCGCGTGAAATTGACCCGGATATCAAGAACATTGGTGGGATTGATGGTGAACACGTCGTCGATCGTGCCGCCCTGGTTCTCGCGTGTAAGTAAGGAACTCGTGGTCTTGTTGCCGAAGTAATCGTTCTTCACCTGGCTGTAATCGGTATGGCGAATATTGAGCGAGATACGGTTGCGCTCGCTCATGTTGTAGTCGAGGCGGCCCAGTTCGTTGCTGTAGTTATCCACGGTCGGGGCGCTGGAGAAATAATTCAGTGTTCCGTTCGCGCCGTTGGGCGTGGTGTTCGGCAGCGGATAGTAGTTCAGAAGCGCCAGCGCAATCGGGTTCATACCGCCGGGAACATTATTCAGGTTGTTGCCGGAAATCGGTGTGCGCGTGATGATGCCTTTGCTGTTCTGGGACGCCGAGTACGGGTTGTAGAGGACGGTGCTAATGCCGGAAAAATCGCCGCTGCGCTCGGCCGCCGTGGGGACGGTGACAAACGTGGGATTCGGCTGGCTGTCTTTCAATCCCTCCCACGCGAAAAACCAGAACAGCTTGTTACGGCCGTCATACACTTTCGGCAGAATGATCGGCCCGCCGGCGGTGAGTCCGTATTGGTTGTAGTGAAGAACCGGCGCAGGCTGTCCCTTCGCGTTGTTAAACCACGGATTGGCAATCAGTGTATTCGGCTGATTGAATTCGTAAAGCGATCCGTGCAGGCTGTTGGTGCCGCTTCGCAGAATCTGATTAATAGTGCCGCTTCCGGTGTGGCCGAAGGAAGCGTCGTTGTCAAAAGCTTTCACACGGACTTCCTGCACCGCATCGGCCGGGGGGCTATACGCAAGACGGCCATCCCAAGTCGCGTCCGGCGAGCCGTCTACAAGAATTTCGTTGACCTGCGAAGGCGAGCCCGCGATGCTCCAGCCCGCCGCGCCGCCCAGATCGAATGGATGAATCAATCCAGGCTGTCCAGTCGCGATCACGCCGGTTGCGAGTGAGGCTAACGTGAGCGGCGTACGGCCGTTGAGTGGAAGATTCTCTACTTCTTTCTCCGTGATGGCTTGTCCGACGGTCGCGTTCTCTGAGTTGATGATCGGAGCATCGGCGGTTACCGAGACGGTTTGCTGCGTGTTGCCGAGTTGTAAGGAAACGTCGATATCCGGGTGATCGCCCGCGCCCACATGCACGCCGCTGCGCACGAAATGCTTAAATCCCTGAGCAGTGACGTCGATGTCGTAATCGCCCGGCGCGAGAAACGGAACCGTGTACTGGCCGCTGGAATTGGAAGTCGTTTGAAGCTTCGCAGCAGTATGAACTTCCGTAACGGTCACCTGGGCGCCCGAGACGGGAGCGCCCGTTGGGTCTGTCACCAGGCCGCTGATAGTACCTCGAAACTCCTGAGCGAAACCGTTCCAAGAAAGGAGGGCGAACGCTGCGGTCACGGCAGCAAACAAACGGAAAAACTTCATTTCAAACCCCTGAAAATCTAACTGAGATCAAAATATCACGGTGGAGTGAAAGCGTTATCAGTTTAGGGAGCTTTCAAAATCTTTTCCACGCAGTCGCAAGCATTTTTGAGCCCGTCCTCGTTTGCGATTTCCTCTGCTATCTGTCTCGCGCGATCCTCGTATCGCTTGTCTTCCAACAAAATGCGAATTTCCCGCTCGGCTCTTTGCGCGTTATAGCGTGCCCGGCTGATCACTCGCGCAATGCCTAGCCGCCGGATTCGCTCCGCATTATCAGGCTGATCGTGAGACCACGGCACTACCAGCATGGGACGTCCTGCCCGCAGAGCCTGAGCCGTTGTTCCGATGCCGCCTTGATGCACAATCGCGGCGCATTGGGGCATGACCGACGAATACGGAAGGTAATCGGCAGTGAAGATAGATTGGGGCGCATCGGGCAAGGCATCACGGCCCGCCGTTCCGGCCAGCAGAATCGCGCGACATCCGAGGCGCTGCGCGGCGCAAGCGCTTTCGCGATAGAACTCGCCTGGATGCGTCACCGCCGAGGAGCCGAGAGTAAAGAGCACGGGCGGTGGTCCGGCTTGCAAAAAGCGCAGAAGGTCGGCTTCGCCGCTCGATGATTCAAATCCGGCGCCGAGCCGGTCATAAAAAACGAACCCCGTAACGTTCACGTTTCCAGGCCAATCCGGCTGCGGCGGCGCAAAGCGGGAAGAGAACAAGGCCAATGTCGCGAGCGGCGAAAGCTGGCCTTCGAACACCGGGTTCGATTTTGTCGAAAGTCCAAGTCTTCGGCGCAAGTGGAGCAGTGGTTTGGCCCAGGTCCGCGCCCAGGCTTTGCCCATCGCGAATGCGGCTGCTCTTGCGGCCGGACCCAGCGGATAGATCGCCCGGAGCCATGTTTCCGGCAAGATCGGAGGGTCGTATCGCGATAGAAACATGGACGGCTGCAACACGATCGAGATCCATGGCAGCCGGAGCGCTTCGGCCACTGTGGGACCGGCATACGCCGCGCTATGCGTGATGATCAAATCCGCGCCGCTCGCGGCTTCGAGGAGATCAGCATAGCTCTGCTCGACACACGGCATCAGGTAGTCGCGGATCAGAAAGACTGTTCCGCGCCGGGGATGCCATAGCTTTGCGATTTTCTCGGGCTGGTGCAGCAGTTCACCCACATCCGGCCGCACGGGGGCAAACCCGAGGCCCTCCGCCTGTACTTTAGCGCGATAGACCTCCGAGGTCGCTACTATCGGGTCATGACCGCGCCGGCGAAGCTCAATCGCAATCGCCAGATATGGGTGCAGATCGCCGAAAGACCCAAATGTGTTTAGGACAATGCGCGCCATCGCTTACCCCTTCCATGATGGAGGAGGATATGCAAAAATGAATAAAAGTTTATGTTGGGACCGGGAGTGCCCATGCTGACCAGACCTGGATAAATGGCTAACCACCAACGGAAGGGAGCTTAAGGATGAAGGTATGGACACGCGAAGTCCTCACCAAATTTCTCCAAACGAAGCTTGACGGTTATCGTTTCCTGGTAGTATCCAACCGCGAGCCCTTTCAGCATCGACGCGTCACCGGCCGTATTCAATGCATTCAGCCCGCGAGTGGCATGGCCACCGCGCTTGACCCCGTCATGCGTGCGTGCGGCGGATTATGGATTGCGCATGGCAGCGGCAACGCCGATAAGCAGACCGTCGACGCGTTCGATCATGTGCAAGTGCCTCCCGATGCTCCGGAGTACACCTTGCGACGGGTCTGGCTTTCCGAAGAAGAAGAGGAAGGGCACTATGCCGGGCTTTCAAATCAGGGACTCTGGCCGCTGTGCCACGTCGCGTTCACGCGTCCCTATTTCGATCCCGAGCACTGGCGAATGTACCGCCAGGTCAATCAGCGTTTTGCCGACGCGGTGATCGAGGAAGCCGGCAACGACCCCACGTTTGTTTTCATTCAGGACTATCATTTCGGCTTGCTGCCGCGCATGCTGCGCAACGCCGGGTCGAATCTGGTGATCGCGCAGTTCTGGCACATTCCGTGGCCGAATCCCGAGGTTTTCAGTTCCTTCCCGTGGCGCGAGCAACTGCTCGACGGAATGCTGGGAAACGACCTGATCGGGTTCCATCTTCCGGAGCACTGCCATAATTTTTTGAAAACCGTCGATTGTTCCATAGAAGCTCGCGTCGACAAGGCCGGTTCGGAGATTTGCCGCGGGGGGCACTCGACCTTTGTCCGTCCATTTCCGATCGGGATCGATTTCGACGAGCACTCGTCCACGGCGCAATCCGAAGCCGTCGAAATACAAATGAAGCGGTGGCAAAAGGAGTTGTCGCTTCGAGGCAAACTGCTCGGCATTGGAATCGACCGCCTGGACTACACGAAAGGCATTCCGGAGCGGTTGCGATTTCTGGACCGGCTTTTCGAGCAGCATCCGAGGTATCGAGGAAAGCTGGTATTCGCGCAGATCGCGGTCCCGAGCCGCTCGACGCTGCCGGCCTATCGCGAAATCGAAAAGGAAGTCGACACGCTCGTCTCGCAAATCAACCGGCGCTGGGGAACGCTCGCTTGGCGGCCCGTGATCCTGCTCAAACGCCATTACAGCGAGACCGAAATGATCGCCTTGCACCGGCTGGCGAATTTCTGCATCGTTGCCTCGCTGCACGACGGCATGAACCTGGTTGCGAAGGAATTTGTGGCAAGCCGCGTCGATGAAGATGGCGTGCTTATTTTGAGCCGCTTTGCAGGCGCCTCCCGTGAATTGAAGGACGCCCTGCAAATTAATCCCTTTTCCGTAGAAGAAGGCGCTGACGCGTGCCTTCTGGCGCTGGAGATGAGTCCCGAGGAGCGCACGCGCCGCATGCGCAAAATGCGGGAGGCGGTTGAAGTCAATAACGTTTACCGCTGGGCGGGCAAGTTCATTTCCCAGCTTGCCAATATCGAATTCCCCGAATCCGTGGAGCCGGAATTTCCAAACGACGTTCCGGTTGTCGGCAAATACCGCACCGCCGCCATGGGAGTCGCGGTATGACTCCGGTAAGTGAGATCCGCCAACCGGTTGCGTTGTTCGATCATCTCGATTGCATCCAGCAGCGCGTAGCCGCCGCGGAGCATATCGCGCTGTTTCTGGATTTCGACGGGACCATCTCGCCCATCGTTCTGAATCCGAGAAACGCGGAAGTCGATCCACAGATCTATTCCAATTTGCAGGGGTTGGCGGCGCGGCCCGATTTCACTCTTGCGATTGTGAGCGGCCGGGCTCTCGCCGACGTTCGCAAACGAGTGCCGCTCGCGCGCGCCATTTATGTCGGAAATCACGGCCTGCAAATCGAATCGGATGACATTTGCTTTCGCGAACCGGAGGCCGAACGTCTGCGCCGCGAATTGAAGTGTCTATCGCTTCAATTGAAGCTGGCTCTCAGCGATACAGAGGGAGTGGAAATCGAAGACAAGGACCTCACCATCGCCGTTCACTTCCGCCGCGTCCCGGAAGAGCTTCATGATTGGCTGCGCAATTCCACGTATTCCACCGTGGGGCGGTCCAAATCGTTCGCTTGCCGCGAGGGCAAGATGGTGTTGGATATCCAGCCGCAAATCGAATGGCACAAGGGCCGCGCGGTGAAGTGGATTACGCGTGAATTGTTAAACCAGCCGTCGCTTCCGATTTATATTGGCGACGACGTTACGGATGAAGATGCGTTCGCCTCTATAACCGAAGGGATTACTATCAGAGTCGGGGGGCTTGCCGAGACAGAAGCGCAGTTCCTGCTGCCTGATGTTCCCGGCGTGGGGCAGTTCCTCACATGGTTAGATCACGCGAAGCCGCATGCATCACTCGCAAATATTCAGCGGGCTGGAAGATGACCCACTTTGGTACAAAGACGCGATCCTGTATGAAGCTCATGTCCGGGCGTTTTACGACAGCAATGCCGACGGCATGGGTGATTTCCGCGGTCTCGCGGAGAAATTAGACTACCTCGAAGATCTGGGAGTTACGGTCATCTGGCTGCTCCCGTTCTTTCCATCGCCGTGGAAAGACGATGGATACGATATCTCGGATTTCCGCAGCGTTCATCCGGCGTATGGAACGCTGCGTGATTTTCAAGCCTTTTTAAGAGAAGCTCACCGGCGCGGACTGCGCGTCATCACCGAGCTGGTCGTCAATCACACGTCCGACCAGCACGCCTGGTTTCAGCGCTCCCGCCGTGCGGAACCTGGTTCGCGCTGGCGCGATTTCTATGTGTGGAGCGACACCCCCGACAAATACGCCGGCACTCGGATTATCTTCAAGGACTTCGAGCCTTCCAACTGGAGCTGGGACCCGGTTGCCAAGGCTTATTATTGGCACCGGTTTTATTCGCATCAGCCGGATTTGAATTTCGACAATCCGCTGGTGCAACGGGCGGTCATGCACACCTTGGACTTCTGGGCCGAGATGGGCGTTGACGGATTCCGGCTTGACGCAATTCCTTACCTATACGAGCGGGAAGGCACAAGCTGTGAAAACCTGGCGGAGACGCACGGATTTCTGAAGCAATTGCGCCAACATCTGGATGCCGGCTTTCCGCAACGCATGCTACTGGCCGAAGCGAACATGTGGCCGGAAGACGCTGTGGCTTATTTCGGCCAAGGCGACGAGTGCCACATGTCCTTCCACTTCCCCCTCATGCCGCGTCTCTTCATGGCGCTGCGCCTCGAAGATCGCTTGCCGATCGTCGAGATTCTGAAGCGCACGCCGACCATTCCGGAGACATGCCAGTGGGCGATGTTTCTCCGCAACCATGACGAACTGACGCTCGAGATGGTCACGGATGAAGAGCGCGACTACATGTATCGCGTTTATGCCGCCGATCAGCGTGCCCGCATCAATCTGGGAATCCGGCGGCGGCTTGCACCGCTGCTCGGCAATGACCGGCCGCGGATCGAGGTGATGAATGCGCTGCTGTTTTCACTGCCGGGAACGCCGGTCATCTATTACGGCGACGAGATCGGCATGGGCGACAACGTGTATCTGGGCGACCGCAACGGCGTCCGCACACCGATGCAGTGGAGTCCGGACCGCAATGCAGGCTTTTCGAGCGCAAACCCGCAGCGTCTCTACCTTCCGGTAAATATCGATCCGGCTTATCACTATGAAGCGGTCAACGTTGAGGCGCAGCAGGAGAATCCGCACTCTCTTTTGAGCTGGACGAAACGCTTGATTGCGCTGCGGAAGCAATACAAGGCGTTTGGGCGCGGCACGCTCGAATTTCTGTTTCCGTCGAATCAGCGCGTGCTGGCCTATTTCCGGCGTTATCAGGAAGAGACCATTCTGGTGGTTGCCAATCTTTCGCGTTTCGCGCAGGCGGTGCAGCTCGATCTGCATAAGTATCAGGGCTACACTCCGGTCGAAATGTTCGGCCGTACCGATTTTCCGGTCGTGAGCGAGGGCTATTATCCGCTGACACTCGGGCCCAATTCGTTCTTCTGGTTTTCGCTCGAACAGCGCACCGTTCCCATTACGGTGGCGGCTCCTGCCGTAGAAGCCGGGCAGCTCCGGTTGCCGGTAGTTATGATTCCCGAGCTCGCGGACCTTTGGGAGGAAGATGCGCGAGAAAGAATCGCCTCTGTATTGCCCAGGTTTCTGGCAACGCGCCGGTGGTTCCGGTCGAAAGATCGCCGCATACGGATGGTCGAGATCACGGAGGTGATCCCGATTATTCCGCACAAGTATGTCCTGGTAATGGTCCGGGTGGAATTCACGAGCGGCGATCCGGATAGTTATCTGATTCCAGTCGGATCGGCCCGCGGCGATGAAGCGCAGATTATTCAGGACGAGAATCCCGATTCGCTGATCGCCGAGATACACGCCGGTGACGGATCGCGCGCGTTTCTTTATGCCGCCGTCCAGAGCAGCGAGTTTTGTAGCACGCTGCTCGACGCCTTTGCGCGCCGCAAGCGGTTCAACGGCTTGCAGGGCGTGCTGATCGCGCAGCGAAACCGCGATTTCCGCCGGCTTTGGGGCGCTACTCATCCGAATCTCGAACCGGCTCTGCTGCCGTCCTCCGAGGTGAATACCAGCATCCGGTATGGCGATCGGTTTGTATTGACGCTGCTGCGCGGCATAGAGCCGGGAGTGAATCCCGCTGTAGAGATGGGACAACTGCTTACGGAGAAGTTGGCGCATCCCGTTCCCTATGCGGCGCCGTTCACCGGGTATTTAGATTATCAGAGCCACTCGAAGGAATCTACGACTCTCGCCGTGCTCCACGGATTCGTTGCGAATGAAAGTAACGCGTGGCAGTACACGCGCACGAACCTGAACGAGTTCATGGCCCGGATGCAGGAGTCCCATCCCTCCAATGCAGAGTTGCAGAAATCGGCGCCCACGAACATTTACTCGCTGAGCTTTGTCCTGTCCGATCCTCCAGCGCTTGCGACCGAGCTGATCGATTCGTATCTTACGCTCGCCGCAACCATGGGAAGGCGCCTTGCCGAATTGCACTTGTTGTTGAGCCGCCCGTCCACCGATCCGGCCTTTGCGCCGGAGTCGTTCAATGACTTTTACCGCCAGAGCCTGTATCACGGATTCATTGCGCTGACGGGTCGCCGGCTGGAATTCATCCGGCAGCACTATGCCGACATGACCGCCGACGTTCGGCCTTTGGCAGCGAAGATCCTGGAAGAAGAGAATGCGCTGATCGCCAAGTTCCGGGCAGTTTTCCAGCAGCGCATCGCTTCCTTTCGGACCCGTTATCACGGCCGCATGCATCTCGGACATTTGCTGGTAAAGGAAGACAAAGATGTCGTGATGTTCGATTTCCAAGGCGATCCGGCGCAGCATTTGAGCGAGCGGCGCATCAAGCGCTGCCCGCTGCGGGACGTGGCGAGCATGTTGCTATCGTTTGGCTACGCGGCCACGACCGCAGTTCGCCAAATATCCGCCATCGAACATGGCGAGAGTACTCCGCGGCACGATCTTCGAGTCTGGGCTCGTTTCTGGTATTCCCACGTAAGCGCGGCATTTACTCGAAGTTATTGGAAAGCGGCGGCGAAAGCGTCCTACATGCCCGGTACTCAGGAGCATCAGCAGATTCTGCTCGAAACGTACTTACTCGATCGCGCACTGCAGGACGTTCGCGCCGATATCCAGGATAAGCCGGAATTGTCCGGGATGCCATTTCGCGTGATTCTGCATCTGCTCGATGCCGAAGCGGAGAGAAGAATCGGCGAGTGAGCTAACGTTCCAGCGCTACCAAGAGTCCCATAGACGGGAACTGAACTATGGGCAGAGTTACCGTACTATGCATTGGATTTCTATTTGCCGCCGTTCAGATTCAGGCGCAGAGTAAGAACTTCAAGTCAACAGGGTCGCGCGAGGACATCTCGACGCTTGCGGGGAAAATGCTCGATTACACAAATCGTGCTCGCGCCGCGATCAAGGACAGCAACCAGCAGCTTGCTTTGCAGGATGTGACTAAGGCGGAATCGTATCTTCAGCAGGTAGAAGCGCGAGCGCACGGCAGCACGATGATTCCGGTGTATCAGGAATTCGTGAGCGTTTCGATTCTCGCGCCGGTGCGCGCCGAACAGAACGCCCGGCATTCGGTGGTACACCAGGTTGCAGGCGATTACACCAGCGTAGTGGTGAATACAACGGTCGCAAAGAATAACCTGGCGGCTGCGAAGACAGCGCTCGAAAATCAGAACCTGAAGACCGCGGATGCTGCGCTGTCGGATGTTCAGGAAGGCGTGCAGATCGAAGCGAGCGAAGCCGATATGCCGCTGGTGAAGGCTCGCGAAAACCTGATTCTCGCGCGCTCGAACGCGCGCGAGGGGAAATATGGCGAAGCCCAGGCGGCGCTCCAAGCCGCTTCGAAAGCTCTTGGCAACTACGCGCGGGAAAACGGCGCGCACGCCAGCGCAGCCCGAGAGTTACAACAACAGATCGACAGCGCGGATAAGAACCTTCAGCAGAATCACTCGAACCTTCTGCCGGAGATTAATCAATGGTGGAATACCACAGCCGACTGGACGCCGTACAAGAGCGCGAACCAAACGTGAATCAGCACACCGGCTGCTTTGCAGAAGAACGGCACCAACGTTCTAACATCAGCTCAATCGTTTCTTGTTTGGCTGGCTTGCTGACGTAGTCATCCATTCCGGCTTGAAAGCAGCGTTCGCGGTCGCCCGGCATCGCCTGGGCTGTCATCGCAATAACTGGCGTTCGCTCTCGCTTGTGTTTGCTTTCATAATCGCGGATCATCTGAGCGGCGCGGTAACCATCCAGCTCCGGCATCTGACAGTCCATGAATACGATATCGAAGTCTCCGTCGCGCCAGAGATCGAAAGCTTCGCGGCCGTCGCAGGCGACTTCAACGGAGCAGCCCAGCTTTTCGAGCAGCTTGCAGGCAAGAGTCCGGTTAACGGCATTGTCGTCGGTCACCAGAATCCGGAGTTCCTGGCGCAAGGTATCCGCCCGGAGTGCTGTAGTCGCCGGTGGCGGAACTGGGCCGGTGTTCGTTTCGCCTGAAATAGGCGCTTCGAAGCGCACGGTGAAGACGGAGCCTTTTCCCAACTCCGTCTCTACGCCGATGCGGCCGCCCATCAACTCGGTAAGACGCGCGGAGATGGCGAGCCCTAAACCAGTGCCGCCGAACCGGCGCGTAGTCGAAGCATCCGCCTGGGTAAAGCGCGAGAACAGCGACGCAACCCGGTCTTTCGGAATACCGATGCCGGAATCCCGAACCGCGATAGCAACGGATGCCTTCGCATCATTCTTTTCGATGCAGGTCACATCGATGGCCACGAATCCGGATTCGGTGAACTTGACTGCATTGCCTGCCAGATTCAGCAAAATCTGGCGAATGCGGCCGGGATCGCCCACGAGCAGGCGCGGGACTGTCTCGTCAATTCGGATGGAAAACGCAAGATTCTTCTTGGCGGCGAGAAGACTCAGCATTTCCGCCACGGCCTTCACCACCTGACGAAGATCGTAGGGAATGGCTTCGAGTTTTACTTCTCCGGATTCGATCTTGGAGAAGTCCAGAATGTCGTTGATGATGGTGAGCAACGCTTCCCCGGAAGCGCGAATGGTATCCACATACTCTTTCTGATCGGGGTCCAGAGGAGTACCGGCCAGCAGGTCAACAAAGCCAAGCACGCCGTTCATGGGAGTGCGAATTTCATGGCTCATGTTGGCGAGGAATTCGCTCTTGTGCGAACTGGCGGCTTCGGCGCGCGCTTTCGCTTCGGCCAATTCGGCGGTGCGTTCCTTTACAGCGTTCTCAAGATAGAGTTTCTGCCGGGTCAGAGCGGCTGTGCGCCATGCCAACAGACGCACGAGCAGGAAGACGATGAGTCCGGCTGCCAGGAGTTCGAACCACAGTCTGCGCCACCAGGGGCTGCCGATGGTGAAATCGAACGTAACAACGGGAGAAACCCGTCCATCGTTGGTCAAAGCTTGCAACTCGAAGTGATGCGCGCCGGCTTCGATATCGGAAACGCGTACCGAAGTGCCTCGAGCGAGGGCGAATTTGGCATCGTGCAGACGATAACGAAACGATATATGATCCTCATCGCGATAGTTCAAGTCGGCCCATTGAAAGACAAGCGCTCGCTCGGACCAGGGTAGGTGGATTCCCTGTGGCAGTCCCAGACCGCCGTCTCTGAGCGAAACATGCAATACAGGCGGGGAGAGCGGCTGGCCATCGATATCGTCTCCGGGACGAAAGTGAGAGAGTCCGCGGCTGGTCGAGATCCAAACTCCATCGGGTTCAGCCAGGATTCCATCGCTGTCGCAATCGTCCCAGATAAGCCCGTCGGCATGCGTGTAGTTGCGCCACTTTCCGTTGTGGAATGACAACAGGCCGGAATCGCTACCCGCCCAAACGATGTGATTGGAAGCGCCCAATGAGTAGATGTTGTCGGTCGGGAGGCCATTGTGGGAAGTGAAGTTACGGAAGAGGAGGCGATCGCCAGAGAGGTTTTCGATGCGAGTGATGCCTACCGAATCCTCATAGGCAACCCAAAGGTGGTCGCGCTCCAACGCAAGTGCGGCAAGCGAATCGCTGAGCAAACCGTCCGAGCGAGAAAACCGACTCCACACTCCATCGTCGAGACGGAACAGTCCTTTGTTGCTAGCCAACCACATTCGTCCGCGACGATCTTGGACGGCGGAATAGAACATCACACCGGGTGCATTTGCGGGGCCGGGCACGGCATCGAAGTAGCGGTTCTGCGGCGTCCGCCCGCGGAACAAACCCAGGTCGGTCAGGATCCAGAGCCGGTGATCCGAATCATCGAAAAAAGAGCGGGCTTTGAACCGGGCCGGCAATCCAGATTCCTGATGCGGATGTAGAACGGCGCCTGTCGCCGGATCCAGGCTGACAACGCCATCTTCCAAGAGGCTGGCCCAGACTCGGCCATCAACGGTAGCGGCAACGGAATGCGTGTGACCACGAGTTTGCGGCCAGGACACCCAGCGCTGCTGGTCCGGATGGAACAGGCAGAGTCCTTCGTTGGTCGCTGCCCAGAGACGCCCGGAGGCATCGCGAACGGTGCCCCAAACCATGTCGCCCTTGAGTCCGTCCTCGGCTGACCAATTCTGCCAGCGGCCTTCGCCGATCCAGCGATCGACACCGCTGCCCGGAAAGCCGACCCACAGCGAACCCTGCCGGTCGCGAATGGCTTGCTCGACGCCTGCTGAAGCGAGGCCTTGCTGTGTTCCGATCAGCTTCCAGGTGCGGCCCTCGGGAATCGCCAGACCCTGATCGGTGGGAACCAGAATCCCGTAGGTCCGATCGAGCGTGATGGGCGGCGCCGGAATGAACGAGCCAGGCAGACCCTGGTCCCGCTTCTCGAATTGATTGCTATTCGCGGTGAGACTGAACAGTTGCTTCGGGCTGCGCACCCAGACGGTCCCATTGGCATCAACAGCAATAGCGTCCCAACGATCCGGCGGCAAGCTAAAGCGCGCGCCGAAGGGAAGGTAGGAATCCCCGCTGGTATGGCACACATCCTTGCCGCAGCCGAACCAGACAGACGAATCCGGACCAGCGGCTACGCCCAGGGTAGAGCCTTGCGAAATTTGACGGAAGCGATAGCCGGATGGAGTCTCCGAAATCTGCACAAGCCCGGTAGTTGCGCCTACGTAGATGTCGCCTTTGACGGTCTCCGCCATGCGGCCGGGCCCGGAGACGATCAGCGGCTGCGGCGAAGGCAGCGCTGTGAATCTCTCGCCGTTGAAATACGCCAGACCTTTTGCTCCGCCGATCCAAACTTTGCCGTCATGCGTCGCAAGCACAGAGTAGATTCGTGTGGCCGGCAATCCCTGATCGAAGCTGAACCGGGTGAAGCCGTGCCCGTCATAGCGGAAGATACCGTTCTCGGTCCCAACCCAGAGAAATCCGGCCCGGTCCTGCGTCATCGCCGTAACGACGAGATTCGTGAGACCTTGTTCGCGCTGGTAATGGCGAAATGTCAGTTGCGATGCGTGCTGGGATGTGGCAGTGAGGAAAAGCAGAGCGGCGGCTTGAATTCCCAGTGATGTGAGTCGAGGCACCTATATCGCCGCCAAAGCGGAGATCCGCTTGCCTCAGTAGTCGGGATTGGCGGGGAATGTTCTCATGACCCCCTTGCTTACGCGCGGGGTTCTGATTCGGGTCGCTGACGCTTCGTGCTCGGTTTCGGTTAGCTCTTGGTGAGGATGCGGCTGATGTCGTTGTAAATCACAAAGACCATGACCATCATCAGGAAGACGAAGCCGAGCTTCAGGATGGTCTCCTTCACCTGTACGCTGACCTCGCGCTGCAGCAGCATTTCGATGATGAGCAGCAACAAGGTGCCGCCATCGAGAATCGGAATGGGCAGCAGGTTGATGATGGCAAGCTGCAGGCTGACAAAGGCCATCAGGAACAGATAATTCCAGGCTCCCTGCTGCGCGGCTTCGCTCGACAGTTGCGCTATCCCAATCGGCCCGGCGAGCGATTTAGTCGAGATGCGGTGTTGAATCAAGCTCCCCAAGACCTGAAACATCATCTTCGCGTTTTGCTCGTTGAAGCGGATAGATTGAACCACGGCATCGCCGAATCCTAGCTTCACAAGCTGCACGGGCATTTTGAAGCTGATCCCGATTTGCCACGGCACTTGCGATTCGTGTGTGGCCGCGGGAGTCACGGTAACGCTTTGTTCATGGCCGTTCCGCATCACTTCGAAGGTAAGCGGTTTTCCGCCGGACTGGATGACGGCTTGTCTCACTGCGGTGGCTGAAATGACCGGCTTCCCGTTCAGTTTCATGAACAGGTCGCCTGGCTCCAGACCCGCGCGCGCGGCCGGAGAATTCTGAAGGACTTGTCCGACCTGAATGTCCTGCTCCCCGTTCCAGCCGACCACGCCGATGCCTTCTTTCGGATCCATGCGGGGCGTCACCTGGAGGCGAAGGACCCGGCCCCGGCGCTCCACAGTGACCGGAATCGCGTGATTCGCATTGAGCGCCTCCTGGGTCAGGATGTAATCCCAATCCGGATTTTTCTTGTTTCCCAATTGAATGATTGTGTCGCCCGGCTGAATGCCGGCTTGCGCAGCCGGCGAACCCGGATTGATGCTAGTTACCACCGGGGCGCTGGTGTCTACCTGTTTGGGATAGGCGTACATGTACAATCCCGCAACGAGCGCCACCGCCAGGATCACATTCATAAGGGGGCCCGCGACGATGACAATCGCGCGCTGCCAGCGTGCTTTGGCCTGGAACGATCGCGGGTCATTTACACCCTCCTCGGAACCCTGCTCACCCAGCATCCGGACATAGCCGCCGAACAGAATGGCCGAAACCCGGAAATCGGTATCGCCCCTGCGGAAACCGAACAGCCGCGGTCCAAAGCCGATGCTGAACGTCTCAACCTTAATGCCAACGGACAGAGCCGCCCAGAAATGTCCCAGCTCGTGGACCAGGATCATGACCCCCAATAAGATCACGACCCAAAAAGCCGGCTGTAAAAAACTCACGCCTTCGTTCCTCTCGCGGGCGGCTCGCACAGCATACTCGACGCCCTCTATTCATTCGACGCTGCCCGCAGCGCCGCGCTTCATTTACCTGAAAATACCCGAACTCAAAGCTGCCAAAAAACCCGAAAGCCGCTCCTTAACAGTCGCGGTTCTGTTGCGTTCACACCGCCGCCCAACGGGATTCGGCCAACACCTGCCTCGCCACCCGGCGCGAGGCTTGATCGACGGAAATGATTTCCTCTATTGTCGCCGCTTTTTGGTCCGGTTGTCTCGCCAGAGTCTCCTCTACCGTCTCAGCAATTGCCGGGAATGGAATTTGTCCCGCGAGAAAGGCTTCCACCGCCACTTCATCCGCAGCGTTCAGCGTACAGGTGGCCGTCCCACCCTGCTCTTGCGCCTCATAGGCCAGCTTTAACAGCCGGAATTTTTCGACGTCCGGAGCTGAAAAATGCCAAGTGCGCGTTTGTGCCCAATCCAGGCGGGGGACCGGGGCGGACTCTCTGGCCGGATAAGTCAGGGCGTACTGGATCGGCATCCGCATATCGGTCGCGGAGATCTGCGCGATCAGACTTCCGTCCGTGAACTCGACCATGGCGTGAATGGATGATTCCGGGTGCACCACCACATCCACCTGCCTGGGGCTTAAATCGAACAGCCAGCAAGCTTCGATCACCTCGAAACCTTTGTTCATCAAGGTTGCGGAATCAATCGTGATTCTCCGGCCCATCTTCCAGGTGGGGTGATTGAGCGCCTGCTCCGGGGTGACAGTCCAGAGCGCGTCTTTGGGCGTTTCGCGGAACGGCCCGCCGGAGGCTGTGAGGAGAAGCCGGCTCACTTCGGCCCGCTTTCCCGCGCGGAAGCACTGATGGGCTCCATTGTGTTCGCTATCGACCGGGATCAGCTCGGCACCGGTTTCACGGACCGCTTGCATGACGATCCGGCCGCTCGCGACCAATACCTCTTTATTCGCCAGCCCGATACGCTTTTTGGCACGGATGGCGGCATACGTGGCGGGGAGGCCGGTCACGCCGACAATGGCGGACATGACAAAATCGACTTCGGCCGCGGTTGCGGCCGTGATCCGGGCCTGTGCGCCATAGCCTAGTTCGGGCCAATTTTGTCGAGGTAGACCGCTGTCCGCAAGCTTGCTTTTCAGCGCGGCGAGGGTCTCCTCATCGGCCACAACGGCGAAGACTGGGCGAAACTCCAGAATTTGGGAGCAGAGCCGGTCCAGATTTCTACCAGCTACCAAACTGTGAATCCGAAATTCTTCGCTGCGGCGGCGGACTACATCGAGTGTGCTGACGCCGATGGATCCTGTTGAACCCAGGACAGTTATGTTCATTTCGTGCTTCTTTCGTCTGCCTGGGGGAGGTTAGGAATAGGACTCATCTGAAAAAAAAATTTTGATTTTCGTATAGAAAAAGCTTGCGCTCCACAAAATCATATTCTAGTATTGGAAGTAAGCCAGGGAGGCAACTCCCACCAAAGCGAGACTAACCTCATAGAAAGACCCCTGAAGCAACACCTCCCTGGCGCCCGAAAGGGCCCGAGTCTCGCAGCTTCAGTCCTAAGCCAAGCTTAAATCGAAAAGTGCAGCAGAAGCCAGAATTTATCGCCTGAGCCTACGAGTGTGGAAAAGCGCAGGCCAAAGGCCTACTCCACTACGCGGCGACCCCTTGCTTACGCGCGGGGTTCTGTTGAAGGTTGCGGGCGACTTCGGTCAGAGCATATTTCAAAACGCTTTTGAGTTCGTCGAATGGGATTTGCACGTTGCCGGGAAGCGGGGCTTCAATATAGGAGCGCAGTTCGGTTTCGAATTCCTGGTCGGCCGCTTTGGCGTTGACGAGTCGCGCTTTGGCTTGGTTCAGCTCTTGTTTAACGGTTTGCTCTGCTTCTTGGCGCTTTTGCGATTCGAACCCATTTTGCTGTTTTCGCTTTTCGGCTCTGAGCTTTAGGAGCTGATCGAGACATTTGTGGAAAGCGCGATCGTTGGTCGTTTGGTAGCGCAGGAAGAGGGAGAACTGCTTTTCGTTCTCCATCGAGAGATCCGCATAACGCTGTGCACGCTGGCTGAGCCAGAAGTGCTGGGCGAGTTTTTCAACCAGAATGCATTCGGTGATGGTCGCCGGCTGATGCTCGGCTTTCAATCCGGCAACGAGGGTATCATATTCTTCTTCGCATTCACCGGGTAACACCGAGAACTGCACGCCCGCGAGGCCATGGCGGAAGTTGTTCAGGCAGGAAACGGCTTTGCCTTCTTCGGTCTTGGGACCGGTCGAGTGTTGCGAGTTCGCCTGATTCGCGGCGACTTGGGCAGGTGTGGACATGATTTTGGGTTGACTCCTAAAAGAAAACGCCGGAAGAGAGCGGCGTCTCGTCCGGCGTTTGAAATTTGATTTCGATACCAGTATCGCATGCCGTTCCAAGCGGTTTCCGGTAAATCTATGAATCTAAAGGCGATCTAGCTTGTGACTCACTTTCGGGCGGGACGCACGATCGAGCTAAGTTGTTGATTCCGTGAGCGGCAGCAGTCAGGATTGGCTGCCCTGCGGAGTGGTGCTACTGTGATACGAAACCAGACAGTGCATGCCTGTTCACCTGAAGGGAACCGTTTATAACCGTTTTCTGCTGCTCGTAGCCGGTCTTGGCGGCCTGCTCTACGGAGTCGATGTGGGGATAATCGGCGGCGCCCTGCCCTATTTGGAAGCAACATCCGGTCTGAACGCCGGCCAGCTTTCGATTATCGTGGCGGCCGTGCTGCTCGGCAGTGTCATCTCCACCCTGTTTGCCGGATTGCTGGCCGATTGGATGGGCCGCAAGCCCTTAATGATTTTGAGCGGCTGCACGTTTATCGTGAGCATCCCGATGATTGCTCTCTCGCACGGTTACGGGCCGCTGTTTTTCGGCCGCCTCCTGCAAGGCATCAGCGGCGGATTCATCGGGGTGGTGGTCCCGCTCTATCTAGCGGAATGTCTAGCCGCTTCGAGCCGAGGCAAAGGGACCGGCATATTTCAATGGCTGCTGACGTTGGGCATCGTAGCAGCGGCTTTGATCGGCATCTATTTCAGCTACCGGGTGGAGGAGGTCACGCGGACGGCTACTGCCGCAGCGCTGTTCACCTTTAAAGATCAGGCTTGGCGCAGTATTTTTTGGGTATCGCTGCCGCCGGGTGTCCTGTTTGTGCTAGGAAGCCTGTTCGTCGGGGAGTCGCCGCGCTGGCTGTTCCGGCGGGGCAAAAGAGACGCCGCGTATTCCTCGCTGCTCCGTTCCCGCAATGCGGAACAAGCTATGACCGAGTTGAATGAGATGGAAGAGACGCTCAAGGCACCCGCGCGGCACCAGGTTCGCGATTCGCTGTTGCGTCGAAAATATGTCATCCCCTTTGTGCTGGCCTGCATTATTCTGTTCTGCAACACGGCGACCGGGATCAACTCGATCATTGGTTACAACACCAACATCCTTCTGCAGAGCGGCCTTTCAGACGTGCAGGCGCATTGGGGTTATGTCATCTTCACGATCGTGAATTTTCTGATGACGATCATCGGATTTACCTTAGTGGACCGCCGCGGGCGCAAGTTCCTGCTCGTCATCGGGACGGCGGGGATCATCGTGTCGCTTTCGGCCGTGGGCCTGCGTTTTCTGCAAACCGAGAAGCTGGAGGTGGATGTCCGAGCCGCCATCCAATCCATGGTGACAGCGGATCAGACCGTGACGCTCCACTTCGATCCGGCCGAAGCGAGCCGGCTGTTATCGGCAACCGGACACACGGACGGGGCGATTGAAGCGGGCCGCGCCGCGCTGACCATCATTTATGGCTATGGCGATTTCACAGCGGCGACTAACGTGGTGCGTTCCGACGAGCCATCCGGTTCGGCTGTCACGATTACGCGCGCAAGCTGCGTTCCAGCCAATCGCATCGAGGCCTTTACCAAGAACCCGTTTGCAAACATCGAAGCCGCGCGCGCGGCGCCACTGAAGATCGAAAAAGCCTTGATTAGTCCCGTGCCCGATACGAGTAATGGGTGGCTGGTTGCGATTGAGTTGTACATTTTTATGGCGTTTTTCGCAATTGGGCCGGGAGTGTGCGTCTGGCTGGCGCTTTCGGAATTGATGCCGACGCGGATTCGCTCCAATGGAATGAGCATTGCGTTGGTGATTAATCAGATCGTCTCCACCACGCTGGCTGCCATCTTCCTGCCGGTGGTCAGCAATTACGGATATTCCACAATCTTCTTTCTCTTTGCCGGATTCACGGTCATTTACTTAATAACCGCTGCCTTTTTCTTACCGGAAACGAAAGGCAAGACGCTGGAAGAAATTGAAGAGTACTTTGAACATGCGGGCCGAAAGGCAAGTCTTAGCGTCGACAACGCTTAAAGCAGAGGCGATACAGTGCGTATCACGGTCTCCCATACGAAATCGAAAGAAGAAGTGATGCGAGCGGTTGACCGCTCGTTCGATGATCTGTTCCAGGGAATTTCCATCACTCCGCTTCAATTCGTGGACGAAAAGCGAAGCTGGCAAGGCTCGACGATGAATTTTGCGCTGAAGGCCAAAATGGGGTTTGTGAGCGTGCCGATACGCGGGACCATTGAGGTCACCGACCGCGATCTGATCGTTGACGTCGATCTCGGTCTGCTGGAGCGCCTGTTGGGAGCTACGCAGGCGCGCGAAGCGATTACGACGCACGTGCGCGGATTGTTGATGTGAATCCGCGGTGAAGCTCACTGCGGCACGTTGAAGACGCGCCAGTGGCGCTTCAGAGGCCGGAGTAGGGGATCGGTAGCCGTGCTCTGCGACGGTATTCGCGCATTAAGAACTGCTGATGAGTGCGCAGGCGGACATCGCTCCGAGGCCGCGCGGTACACGGGAGGGCATAACCCTCCTCTTTATCGCGCGGGAAATAGCCTCGGGACAGGCTCTGATCGACGGCGCCGCTGAGTAATCTGGCCGCGCAAGTGAGACACCAACCCTGATGACAAATGGCCGGAAGCGAGATTCCGTGCCGTGCCGCTGCATCCCAAATGACCTCGTCTGCGCGGCAATCGAACGAAAACTCGCCATCCGGCGTTTCGAGGACGATCCGGTAAGTGGCCGGATCGTTCATTTTCTAAGAAACCGCACGCTTTCTGCTTTATGGATTGTAAAAGCCGCGATTCTTGCTATAAGGGGCTTCCCCAGGTTCACCGCGCCGGAAATGGCCGGACGGGATCGATTTTCCGTCCCGTTCATGCGCCAAAAGCTCGATAAACCAGGCCTCGTGCTCGATCTCTTCATTCAGAATGCGCGAGGCCAGGTCGTAGGTTCGCGGATCTTTCCCGAAGGTCATATCGCAAACCGCCGTCCAACTACGGATAGCGCAGCGTTCGGACTCGAGCAGCACCGTCAGAATATTTACTGCCGTGGGCGGGTTCGGAAGTTTGGCTGCGATGCAGCCCGCCTGGTCATGGAACTCCGGCAGGCTATTGGGCAGTTCGCCTCCCAGTTCGTAGATTCGCGGGACAATCAATTCCCAATGCGCCCGATCCTCCAGACGCGCATCCTCGCAGATTTCTTTGTAATCTTCGTGGCCGGCCAAGTGCATTCGGAGGATTGTGTAGTAGTAGTAGGTACTCGCAAACTCGGCAGCCGCATTGGCGATAAGCAGTTTGATCAACTTGTCGACATCGACACCGCGCGCCCGAATTACTTCTACGCCGACACGCTGAGTGACATCGCCCGGTTGAACCGTTGCTCCTGCTGACATTAGCACTCCTTTCTATGAGTGAAACTAACGCACCGGGCCGGGTAGGTCCAATACCTGTTTCCTATCGCTTCAATAGGTTTTGGGACTGACACGAGAGCCGTTCGAGAGGCGTGACGAGTTGCCGGGGAAACCGCTGTGCAACTGCTCGAACAGGTACAGGTAGTACTTTGTTTCTGCGATTTTTCCTACTATATTACTCCTAGTCTATGCACGTGTAAGGGCTGAGTTGTAACCACCTTAAGGAGGAAAATGCGTATTTTGAAATTTGTTGGCTTAGCCACAGTCTCGGCTTTTCTCATGGCGACCGCCGTTGTGCCAGCACGAGCGGGAAATATTGCCTTGACAGGCCACGACGATGATTTTCACTGCGACTTCGGCAGTTCGGGAGGTTGTACACAGTTAGCCGCTCTGGTGAGCTTTGCGCGCAGCGGCTCAACCCTGCCTGTACTCACGTTCGACTCAGGTACGGAGCTAACAGGCGATCTGACCACATTGGGCGTCTCTTTCGTCAATGTCAATCCGAATACTGCGGCATCGGTGACGGCATCGCTATTCGATAACACGAAATACAGCGCGTTCATTGTGGCGTCGGATTCAAGCTGCGGCGGGTGCGACAATAGCCCGGCCGGCGAAGCGAATATCGCTGCGCAGAGCGCGGCGATCGAAGCATTCCTGAATGCCGGAGGCGGTGTGGTCGGACTGGCGGGAGCGAATAGCAGCGGTTACTACTCGTTCGTGCCGCAGGCGGCGACGTCGGTCGGGGGAGCGCCTTCCACCGGCTACTCGGCGACCTCGGTCGGGACCAGCTTCGGCATCAACGCGGTAAATGGCGATCCGACCCATAACCTGTTCTGGGATCCGGGTACGCACGGTGAGTCCGCGTTCTACCAGGTCGCCGAAGTCAATTCTTTCGGCAACGGCACTATTCCGGGACCCACGGCTGCCGCGACACTGATTTGCGTCGCTTGCACAACGAGCGGCGGCGTGATTACCGGCGGTGGCGGCGGCGGAAGCCCCGTTCCAGAGCCTTCTACTTACGCGCTTTTGGCGGCCGGGCTCCTCGGCCTCGGCGTGTTTTCGAAGCGCCGGTTCAAACGCTCTTAGCCTTCACTTTTTTCGTTATCAAAAGCGCTCTGCGGCTCCACGACGGGAGCCTTGCAGAGCGCTTTTTTTGTTGAGGATTGTAAAAGCTAATTCAGTTAGCTTAGGCCGCGAACTCGCGCAACGCCTCGCCGGCTCCGGCGAGATTGGTGAGCCTCATTTCCGCGTACTTGCGGGACAGCACCACACCGGGAGCGCCAGCTTTCAGCGCAGCTAAGGTAGCCGCTTTGACATCCGCGGGCTGGGTCCGTTTTTCATCCAAAGCAGTCGGGATGTCGATATCAATGCCGGGGTAGATGGGTATCGCGCCTTGCACGTCCGCTATCGCCCGGCGCGTCTCCTTACCCACATAATCGGCTGAGAGACCGGCTTTGGGTAATTTGTCCAAGGTTGCTTCGCCTTCATTCCCGAGAATTTTGTAGTGAAGCTCGAGGACTTGTTCGGGCGTTAAATCGCGGAAGATGGTCGATTGCACATTCCGGATATACTGCGCGAAACGCGGTCCGCCGCAGTTGTTATACGGGCACGGCTTGATGAAATCAGCGACATGCGCCAGCCGTCCGTAATCCTGCTCCGCACGATAAAACGGGCTCAGGGTTACCAAATGCATGATGTGCCAGCCCACTTGGGCGCGCGGATTCGTTTCCTTCACCGTTCCATACAGGAGCCCGTATACCTCCTCCTGACTGTGAAACCATAGCTTTTCCCATGCGGAGATTTCGGGATATTCGAGCAGCAATCGCCACAGCGTGACAAAGCTTCCGTCACCGGGCCGGCCATGGCTCAAAGTTTGCTTCACCCACTGGTCCAAAGCGATGTATCCGGCCCGCGCTCGTTCCCCATCGATACCGAACTCCTGGCCTTTTCTCAAACAGTGCGGGCAGAAACAATTAATCGACCGGGAGCCGGCGATTTTGCCAAAGTGAGCTTCCAGCGTTGTATTCAGCGGGCCCTGGCGCTCCGATTCCCACATCAGGCCATCCAAGTCATTAGTTTTGAACCAAGCATCCACGAGGGATACCAGAAACGTTCGGGCATCCGGATTGTTGAAGCAAGTGCTGCGGCCGGTCTTACCGTAGACATCGACTTCAGCGATCTTTTCGAAATTAGGTATGAGGCGGGGATTGTAAGCTTCTTCGAACAAGCAGTAGACCTGCATTCCTCGCGCTTTCGCCTTCGGAATCACATCAGCTAGAATGTCGAAATTGCCGAGTTCCGGGGCCCGCACGTTTTGGATCACCGATCTGGCGAAAAATTCCGGCGGCACTTTTGCGTAGCTACCACCATGAATTTCGTCGTACTCCTGAACGCCGTGATCCGGCAGGGGGAGCCCCGGAATTTGCCGGCCCGCGAGGCCTCTTCCGTAAGTAAATACGGCAGGCATTAGCACATTGACAGCGGCTTTTTCCTGAAGCGTGTCGAGGCATCGATCCACACCTTCATCGACAAACGATCGCGCCCCAATCTGGATGGCGACGAACTTCTTGCCAGGTTCAGGACTCTTTGCCGTAGTTCCACTTTGGGCTGTGCCCGTTCGGGCGCCGGCGAACGTCATGAGAGGCATCGCTGCCATCTCTCTAAGAAAGTCTCGCCGGCCTTTTGCGCTATGGATCATGATTGAACTACTCCGGGTTGCCGGAGCGCCTTTCCTGGTAATTTCATTCCTAATATTTCCTCAGAACAAAAACTTCGCAGCCAGTTGCAGAATACGCGGGTCGCCTGCGCTCAGGAGCTTACCGAAGGTTGAACCCAACGTGCCAACCGGCAGATTGAAATTTGTATGGTTCAGTGCGTTGAAAAACTCGAAACGCAGTTGGAACTGCTGATGCTCGCGAATCGAAAATACCCGCGTCACGTTCGCGTCCAAATCGAAAAAGTTTGGCGCTCTCAGACTGTTGTATCCCGCATTTCCAAACGTGCCAAGCCGATTTGCTACGAACGCACTCGGATTAATCCACACGAGAGTAGCTGTATTGCGTACATATGGATCTCCCGTTACATTCGGACGGTCCTGCCTGACGCCAGTAAGCGAGTTATCGACTCCGGTGAACGGCGTGAACGGGAAGCCCGTGTGAGCCGAGAAGAGCGCGCCAAGCCGCCACTGACCCACGATTTGATTCGTAAATCCATTCCCGAGGCGAGGCGTTTCATACACCAGAGAAGTAGAGGAATTCTGCCGCAGGTCGACATCGCATGCCCCATAATCAGCATTGCGATTATATGGGTTTTGATACTGATTAGCGCCCTGACTGTTGCGGTTCCCATACGTTTCGGCGTCCTGCAGGCAATGCGACCAGGTGTAAACCGAAAGCAGTGTGAACTTGTGACTGAAGCGATGCTGGGCGGATAGTCTGAGCGCGTTGTAGTTCGTATTGACGCCATCATCGGCCAAAGTGATATTGGCGTAGTACGCTCCATCCACAGGATTCAGACGATTTAGAAGGCGCCGCTGCTGCGTGTTGCCAACCGTCGATGCGCCAGGAATGTAGATTGCAGGATTCTGCTCCGTGGATGTCCGCAGATGGGTTGCTTTACTTCCCAGATAAGAGGCAGAAATCATCCAATTGACGCTTAGTTGAAGTTGGTAGCTGAAGTCCCACTGTTGTTGATACATATGATGAAGGTTCAGCGGGAAATTGATATAGAGCCCGGCCAAGGGGAAAGTCGAGTTCCGGGTTGGAGGATAGGGTGTAGGAAATGGGTCGCCACCGGAATAGGTCAAAAACGGATTGCTCAAACCGCCAGGGGGAGCAGTTAGCGAGATGGAGTTGCCCCACGGCGTCATCAGCCCCCAATCCCTGGCGGTAAATGTCTCCGGCGTGTCGAAGAAAATGCCATAAGAGGCGCGAATGCTCTCGGCGCCCTTTCCGGTTGGATCCCATGCCAGACCGACGCGCGGGGCGAAATCCAACCAACTACCGTTGGCATACGATTTCGGAATTCCTGGATCGCCATAATACATCAGACCCGCAGGAGCATTCGGGTAAACGCTCGACTTCCGGCCTCGAAGAAAATCGGCCATGGAGAAATGACCGCCACGCCCGAGAGTGTCGTGTTCCGGTAGGGACGGCTCCCAACGCACACCGGCATGTACGTTTAGACTCTTAGAGACGCGGACATCGTCCTGTACGTACGCGCCCCAATACTTTTGGCGCAAGGCGATCTCAAACGGATTTCCGATAGATAGCAGGCTAGGCCTGCCGAGGAGGAAATCCGCAAGCGCGTCGTTTGTCAGCGATCCATTAAAGGTCCATTCTCCGTTAGAAAGCGAAACGTTCACCTCATCCATTTGCATGGCGATCGCTTCCAAGCCGAATGTAATATGGTGGCGCCCGCGAATCAGGTCTACGTCATCTGCGAACTGATACGTATTCCGCACAAACTTCGCTGGAGCGTTCGACCCGCCTCCTACTGTGAACTTATTGGCGACGGTGAGATCGATGAAATGCGGATATGCATTGTACATATCCGAACCCAATGCGACCAGATTGGGCATTTGCTGCGATACCGCACGATGGTTGATGAGGCGCGTGTAAGTAGCATGCAACGCATTTGAGAAGGTCGCAGTCGTAAATTGATCGGCCAATACGGCTGAGGTAGCCCTCTCCTGAAGGCCGGAGCGCGTCGTGGTCAGAATGTTGTTCGTGTAATAGGGAGGATTGTCGTAATCCGTTACGAAAAACCGTCCGTAAACCGTGTTCCTCGAATCCTGCAGCCAATCCACGCGAAAGACATCCTGATTCTCATTGTTGGGATTGGGGATGGCATAAATGAGCTGGCCGCACGGATTAGAGGGAAGAGGTATCAGTTTCGCCAGACTCACGGCCGGCACGCTAAAACGAGTGGGACTAATGAAATTGCGCGGGAACGGCTGCCCGTTGGTTGGATCGATCAAGGTCACAGCCTTTTTACTCGATTGACAGGCCGCAGACTCCAAGGCGCTGAAGTCGCCATTTAATGCCGCCTGGCTCGGTACGAAGCTGATGGTTTGGGGCGGCGCCGTGCGGGTTCGTGTTGCTTGAAAGCCGTTAAAGAAGAAAAGCTTGTCGCGCCTGATCGGTCCCCCAATGGTTCCTCCGAACTGATTTCTTCGCAACGTGTCCTGAGTTGCCGCAAAAAAGTTCCGCGCGTTCAAGTCTCCGTTACGAACAAACTCAAATAGGTCGCCATGGAAGTGGTTTGTCCCGGACTTCGTGACTGCATTCACTACGGCATAGGGATGCAGTCCGTAACGCGCCGAAACGCCGCTGGTCTGAACGGTGAACTCCTGCAAGGCATCGGGAAATGGGAATGGCAGATTTACATTCGAATGGGTGTCGTTGTGATCTGCTCCGTCGAGCAAGTAATTGTTGCCATTCTCTTGGCCGCCCGAAACCGACACGGCTACCGAGCTGGCATAGTCGTGGGTGGTGATGAAGCGGCCTGCCGCGCCTTGCGGCACGCTGGCGCCTCCCGAGAGCAGAATCAAATCCGTGGCTTGCCGTCCATTTAACGGAAGATCGATAATCCGCCGCTGATCGATTATTTCAGAAATAGAAGTATCGTGCGTCTCAACCATCGCCGCATCCGCCGAAACTTCTATGTTTTGAGTGACCGTGCCAAGCCGCATCTGAACATTGACTTCGACGTTCTTGCCCACCTGGAGAATAATTCCGGATTGGACATATCTGCTGAACGACGGAGCGCTCACCTCCAATTCGTAAGGACCTACCGGCAAATTGGGCAGCACATAGAAACCGTCATTGCCGCTCACCGTTTGTTGAGTTTGACCGGTGTTGGTTTGAGTTGCAACAATTTTGGCATTGGCAATACTTGCGCCGGTGGCATCAGTGATTACGCCTTGGATGGTGGCGTTGGCCACGGCTTGAGCCCTCATCGGGTTAGGATCCACGAGAAGCACCGCAAGTAGGCAGAACGTGAGCCGGACGGCCTTGCCTCGCGGACGCGGGAAATCCCGGCCGCCAATTCCTTCGACGACGCATCGTAGCGTGGGTGTCATGGACGAACCCTCCAATCGTGAATCGCAGGTTGAGATCACATAGCGGACGCCTGGCAGGCTGGCAGACGGAACGACGCGATGCGAGTGGAATAAGTTGTAGCGCCTTTCTTTACGTAGTCGCCAACGTACCAGAAGGTACAGTCATCGGCCGGATCCATTGCTGCGGTCGAGTAATCTTCCCACCGATTTCCCGTTGTCTGCGCCGCTTCGCCTTCGGCCAACACAGTCTCGCGAAACGTCAGGAATCCAAGCGGGTCGCCGGCTGATCGCGCAGCGAAGCGCTGGCCCGGATAGTAGGGCTTGCCTCCAAATGAGTAGCCCATCCCGATATCTCCAAACTTGTCGATGCTGATGCTCCCCATCCATCGATAGAAACTATCGGGCGCGAACGTGCTTTGTTGATACAGATATGGATCATGTTTGCGGTTCAGACGGAACTCGTACCAGCGGAGTCCGCCGCCACCCGCTTCGGTATCCACCGAATGAAGCGCCACAATGGATTCGTGGTCGCCAAAGTTCCGGTACACGAGCCGCTGCATAATTTTGTCGCCCTGCGCGTCCAGGCGGCACGTGGTGTCGGGCTGCGGCACGCAATTCGTTAACTGCCCGCCACAGAGGTAGTGATAGGGAGAAACGGCAATCTTGTCCGGTCCCTCGGCTTTCGTGTTCGCCGGCCTCTTCCAATCGACATGCACCTTCCAGACATAGATCACATCGTCCTGGAGAATATTTTTGAGCTGTGTACCACCAGCAGCCATCATGATATTGGGAGCACCTCTCGGAGGCAGCCGGCGGCCTTCAATATCGGCGTTGTTCAAGAAATTTACCCCGTCGATAATGATGCATTGCTCGGTGGCGGGCTGGCCTTTCAGCATGCGGGCGCGGTCGGCGATGCAGCAATGTTTCTGGATGACGGTATCACCGGTGCTCGTTGCTACGTAGTAGCCGTCGCGCCAGATGGCCGGTCGCGGGTAGTCCGGAAACAGTTTGCGCCGGAACTCATAGCGGTGATATGGGCCGAGGGGATCGGGTCCCTGGCTTACGGCGTAACACACCGAGTAAGGCTCATCGGGCTGATCGGGAATACGCTGGAAGAGCGGCATCACAATGAGCCAGCGGTCGGCCAGTTGGTCATAGCGCACGACAGCGTCGCCATTATTCCGAGCTTCGCAAGGGCCGCCGAAGCCTTTAAAGATGGTGTTGGTAGGCACGGCGCCGTACAGCACCCGACCGGTGCTTTTGAAAAAGCGCCCTTGCTTTGAGAACACGGCCAGCCGGGAGTTTACGATCTGTACGATGTGATCGGGACCGACCGCCAAGCTATTGTCGGAAGGATTCCGGCCAGCCGCCGACCCCTGCGGGCCCTCAAAACCGAATCCCAGGCCGTCGAAGCTCTCGATCACTGGTAAAGGCGGCTTCGTGCCTTGCGACCTTTGCTCGACGGCTGCACCGGGTACCGACTTCGGAGGATCCAGAAGCTTTGGATTTTCAGGTGTTGTACCGAATTCGGATGCCGGAGAGGTTCCGCAATCTGGTCCAGCACGGGCTTCGGACGTCGATGAAGCATTTGTTGCAGCCAGGGAACCCAGCGGAAGCGAGGTATCAAACCTGGCTGCTGCGTGAACGATTACTGACCCGGTGTCCGGGCCAGAGGATCTAAACGGGCCGGCGCAGAGGGCCATGGCGAGAACAATTGCAAGCGCACCCGTGGGCCGAAGCGGCATCCGATATCCCTAAGCGTCAGCGTTCCCAACTAGAACACGATGTTTGCTCGAAACTCGATATTGCGAGCTGTGCTGGGTCCGGAGGTCACCTGCCCGAAGGTCAAGCTCTGCACGTTCGCACTCTGCGGCGCGTTTTGCCCACCGTTCAGAATCGCGAAGGTCGGATGGTTCGTCACGTTCAGAAACTCCGCTTGCAGAGTCAGGCGGACCCGCTCGTTAAACGGAATCGACTTATTCACCGAAAGATCGTCATTAAACCAGTGCGGACCATAGACGTACGGCCGGAAACCCCAAACTCCTGCTACGCTGGCCGGAGTGAGCGCACTGGCCGCAGCGCCGTTGGTAGCGATCAGACTCGGGCTGAAGACAGTTACCCATGGATTACCCGAACGATAGACACCCGTCTGACCCTGCAATTGTCCGGTTGTCAGACCGTTCATCACGATTCCAGCATCGTTCGCATTTACGGTGTTGTAGCCGCCGAGCAATTGGATGGGCGTGCCGCTCTGGATCACAAGAATGGTCCCGAGGCTCCAACCGCCAAACACGCGATCCAGCAGACCATTGCTGTTCAGGAAAGCACGGCCCTTCCCGAACGGGAGATCATATGTACCGCTCGCATGCAGTACATGCCGGATATCGAACAAGCTCGGGCCATAGTTCAGCCGGAAATTGCGATCTGTGAAATAGAGCTGGCCATTCATACCCTGGATGCCGTTCTGTGCGGCGATCCCTAACGAGTGGCTCCAGGTGTAATTCACATTGAACTCCGCGCCGTGGAAGGAACGCTGGCGGAATTCCACCTGAAGCGCATGATAATTGGATGCTCCTGCAGCATCCAGATACCAATCCGAGCGGCCCGCCGAGTAGGGATTCACCTGCCAGAAATTGATCGGATAGCCGGCACCCCGTGCCGCAGCCACCTTGCTGGCGCAGGGAGGAAACGCGCCGATGCCGACCAGGTTGCAATATAAGTTGATGTTGCTGCCCTGTCCGGACAACGTGTTAGCAAAAGAACCGGCCGCTCCGGTGTTGAGATACGTCAGGAACGTACCGCTCGAGAAGTTCGACGTGGCGCTCCCGAAAGCCGCGGTCATGATGGGCAGCGGCACATCCCCGGGAAGGCCAAGATTCGCAAACGTGTTTCCTTTACCCGCAGCTTTGTTCACTGCGAGATTATTCTGCGCGTTGTGGAACTCGTTCAGGAATCCATTCTCAAAAATATTGACTTCGTTGATGTTGTACCCGAGCCACTGATGCAGAGACAGGTTCCCTACATACCGAACCTCTATGGCGCTGCTCGAGCCAAGCTGCCGCTGAATCCCGAAGTTCCACTCCTCCAGGTAAGGCTGGCGAATGTTCGGATTCATGGCATAGAATGTTCCCGGAAATAAACTCGCGGCGGGAGTCGTGGTTGAGTAAGTAGCGGGACTTAGAAAATAGGGCGGCAGAGTATCTCCGAATGTCAGTGAGCCTGGAGCGAAGTTCCCAATGCCGGTGGCGGGATTGGAACTTAAGCTTCCGCTTTGATAAAAAAATTGGCCAGAGTTAGAAGCATATGCCCAGAAGTTCTGCGCGCCCTCCTGGTAGTGGCGCAACGCGTATCCAGTCCGGATGACGGTGTTCCTGCCGAGGAGGCTTCCCCAGAAACCATCGCCGCCGTGGGGATTCCACGCAATGGCAATGGCAGGCGCAGGATTAACATAGGACGGATTGTAGACGTGGACGCCCGCCTGAAATTGTGGATTTGCGACGCCGCCTAACGCCCCGGGCTGAAAGATGGCGCCCACCGGCGTCGGCCCCCAAAGGTCTCCCAGTGTGCGGAGCGTGCTGTATCCACCATTGACATCGTGGTCGTCTCCCACGAAGTCCCAACGAAGTCCATAGTTCAGCGTGAGATTTGGATGCACGCGCCAACTGTCCTGAAACCAAATGCCTGTAGCAGATTGAACCTCATCCAGGTTGTATGAGCCGAATGGTTTATACGTCTTGGTGGCCGGATCGAGCGGGCGGCCAACAGCGATGGCCACCGAGCTTATCCGACCAGTCAGCTCGGCATAAAGATTCTCGGCATTCGTGAGATTTGTTGTGGACGTGCCTGCGAGGGCGCTTGTAAAAGCTGCCGCCAGCGGGTCTTGCGATGATATGCCGAAGGTGTAATTCGGGAAACCGCCGGGCCCGTTCCAGTAGTGGTCCTGTTCGCGATACCAGGAAGCGCCGAAGCTAAAGGAATGCTGTCCGTGCTGCCAGCCTAGGCTGTCATTTGCGCTCAGCAGCGGATAGAAGGAAGAGATTGGCAGCCGCGGGAATACATTGGATTGATACAGGCTGGTACCGTAATTCCAGGTTTGTTGAGAAATGCTCGTTAGATCAATACCCAGGTTTTCGGTATCGAAGCCGCTGTATTGATACATGTAGCCGGCGTGGAACTGATTGACCAGCGTCGGCCGTATGGTCCAGTCAATACCAATACCGGCGATACGATTGTTACTTACATTGGAGGTGTAATCGGTGGAATCGATACCGCCCGGAAACAGGGGCGTATTGGCGTGAGTGGAATCCTGCTTCCGCTGCGAATATGTAGCAAAGAAGCGCAGCTTATCTGTTGCATTGTAATCTAGGCGAATATTCGGGAAATAATTGGTTATCTTCGCGGACGCCTGGAACGCGAAGCTTAAGAGATTGGGGTCCGAAGTGGGCGTCAAGCTCCCCTGATTCAGAACTCCATTAATCTTCTGAAGCTGGCTGGCGATGCTGGGTAAAACCGTGCCCGGACCACCTCCGCTGGCACCGATTTGAAGCACGTTTACGGTTCGAATGCTCCCGTTCGCTGCCTTGTAAGAAAAGAGGCCTTGTTGCGCCGCGGAACTCAGAACGCTGGGCGGCGCTCCGCTGACAAGCCCTATGTTCGAGACGGGTTGAATCGATTGCGCATAGGTACCGAAGAAAAACAGCTTGTTTTTGATAACCGGCCCGCCAACACTGACACCGAAATCGTTCAACTTCAAAATGTTCCGCGGCAATCCGCGGGCATTGTTCGACCAGGAGTTCGCATTGAGCACGGTGTTCCGAAAATCTTCGAAGAGACGGCCGTGGAATTCGTTGGTCCCGTGCCGGCTTACGATGCTGATGCGCATGGCCGATGTTCCGGTACCGCTAAGATCCAATTGCGCGGTCTGAATGGTCATTTCGCCAACATCTTCGATTCGCGGATATACGGAGGTGGTGCCGTAATTAAACCCGCCGCTGCGAAAGCGATTGCTGATGCCCGGCGTGCCATCGAAATCGGCGCTTACCACCGCGCCGCCCGGCATGTTGTTGAAAGTTCCATTGGAATTCCCCGCGCCACCGTTTCCCACTCCGCTTGTGGACCAGCCGGGTACCAGAAACGACAGACTCATCACGTTGCGGCCAATCACCGGCAGATCAGCAACCTGCCTGGTGTCGATAGTGTCGGCCAGCGTGCTCGAAGTGGTTTCCACCAGGGGAGACGCAGCTTCCACAACTATCTTCTGAGTGGTGCGGCCGACCGCCAGAGTCGCCTTTACGTCGGTAGTGCGCGAGGTCTGCACATCCACCGCTTCAAACACGGAGCTCTCGAAGCCGGCCTTATTCACAACCAGACGATAGCGGCCGAACGGCAGTCCTTGAAATTGATACACGCCGTTGCTCGAGGTTTGCGCGCGGCGCACATCGTTCGTTTCAGCGTTCCGCAGTTCCAAGGAGGCGTCCGGGATGCTAGCGCCGGACGCGTCGACAACTGTAACGTTGACGGAACCTGCGGTGCTGCTTTGCGCGTACAGTCCGGCAAGGCTGCCGGACAACAGAGACAAAAGCAAAACGGTACACAGTGATAAAGACTTTTGCACGGAACCCCCTTTTTCTGATGAACGGCTCGCAAAATGTAGCCTTAGCGTAAGCGCTTTCATAACTGAAGTCAACGGTTTGGCATTGCGTTTCGCAGAGCGAACATACAACGCAAAAGTCAAGAGAAGCTGCTGTGGATTTCCAAGCGCGGCCCGGAGCCGGGCGGAACCAGAATGGTTTGCCCGTCCGCAGCGACCCGAACTGCGCGGTCATTTACCATCGCCCCCTGAAGGAGGCTTCCTTGCGGCAAGCGAAACCGCACTTCGATCTCCCGGGGCGGGCGCTTTCCTGCTAACGAGACATTTCCGGTTACGCGTTTGCTCGCCATATTGGCGCGCAATGTAAAGGAGACATCGCCCCAGCGTGTCGGGGCAGATTCAATCTGAACCGGACGGCCGGTTGCAAACCAGGCGCGAGGAATGCCGCGCCCCAGATAGAGCCGGTCCGCATCGGAGTCTTCGAGCACGAGCATCCAGCGCACCAGCAGCGGAATGGTCTGCTGCGCCGGCATGCAAAATAGCGCCGTGCCGCCGGTAATGCCGGAGACTTCACCCGCCGTCCAACTGCCGGGAGTGTGATCGTGAAATCCGTGCGAGTACAGGAAGAGAAGATACTCTTCTATCCGGTCGAGCCGCAGCAATGCCTGCGCGTAGCCATAAGAAATGAAGCCTAGAATGGCGCGCCCGTAGGGGTTGGGACGTCCCACGTTCGCCACCACTCCGAGCGTCGTGGCCCCGTAAGCGCGCATGCAGTCAATTACCACATTGGCGAGGTCAGGCGGCAAAACATCGGCCTGCAGTAGTTCGCTATAAGGCCGGTGCGGCCATTGCTGCGGGCTCGGGTGCTCGGTAGCCATGGATTCCCGAAACGTCAGCTTCGTCCCGGGAAGCGGGCCGATGTACGGAGGCTTCTTATCGGAACGCACGTTCGCCCGCACGCTGGCGATCACTCTTTGCCGAAGTTCACCGGAGTGCTTTCGCCATTGGGATGCCTGGACGCCGGCGGCTTTTCCGTGAATGGCTGTCCAGGCCGCGGCGATATCGGACAGCCCGCGCGCCGCGAACGCGCTGTTGGAGAAATACGGTTGCCACCAGGTTTGGGGCTGGGGCGCGAGGCAGGAGTCGGACTCGCTCCAACCACGAATAAGCCCGTAGCCGGGATTGTCCTCGGGCAACTTCAGACTTGCATCGTGCATGGCCGCCACGCAATTGGCGGTGGCTTCGATCTTCCCGCCGTGTTTGAGCAAAAGCGCTTTATCGCCGGTATAGTTCAGGTATTTCGTCAGAAGTGAAAGCGTGAGCCCAAACTGCGCGGTTTCCGGGCCGCGCATATTGATGGCGCCTTTTGCGTCTACGAACGAGGTGAAATAGTTGTCAATTATCACTCGCGCCTGCGCAAACCGGCGCCACTCCAGGTTCGCGTAAACAGCGCTCGTAAAGGTGTCTTGAAATCCGTCGTATTCGGAGCCGTAGTAATCGCGATCCACAGCTCCGTACTTGGGATACACCCCGCCCGGCCGCACCATTAATTCTTTCGCAAACGCGTGGCGCGACATGTTCTGCCAGCGCTCGTCGGGAAACGTGACCCGAGACATATCTCCGATCTGCCGCTCCCAGTAACCGGCGAAAATCAGCAGCGCTTGATAGAACTTTTCGGGCTGCGGGTCCTCCCGGAAAGGAGGGAAAGCGGGATAGCTATAGCCGTAAACAACCTTCTTGAACGCGCCATTCTCGATGAGCGCGGTGCGATGCCAGGTCTGAACGATGAATCGGTCCTTGGCCTCCACATCACCGAAGATCAGCAACTCGTAGTAACTAGTCCCGGAGACCGGCATCACCTTGCGAACGGCCGGCATCCAGTCACCCAGAAGTCCCTCATAACGCTTCTCGGCCAGAGCTTGCGTCAATTCGGGAAAGTACTGGTTTGGATGATACGTCCGGGTGTTGCCGGCGGGAAAGACTGGCATGGTGTCGGAACATTCTTTTGTCCCGACGAACGCATCCCATCTCGGGCGGAAACCAGGACGATTGCCAGTGACAGCCGAGCCCAGCGGCGGCGCGGCCAGTCTGACGCGCTCGGGATCGGGATCGCCGTGCTCCAGCAACTTATCAGCCAGCAGATCGGGGCCCGCCATTCCGATGTCTTTGATGTCCAGCCCCAGATACGGCTTCTCCGCTTGCGCGAATGTTGCTTCAGCCGATTTGCGCAGCGTCACATGCCGTTGCGGCGACGACAAGATGAGTGAGCCGTCCCGGGTGCGCAGGTCTTCGTACGCTTTCCAATCGACAGAGTCGTGCTCAAAATGGCAAACGAGAGTGTAGCCGTCGACCCTGGGGGGCTGCTCGTCGCGCCCCTTGCCAAGGCCGGAGATCGTGACACCGGCCGCCGTGGCTACGCCTTGAAGGAAGGACCTGCGATCCATCACCGCTCTCCGTGAACCGGCTGAGCTTCGGCCATGCAGGCAGCGATGCCCCAAGCGAACGGATCGCGATCGTCCACAATAAGCTGCGAATCGGCGTTCACATACGCGGAACCTTTGATCGCGGGATAAACTAACCCGTCGCGCACTCTAAAAGAGCCTTCGAACAGGCTCCCAATGAGGCTCTCCTGGCGCCATATTTCACCTTCCCGCAGCTTTCCGTCGGCGTAGAGGCATGCCAGTTTGGCGCTGGTGCCGGTGCCACAGGGTGAGCGGTCGTAGCTCCGCCCCGGGCACAAGACAAAGTTCTTGCTGTGGGCGCCCGGCAGCTTAGGACGCCCAAAGATTTCGATGTGGTCTATTTCCTGGCCAGCAGCCCCAGTAATGCCGTTTGCGGCCAGCGCCTGCCGGATTCGCCACGCGTAGTCAGAAAGCTCATCCAGATGAGACAGCGACAGATCGAACGGGAGATCATAGGTAAGGAAAAACCAGTTGCCGCCCCAGGCCACATCGCCGGTGACTTTCCCGAAACCGTTTACCTCAACAGAGATGTTCCTGGCATGCCGGTAGCTGGGGACATTGTGAACAGTTACGGTGTTGTCACCATGGACAATTGCTTCCACGATACCCACCGGTGTTTCGAAACGATGGCGCCCCGGCTTTACCCTTTCGAGATACTGCAACGTAACGCCCAGGCCGATGGTGCCGTGCCCGCACATACCCAGATAACCGACGTTGTTGAAAAAGATCACTCCTGCCGAACAGGTCTGATCTTGCGGCTCGCACAAAAGGGCTCCTACGATGGCATCGGACCCGCGCGGTTCGTTGACAATGGCCGATCGCCAGTGGTCGTACTCGCTCCGGAACTCTTCGAGGCGCTCCGCCATGGAACCGCGGCGGAGCGGAGGTCCGCCACTGACCACCACCCGAGTGGGCTCCCCACCGGTGTGCGAATCGATCACGTGGATCCGATGTTGGGCCATTGGATGAAGTATACGTCATTGTATACAATTTAGGTTCGGATCGCGATGCCCTCAGAACGCAAATCCGCAAGACCCCAAACAGAGCAGCCGGGCACCTCCCTGTCCGGCAAAAAATCCCGCAGCAACAGCCAGGAGTTCGCTTTCAAACAGCTTCGCGAAATGATCGTCACCGGGCGCTTGGCGCCGGGTACGTGGATGATCGAAGCAGATATCGCGGATCGCCTGAGTATCAGCCGGACGCCCGTGCGCGGCGCGCTGCATTGGCTGCAACGAGACGGGTATGTGATCGCCGCAGGAAACGGTAATAAGAGCCGCCTTATTGTTGCGCCCTTAACCAAGGACGACGCGCGCGACCTGTATGCAATTATTGGGCACCTGGAAGGACTGGCCGGCCGCCAGACAGCGCAATTACCGCAGAAAGCCCGCGCGACTGTCGTGCGGCGGTTGAAGGAATTCAATGCTGCCCTCGCGCAGTTGTCGCGTGACCGGCGTTCTGAGCCCAATCGAATTTTCGAGCTCGACCTGAGTTTTCACCGCACCATCATGGAGGCCAGTGCCGGGCCGCGCCTGAAAGAAATTCATCGTATTATTCACTCGCAGGTGGAGCGCTATTGGCGGCTATATTCCGGAGCAATCGTCAACAAGCTGAGTCTCTCGGTGGCCGAGCACAACGAAATCATTAAAGCTGTGAGTAGCGGCGATCCGGACCGCGCGGAAAAAGGTCTTCAGACAAACTGGCAAAACGGCGTGGAGCGCCTGTCCACGGTCATTGATAGCCTTGGGGAACGAGGCAACTGGTGATCTTTCCGAATTCAGACGCGCGCGAGCCGAGGCTGTGTCCTCTTTAACTTTTGACTTGGTCGTCACCGGTGCGGGCATTGTGGGCGCAGCGTGCGCGCGCGAGATGGCGGAAGCCGGTCTGCATGTTGCCGTCTGCGAACAGTCCGATACGATCGGCGGAGGCGCAACAGCAGCCGGAATGGGACACCTCGCCGTTATGGACGATTCCGAGGCACAGTTTGCGTTCACCAACTACTCCCAGCAACTCTGGCGCGAGCTCAGCGCCAGGCTTCCTGCGGACGCGGAATACCTCTCGTGCGGATCGCTTTGGGTTGCGGCCGATCCGGGGGAATTTCAGGAGGTAAAGCGCAAGTATCGGTTCTACACGGAGCGCGGCGTACCCGTTGAGATTCTGGATGAGCAGCAAATGCAAACGGCCGAACCGAACCTCCGGGCCGGACTCGCGGGCGGGCTGCTCATGCCCGCTGATAGCGTGTGCTATCCGCCTTGCGCCGCGCGATATCTGCTCGAAGCGCCCGGCGCGCGGCATATCGAAACTCTGCTTCGGAAAAGGGTCGTCGCCGTTAATGATTCGGATCTCGTAACCGAAGATGGTACGCGCATTTCATTTGGCCTGCTGATTCTCGCAACCGGAACGGCCATCTCGCAGCTCATGCCTCAGGTCCAGGTCCGTCCCCGCAAGGGTCATTTGCTGATCACGGACCGATACCCCGGGTTCTTGCGCCATCAACTCATCGAGCTCGGGTATTTGAAGAGCGCGCACTCCAGCACCTCGGATTCCGTCGCGTTCAACGCCCAGCCGCGGCTCACAGGACAGATTCTTCTCGGCTCCTCGCGGCAGTTCGGCGAGGAGCACTCCGGTATTGACGCGCACATTCTCAGCCGTATGCTCCAGCGAGCTATCGAGTACCTGCCGGCGCTCGAGCGTATGTCGGTCATACGCACCTGGGCGGGCTTCCGTGCGGCGACTCCGGACAAACTGCCCCTCATCGGCCGATGTCCCGGATACCGCAACATCTTTCTCGCCACCGGGCACGAAGGTTTGGGCATTTCCACTTCGCTGGCCACGGCTCGCTTACTTCGGGACGAGATTCTCAACCAGCCCTCGGCCATTGCACGTGAACCATACAGTCCCAAGAGGATCTACGCCCATGCCGGAACAGATTGAGATCCGCATCGACGGCAAGCCTTTGGCCGTGGCGGCGGGAACCTCGGTAGCAGCCGCCATCTTCTTAGCGGGCGAGTCGTGCTTTCGAACTTCAGTTACCGGCGAACCCCGCGCAGCGCTGTGCGGCATGGGCATTTGCTTCGAATGCCGTGTGACCATTGATGGTGTTCCGCATTGCCGCAGTTGTCAGATCCTTGCGCAGCCCGGTATGGAGATTTCGACGTCGCGATGAAGCCTGATGTCGCGATCGTAGGCGCAGGCCCCGCGGGTATGGCTGCGGCCATCCGAGCCACTGCGGCAGGCGCTCAGGTGGTCATTCTAGATGACAGTCCAGGCGCCGGCGGCCAAATTTGGCGCGGCATGGAGCAAACGCAAAACGGCCGGCAGGCGCGCGAGTGGTTTCACACATTTGCCGCGTTGCGATCTTCGGTGCTCAACAACTGCCGCGTCATCTCAGCATCGCGGGCTCCACTGAAACTGCTCGCCGAAACTCCGGCGCACCGAGTCGAGATCTCGCCGCGCGCCCTCATCCTCGCAACCGGAGCGCGCGAACTTTTTCTGCCTTTCCCGGGCTGGACCCTACCAGGCGTTATGGGCGCGGGCGGGTTGCAGGCGATGGCGAAGTCGGGTCTTCCGATTGCCGGGAAGCGCATCGTCGTGGCGGGCAGCGGCCCGCTTTTGCTCGCGGTAGGCGCGTACCTGAAATCCCACGGAGCGAAGGTGAAGCTCATAGCCGAACAAGCCTCACGAATGGCGATCGCTCGATTCGCTGTGCACTTGATAACACAACCGGCCAAGCTCGCCCAGGCCGCGGGATTGCAATTGGGATTGCGGGGCGTGCCCTATCTGCAGGGCTGCTGGGTGGAAGAGGCTTTCGGAGATCGACGTCTGCAGAGCGTTCGCATTCGCCGCGGCGTCAAGACCTGGACGGTAGATTGCGACTACGCCGCTATTGCCTACGGCTTGTACCCGAATGCCGAACTGGCGCTGCTATTGGGCTGTCGCATGTCCGGTTCGTGCGTGGCTGTCGATGAGTTGCAGCGCGCATCCATAGAAAACGTGTATTGCGCAGGCGAATCGACAGGCATCGGTGGAGTCGATCTGTCGCTGGTTGAAGGCGAGATCGCCGGATATGCAGCAACCGGTGAAACGGGACGCGCACACGCGTTATTCGCCAGACGCAAGCGTGCCCAAACCTTCGCTGAAGCGCTGAACAGCGCCTTCGCCCTTCGTCCCGAGTTACGCAATCTGCCCCGAGGCGACACGTTCGTCTGCCGCTGCGAGGACGTCACGTTCAAGCATCTGCAGCAGGCCACAAGCTTCCGTGCCGCCAAGCTTCACACGCGTTGCGGAATGGGCCCGTGTCAAGCGCGAGTATGCGGTCCGGCAACGGAGTTTCTTTTCCGCTGGAAAAGCGAATCTGTTCGCCCACCGCTATTCCCTGCCCGCCTGGAAACCCTCATTGAGCACAAAACAGAAGAACAGGAGACATTGAGCTGAGATGAAACAGATGCATTGGGAAGGCGTGCTCCCAGCCATTACCACGCCATTTAACGAAGATCTCTCGATAGACTTCGGATTCCTGGAACGTCACTGCAAGTGGTTGGTCGAAAACGGTTGCAACGGTGTGGTGGCGCTCGGTTCGCTGGGAGAAGGCGCCACTCTGACCCGCGAAGAAAAGGATCAAGTCCTTGAAACGTGTGTGAAAGCAATCGGAGACCGCGCTTACGTGGTGGCGGGCATCTCCTCGCTGAGCACGGCCGAAGCCAGCTCCCTCGCGCGATCGGCCGAATCCATTGGTTGCGACGGGATTATGGTTCTTCCGCCGTATGTCTATATTGGCGATTGGCGCGAGATGAAGAACCATGTGTCTAGCGTCCTGCGCGCCACCTCTTTATCCGCGATGCTCTACAACAATCCCGTTGCGTACACGACCGATTTTCTACCGGAGCACGTCCACGAGTTGCTGGGCGGACACGAGAACCTGCGCGCCATTAAGGAATCGAGCGCCGACGTCCGCCGGGTCACTGCGCTTCGCGCCCTTGCCGGCGACCGCCTACGCATCCTCGTCGGGGTCGACGACGTGGTAGTGGAGTCTGTCTACGCAGGCGCGGTGGGCTGGATCGCGGGCCTGGTGAACGCTTTTCCGAAAGAATCAGTCAAGCTTTTCGAGTTGGCAAAACAGGGCAAGCACCAGGAAGCATTCGAGCTCTACCGCTGGTTCCTGCCGCTGCTCCGATTCGACACTGTACCGAAATTCGTACAGTTGATCAAGTATGTTCAGCAGGCCGTCGGGATGGGGAGTCAGCGTGTTCGCGCGCCGCGCATGGTTCTAACCGGGCAGGAACTCGAGGAGACGAAGTGGATTCTGGAACGCGCGTTGTCGGAGCGTCCGAGTTTATTGGATGCCGAACTGAAGTCCAGCACGGCAGGCTGAAGACGGCCGCGGCGCCAAATATGGTGTCACATAGCTGTTGCGCAAAGGGCTGATTCTCAATCGGCCCGCAGGTTGCCTTCGGCCAACCTGCCCTACAGGGTGTCACGACCAGCTACATTGTATACAATTTCGTGTACAGTTATTGACATTCTGTGGAGGTGGATCTATACTCCCTCTACGCAGGAAAGGGGCTCGTTATGTTCAGAGCGTCTCGATTTCTTATGTGCCTCGTAGCCGTCTCCGCATACAGCCAACTCAGCAGCAGCACGACCGGCCGCATCCATGGAACGGTTACAGATCCCAGCGGCGCCATTGTTCCCGGCGCGAAATTGGTCCTCAAAGACATAGCTAGGGGACACGAACTGACTGCTACATCGGAGTCCAATGGCGATTACACCTTCCTTTCGCTCGATCCCGGCTCGTATCAGCTCACGGCCACCATGGCCGGCTTCGAAACCGCCGTCTACAACAACATCGTCGTAGATGCTTCTCGAATCACCGATCAGCCCGTCACGCTCAAACTCGGTTCCATCTCAGACAAGGTGGAGGTTTCGGGCCTCGCGCCCGTACTCGAGACGAGTTCCAGCCAGATCTCCACTACGGTCGAGAACAAAGATATCCAAGACCTGCCGCTCTCCGGCCGCGATACCCTGCCTTTTGCCACGTTGATGGCCGGCAATCAACAGATCGGGATTAACGACACAAGCGGCCGCACCGGCACCTTCAACGGCCTCCCCAACGCGTCCATGAATATCTCACTCGATGGGATGAACAATAATTCCCAACGTTTCAAAAGCGGCGGGACCAGTTTCTTCGAGTTTGCCCCGGCCCGGCTGGACGCGATCCAGGAAGTGACCATCACGACGGCTGGCTCGGGTGCTGATGCAGCGGGCGACGGAGCCATGCAGATCCAACTGGTTACAAAGCGCGGCACTGATGAGTACCACTTCAAGCTGTTTGAGCAATTTCGCAACGACGATCTGAATGCGAATTCCTTTTTCAACAACTTGAAAGGTTTGCCGCGCACTAAGGTACGCCAGAATGACTTCGGCGGAAATCTCGGCGGCCCACTGCCCGTGCCATTTGTGCCTTACTTCAAGCACCGTCTGTACTTCTTCGTGAACTTCGAAGCGACGCCGCTGCCGTCCACGACGACCCAGACCGCCGCCACGTTAACGTCATCGGCGCAAAGAGGTGTGTTTTCCTACATCGGTTCCGACGGGGCTACTCACAACGTCAATGTTCTGCAATTGGCCGCCGCCAACGGTTATTCCGACGCTATTGATCCCACCGTCGCCAGCATTTTCAAAACGACTAATGACACTCTCAATAGAGGCGTCCTCACACCAAACACGACGGACCTGATTCACCCGACTCTCACCTGGAACCAGCCCACCGATAGCACCACGTACTATCCGACAGCTCGGGTCGACTATCAAATCGCTCCCAGAGTGGCCTGGCATGGAACCTGGAATCTTCGCCACACGAAGATCGCCGGTGTGCCCCAATATCCCGGCCTTTCCGTTCTTGGCGGAGCTTACAAGATTACGACGTATGTTGCAACCAATGCAGTCGACTGGACCATCGCCCCGAACCTTCTGAACTCGGCGAGCTTCGGCATTCAGAGCAATGGCGAGTATTTCTATCAGGGAACGGATTACAGCCAATGGGCACCCTACGGCAACCGCAATATAGATCTGGGCTCGGCCATCACCTCGGTTGTGCCTAGCGAAACTCCCTATGTTCGGAACAATCCCGTTTTTCAGTTCCGTGATAATCTGAGCTGGCTGAAGGGCAAGCACTCCATCAGCTTCGGCGCCACCTGGTTACACTCCAGCTTCTGGGAGAGTTCCTATGGCGCGCCCGGCGGGGGCGGCATTCCCACCTACACGCTGGGCGTTAGCGCCAGCGATCCCATTGCCTCTCTCTTTACGTCTGCCAATTTCCCCGCGATCCGCAGCGCTGATATTGCTAACGCGGAGCAACTCTACGCAGTTGTGACCGGCAGAGTGAGCGGTATTTCGAGCGGCTATAACATCAACGAGACCACGAAGCAGTACACCCCGTTCACTCCCGTCACCCAGCGCTTTGCATACACGACCAGCGGAATCTACGCGCAGGATTCGTTCCACGTGACACCGGCCCTGACCGTCAACTACGGTTTGCGCTGGCAGTTTACAACACCCATTCGCAACACGAACAACATCGATTTCATCGCTACCTACGCGAACTTATTCGGGCCTTCGTATTACGCGTTGCAGCCGGGCATTCTCTCTCCGAACCAGAACCCGGTCCTCATTCAGCAGTCAGCGGCTTATAGCGCCGACTACAAGCAGCCCTCTCCCAACGTGGGCTTTGCGTGGAACCCGAAATATCGGGATGGCTGGCTCGGCGCGCTTCTGGGCGACGGTACCGTGATCCGAGCCAGTTATGGAATTAACTTCTATCAGGAAGGGATGAACGCCATTTCCAATGTGATGTCGGGGAATCCAGGCGATGTTCAATCGCAGAGTCTGCAGCCCGGAGAACCCGGATTTACGCCGGGCCGCCTGACTCTCTCCTCACCGGCTCCTGCCTTGCTCACCAATCCCGCCGCATTCACCTCGCCTCTGCCGGAATCCGATTTCACGTTCGCTTCTGCCATTTATGGAGTCAATCCGAAACTGCGTCAACCCTATGTCCAGAACTGGAACTTTGGGATCCAACGCCAGATTGCCAAGAACATGGTGTTTGAAGCCCGCTATGTGGGCAATAAGTCTACCCGCATGTGGCACTACTACGATGTTCAGGAAACCGACATCTTCCATAACGGTTTCCTGCAGGAGTTTCAGAACGCACAAAGCAACCTGGCGATCAATCAGGCTGCCGGCGTAACAAGCTTTGCAAATCGCGGACTCCCCGGCCAGAGCCCGCTTCCCATCATGACCACCGCGTTCGGTAGCGCTACGTCCTCCAGCTTTAGAAACGGCACGTTCATTACCGATCTCGAAACAGGGCAAGCGGGTGGTTTCGCTCAAAGTCTCGCGACGACCATCGATTATTATTGCGCTCTGGTAGGCAATAAGTTCGGCCCCTGCGCCGATAACGGATTCACCGCTGCAGGTCCGTATCCCATCAACTTCTTCCAGCCAAACCCGTTCGGAACGGACGCGTTTTATCAGGACGACAATGGCTATGCCAATTACAATGGCCTGCAACTCGAGATCCGCAAAGCATATAGCAGTGGCTTCAGCTTCTCGGCCAATTACACGTGGAGTCACACACTTTCGAACATGTACAACGCCTCAGACCAAACAGCCACCTCAAACGAGCGGACACTGGCGAACGATCGTCTCGATTATGGTCCAAGCCCGTTCGACATTCGCCACGTTTTCCAGGCGTACTGGAGCTACTCGCTACCTATCGGCAAGGGCAAGCCAGTCAATATTTCCAATCGTTTCCTGGATGCGATTGCCGGTGGATGGACCATCTCCGGCATTCACCGCATCACATCCGGCAGCGTGTTCCAGCTCACCAGCAATTACCTCCCGGTGAACGGCTTCACTTACAACGCAGTTGGTAGCACTCCGTTGAATAACGGCGGAGTTTTTCTCAACGGCCTTTCCGCAGGTCAGCTTCAAGACCTTTTCAATCACTTCAGCGGCAACGCGAATAAGACCGTAAACTTCGTCAGCCCCAATTTGATCGGCTCCGACGGCCGTTCGAATCCCACCATTCTCGCGCCCGCCACCACGGCGGGCCAGTTCGGCCAGTTCGTCTATCTATACGGTCCGCATGTCTTCAGCAACGATCTGGCGATGCTGAAGGAAGTGCTCATCACAGAGAAATTGCGTTTCGGGTTCCAGGTGGAAGCGCTCAACGCGTTTAACCATCCCATTTTCAGCCCGATCTCGACGGTTGGCAATTCCATAAGCATCACATCCACCAGGTTCGGACAAACCAGCACCGCATTGATTGGACCACGCAACTTGCAGCTTCGCGCTTACTTACAGTGGTAACCAGCACGCGTGTCACCACGGCTGTACTTTGCGTTACAGCCTTGTTTGCTCCTTCCGCATGGCCGCAACGCAATGTGGGACAAGGCCACCCCATAGGCACTATCAGCACACAAGGCAAGCTGATTATCCTCGAGCTGAATAAAGGCGCTTTGGGCAGTTCCAATCTCTTCGATCTGGCTCACCGGACGCTGACATTCAAGCCGGACGGAAACGGTTACCGCATCAGCAACGGGACCCTGCAATGGGATCCAGAGTTCGGCTCGGAACTGAAGAGCAATCAGGTGGAACTGCACAATTTTGCATTCCCGTTTTCTGGCAAACAGTGGACCTCGTTCTCCGTCGCAAACACCGGCGCTATCACGTTCGGTCCATCGGACACCGGCTTCCCGATCGCCCGCTTCGATCAACTGAGCGTTGCCGCCGCATCCATCATTAATACCGTTCCGGGTATCGCCGTATTCCTGAAGCCGCGCATGTCCGGTCCGCGCTATGTCAAAGAATCACCCGATCGCGTGCTCGTGACTTGGAACCTGACCGAGCCCTGGGGCGGCATCCAGGACTTTACCTGGCAACCGACGGTGAACCGGTTTCAAGTACTCCTCGGCAAAGACGGCTCGATTGTAATGTCCTATGAGGACATTGCTGCTCGTGATGCCATTGTTGGTATCTATCCGACGATCGACAACGGCACAGAAAAGACGCTCACAATTCTGCGTGCCGACGCGGGAGATTTCTCCGACGTCGCCGATCTCAAGCTCTCAATGGTCGATGACGTTCTTCTGAGAGCTACCCTTGAAACTCGCGGCCCCGTCATTCCGGAAGGCGATCCCCGGCTCGCTGGCTTGGTTTACCGAATCATATTTGAAAAGGAGCCATCCTCGCGCTTGATATGGACTATTCGCGGCGTGGGACGCCGCCAGCGCGATGGGGCTCCAACCTCCGGCTCCCGCTATGTGGTATTCGGCGATGGCGTCGGACGCCGCGTTACGGTGGCGTCCCAAAGCATCTCGGTGGAAGGTACGCTTCCCGCTTCGTTTCTGCAGGACGCGCACGAACTCTTGGTGTCGGTAGAAACCGAAACGCGAGGCGATTCCACTCCCCGGACCGCGATTCCTTCCGGCTCTTTCGCTCACAGCGGCCTGCACAGCCCGGAAGTAGATTTGTCCGCATTACATCCTGCGGCCGGCCGTTTCAAACTCGTCTACGAAGCGTTCCATTACCTCGCACTGCCGCATCCCCGCGATTTGAGTTGCACGGTGATTTCCGCTCTCGGCGATAAATTTGATTTCCTCGCCTACTATTCGGATTTCCGCATCGACAACCAGGAGGCCGGTACTCCCAGTGACGGTCCAATGGGCGGGCACGTCACGGGTATCGGGCAAATCGAACATGGGCTCGCCCAATATTGCAGCGCCGGCCGCTTTCAATGGGGTTTCATTCAACCGGTCTACGCGGGGGCAAACCAGATGCAGAAATACCCGCCTGCCGGCGTGAAGACTAACAACCCTCGCGATATCGATTTTTACGAACAGCAGTTAGGGGAGCGATCGTTAGATGCTGGGATGCTTCCCTACAATCTGGCCATGTCTCAAATCGGTCATGAGATGGGCCATCGCTGGTCGGCATTTGTATCCGCTAGGGTGAATGGCGAAACGATCCCTCTCGGTCCCACGCATTGGGCCCGAGGTCTTCAGGCGCCTGTTGCGTTTCCCTATCAGCGGCCTGTGGAAGCATCGGCCATGGGCGGAGGCGTCTGGCAGGACAATTTCGACGGCACCTTCACTCAGCTCGACGATGATTATTACGTCCCCGCCACCGGGTACAGCTACCTGGATCTATACCTGATGGGGCTCATCGCGCCGGCCGAAGTACCCGATTTCTTTTTGCTGCGCAATCTGGTTCCAACGGGGCATGATCCTAATGGCCACCCGACCTTCAAGGCCGATCGCACCAAAGTCACCATCGCGGATGTCATCGCCGCCGAAGGCCCGCGCACTCCGCCGGTCGCCCAGTCGCAGCGCAAGTTCAATACTGGCATGGTGGTCGTTGTCGAACATGGAGCAAAGCCGTCGCACGAACTTCTTGAACGAACGGCCGGAATTGCCAAAGCTTGGATCGATTATTGGAGCACCGTCACTGGCCGCCGTGCCTCGATGACCACGGAGCCTTAATGATTTCGCAGATTCAGGAGAAGTTGTGATCACAAGCAGACAGAATCGATTACGCTTTCCCGCCGTTGTCCTGTGCACGGCCGTAGCGGTTCCTGCACTATGGGCGCAAGGAACGCTGGCGGACTACCAACGCGGGCAGGAGCTTCAGGCCAAAGCACGCGATCTCGTCGTAAACGCGCCTGGTCCTATTAATTGGATCGGAGATTCCGATCACTTCTGGTATCCGCGCTCGGTCAAAGGCGGTTCCGAGTTCGTTCTTGTGGATGCAGAGAAGCGCACGAAGAGGCTTGCCTTTGATCACGAAAAGATGGCCACCGCCATTTCGTCCGTTACGGGCCACAAGTACACGGCCTACATGCTGCCGTTCGCTCCCGCCCGGATTCGGCCCGGCGCCCGCCCCCTGCCGCCCGGCACCACTGCTCCGCTCACGTTCCTCGACGGTGACAAAACCATTCAATTTGGCGTTGACGGGTCCTTATATCAGTGCTCTGTCGACCAGTACACCTGTAAGAAAGTAGGCCCCATCCCGCCTCCCGGTTCCGGCCGCGATGTCTCGGGTGACGATTCGCCGAACCCGCAGGAGATTGGCGGCAATCCCGTGGATGGTCTGGCGTACGAGCTCCCGGCCCCGCAGGATGGTGATGAAGGACGGTTTGGGCGTCCTCAACATTCCTGCGCTCCCCGAAAACACGAATCGCAGCGGCAAGTTCGGGCCCAACCTGCACGCCTTGGCGTTGGTTCGCGGTTTCCCGACCAGCTTCCGCACGAACCGCCCGCGACGTGCGCCTCTTTCGACGGCAAATGGGAAGCTCTGATTCAGAACTATAATGTCTACCTCAAGCCGGCGGGGGACCACCCCGCCGTTCCCTTGAGTTTTGACGGGTCCGAAAACAATTACTACACGTTTCGTAGCATGGCGTGGTCGCCCGATTCGAAGAAGCTTGTGGCCTATCGTACGCGCCCAGGTTACGATCGCCAGATCTTCTACATTGAATCGTCTCCGCCCGATCAGCTTCAGCCCAAGCACATGAGCATTCATTACGCGAAGCCTGGCGATCCGCTCGATGTCGCCCGTCCCGTGCTGTTCGATATCGAGACCAAGAAAGCAATCGAGATCGACAACGCTCTGTTTCCCAACCCTTACGCGCTGAGTCCTCCGGTCTGGTGGAAGGACAGCCGCGCCTTCACCTTCGAATACAATCAGCGCGGCCACCAAGCTTACACGGTGATCGAAGTAGATGGCGCCACTGGCAAAGCTCGTCCGCTAATTGCGGAAACGTCCAAGACCTTCATCTACTACAACAATCTCGGACCGGGCCTTTCCGCAGGCCGCAAGTACCGTCATGACGTGAATGATGGCAAAGAGATCATCTGGGCTTCTGAACGCGACGGCTGGGAGCACCTGTATCTCTATGACGGCATCACCGGCCGGGTGAAGAATCAAATCACCAAAGGCGATTGGCTGGTCCGCAATGTCGATTGGGTTGACGACCAGAAACGCCAGATCTGGTTTGACGCGGGCGGGTCGGTCTCTGGCGAGGATCCCTATTTCACGCAGGCGTACCGCATTAACTTCGACGGCACGGGCCTGACCAGGATCACCCAAGCCGACGCCAACCATAGCATTAACTTTTCGCGGGATCACAAATACTACGTCGATACGTGGCAGCGGGTGGATCTGCCGCCCATCGCCGAACTCCACCGCACCGAAAACCAAAAGCTCGTCATGGAACTGGATAAGGGCGATGCTTCCGCTCTGCTAGCCGCCGGCATCAAGTTTCCGGAAGTGTTTGTCGCGAAAGGCCGCGATGGCAAGACGGACATCTGGGGCATTATTATTCGCCCCACGAACTTCGATCCCTCAAAGAAATATCCAGTCATCGAGAACATCTACGCCGGACCGCAAGGCTCCTTTGTCCCCAAGACCTTTATCCCTGTCTCGCAGGATCAATCGCTGGCCGAGCTCGGATTTGTCGTCGCTCACATCGATGGCATGGGCACCAGCAACCGCTCGAAAGCGTTCCACGATGTGGCATACAAGAACCTGGCCGACGCGGGCCTTCCCGATCGCATCCTCTGGCACAAGGCGGCAGCAGCCAAGTATCCGTGGTACGACATCTCGCGCGTCGGCATCTTCGGCACCTCAGCCGGTGGCCAGAGCGCGCTGGGCGCCTTGCTCTTTCATCCCGAGTTCTATAAGGTCGCAGTCACGAACAGCGGCTGCCATGACAATCGCATGGACAAGCTGTGGTGGAACGAGCAGTGGATGGGTTGGCCGGTCGGTCCGCAATACGCCGCATCTTCCAACGTCGACAATGCCGATCGTCTGCAAGGCAAAGCGCTCATTATCGTCGGCGAGATGGATAGCAATGTGGACCCTGCCTCTTCGCTGCAAGTTGTGAATGCGCTGGTCAACGCTCACAAGCATTTCGATATGCTCTACATCCCCGGGCAGAACCACGGCGTCGGCATCTTGAACACGGAGCACTATCGCGATGACTACTTTGTTCACAATCTGCTCGGCGTGGAGCCGCCCGACTGGAACAAAGTCTCACTGCCTGCGCAGGAAACAGAACCGCGACCATAGGCGAGCGCCTAATTCGCGCTCTCCGACGCCTCGTTATAAAACTTCCAATGGCTCTTGTAGCGCCGAGTCAACGGTTGATGCGTAAGATCTGCGCGCATCATCTCAATCGGAATGTAATTCTCCTTGAGAATGGCATCGTTGAACTGACGACTCGTCATCTTGCCGGAATCCACTAATTCTTTGTGCAGCGCATAGAGCTGCCTTCCTCCCAGCAGATAGCCAGCTTGATAAAGGACGCTGTAGTTTCCGGCTAAAGATCGCCGCACTTCGCCCACTGCGTTGTCCCGCTCAAAGCCAACGCGGTCCACTAAAAAGCGAATACATTCGTCCGGCGTCATCTTTCCCAGATGAAAGCTGAGCGAAAAAATAATACGCGCGCAGCGATGCATATGCCAGAAGAGAGCGCCGACGCGCTCTTCGGGAGTTTTTTGGAATTTCATGTCCCAGAACAGCAGTTCCCAATAGAGAGACCATCCTTCGGTCACGAACGCACTCCGTCCGAAAGCGCTGGCGCGGTACGGGCGATAGCGGGCTGACATATAGCCTTGTAATTCATGTCCAGGAATCAGCTCGTGAAAAACCGTCGCCTTCGACATCGGCTCGTTGTTCCCGCGCATACTCATCATCTTCTGTTCGTAAGTCATCGTGTCCGTCGGATAAGACACCGAGATAGTCTCGCCGCCAGTAAAGAACGGATTGATGAGCTGCCGCTGTGGAGTCATCATCTGCATGCGCCAAGTCTCGCGGGCGATGGGCGGGATGGTGACCAGGTCATGATCGTCCACAAACTGGATTGCCTCGAGCGCCAGTTTCCGGATCAGGTCGGGTTGCTTGCCCGGTTCCACATACATGTTCTTAACTTTTTCGAGCGCCTTTTTCCAGTCATCGCCGTAACCCATCTGCCGGGAAGCTCGCTTCATCTCGTTTTCACACCATGCGAATTCCTTATTTGCGATCGCGATCAATTCCTCGGGTGTATACGGAATCATTTCGTAATCCAATTCGCTATTCAGGGCTTCCCGGCCCACAGGGTTGCCGATGATATCGTCCGAGTTCCCGGGTTCGGGAGCAGCGATGCGGGGCCCCGCATTCCCGCCGCGTGCCGCGCCTCCCGCTGCCGGGGCGGCCGCTGAATGCAAGCCGAGCACGCGTTCGCGCAGGAATGTCGTGTAGTTCTCTAGCGCGGCATCTACTCTGCGGTAGTCCTCCGCGGCCCACCAAGTAAATTGAGGATCGTATCCGTCGTAAAATGTGAACCAATTTCGTAACGTATCGCGAAGCGCCGTGAGTGTATGTAAAGCATGGGCCGCGCGAATCTTTCGCTCCCGCATCTCATCGGGCTTTCCGCCGGAACGGAGTTGACCTTCAACTGCTTTTTGCGCTCCATTGATGGCATCCGTAAGACCAGCCACCGTCCTTGCCGCCTCTTGAGGGTTCAAGGGCTGCATCTCCTGACGGTTCACTTCGAGCTGCCTGATCGCCGGTGCAAACGGCAGAAACGGCTTATCCCCGGCATCCTGCTGCTCGCTAAGTGTTAAGCCGCGCAACTCATGCTCCAGACTGCTGCGAAAAACAATGTAGTCGATTTTGCCTGCCTGGCTAAACGTATCGAAGTTCAAGCGATCCAGATGCGCCAGCCAATTTTTATAGAACGTGGTTAGCCGCTCCTGACGCGCCTGCGAGCCCGGAACATCGTAAAAGCGTTGCAGGTTTAAACGATCGGCGCTGTACCATTCCAAAACGGGGCGCATCTCGCTCGTGCATTCCTCGCCAACCTTGGGCGCGGAAGCCGCTGAGGATTGCGGGGCGGCAGGAGTGGACGCGCGAGTAATTCGGCCACTCATGCCGGCTCCCGCCACCAACAGTCCGGTGAGCATGGGAGCGCAGATCCACGCGCACCGGGCCTTCAGGGCTAACGCGTGATGATGGTCCGCTTTGGAGAAGCGGCGCATAGCTTTCACAGCATATCTGGGCGGCATTGTATCCGATATTGTATACAGAGGCTCTTTTGAGGAGTGAGCCGTTATCTTTTCCGATCAAGTGTCCCTAAAGCGAGGCTTACTTGAAGGTCAAAACTTGTCGGGTAACATCTCCGCTCTCCAGGCGGTCAAACGCGGCATTCAATTCTTCCAGCCGTACGCTGGCGCTCACAAGGAGTTCGATAGGCAGGCGCCCGGCAAGATAGAGCGAAATCAGCCGAGGTATGTCGCGCTTCGGCACAGAGGATCCCATAAACGAGCCCTGAATGGTGCGCTCCTCTGTTACGAGACTCACGACGGGCACCGGCAGGCGTTTTTGTGGCGCAGGCAGGCCCACGGCAATGGTGGCCCCGCCGCGCTTAGTAACTTCGTACGCCTGAGCGAGCACGGAGTCGATACCAGAACAGTCGAAAGCGTAGTCCACGCCGCCATGCGACAGATCGCGAACCGTCGCAACTACATCCGTTGTGCTTGCATTGATCGCCTCGGTTGCGCCAAGCTTCCGGGCTGTGTCCAATTTCTGCGACACGGTGTCCACCGCTATAATTGCTTGCGCGCCCGCGACATTGGCCCCCATAACAGCGCTCAATCCGACGCCTCCCAATCCAAATACAGCGACACTCGATCCGGGATAGATGCGAGCAGTGTTGATGACCGCGCCGACACCCGTGATCACGGCGCACCCGAACAACGCCGCTTTATGTAGCGCCAGCTCGCGATCGATCTTGATCAGAGACTCCGCTCGCGCGACGGTAAACTGCGAGAATGCCGAGACTCCCAGGTGGTGGTGTATTGTTTGCCCCTTGCCGTTCGCAAAGTAGCGCTGGCCGTCGAGCAGCACGCCAGCCGTATTGGCCTTTGCGCCGTTTTCACACAAGGCAGGGCGGCCGGTAGCGCAGTACAAACAATAGCCGCAAGTTGGAACAAAAGAAAAGACCACATGATCGCCGGGCGAGAAATCGCGCACGCCGGAGCCGGTTTCCCGCACCACGCCGGCAGCCTCATGCCCGAGCACCATCGGCACGACGCGAGGGCGTGTGCCGTTGATGACCGACAAATCGGAATGACAAAGCCCGGCCGCGGCGATCTCAACCAGCACGCATCCGGGTCCAGGTCGGGCCAAATCCAATTCTTCGATGGCCAGAGGCAACGAGGTCTCGTAGGGGCGCGGACGATCCATCGAGTACAGAACGGCAGCTTTTGTTTTCATTCCGCGAACATACACGAACGAATGTCAAGAACGCAACCAGAGGAGTTTGGACTCCGCAGTGCACTCAGAAAAGTACTTTGAGAGCCAACTGGTAAATACGCGGGTTCCAGAGATTACCGGAATCTCCGCCAGGGGGCAGCAGCGAACCAAAGTTGGTAGCGGTGAAAGCGTTCTGCGGGAACACTGGCGTGTAGTAGTGGCTCGAAAAAAGGTTAAACGCTTCTGCCCGAAACTGCACATTCAGGCGCTCCGTTACCCTGTTGTTCTTGAACAGCGAGAAATCAACGGCATGCTGCGGAGTTGAAAATACTGTATCCCGGCCGCCATTTCCCAGCGTCCCCAAGCTCGGTTCGGAGAACGAATGGACGTCAAAATACCCCGTCAAGCTTTGTTGAAAGCCGGATGCATAGGGGCTCGCTACCGCGTTCAGGCGCTCCGTGCCGCGCGTTTCACCGGTCTGGCTCCGATCTCCACAACCACATAGGACAGTCGCGGGCGATCCGGAAACCAGGGTTATAATGCCATTCGCTTGCCACCCACCAGCAATCCAGCTCAGGATTCCTCCATGGTTTACGTAGCGCCGGCCTCTTCCAAACGGCAGATCATACACGAAGCTTCCGACAAACCGGAATTCCTGATTGAAGTTCGCGAGGCCCCGTTCCGCAGAAAGATTGTGCGAATATTGGGCACGTTCCTCATCACCCGTTATTCCTCCTCCGAGTTCGCTCGATTGGTCAATTGCTTTTCCCCAGGTGAAGGCTCCCAGTCCCTGCAGTCCGCCCGTGAATCTTTTATCTACCTTGACCGTCATCGCATGATAAGTGGACTGGGCGATATTGGCCAACGCCGTCGCGGCGGCGGCAAAATTGGAATACGGCACACGCGATTGTATAGGCGAACACGTCGAGGGAAAGCTTCCCGACGGGCACTGCGAAGTAAAGGACACGCTGTTGTTCGCATTGCCAGCGACCGGCGGGAGGAATGCCTGGTTGAAGCTCCATGCAATCGGTTCGCGAAGACCGTGTGAGCCCTGATAACCCACTTCCACGAGCACGGCCGGGGTCAATTGATATTGAATATTGAACGCCCACTGCTGCGTGTAGGGAGTGCGGTTATCCGGTAATTGCACGCGCGGATTCGTGCACTGATTCAGCACTTCCGTAACCTGGCCGGTTGCTGGATTTACAACCGACTTCGAAGGAGCCTGGCAGTAAGGCGGCGGGAAAGTTCGATTCGCGACCGAGTAAGGGGCGGGAAATAAGTTTCGAATGTCCACAGGCGGCTGATTTTCGAGGCCGGTAGGCGTGGGCAGCACGGGCTCCAGATAAGGAATATCTTCTGAAACCGACTGTGTTGGATAGAAATTGTCAAGGACGTCGTAGAAGATCCCATACCCGGAACGCACGACAAATCTGCTGCTGGAGAAGGGTCTCCAGGCGAACCCGATGCGCGGCGCCCAGTCATGCCAATCGGTAGCAATTAAGCTTCGCGACACGCAGCAGGCCGCCTGGATAGGATTGTTCACGAGCTTTGTGAACGACGGATCGGCATAGAGCAGCCGGCCCCCGGGATATCCGAAATCGAAAATATCGCCGCCATTGTATTTATCGTGGAACGGTGTGTGCAGTTCCCATCGGAGACCAAGATTCAGCGTCAGCCGGTCGTTCACGCGGAAGTCATCCTGAAAGTAGAGGCCATAATCCGTATTTCGCAGGTTGGAAATGCTCTGATCAAAAGCACTAAAGCGCGCCACAACGCCGCCGTTGAGATACCCCAGCAGCATGTCGGCAAATCCGTTGCCGGTATTGGGTTGCCCGGCCACCTGTGCGGCCAGAGGATTGCGGGCTGTATAAGCGCCGCCAAAATTCAACGTTCCGTTGCCGCCGAGTCCATTCCGGTTCATGTTCTGATTCCGGCGAATGTCCGCTCCAATCTCGATGGTGTGGCGGCCCCGCGTTAGGATGGCATCGTCCTCATACTGGAACAGATTGGAGATGTTGAAAAACGGAACGGAGGCGCCATAACCAAGAGTGGCGTATTGCGTGCCCAGCACAACGTTCGGAAGCGCATAATAGGCTGGATCGTCGGCCAGATTCTTGAGTCCTATCTGTTTCCAATAATTAACGGATCCGTTGGCGGTCTCGAAATCCTGCAGGTAATAGAAACGATTGAATCCGATGCGAGCTTCGTTTAAAGTACGTGGGTTGAAAGTATGCGTCCATTCCAGGCCGGCGTTTCGAGATCTTTCATTCTCATTAATTCCGGACAACGGCATCAAGGATGGTTGCGGAGCGTTTTCATTCTGAAATAGAAACTGGCCGAAGACGCGATCCTTCTCGCTGAAGCTTTGGTCGATCCGAATGGTGAAATTGTCCATGTCGAGAGGCGTCACAACATCTTTGCTGTAGTTCTCGCAAGGCAACTGGCAATTGACGGTGGGAGCGGGAAAGTACCGCAACATGTTCACGCTCTGGGGAGCGAACAGCGTAGATGGAATCTGATTTCCTGGAAATGGAGCGCGCAGTACCGCGGGCGTGCCGCCAGGATTTGGCACGCCGGTTAGCGGATTGTACAGTTGGACCGGCCAGTCCGAAAAGCTTCCTTGCTTTTCCTGATCGGTTGGCACCTGGGTCTGGCTAAACGCGGAGGTGGTGCGGCGGCCGCCCTGATAGCTTACGAAAAAGAAGGTCCGGTCTTTGCCATTGTATAGCTTTGGTAGAAAGACCGGACCGCCCAGTGCGCCGCCAAATTGATTCTGCTTCAAGGGGTTCTTCGTGTGAAAGCGTGGATTTTCGGGCTCCAAAGCATCATTGCGAAGAAATTCCCAAACTGCGCCGTGCAGCGCATTGGTGCCGGATTTCATCGCGATATTGACTTGCGCAGCCCCCATGCCGTAGGCGGCTGAGTACAGCGCATTCTGAATCTTGAACTCCTCGATGGCATCAATGGGTGGAATGGCGGTCGGAGCTTGAAAGAGCGGCTCATTGCTGGTCACGCCGTCTACCAAATAGCTAACGGAAGCTGGCCGGGCGCCGTTCACGCTTACCCTGGAATAGCTGTCGTTAAATCCATGGGGACGAATGGCCGGGGCCGAGGCGCTTCCGCCGGCCACCGTGTTGACCCCGGCATTCAGCTTTAACAGGTTCGTGAAATCGCGCCCATTCAGCGGAAGGTCGGTTACTTGCCTGGTGGTGATCACCTGGCCGAGCGAGCTGGTGTCCGTCTGAATCATCTGGGCGGCAGCACTCACCTGCACCTGCTGTGTTATCTGGCCTAACGTCATCGGGAGATCAACACGGAGCGTCTGATTCACCGCGAGCCTCACGCTTTGCACCGCGGCTTTATTGAAGCCTTGCTTTTCCGCTTCAACCCGGTAGGCGCCGGGAATCAGGGAAGGGACGTAGTAATCGCCATTGGCTTCGGTCTCATAGGTCGACTGCTGATTTGTTTCCAGGTTCGTAATCCTCACCCGCGCGCCGGCAATGGGTGCTCCGGTGGGGTCTCGCACAATGCCAACAATCGACCCAAGCGATGATTGCGCATTGAGGACTGCCGCACAGAAAAAAATGGAGAGTGCACCTATGGCACAAACATGACGAACGGATTGGAGCATGCAGATCCTCCCCTACCCCGGCGACCTTCATCCCGCAGCGTGGGATACGCTGCACATTTAGGTGTGAATAACATTTCACAGTTTTGGCGGTGTGTCAACATACTGCGTTAGCATCCCACCCCAGAGAACGACAACCAAGTAAGTATGCGCCGATTACGGGTTTCCATCGAGGAGGATGAAAATCAGCTAATGGCAAGTGGTGCTTCAACCGCTTCCGCAGAAACTCAATCAAAAGCGGGCAATTCTCCGCAACTCCTCCCTGATAAGACACCCCAACCGGTGAATGAGTCAGATCCAGCTGACGCGCCGCAGCAATCACCGCTTCCGCCAGTTCCTCCGCGGCCTCGCGAAATAGCGAGCACGCAACTTCATCTCCCGCGGCTGCGGTCCGGTGCACCGCCCGGCAAAGCGAAGCAACATCGCGCGCTTGCGGCCCATAGATCACAGAAATGGATTCTCGGAAATCGGAAAGGCCGAGATCCTTTGTGAGCGCAGCCAACAAAGCAGTTGCGGGGCCACGCCCATCGTAAGCTCGGGCCGCCGCTGCCATGGCTTGCTGGGAAATGCGCTGGGCGCTTCCTTCGTCACCATAAACGGGTCCCCAACCGCCCACTTTCACACAGCGGCCTCCGGCATCGACGCCGAAGGTTGCCGATCCGGTTCCAGCAAGCACAACAATTCCCGGCCTCATTCCGAGCGCGGCAGCGTGGGCTATCACCATGTCGCCCTGCACTAGACAGCACTCGAACCCGAGTTCACGAAAGAGCGCGAGCATGGGAGCTGCTCCATAGCCGTCGTAGTCCACTCCCGCCAGTCCGGCAGAAATACATTTGACATCTCCGTTGCCAAGATTTGCCATACGGAGCGTCTCGTCTACAGCTTCCGTCAGTGTTGTGCGAACGGCCTCCGCGCTTCGTTGTAAGTGGTTCGATGCGCCGCGCTCTGCGTCGCCGAGCGTCCGGCCGGCCCGATCGATTGCCACACATCGCGTCCGAGTCGCGCCGCCGTCAATCGCGAGTATCACCTCCATGTTCAACTCTTCAGCCAGCGATCGAGCCAGGCATAAGCCCGGGAAGATGCGTCTTCCGGAAAACTATGCCCGCCGCGGAAGTAATAACTGGACAGGCGATCTTCGGCTTGTAATAAGCGGTAGAGAGGCGCGAGGCGGGCCAGCGATTGGCGCGTGCTCCAGCCTCCGTTGGGGAAAACAAAATCATCGTCCGAAGCGGTCATAATCAGAGGCCGCGGCGCAATCAGCGCAAGCATCTGGTGCATCTCGAACGGAGTGCGAATGACTTCGGAATCCGGGACGGCGCGGTAGAAATCCAGGTTCAGATAGGGACTGCTGGTATAGAACCCCAAGCGAGGCAAAAGCGCCGTGGCGCGGCTCCATCGAAAGGTGTTGCCGTCAATCCGAAAGGTATCGAATCCGCAGTTGCTCGCGCCCGCCGCAATGCGCGGTTCGAGAGCCATGCCGAAAAGCGTGGTGATTCCTCCATGCGAATGTCCGACACAGCCGATCCGGGCGGCATCCACAAAATCGAGCGTCTCCAAATAATCGATGCTTCGACTCAGATCCCAAATCATTTTGGCCAGCAGCGACCATTGCGGATGGCGCTTGTAGAACGGGATCGCATCGCCATAATGCCCCGAAGCGGGATTATGCCGTTCGCCGAAGCACAACGCATCCCAGGTCAGGGTAACGTAGCCGCGCCGCACGAGATGCAAAGCTGTGTGCTGCTCGGCAACATCGGCAAGCCCCGCCGGACTGTTTTTGCCGGCCTGCGTGGTCTGGTGCGGACAGAGCACCGCCGGCGTGCGGCCCTTCCGGTTGTCCGGAATGAATAAGAACGCGGCTATCCACTCACCGGCTTCGGACTGATAGCGCACCTTGCGGCGAATAAAGCCATTATTCCGATATTCGCCTGAAACTTCCGGCGAGAGCGGAGGGTTCCTGGCGGGAGCGGACCCGGTGAACTGCGCGAGGAGTTTGCGAAAGGCCTCCCGGCGCGCGGGCCAGTTTTTTCGTTCTTTTGGCGCCAGCTCGATCAACTCGGCCTTGCCCGTCTGCTCGCCTGCAATTTCAGGACGCCGGTCGCCAGTGATGCGCTGCCAGCGCATCCAACTCCAATCGACATAGTCGAACTCGTTCCGGGGTACTTTTGAAGATTTCGTTTTTTGCGGCCGTGCTCCCGCGCTGGCCAAGGCCGATTCTACAAAGTACCGGCGTGTCATTGGTTCGCTTCTCCCGCGAGTTGAAGTTCATGGTTGCCTGGTTGCACGTTGATCTCCGCTATACGGCCATCCGGCTTGCGAAATTGGATCGTCTGGGCAACTGCGGAATATACATTCAGCGCAATCCGCTCGTTTTGATACATCGCGCAAAAACTGGCGGGATACTTACTGTGGAACCATCTCTGGTTGCCGCGCTTCAGCTCTGAGACGCCGAGTGCCGCAAGCATTTCTAATTTATCCGGTTCGCCGCGAACGTACCAGGCGGCGGCATTGGTGATCCAGGAATCGAATGCGCCCTGTCCTGGCGGTCCCTTGCGGAACAACAATCGATCTTTCATCTCTCCCGGGCGCGCAACGCCCATCCAGTCCTGCGTGTCGATGCGGCTCCATTTCCTGACATGCTCACGTGCCGTGTCCGAAGATTTTGCGGGCGCCAGAATCGCAAGAAATCGCATCAGTTCGCTGGAGGTGCCGGTGGTTGCATTCAAGACAGCGGGTTGTGCTGGAATAGCTGCCGGTGCGACGGGATTAAATGTCGTGTAGGGCAAGTCTCCCTCAGCAATCCGGAGAATGAGCGCGCCCGGAGAAAGAAAGCGAACAGCCAGAGACGCCGTTTTCCCGCTATAAATGGCACCGTCTGCTTCGGTGGTAACGCGCGAGACATCTGGAAGATGCAGCAGCCAATCGAACTCCGCTTCCCGGGTAGGAACCAGTTCGTCATAGACAAACACGTAGTTCGGCTTCAGAAATATAAGGCGGCGGGTAAATCGTGTGAGGCGTCCGCGATACACCTGCTGCAGTTCGCTATCCAGCGCATCGAAATCCGCGCTCAGCAGGACACTATCGATGCGAGGATACTCGTGTAAAGCCGGAAGGAGCAGTGTATCGGCAATCTCCTGACTGGCAGGATCGCCATCTACGAGTACGGTATTGTGCCCCGCGGCTTGCTTGAAATAGCTCGCGTAATACGGATCTTTGTAGTAATCCGCGTATCCGGCTTCGGTGACCAGATTCTCGCCCAATGCACGTAACAGAAACGATCCCTGGTCTGCGTGGTTGTGATTGAAATTGGGGCCGGCGCGGAACAACAGGATGGCGTCATCGGGCTGCCATCCCGTGCGGAACACGACAGCGCCTTTCGTCGGGAAATAACGCGAACCCGGGGCGGCGGGCGGCTGCGACCTCAACGTGTCGTTAGCGAACAGGAAATCTTCCCAAAGGGAGCGATGAACGCGGTCCTCGTACCACCGGAACACCGGATTGCGCGATGCCGCCACGACGGGTGCGATGTTGACGCCGGAAGGACAGTGAGTGTCCCCCATATCCAGGCAGCCGGAAACAGGATCGGCGAGCGTCGACAGTGGATACCACAGTGAATCCTTCACGTACGAACGGCTCCAGTAATCCAGGCCGAAAACACGCTTCAGAGCGATGAGCGCAGGACCGAGCGTCTCCAGATCGAACTCTTGATAGCTGATGCCCTCTCCATAACTACCGCTTGGAAAATAGCTCGCAGCGAGGTGCTTTTCCAGCTTGTCGAGTAAGCCGTTGATATAGAGGTCCAGATCGGAATCTGGTCCATCGCCTTTGATTGCAGCAGCCGCGATCAGCGAGCCGGCTACGCTATGTTCAATCCAATTACTGGTATTTGTGATGACGCGGTCATCCACCACATATTCCCGGTACGCGGGTAAAATGCCTTTTTCGATAAGTGCATTGCGAACCAGTTGCCGTTCGTCAGGCGAGAGCTGGTTATACAGAGCGTCATAAGCAAAGGCTATCTGCGCGGTGAATTGACCGGCGGGATAGTAAGTGGGCTGGCCGTGGGCAGGAAACCATGGCGGCGCCCAGGCTTTCCACTTCATGACGTCGAGCAGGGCCCGCTTCGCTGTTTCGCCTGCTTCCGCATCGCCTGTGATGCTTGCCACCAGTGCGTTGTATTGGATGCGCTGCCCCGCTTTTGTAATCAGGTCGAAGTAACCAGGTAATGTCGGCAGCAGATAGACGTGATCGAGCATCGGGATAATACTCGCGCCCCGAGTTAAATCGCCAGTGCTCCGCGACAATTTCGCTTCATTGACGATCTCCTGCCAGGCTGCCGCGTATTTCGGGTTGTGAGCGCGTGCCGCGAGCCTGACGCAATCCTCGGCGCCAAAAAATAAACGCGGATGTTTAGAAGAAACCGGCAATAGGCCAACCATCCGCACGGCGGTCGTGATCGACATGCCATCGGCCGTGACCCCGTTCAAAAGCAACGTGTAAACGCCGGAATGGTCCGGGAGTGCAAGAGCCTTACGGTTCGACCACACGCCTCGAGCGGCGTCTTCGTGGAGCAGCGAGCTGCTAATTGTCTTGCCATCCTGATCTTTTAAACTGCATTCAGCTTTCGAGAGGGGAACGGGCGCAACCGCTTCGACGTTCAACCGGCTGCCTGTGTCAACCGTGTTTGCGGCAAACAGGTCCGCTCTGGGCTCCAATGGAGTTGCACGCGGGCGCAGCAGTTGAAAGCGCGCTGGACGCTCGGCCTGAAGCACCACATCATCGATCAGGAAGCGATAAGTGACATCAGGGTTCGCATGGGGCAGGCTGGCCACTAGATAAAAACCTTGAATACCAGTTCCGGGCGGCGGAGGGAGATGGGATTCGTCGTGCAGTTCTCGCAGTCTGAGGTGTACTCGATGCCAGGCTTCGCCCCCGTCCAGCGGTATCGCCGTACGATAACGCCGCCCGTTTGCGCCAGCGATTCCAATCTCAAGCTGATCGCCGGAAGCGGCGCCCTCGAACCGATAAGAAAATGACAGGGTCGCGCGATCTACGGCAACCAGATCGAGACGCCGAATAAATCCAGAGCGCACCGGGCCCGGTCTCACCGGCTCCAGCACGCGCATCAAGGCACGTCCACCCGGAGCGCCATACTCGGATGTGGGTAAAAGAGAAGGATCGTATCCCGCATCCTGCACTGGTGGATAACTCGCAAACTGGCCCAGTTCGGAACCCTGAAAATCCTCCCGCCAGGTGAACGGCACTGTTGCAGCACGCGTCACGTCTGCTGCAAGCATGCAGGGAGGCGTCATCGCCGCCAAAACGAGCAGGATGCGCTTCAATCCGCACATAGGGAACTCGCCTCATCTACAGCCAGTGACCGGAACATGCCTCGCCGCGACCACCGGCCAATGAACAGACCGCCGCTCGCTGCGAGCACGAGGAAAGCCATTCCGAGCGTGCTCCAATGGCGGCCCATAGCCGCAATCACGCTCAAAATCGCAGCGGCCGCGAACAGGATGCCAAGCGCGCACTCCAAAAGATCGCGGATGGTTTCGGCCCGGATAGCAGCGTGCGCCTCGCCATCGAGTGACTTCGTTACCGGGCCCCAGAATCCCGGTGGACGGCAGCGCGTATAAAATTCGCGCAGAGTATGAATGCTCTCCGCCGGAGTGAAACAGGAAATCGCAACAATGGAAGCAAAACCGCTTACGAAGAGAAGCAGAAAACCATGCCAGAAAGGATGTAGACTCTCCTTCGAGAAACCGAGCGGAAACCAGACGATGTAGCTCAGAGGAAGTCCGATCACCAGCGCCGCGGCCTCGCCATAGATGTTCAGCCTCCACCAGAAAAAGCGTAGCCAGGAAAGCGGCAGGATGAACGCGAAGACGACGGAGTTAATGAACAGAAACCAGGGGCGCAGGCCATGCACAAAGAAATAGGCCACCACCAGTGAGAGCGCAAAGATCAGAAGCGAGCCGGCGCGTCCAATCCAAACGTAGTGGCGCTCGGTCTTTCCGGGGAGTAGGAATGGCCGGTAAAGATCGTTGACGATATACGAAGCGCCCCAATTCATCTGGGTGCTGATGGTTGACATATACGCTGCAAAGATGCCGGCAACTAGGAGACCCAATAATCCCGGTGGCGCGTACGTATGCACAAGTCGCGCCCACAAGTCGCCGGGCTCGCTCACCGATTTCGGCGGATAGAGCGCAGCGGCAATCATACCGAGGAAAAGAAATGGCACAACCCGGACAATGAGAGTGAGCAATGTGTTGAAGAGCTGGCCTACTTGCGCGTGAAATTCATTTCGGGCGGCCATAAACCGCTGGGCGGTGAAACCTTCTCCGCCGGTCGGGGAAGCCGCGAAGAACAGGCCCTGCACCACAAACGCGAGAATCGTCAAACCGCCCAGCTCAGGAGCTGGCAAAGTGACTCGAAAGAACGCTGAGTTGGCTCCTCCCCGCAGCGTTTCGATCGATTGATACACGCCGTTCATTCCTCCCGTCGCGGCGAGTGCGATGGGAACCAGAATGATGTTTCCAACAAGAAAAATTCCGAATTGGAGTGCATCGGTATACGCGACGCCATAGAGTCCCGAGGTGACGGTATACGCCGCAGCCACAATGCCGGCGAATAGAATCAGTTGGAGCGGTTGCCAGCCGAGAATGGGTCCAAGCGCCGCTCCCAGCCAGCCGGAAACATAACCCATCAGAAGCACAATGAAACCGAAGCTCATGAAAACGGAATAGACAGCCCGGTAGCCATGCGCGAAGCGGCCGCCGTACCGGATCTCGATCATCTCCGCGGATGTCACGGTGCCGAGCCGGCGCCAATACTTCGACCACAACACGGCCCCCAGCGGCATCCAGATGATGTACGGAATCCACCAAACCGCATTGCCCAGCAGCCCGCCTTGATAGGTGAGCATCGTCACCGCGGGCGCCAGGCCGGCATCGGTATAGGTCGCGACTGCGGATAGTGCGATGATCCACCACGGCAGATTCCGTCCGGAAACAAAGTAGTCAGCAACGCTGCGGCCGGCGCGGCGCGTGAAGTGCAGCCCCACTGCGAGCATGAAGGCGAAATATAGGCCAACCACGCACCAGTCGAGGATCTTCATGCAAGGCGCCTCATCAGGAATTGCCGTGGGAACCCTCTTCTGCCGCCACAGTCACCAGCGAGTTTGTGCGCAGTAACCGGCGATGAAGACGGTGAAATCCGGCTCCGATCAGCACGAGCGCTAATCCCGCGAAGCCGTTGATCGCGCGGCCCGCTCCGTTGGGTTGAACCAGCAGCGCGCACCAGAGCAGAACGCCTGTCGCTGCGGTGATCCACGCCATGATGAAAAACGGCGAGAACGGCGCAATATCGGCTTGAATGTCGGTCCGTTCTTTACCGATGGGTGTATCGAGCCGCGCAAAGAACGCGGCGATGCGGCCGCGCTCCGTGGTACCCACACGCTCCACTGCGGTGGCCAGAGCAATGCCGGCAATAGTCGCGCCAAAGGTCGCCAGAATGCTTAAACCTTCGAAGTCATAGCGCAGCCAGTTCGCATCGATTCCCGCTTTATGGGAAAGTACCAGCGTCTTGTAAAGGAACAGTCCGAACCCCGTTGCGAATCCTGCTGCAATGCCGGCCGCCGCGCCCCGCCACGTGATGCGCCGGATCAAAAGGCCCGCCAGCATCGGAATCAGCATCGGTCCTACAAATAAGCCGAATAGCGTGACCATCACCTCGAATAGCCCTTGTGCGGCCGACCGCACCAATACAATCCCAATGCCGATGGTTGCTGCCCCGGCGAAGAGTGTCGCGACGCGCCCCACGAAGACCAGCCTTCGCGGGCTCGCCGTTTTATCGATCAACCTTTGGTATACGTCGTTGGTAATCACGCTCGCCATCACGTTGTAATCCGCGCTCAAGGTGGACATTGTCGCGGAGAACATGGCTGCGATCATCAGCCCCATGAGCCCGGCCGGAAGGAAGCGAAGCGAAAGCGCGGCATAGGCGTATTGCGGCGAATGCGGTGTCTGCATCAGCTCCGGCATCAGAGAGCGCGCTGCCATGGCCGGCAGGATAAAGAGCGGAGGGCCAGCGATCTTCAAAACAGTCGCAAGCAGGCCCGCTTTGCGCGCCGCGCGCTCATCCCGAACGGAGTAGAACTTTTGCGCAAAAGCCCAATTGCCGTTGTAACTCAACAGGACCAGCAGGTAAAAGGCGAAAACATAAAGTGGGGAAAACGGTGCCCGTATCGGATCGAAGAAACCCGCGGGCATCGCGTGCACGAAGGCGCCGAACGAAGAAAAATGAACGAAAACCAGCGGAAAGAGCACGACTACGCCCAAAGTCAGGATGATGAACTGGATGTAGTCGGTGACCACCACCGCCCAGATTCCACCCATAAACGTGTAGAGCACCATCACGGAGCCGCTGACAATAACGCTGGATTCCAAGTTATAGCCAAATCCGGCTGAAACGAAGATGCCCGTGGCGTAGATCTTCAATCCGTCGTCGACGATTTTCAGCGGCAGTCCGGCCCATGCCATCACCTGGCGGATGCCGGTGTTGTAACGCGCTTCCAGGAACTCCACCGGACTGAGAATACGCGCGCGCCGCCATTTTCCGGCCAGAAAGATTGTGCCGAAAAGCATGGCCGCGGGTGCGCTCCAGGTGAGCGTGACGGCGACGAGCCCATAGCGGTACGCCATCTCCGCGTACGCGACGAACGTGAACGCGCTGAATGCCGTCAGGTAAAACGAAACGCCCGCGAGCCACCAGGGAATGCTGTTTCCCCCGGCAAAGAAGTCGCTTACGTGGCGCATGCGCTTCCAGAAATAAATACCGATCAGCGCAAGCAGCAAAAAATATCCGGCTATCACCACGTAGTCGGATATCTGCAGCGTTGCCCGCATGTTCTATGACGATTGATGCTGGGCCGCTACTCCGGCGGGTGTGACGCTGCAAACTCCGCCTTTGCTCAGCGAGCGCGAAACCGCATCCAACACGGCGGTTACCTGGCGGCCGTCGAAGGCGGTGACTTTCGGTTGTGTATCGTCCACAATCGCGGAGACGAAATCGTTCAGACACTCCACAAATGCGCCGCGGAACTTGCCAAAGATCTCATTGAGCAAAAAGGTCTTCGGATACGAAAATTTGTCTTTCGTACTCAGCTCTATCGATTCACGCTTGCGATCAAAATGCAGGTGCCCTGCCGACCCGATCACCTCGACAAAAGAATCGGTGATGGTGGGAAACGTGTTGGGGTAAATCCACCCGGACTCGATGGTGGCGAAAGCGCCGCTCGCGAACTTTAGCTGCGCCTGCACCACGTCGTAAGTGTCGATTCCGCGGCCTGACAGGACACCTTTGGCCCCGTACGCATGCGCTTCTACCGGCTCGCTTGCGAAATACCATCGCAGCAAGTCAATGTCATGGGCTCCTAGAAAATGAATCGGAGTCGATTGGGCTGCCCAGCCGATCATCTCCGTCGATACCCAGATCGTATCGTTCTTCCGTGCGTAGCCTGCCACCGGAGTGCCGATAGAGCCTTGCTGAATTGCGACAAATCCTTGGTGATATGCCCCAAGCCATCGGTGGTTGAAGGCCACTTGCAGCTTTTGCCGGGGCCTCGAACGGCTGAGTTGTAATAATTCGTCGGCCTCGCTCAAATCCGTCGTGAAGGGCTTTTCGCAGAGTACGTGCAGCCCGGCCTCAAGAGCCGCTTTCACCGGAGCGTAATGGGCGAAATCCGGTGTTGCCACGCACACCGCATCCAGTGGAGCGTTCGCCAGCATCGCGCCGTAATTCGTGTAGCGCGCTTGAACATTGTATTTTTCTCCTATAAAGCGGAGGCGCTCGGGATTGCGTGTTGCAATGGCGGTAACTTCGGCCAAAGGATGCGAGCGGTAGATTCTGGTGTACTGCTCGCCCATGATACCCAGACCGATTACGCCGATACGAAGTTTGCTATGCATGCTGCCGCACCAGGCTTTGCTGCAGCCGCATAACGCCCTCGAACAGGCGATCCTCTCCGTTCGCGTCGCACTTGGCGGAAACCACTTCATATCCGCCGGCCTCGTATGCTTTGCGGGAAGGGAGATAGCCAATATAGCCGTTCGTCACGCCGGCCACAAATGTTCGCAACGGACTCGCCTTCTTAATACGCAACCCGATCTCTACGAAAACTTCTGCCGGCACGGCCATGAAGACGTTATCGTCGATCTGAATGGCCTGTAGCTCAATTGGCAGCACGCCATTGGCATACTTCTTCGTTTCCCGTGCATAGTAGTGTGTAATTGACGCGTAGAGCAGTTCCGATTGGGCCTGCCGGTATTCCGCGGAATTGCCGTTTGCACAAAGCGTTTGTACCTTCCTCTCAGCCTCTCGCAGGGCATTTTCGGTCTGTTTTGCGTCCGGATACGGCTTGATGGGCAGGCCGGCAGTGAGCGTTTCAAAGCGCAGATATGCGCTGGTTGTTGTCGCAATTCCCGGAAGCGCCTGCAGAACGGCATCGCCGAGCCGCTGCCCCAATTCCGCTGCTCTTTCGAACGTACGGCCGGGGGTGATAACGCCAATCGCGCTCAATTCCGATGAATGCCCGACGCTGATATCACCCTGCGCTCCGTTGACATACATCGCGAAGTTGCCTGGACCAAGTTGCCCCTCCACACGCTCAATCGCCGGATTGGGAAAATCGCCGGACGCCAAAAGGTTGTCGGGACCAAGCACAGTCGGATGACACCCATAGTTCATGAGCACCGCTCTTGTCTTTTCGTGGGCATCGTCAACTTTCACAATCCCTATTTCGGGATCGACCGGTTTGCCATCCTTCGAGCGGCGGTTCACTCCCAGCCCCTCAATGATTCCTGTACCGACGCCAATTCGCGCGGCAAAACGCGTCTGCCATGCAGCCTCCACGGCCGCTACGATGGCATCGCCGAGCAGAGCCATATAATTCGGGTCGAGTGACTCGTCGGGATTAAAAAAAGTGCTGACGGTAACGGGCCCGGCGTGGGTATGCGTCGAAGAAATCAGGATGGCGGCCGGTTCGATAGGGACACGCACGGCAATGGCGCGCCGGATCTTCTCGACAAAATCGCTCGCCACTGCGAGCACATCGAGACTAACCAGGGCGATCGCGGTTGAATCATTCTCCAGTACGAGTGCGCGTGCAAACAGTTCGTCGTGTACGCCCTCACAAGTCCCTTTTCGGGCGGCGAAACCGGCCAGCGGCGCCCCAATTGCCGGTGAAATCGGCCGCTTCCCAAATCCTGCCTTGAACAAAATCTGATTCCTCCTTCTGAACAGTCACATGGGGCAGGTTGCCCGGGGCAACCCCTGGGCCGCTTGCCAATCGGCCTCTAATACCGCTTGCTCTTCACTGCCTCCGACGTTCTGCGGATAAACTCCAGACAATTCTCTCCGAGCGCGACCGCCACCGCTGCCGAGAGAACATCGAACACGCATAATTGCGCAATTCGCGACGTTAAGACTTCTCCTCCGAGCGGAGTATCGGGCGACCCGGTTAGCAAAATGATATCCGCGGGCTTCGTGACAGGCGACGGGCTGAAATTGGTGACCGCGATGGTTGTCGCGCCGGAACGGTGCGCGGCAGCTAGCGCATCCACCACGTCCTTGGTGCTGCCCGAATGCGAGATTCCGATGGCCACGTCGCCCGCTCGCAATGAGGTGGCCGCCATCATCTGTAAATGCGCGTCTCCGTAGCAGTCCGCGATCAAGCCTAACCGCGTCAATTTCAGTTTTCCGTCCAGCGCGGTAAACGACGAATAACCAGCCCCATATAGATCGATCTTTCGCGCGCTCGCCAGCGCCTTTGCCGCAATTTCCACCAGGCCGCGGTCCAGCGACTTCATCGTGTTCTCCACCGCTTTCAGATTCGTTTGAAAAATCTTTTTGGCCAGATCGTCAATTGAATCCTGAAAACTGATGTCGCCATGAATGTATTCGACTGGCTCTACCAGGTCCTGCGCGAGCCGCAGCTTAAACTCCTGGTACCCTCCGTACCCAAGCGCGCGGCAAAAACGGATCACGGTCGATTCGCCAACTTCTGCTTGTTGGCCTAACTCGGAAATCGACATCTGAATAATGCGCTCGGGGTCGGCAAGGACAAAATCTGCAATACTGCGTTCCGCCGGCTTCAACGCTTGAATCATGCTGCGTAGGCGAGAGAGGCAACCAGCCGTGGAGCGTTGTGCCTGGCGATTTCGGGTTTTTATCGCGGCCTTCATGCTTGAAGGAGAATTACTCCACACCGTTCACGATAGCAATATTCCGTCTTCCCAGAGATCTTGTCAAGGTTTCTCTTGACCGGAACTAGTGTTAAGGAGTAATCTACCACCATACCTTTCTGATACGGAGCTTTCCACCACACCTATAAAGGAGACCTCCCATGGCGTTAGCGATCCCAGTTCGGAACCCCGCGCGTAAGCAAGGGGGCATCCTCGCGCTATGCTTCATCCTCGGGACAGCTCTCTGGACTGTCCTGCCCGCCTTTTGCCAAACCTCAGCCGGCGCCATTGTTGGCATTGTTCGCGATCCCTCGGGGGCGGCTGTTCCCCATGCACGAATTACGGCCACGAATCAAGCAACCAATGTCTCGTTTCCATTTGTCACAGACGCCACCGGGAACTACTACATCCCGGCCCTCCTCCCTGGGCATTACCGCGTCGACGTGGAAAAAGCGGGCTTCCGGAAAATCACCGTACCCGACGTCGTAGTAGCGGTGAATCAGACGGTGCGCGTCGATCTCGATTTGACACTGGGCGACACGGCTCAAACCGTAAATGTCACGGACCAAGCCCCTCTGGTTCAGGCAGACCAGGCAACCATTGGGCAAGTGGTGAATAACCGCGCCGTGACGGAGTTGCCGCTCAATGGACGCGACTTTACGACGTTGTTGCGCCTGAACACTGGTGTCACCGAAGTACAGGGCGGCATCACGGCCGCGCCCACAATTCGCCGGCATGGTTTGAATGATGCATTTCGGAATGTCAGCGTGAACGGCGCGCGGCCGGCTTCCATCAGCTACATGGTTGACGGCATCAGCGTGAACGAGCCCTTGTTTCAGACTCCGTCGATCATTCCACCCATCGACCTGATTCAGGAATTTAAGCTGCAGAACAGTCTTTATTCCGCGGAGTTCGGAATGGGCGCGGCGCAAGTAAGCGTAGCACTGAAATCGGGCACCAACGGGCTGCACGGCTCGCTTTGGGAGTTTTTGCGCAATGACGCGTTGCAGCCCTCGAATCCGTTCTTTCATACCAAGACGCCGCTCAAGCAGAACCAGTTCGGAATCGCCATCGGCGGCCCGGTCCTCATCCCCAAGCTTTACAACGGCAAAGATCACACATTTTTCTTTTTCAGTTATCAAGGCGGCAGGCGGCGAACCGGTTCAATCGGACAGGGGCAAGTGCCGACTACTCAGGAGCGGAGCGGTAATTTTTCCGACTGGCCGACCCAACTTTATAACCCACTCACAACGGTTCCCAACCCGGGCGGCGCGATTCCCGTAAGTCGCGCTGCGTTTCCGAACAACCAGATTCCCACTTCGATGATTGCGGCTCAAAGCAACAATCTCCTCAAGTATTTTCCGATGCCCACCTCGACGTGCACTTTGCCGTGTAACAATTACACTCGCGCCATCACCACGCCGACCGATACCGACGGCTATAGCGGCCGGATTGACGAAAATATCGGTAACTCCGACCGGCTATTCGGACAGATTCTTCAATATGCCGAGCATGCCCCGCTTCCGGCGCTGATTCCGCTTTCCGGCAACGACGTCCGCCAGCACTCCTGGTTTGCCGAGATCAGTTGGGCCCATATCTTCAATCCAAGAACGATTAATGAGGCGAAAGTCGGATTCACGCGCTTCTGGTTTCTGCAAAGCTACGAAACAGCGTTCGGCCCGACGAACTACTGGAAAGAGGCCGGACTGAAGAACCTCCGCGACGATCCAGCCTATTACGCCTTGCCGCTTATCTCAATGGGAACGCAGTACAGCCCCATCGGGTTTGGCGGGACCGCCCCGTTCTTCAACATTTCCAATATCTTCAGTTACGTCGATACTTTATCGCTCACACGCGGGCGAAACAGCATCAAGATAGGTTTTGATATCCGGCGGAACCAGAACTTTAATCAAAGCGGTGGGCAAGGAAATGGGCAACTAACCTTCGCGGGCGCCTATACAGCGGCGAATCCTCTGATCGCCCAAGCGGCGGGCAAGCCGAATACTGGGAATGGTTTCGCCGACTACCTGCTCGGATATTTAAACAACGCCGGCGCGACTGCAACCCAGTTCCGCGCCTTCGATGCGGCCGCGTCCCATTTGCGCAACACCGATTACATGTTCTACTACCAGCACGATCTCCGGGCGACTTCCAATCTCACTCTTAATCTTGGATTGCGGTGGGAACTGCACACGCCATTTAAAGACACAACGCTCGGCGGTTCTGTCTTTGATTTCAGCACTCCCGGTGGCCGCGTCCTCTATCGCGATAAGGCATATACACAACTGGTAAACAATCCGATTCTCGCCGCGTGCTGTGCCAGCGATACCCTGATCAACACCGACTACAAGGACTTCGCGCCGCGCTTCGGCCTAGCCTGGCGTCCGCTGAAAACCGACCGGTTCGTTGTCCGCGCGGGCTATGGAATCTTCTACGATGTCTATCAGAATTACTATCCGGCAGGATCTATTTCTCAAAACATCCCGTTTCTTTCCCCGACCCTTCCTATCCCCACCGGAGCCGAGGCAGTTCCGCCGCTGGATATCCGGAACCTGTTCCCGCCGCCGTATTCCATTGCCCAGCGTCAGTTCACGCTGCCATTTTGCCAGGCACCGTCCTCTAGTGTGATCAATCCGGTCACCGGGGTGACCACCCAAATTAATAGCTACTGCCCCGGCGCGCAAACACAACTTCCGGATAACCGGACGCCCTATATCCAGCAATGGGGGTTGAACCTTCAGTTCGAACCAAGACAAAACTTATTGTTAGAAGCGGGTTATCAGGGATCGCATGCGCTGCGCGAGCCGATCCAGTGGATTTTTAACCAGGCGTTTCTTCCTCCGTCTCCGGGTAATCCGAATAACAGCTTTACTTACCGCAGCAACTGCCCGGCAGGAACTTACTTATCTACTTGTTCGCCGGTTGAGGCCCGGGTCCCGTATGGCAATTTCGCCTCGAACGCCTTCGCGAACGCGAACATACTGCAGTCTCACTACAATGCGCTAACTCTGAAGGCGGAGCAACGCTTCAAACAAGGTATCCAGGTACTTGCCTCTTTTACTTGGAGCCGCTCGATCGATCAATTCTCCGAGATTCAGAACGTTGCCGGCGCAGTTTCTTCCATCGCGCAATACTCACACAATTTCAATCTGGAGCGTGGCGTGTCTAATTTCGACCAGACCCGGCGTGTCGTCCTGAGCTGGCTTTGGGAGTTGCCCTTCGGAAAAGGGAAAAGCCTGCTGAATCACGGCGGCGTGGTAAACGCGCTTCTGGGTGGCTGGCAGATCAATGGCATCGCGATGCTCGCCGATGGAACGCCTTTCACGGTCGGCTGCTTTTGCGGTGACCGGAGCCAAACCGGCAATATCTTCAACACCGAACGGATGAATATCACCGGTAATCCCTTGCCGTCCGGCTTTAAGCGGACTTACACACATGAATTTGATACCTCCGTGTTCGTCACTCCGCAGCTTGGAACGCTCGGAACCGGAGGGCGCAACATTCTCCGCTCAACAGGACAGCGTGCTTTGGATATGTCCTTCTTTAAGGACTTCCCGATTCGCGAAAGAGCCAGCCTGCAATTTCGAACCGAAGTCTTCAACTTATCTTCGAGCCATTTTTATTCGCCGATCTTTCCTGTGGCCGTGCCGACTGCGACCAACTTTGGTTCTATTATTCCGGTTGGCGGCGACGATGGAAGCCTATTCAACCCGAGAATCATACAATTCGCGCTGAAACTCTTGTTCTGAGCTGCGATCTTTGCCTCGGCACAGCCACGCTATTTTAACGGCCGCATTTTCCCGCCAGCGGTGAGGAGCCACCAGGTAGAAACGTCTTTGCAATTTTGAGCAACGGGTCCGACGGCTCCAGTGAAATATTCCAGATCATCGCGCCATTGGAATATTCACAACTTTGTTCCAGAGTTTTGGTAAAGACCTTGGGGACCGGATTGCCCTCTTTGTGCCACGATGTCCAATGGGCATACACTCCGCCATAAACAGGAAAGCGGCCCGCCACGGCCAGCTTGCTATTTTCCAGGAACGACGACTGGCCCGTCGCCATTTCCAGATTTACCCACCACAACCACACTCCGTCCACGCAGCCAGCGAGTTGATCGGCGGCATTGCGGTCGAGATCGTACACCGTAGGCACAAATTGTAGTCTGGGATTGATCTTTTGCTTTGCCTGATAGATACGGCACACGTAATCTCGTGTAAACATCTTCCGGTTCGCATTCACTTCCAGATCGTCGATGTTGATTCCACGGAGATGCGGATATTGCAAGGAAAGCTTTGCTAGTGCCTCTGCCCATGCCACGTAATCATGGCCGTATGGCTGTGAAATGCCCTCGGTAGGAGGAAGCAACACAGGCCAGAGGTCGATATTCGCCGCATTTACGGCTGCCGCAAGCTTCTGAAATTCATTCCAACTCCGGGGAGGCTGCTCGGCAATAACTGCAACAGCGCAGGTGAAGCCGTCCTCCTTCAGCAGGCCCACGGTCCGGTCCACATCCAGACTCTGATCCGGCTTCTGCACGGGAATGGACCACCCACACGGTGAGGAACCCATTGCATGCCAATCGATAGTCGATGGATCTGCCGCCTGCGAATGTACCTCGGACAGGGCGAGAACCAAGACACTGAGGACGACCTGTGATCGGATCAATGTTACCTCCCGCGTTTCCCAAACCGGCTTACATGAAATTGTTCGGAAGCTCGGGTCCCGCGATTGTGTTCCCAGTACAGAATTCGTCCGGCGGCGCCTTGCAACGTCCATTCATAAATTGCATCGCTTCCAACATCCCCGGCTACGACGCTTTCGTGCGTAGTGTAATGCTCCCAGGGATCGGGCATCAGCACTGTATCTGGGGACAATAAGCGAAGCGTTTCCATTAAACGATGACGGAGGATCAGCGGAGGCACGGAACTCAATTCTCCGTCACGAAATCCGAACTGAATCACCCGAGATAGACCCAGACGCTCAGTTGGGATCGTGCTCTTACTGCCGTCCCCTAGCGAGACGAGCGAAACTTCATACCCATCGCGAATCATCTGCCGGACTGTTGCGCCGGCGCTCGCGAGCCAGTCGGCCAGTTCCGGAGCAATAACAAGCGCCTTCTTGGGTGCCCCTGCCGCTGCAGTCAACCTAAGCGCACCGGGTAGCGAGTGGGCGGCCGGAGAAGCCGCAAGCCAGTCCGCAAACCAATCGAGCGGGTTTGCCGCGTGATAGTAATAAAAGGACTCAGTGGTGCTCGGCGGTTGCTCTCCGAGAGAACGGTTCCCGAAGACCTGCAATGCGCGCGCTTTCATTTCGGTTACAGACGCAATATTTTCCTGGTAATTCGATGCCTGCTCGCCGCCGTTGCCGGTCCAAAAGTAACGGTTGATGATGACCTTGAAGTCCGTCTTAGGCATCAATGCAAGTTCCGGATAAAAGCTAAGATGAGAGGCGCTCCAGGCTGCATCTTCGGCCGCGTGTCCAATCCGCGCATCGTCCAGCTCGCGATCATACGGGGCCCAGGGATCCGCTGTGAAGATCGCATCCGGTGCGAGCGCGCGAAAAATAGCAGCAAAGCGGGCACGTAATTCCGGCTCCGCCACTTCCGCAACCTCCCCGTCCTTTAGATCGAGATCGATCACTTGGCGAATTCCCAAAATTCTTGCTGCTTTGCGCGTCGCGTCGGCCATCGCCAATCGATTTTGCACGCGCGAATCGGCTCCGCCGTGCCGCTCATCATCTGTAAGCCTTACCAGATAAACCGTCGCGCCTTCCCGCACTGCTTTTGCAATTGTGCCGCCGGCCGCTCTCACATAATCCATGGCATGGGGCGAAATCACTACGACAACCTTGCCCTTGAAACTGGTCAATCCGGGAGGCGCTACCGGACGCCAGGGCGTTATGTTGGCTCGATGTGGTAACTCCACGTCTTTCTCGGCTGGCGAATTGTCGTACCGGATGTGATGGCTCACCTCAGCAGCTTTCATGCCGTATATGCGGCCGACATCTTCGTCGTGCTCACGAAAGTACGACACCACGCTCGGCGGAAATTGAGCGTGCTGGTGCGCCAGAGCCTCCATCTTGCGGTCCAGATAGGCAGAGATGTCTGTCACCGCATTTACGTCAATGGGGGCGCGCGACCAATAGTAAGCATCGGTCACCCTATGAGGCGCAATGCCGGACCGGATCTGCTCGGGAGAATAGCGGGAATTGCCGGCATTCCGCGCTGCGTCTTCCGCAGCCCGGCCGGTTGCCAGATGATCCGGATTCTCCTCCCCATAGGTCGCGTACGGATCGAAAGTGTAAATCGTGTCCGCTTTCAATTGGCGCAGGTACCCCATGATGGCGTCCCGCAGCCGGTCATGAGGAACGCGCCCGAGTTCGTCGTTTTTGAAATTCAGCGAGTAAACAGCACGTAACCCGAGCATATGAGCTACTTCGCGCACTTCGCGGTCGTTTTGTGCCGCATTGTGCTGAGGATCGGGCCCGCCACTCTTCTCGTCGTCGGTCACGCGAACCAGATAGCCTGTGTACCCCTGATCGATCAGTTTTTGGATGCTGCCGCCCGCGAAAATCGAAAAGTCATCCGCATGGCACGTGACCACAACCAGAACGCGTCCGGCAAACGGCCGGCCCGCTTTCGATTGCAGAATCGCTGCGGCGAACACAAAAAGGCCAGCCACGCGCCTGATCCGAAAATAACGATTCACAGCTCCCCTGCCAGCACCTTTGGCAGATCCGCGGCGCGCACGCGCAGCCCCAAATAAAAGGAGCCGAAGAGCGCATAAACGGCACTAACCTCATCGAAACGCATTTCGTAGATCAGCTTTTTGAACACCAGCGGGTCTTCGGCGAACAGATCCACGCCCCATTCCCAATCATCGAAGCCAATCGAGCCGGTGATGATCTGCCGCACGCAATCCGCATAGCGCCGCCCGATCATTCCATGCTCGTGCATCATACGTTGCCGCTCAGGCATCGGGACCTGATACCAGTTCTTCCCTTCCCCACGTTTGCGGTCCATGGGATAGAAGCAGAGATATTTGGCGCTGGGAACTTCCGGGTAAAGACGGGGCGCCATGGCGGTAGCCTGACGCGCAGTGACTTCCGATACAGCAGCGTTCCACTCAGGCGAGTGAGGTTCCAATCCTCGCTCTGCAAGCTGGTTATAAGTCTTGGCCGAGGACTCGTAGAGCCCAAGTTCCACGACCGAGATATAGGAATGGCTCGGCTCCAGATAATCGGACAGTTCCAATTGCCCAATGGCGAGCTCTGCGCGATGAAGGTCTTCGAGCGAATCGCGGAAATGCAACAGCAGCAGATCTCCCTTGTGGCCGATGTGCGAATAAACTGCAGATTGGTTCGGATGGCCTTCCGCTGGCTGCTCCATTCCCGACAGCAGATCGACAGCAGGAGTTAGGAGCCGCTCCCGCGCCGTCCCGTTCAGTTGCCGCCAAGCCGGGCGCCGGAAGCGGAACATCTGGTGCAGTACATATGAACCTTCCAGAGTGAGTGGAACCGCGGGGAAGTCAGCCACGTTGCATCTCCCACTCCGGTGCCGGCAGCGGCGGCATTTCGTAAGGATATTCGCCCGCAAAGATATCGCCGAATAATTTCAAGGTTTCTTCGTGAATCAGGCCGTTATCGGCGAGGACGTACTTGCCATGCAGGTCCACGCGCTCGCCGCGCATGCCCGATACTTTTCCGCCGGCCTCTTCCACCAGAAGGGTCCCGGCGGCCATGTCCCACGGATTCAAACCGAATTCCCAGAACGCTTCCAGGCGCCCACAGGCTGTATAGGCCAAGTCCAGCGCCGCTGAGCCGCCGCGACGAACGCCGTGCGTCACCATGGCGAGCTGGTAATAAAAGTGAATGTTCACGTTCTGGTGACGCTTGCGGCTCGGAAAACCGGTTGCGAGCAGCGCATCGTTCAGCACAGCAGTTTTGCTGACATGAATAGGCGCGCCGTTCAGCCGCGCTCCGGCGCCGCGCTCGGCGGTGAACAGCTCGCGGTTCAACGGGTCGTAAATCACGCCTGCGATCACTTCTCCGCGTTTCGCAAGAGCCAGCGTCACATTCCACATCGGAAAGCCGTGGGCGAAATTCGTTGTCCCATCGAGAGGATCTACATACCACCGCAACTCGGCATGCTCCGCGGCCCGGCCGCCTTCTTCCGCTACAATGCCATGCTCGGGAAATCGCTGCTTCAGGCGTTTGACGATAAGTTGTTCGCTTGCGCGGTCGGCGGCCGTAACCAGATCGTAGTCGCCCTTCAGTTCGAAGCCGACGCCGCGGTGTGCCAGCAGAAGTTGGCCGGCTTCCTTGGCGATCTCAATCGCCGCGTCCAGAAAATTGCCCATATACTGTCACTTCAGCATACCGGCGAAACAATCAGGGTTCGTAATAGCCGGAGCGCGCCGTGACTCTCATTCCCGGCTCGCGAACTTTCACCGAAACGGGGTGAAAGCGCCGTGGTGATTCGCGCACGTCTTTCGGATAAAAGCCGAGCATGTATTGCGTGCGCAATTCGCGAAGGATGCTGCCAAACGCTGCGTCAAGTTCATCGAATCCATCCGGATAAAAGATACGTCCTCCGGTGGAGGCTGCCAGGGTGGCAAGGGCATGCTCGCCGCCCGTATTGCGGCCGGCATCCGCTTTGATGGGTACGACGACGATCGGATACAGCACCACGTCCGCGCGTTGAGCAGCATCCAGAGCATCTTCATATCGCTTATAGCTAGTGGTGTCACCGCCATCGGTCACGACCACCATGACGTGGCGGCCTTCGCGATCTCGTAGCGTATCGCTGGCCAAGTAAATCGAATCGTAGAGCGACGTCCCGCCTTCGCCCCGAAGGCTGTGCAGGATGCGCTCGGCACGGCGCTGGCTACGCGAGAAATCCAGATCCATGTTGGTGCGCCAGTTAAAGCTAAAGAGCGCGAAGGTGTCCTGCGGATTGCCCGCTCCCAACAATGTCGGTATGAACTTCAGGATCGAGTCTTCTTCGTAATGCAGGTCTATTTGCGTGCTCCCGCTGGTATCGATCAGGATCGCAACCGAGAGCGGCAAAGACGTATTCCGCTCGAAGACCGCAATGTTCTGCGGGGCGCCGCTATCCAGAACTTCGAAATCGTCTTTGCTCAGGTTGGTGACCGGCGCTCCCGTCTGGTTTTTTACGGAGACCAACAAGCGCACCAGACTAACTTTGACGGAGAACGTGTTGGGCGATTCCGGTCCCTGCTGAGCGGCGGGATTGGCTGGCTTGAACTGAGCCCAAAGCGCGGGCAGAATTGCGAATGCGAGACTCACTGCACGCAGGCTAAGGCGCTTCATGCTTCAACGAACCCGCGAGCAGCCGGTCATCCCATTCGCCGTCCACCCAAACAGCTCCGTCCGAGAAAAACTCCTTTTTCCAGATCGGCACCTCGCGCTTGAGGCGGTTGATTGCTTCGAGAGCGGCATCAAAAGCAGGCTTGCGGTGCGGGGCGGTGGCGACCACGGAAACGCTGGCCTCGCCGATTTCCAAGCGGCCCAAGCGGTGAACGATGCCGATGCGGCCAATGGCAAATCCGTTGACGATTTCGCGGCCGATAGCGGCCATCTGACGAAGCGCCATTTCCTGGTAGCACTCGTATTCCAAATAAGCGGTAGCACGCCCTTTGCTGTTGTTTCGCACAACTCCCTCGAAAACGACCACCGCGCCGTCTTCGGGCCGCTGCAGCCGTTCGGCGAGGTTTCGGGAGTCGATCAAGTCGCGCGTAACGGCAAAGAAATGCCCGGCTGGATCTTCGATGACGATCGGGCTGGAGCCGCCGCTGACCGGAGGCAGAAAGGCGACTTCGTCGTTCTCGGCTAAAGCGGTATCTGGCGTGGCGAACTCCCGGTTGCGTGCAAATAAAATCGACGGACGCTTGTCGCGCAGGGTTTCGAAGCGTTCCGAATAGACCTGAAAAAGGCCGGCTATTGTTGAATCCGGCGCAACTTCAACGGCTTCTTCGGAACGGCCCACAATGTCTTTCAGAATCCCGAAGAATAGCACCCTGACCCGCATGTCCAAATGCTAGCAAGCACGGCCGCTATATTCACAAAGGAGGAAATGCTTGCCCCAGCACCAGACCCGGCTCCGGGTGCGCTACGCCGAAACCGACCAGATGGGGGTGGTCTATCACGCCAACTATCTGGTCTGGATGGAGATCGGACGCGTGGAGCTAGTACGGTCGCTCGGCCTCGATTACAAGCGGCTGGAGGAGTCCGAGGGCCTCTATTTGTCCGTGATCGAGGTTACTTGCCGATATCGCCGCCCGGCCCGGTACGATCAGGAGGTCGTCGTCCAGACCGAAATCGCCAAAGCCACTTCGAGGGTGATCGAGTTCGCCTATAAGCTTCGTTTGGCCGATGCAGATTGTCTGCTTGCGGATGGCACGACGCGCCATATCTGGCTCAATCGCGATTGGCGTCCTACCCGGCTACCGGAGCGTTATTGCCAAGTGTTGCGGATAGGATAAAGACGGGCGGCATGCTTCATTTCATACTTCCGGTCGGGCTCTTGCAATGCAACTGTTCCATTTTTGCAGACGGACAGACGCACGACGCCATTGTGGTCGATCCCGGCGACGAGATCGGCAAAATCACCCAAATCCTCGACCGGCACGAGCTCAAAGTAAGAGCCATCGTGATCACGCATGCGCATATCGATCATGTTGCCGGAGCGCATAAACTTCGCGCCCAGACGGGCGCTCCAGTTTACATGAACGAGCGCGACCGGGAATTGCTCGATGCGCTCGATATGCAAGCCCGCTGGCTCGGCGTCGGGACACCGCCGAAGACGGACGTCGATATGAATGCCGCAGATGGAGCCGTGTTGCAGCTTGGCACCGCCGATTTTCAGGTTTTGGAGACTCCCGGGCACACGCAAGGCAGTATTTCCCTTTGGATCCCGCAGGAGAATAAACTCATTGCCGGCGATACGCTATTCCGCGACAGCATCGGACGAACGGATTTGCCCGGTGGAAACAGCAGGCAGCTCCTGGCCTCCATTAAAACGCGGCTTCTGGATTTACCGGAAGATGCAGTCGTGATTCCAGGGCATGGCGAGAATACCACGATTGGAAGGGAGAAGGAACGGAACCCGTTTTTGCATGGTCTTTAATCTATCTTGGCTTGTGCCTTCATCTCCTCCAGAACGCTGGTGATCAGCTCTTTGGCGTCCGCAAGGCTCTTCGTGATGAGTTGAATGTCCATCGCGGGTTTGCCTAATTGGCGGGCGCTCTGGCAATAGACGCCGTGTTGGCCCACCAGCACTAAAGCGTCGGTAATGCAGTCCAGGGTGACGGCGAGGCGTCCGCGTTCGCGGCCCATCATGAACTCGAAACGCTCTAAATCGTCCTTGCGATCCTCGTAAACGGACATCTGCCCCAATTCTTACATGCGCACTATTGTCTACACTGAGAGCAGTTTCGCGGCATGCAGATTCCTTCCTGGCCCCAAGCGGACGAGCGCGAAGCCGAGTTGCTTCGCATGGTGCTCGAAAGCCGGCAGTGGGGCGGCTTTCACCCGTTTGTAGCGGAGTTCGAGCGCAGCTTCGCCGCTTACCAGCAGGCGCAGTATGGCATCAGCGCGTTCAATGGAACCGTGACGCTGGAACTGGCGTTGGCAGTTCTGGGCATCGGACCGGGAGACGAAGTGATTGTTCCAGCCATTTCGTTCATTTCGACGGCGACGGCGGTCTCCCGGGTTGGGGCCACTCCGGTGTTTGTGGACATTGAACCTGACTCGTTCAACATCGATCCGGAGCGGGCGCGCGAAGCGATCGGCCCGAAGACCAAGGCTGTGATGCCGGTCCATTTCGGCGGCACGATGTGCAACATGGATGCGCTCGGAGCGATCTGCCGGCAGCGCAATCTGCTGCTGGTTGAAGATGCCGCCCAGGCGCATGGCTCGGAATGGAGAGGCAAGCGGGCCGGCAGCTTTGGGATCGCGGGCTCGTTCAGCTTTCAGAACGGAAAAGTTCTGTGCGCCGGCGAGGGTGGGATGCTGGTCACATCCGATGAGAACTTCGCGGATCAGGCGCGCTCGATGGCGAATTGCGGCCGCGTACCGGGGCGGAGCTTTTATGAGCATTACCGGATTGGAACCAATTTCCGGCTAACCGCCTTTCAGGCGGCAGTTCTCCTGGCGCAATTCGAACGGCTCCCGGAGCAGATCCGGCTTCGAATGGCCAATGCCAATCTATTGAAGAGCCTACTTGCCGATGTGGAAAAGATCGTGTGGCAGGCGCAACCGCCTGCGATCACGCAAAATTCGCTTTATCTACTGATCGGGCGGGTTCCCAACCAGGACCTGCGGGACGAACTGCAGAACCGGTTGAGCGCGGCCGGGATTCCGTCAACGCCCTTCTATCCGCACACGCTCTATCAAAATCCCGCGTATCAGAGCAGCGGGTGCCGCGTCATGCCCTGCCCGGTCGCCGAAGCACGCACACGCGACGCCTTCTGGCTACCGCATCGCATCCTGCTGGCTTCCGAAGAAACGATCCGGAACATAGCGGGCGTCTTCCGCGCGTTGGCTGAAGTGCGCCGGGTTTCTTGTGGTGCGGATGGGGAGACTTGAACTCCCACGCCCTTGCGGGCGCTGGAACCTAAATCCAGTGCGTCTGCCAATTTCGCCACATCCGCGCGAGCAAACGATTCTAGCGTAGCATCGCGGTAGCGGTTCGGTCTTGGCCGGGTTTGCTTTCCAGAAACGCGAGAAATTCCTGTGGATTGCGCGTCAGTTGCGGGAAGGTCGCGATGACGTTTTGGTCCGGATCCACCAGCGCATAAAACGGAATCGAAGCCGTGTTGAATTTTTTATCTTCCAGTTCCTGGTTCTTCTGCGATTCGGCGTCCGTGCCGTCGGTGTACAAATCGACGCGAATCAGGTTCTTCATCGCGGCCTGAATTTCGGGACGGGGAAACATGTTCGCATTCATCCAATGGCAATTCGTGCAGGCGTACCCGGTGAAATCGATCAGCACCAGTTTGTTCTGCTGGCGGGCTGCGGCGAGCGCCGCAGGCAATGCATTCTTGAATGTCGTGGTACCGCCGGCCTCTGTTTGAATCCCTGTAGCATTCAGGCCGCCGCCGGAGGATTCCGGGATGTACGCATCCAGATCGCCCAGCCGTCCTCCGAACAGCCCCGGAACCAGGGTAAGCGAGAAGATCAGAAACAGGCATGCCAGCAAAGCGCGCGACACGCCGAGCCGGTCTTCGCGCTTGATCCCCTCCATCGGGATCAGGCCAAGCAAGTACAGCCCAGGCAAAGCGAACAGAACAATCCAAGCAGCCAAAAAGCGCTCGCGAGTGAGCCAATGCGTTTGCAAGACTTGATCGATGTTGCTGAGATACTTCAGCATCACCGCGAGCACAATAAAGCCCAGCACGATCTTCACCCGGACCATCCACATGCCGCTCCGCGGCAGCCGCTGCAAATAAGAGGGGAAAAGCGCCAACAAGAAGAACGGCGCGGCCAGTCCGGCCGCAAATGCCACCATGCCTAGGAGCGGCGCTCCCTTGCTCTGGACCGAGGCTACCAGCAACGGACCAACAATTGGCCCGATACAGGCGAATGAGGTCAGCGAAAACGTCAGACCCATCAGAAGAGAGCCGCCGTAGCCGCCGCCCTGCGAGGCAGAATTCAGCCTGGTTAACAGTCCAGACGGCAGCCGCAATTCGAATGCTCCCAACAGGCTCAGGCCAAAGACAAAAAATACTAGCGCAATGAAGCCGTTCACCCAGGGGCTGGAGCCAAGTTGCACGACCCCAAACGGTCCCGCGATGGCAGTCGCCAATAAGCCGAGCCCGGTAAACAAGACAATAATTCCCACGCAGAACACCAGCGCCTGAAGCCAGCCGTTACGCTTCGCAGGCGCCGAAGTTGCCGCGTTCTGGTTCAAGAAGAATGAGACCGTGATCGGGATCATCGGAAAGACGCACGGTGTAAACAGCGCGGCTATGCCAAACCCAAAAGCAGTCAGGAGAAAAGCGAATCCGGTGCCTGAGGGCTGAGCCGCCGCCGCCGATGATGCCGGATTGACGGGCGCCGGCGAGGCGGCTGCCGCCGGAACCAAAGCGTACCCTGCAGGAATGGCCGAACTCGCGGCCGGAGCGCCGGCTGCAAACGTCAGATGGGCAGTCGCAGTCTTCTGCACGGGATTCAAACACTTCACATCCGAGCAGGCCTGATAGCGCACCACTGCGGCTACGTCAGCAGTTCCGCTCGCCGACTTTGCCACATCCGCCCGAATCAGGAAAATGGCGTCTCTAGTGTACGTTTCGGTATCAATGTTAAAGTTGGGGTCTAACTTTCGTACGGGCTGGGGCCGGTAGACCTGATAGCTCGCAACGTTTGGATTTGGATTCAGGCGGATTTTTGTGATGATAGGGCCGCCGGGCGGGGTGGTTGGCGAATAGAGATGCCAGCCCGGTTGAATGGTGGCTTTGAGATCGAGGGTAACGGTACTTCCCGGCGCGAGTTGTCTGGCGCCGTTTGCCAGAGCGAGGGACCACTGAACCGGATCGTCCTTGGCCTGCGCCAGCGGGACCGCACTCAGTGCCAGGAAAGCTAAACCGGCTAAGCAGCGCACAAAGTTACCCCACTGCTGCTGATGCCCAACAGTCTAGCTCAGTTGCAATCCGCTGGTTAATCTTGGCTTCGGCAAACTCTTTGGCCACCCGGATGGCGTTCCAAATGGCTTTTCCATTCGAGCGGCCGTGGCAGATGATGCAGATGCCGTTGAGTCCCAGCAGAGGCGCGCCGCCGTATTCGGAGTAATCGACGCGTTTTTTGAAATCGTTGAAAGCGCCGCGGGCGAGATACGCTCCCATTTTTCGCGTGATGGTCTCCTGTAAGGACTGCTTCAACGACTGGCGAATGACCTCTACAAGTCCTTCGCTCACCTTCAAAGCGACATTGCCCACAAAGCCATCCGCCACAATCACATCCACGATGCCGGTATATAGATCGCGTCCCTCCACGTTGCCAATGAAATTGAGGGCTTTCATGCTCTTCAGCAAGGGATGAGCCTCATGAGTCAGGGCGTTGCCTTTGTGCTCTTCTTCACCGATTGACAACAGCCCGACCCTTGGTTCTTTCATATGAAAGATGACCCGCGAATAGGCGCTGCCCATGACGGCAAACTGCGCCAGCATTTTCGGGCTGCAATCCACGTTGGCTCCCACATCCAGCATTACCGCCGAGCGGCCGCTGAGGGTCGGGAAGGCGGAAGCCAGCGCGGGGCGATCGACCCCGGGGAGCATGCGCATCACCATTTTGGCGGTCGCCATGACCGCGCCCGTATTTCCAGCCGAGACCACTCCTTGCGCCAGCCCATCCCGCACAAGCTGTGACGCGATCCGGATGGAGCTCTCTTTTTTCGAACGGACTGCCTTGCCGGCGCTGTCCTCCATGGTGATCTGTTCGCGGGCGTGCTTCAGCTCGATAGGGAGCGAGCGCCAGCCAGCATGCCGGTTCAGTTCCGGTTCGACAACTTCCTCACGGCCCACGAGAATGACTTTTACGCCAAACGTTCTGGCGGCGTGGATTGCACCCTCGACCTCCGGCCGCGGATGCTTGTCCCCTCCCATCGCATCGAGGGCTATGGTGACCATGTACGAAGTTTATCCAGAGAACCTTTGATGGTTAGGCTTCTACCACTTCGATGACTTCGCGGCCTTTGTACTTGCCGCAATGAGGGCAGGCGCGGTGGGCCCGGATTTTCTCGTGACAATTGGGGCATTCGGCCAACTGAGGCACGCGCAGGGCATCATGGGCGCGCCGGGTAGACGTACGGCGCTTCGAGTGGCGGCGTTTCGGATTTGGCATTGTTCCAGTATTTAGCTTTCTATTAGAATTTGGCGGTCGAAATTTGCCGGCATGAGAACCTGCCGGTTAGTTCTGCGGGCTGATTTCCGCCCGAAAGTGTTTCAATTGGCTCCAGCGGTCGTCGTGGCGCTCGGAGCGGCAGCCACAATCGCGCTGGTTGCGGTTTTGCCCGCATTCGGGGCAAATTCCCCGGCAGGCTTCAGTGCAGATCAGTTGCATCGGCAAAGCAAGCAGTACCACTTCGCGCAGGATATCGTTCAGAGCGAGACCGCTTCCTTCGTAATAGCCGACTTCAATACCGCCGGCATCGATCTCCTCTTCGCCGCCGCGCGCAGTCGCCCGCGCCGGCATATAGACCAGATCGAAATGATTCTGAACCGGAAAGCGGGCGGCTTCGAGACACCGATCGCAGGTCGCCTCCACCGTCACGTTCAAATCGCCCTGAACCCGGATTTCACCTAGAGAGTGATTCAGCAACTGCGCGACTCCCTCGGCATGCAGGACTGAGGACTGCATGATTTTGTTGTCGTAGTCGATTTCGCCTGCCGGGACATCGACGCCAAAACGAACACTACTTTGCTCTAATTCCTGGAGGCTAATGAACACGGTGCAATCCTCCTTCCGGGGTTCGGGAACCGTCGGGAAAGATCCCAGCGTATGGGGAAACCATAGTATAGCAGGGATTTACCTCATGACTGCCTTAGAAAAGCAGGCCAAAGGCCTACTCCGCGAACCCGCTTTGCGGAAAGAGGATGGGCCACGGATACACACGGACGGAAAGCCAAGAATCTCGTAGCTTAGGCGGCGCGCTTCTGTTGCCAGCGGTGGTACCGGAGGGCGAAGCCGAAGTT
>DASRGE010000056.1:0-4441 GCA_035651215.1 Bryobacteraceae bacterium
GGCTCCGGTGACTCATTCACGAACATATGGGTTGAATTCCTTGCAACGCCGACTACAGTGAAAAGTGGGCCATCTCCCACGAGCCTGAGCGTCTTTCCCAGCGGATCCTGTCCCGGCCAGTAGCGCCTCGCCGCCGTCTGGTCCACAATGACTGCCATCGGGGCCTTATCTTTATCATCCGGCGTAAACTCGCGTCCTTCCAAAATGGGTATATGGAGCGATTCGAAATAGCGCGGGCCCACATCGGCGTGGTACACCTGCAAAGATTCATGCGGGCGCGGCGCATACCCTTCCGGATAGGCATCGACCGACCTGCGGCGAAGGGTCATCGGAATCCAGTTTGTAAGAGATGCAACCTTCACGCCCGGCAAGGCCGACACGCGATCTAGAATCGTGTGACGGATCGCCATTGTCTCGTCGCGGCTGTAGCCGGCGATACTCAGCCCCACGGAGGCGGTGAGAATGTGGTCCTGCTCAAATCCGGGATTCGCATCGGCGAGATTCCGCAGTGTTCGCAGAAATAGCCCGGAGCACAACAGCAGAGGGAGTGAAAGTGCGATTTGTGCCACCACCAGCGCGCTAAGCAATTTACGGTTGCGTGAGCCGCCGGAGATGCTTGCAGACTCAGCCTTGAGTACCTCAATGGCCGACGCGTGGGACGAACGCCAGGCGGGGAGCGCGCCACATAGCATGCCTGCCAACAGCGAAAACACCGCAATCCCGATCGCCACCTTAGAGTCCATGGTCCCGTTGAGTATAAGGGGGGCCGCATTCGGCGGAAAGAACCATGCGAATGTCTTCGAAGTCCAGGTTGTCAACAACAGCGCTGCGGCTCCTGCGCCGGTGGAAAGTATCGCGCCCTCCATCACCATCTGCCGCACCAGTTGCATGCGATTCGCCCCCAGCGACTGCCGGATCGCAAGCTCGCGCCGCCGCGCTACAAACCGCACCAGCGTGAGCGTAGCCACGTTTGCGCAGGTCAGCAACAGCACCACAGCAGCGAAGGCCAGCAGAATGGGCAGCGTCGCCGCCAGAAATCCGTTGGCGCCAAAAGGTGAGCGCCACATGGGGTCCAACGTGATGCGGTTGTCGCCGAGATGATCGTCTGGATACGCCGCCACAATACGATGCATCAGGGTATTGAGGTCCTGCGCTGCCTGGTCGCGGCTCACGCGGGGCCGCAATTTTCCTATCACGATGAGCGAGGCCCAATCGCGATGGGTCATCCGCCATCCATCATTCCCGAGGGGATCGAGTGTTACCCACAGATCATCACGCAGCCCGGGTGCTGCTCCCACAAACCCCTTCGGCGCAACACCGATCACTGTCAGAGGATGCCGAGAGACCTCAATCGACTTGCCCACAATAGCCGGGTCTGCGGCATAGCGCGTCTTCCAGAGCGAGTAACTCAAAATTACCTCGGGAACGGCGCCTGGACGGGACTCTTCCTCCGGCAGAAAGAAGCGGCCCAGCACCGGCTTGATGCCGAGCACGTCGAAAAAGTTCGCCGACACGTTCGCAATATAGGCGCGCTCAGGCTGCGCTCCTCCCGTCAGCGCGATCCAATCGTTACGATAGGCAAGCATTCCCGCGAAGGTGTGGTTCTGCTCGCGCAGATCGCGATAGTCGAGATATGAGAAGGGCGGAACCGGGGAGAAGCTCCGTTCCCCCCGCTGCAGGCTAACAAGATCACCCGTGTCCCGCGCGCCAGGAATCGGACGCAACATTGTACCGTCGATCCAACTGAACACGGTGCTGTTGGCGCAGATTGCTACTGCCAGCATCGCCGTAGCGGTGATCGAAAAGCCGGGGCTCTTGCGTAGTTGCCGTAACGCGTAACGGACATCCCGGCCTATTTGTTCAAGCCAGGCCTGGCCCCACATGTCGCGCGTCAGATCCTGCACCAAAGGGATGTTTCCGAACTCCCGCGCTGCGGCTTGTCGCGCCGTCTCCACCGTCTCGCCTCGCGCAATTCGATCTGCAATCGCCATCTGCAGGTGCGCATCGATCTCTTCCTGCAATTCGCGCTTGCGCCGCTGAAAACCGAAGCTCGGAAACCACTTCATGACTCACTCTCCTCCGGCTTGACGTACATCACCGATCCAATCGCTTCGACAATCCGCTCCCATCGGCCCAGATCCGAGGCCAACTGCTTTTTCCCCCTGGCCGTGATTCGGTAATATCGGGCTTTTTGCTTGCTCTCTGACTGCTTCCACTCAGACTGCACCCAGCCCTGACGCTCCAATCGATGCAGAGCCGGATACAGCGATCCAGTCTCCACCTGAAGCACATCTCCGGATCGCAAACGCAAAGCCTGGACAATGCCATATCCATGCTGCGGTCCCCATTGCAGCGTCTGAAGAATAAGCATGTCGAGTGTTCCCTGCAGCAGCTCGATTCGGTTCTTATACTGGTCTTTCTCGTTCATAGATGTAGGCACTCTACTCCAATGGAGGTAGATTGTCTACTTGGCCTTCGTAGGGCGCTCAAAATTCGAAACCAGCCACGACGGCGGCTGCGGAGGAAAATCTGCAGCTAAACTCAAACCCGCGAGCTCTCACTTATGTGGACTAACCGAAGGGGGCAGCTCACGTGATAGGGAATGAGGCCCGACTGCAGCAAAATACAGTGCCTGATGATTCTTGCCATGTCAAGATTAGTAAAAGAACAATGTTCCGATTTTTGCAGTTGCTCTCAGCATGTGATAACCTTTCAATCTGTACCCCTCTTTCTGCGGGATGCCTTGGTGTCTTTAAGGAGCAGGAGTATGAGGCTGTCCGGGCTGGCGTAGCTCAGCTGGTAGAGCATCTGATTTGTAATCAGACGGTCGGGGGTTCAAGTCCCTTCGCCAGCTCCAGAATCCCAAAGCCTCTTGAGGAAGCAAGTTCGATTGGCGCGAGCCATCCGCAGTCATTCCACCTGACAGCGTCCTGTTGAAGCCGGAGTAGTTTTGAGGCTCCGAAGGATGGATGGTGTCCGGCGGAAGTGGAAAACTCGCTCCAGCAACGGTTTGCACAGGTGGCCGAGTGGTTAATGGCAGCAGACTGTAAATCTGCCGCTCCAAGGAGCTACGGAGGTTCGAATCCTCCCCTGTGCACCAGATTGGTTTTAGCCGGGAAGCGAGTTTTATGCGGATTCGAGGTATGCAGCGCAAGATGGTCGCGCTCCTCGTTCTGTGTGTGCTCGCTGGATTGGCATGGAGCACTATGGATGCCGGCAAGGTTCGCATGCTGGTTTTCGTTCTGCTTGGCGGGTTTGCTCTTCGGATTCTGTTGACTCCAGAGCGGCGGTACGATGGAGAGGGTAGTCCGGAGTAAGGTTTTGGCTGATGTAGCTCAGTTGGTAGAGCACTCCCTTGGTAAGGGAGAGGTCACCGGTTCAATCCCGGTCATCAGCTCCAGAAGTTCAGCTATTAGCTGCTAGCTGTTAGCTTTTGGCTTGTGAGTGCGGTCGCCAGATTTTAAGTGCGACCGCCGTCTTGCGTCAGGCGAGACTGGCTGGAAGCTAAAGACTAACAGCTAAAAGCTAGGTGGTTGCGGGAGTAACTCAGTGGTAGAGTCACAGCCTTCCAAGCTGTTGGTCGCGGGTTCGATTCCCGTCTCCCGCTCCAGAGATTGAAGTAAGCGGAGTTCGTGGCGAGCGATGTTTGAGCAGGCGGTTCTTCCGGTCCAGGATGAAAAGACCTTCGCAGAGGTAGAGAAGGCGTTGCAGGAGGCGTTTTCTCCGGCAAATGTGGCGAAGTTTCTTCGTCAGGTGGAAAAGGCAGGACTTCGGGCACGGCAGTTTGAGGCGATTCTGACGCATGGTTTTCTCGGCGCGAAGGCGCCGGCATTGTATGGGGCACTGGGAGATTCGGATCGTGGACAGGTGCGTGAGATGTATCTGCGGTTGATTGAGCAGGTCGCTCCGGAACTGCGGCAGAAGTATTTCAGGGTGTACGCATATTACTGAGGCATTTGCATTTGCGCGGGCTTCCGAGCCGGGCGTTTACGTGGTGATGTGGGAGTTTGAGGTGCGCGAAGGCTGCGAGGCTGCCTTTGTTGAAGCATATGGCTCGGATGGAACGTGGGCCCGGCTCTTCCGGAAGTCTCCGGAGTTTCTGGGCGTGGAATTAGTGCAGAGCGTCAAGCATCCATCGCGGTATTTCACGCTCGATGCGTGGACCTCACGGGCAGCGTTCGAGAGCTTTCGCGTGGAATATTCGGGGAGCTATGAAACGCTGGATGTGAAGTTAGCAGGATTAACGGAGTGGGAGCGCCGGATTGGCGCATTTCCTTCCGAGTAAAGGGGAGAATTCGCAATGGCGAAGGAGAAATTTGACCGGTCGAAGCCGCACGTGAACGTGGGGACGATAGGGCACATTGATCATGGGAAGACGACGTTGACGGCGGCGATCACGAAGGTGTTGTCGAAGCACAACCCGAACATCAAGTTCCGCTCG
>DASRGE010000057.1:0-258116 GCA_035651215.1 Bryobacteraceae bacterium
ATGGCGAAAGAGAAATTTGAACGCACCAAGCCGCACTGCAACGTGGGGACAATTGGACACATCGATCATGGCAAGACCACGTTGACGGCGGCGATCACAAAGGTATTGCAGAAGCACAATCCGAAGATCGTGTTCCGCTCGTTTGATTCGATCGACAACGCGCCGGAAGAGAAGGCGCGCGGCATCACCATTGCCACGGCGCACGTGGAGTACGAGACGGCGAACCGGCACTACGCGCACGTCGACTGCCCGGGGCACGCCGACTACATCAAGAACATGATCACGGGGGCGGCGCAGATGGATGGCGCCATCCTGGTGGTGGCGGCAACCGACGGCCCCATGCCGCAGACCCGCGAGCACGTGCTCTTGGCGCGGCAGGTCGGGGTGCCCTACATCGTGGTAGCGCTGAACAAGTGCGACGCGGTGGATGATCCTGAGTTGCTGGACCTGGTGGAACTGGAAGTGCGCGAGTTGCTGAAGAGCTACCAGTTTCCGGGCGACGAAGTGCCGGTGATCCGTCTGTCGGCGCTGGGCGCGCTGAATGGAGAAGAGAAGTGGGAAAAGCAGATTGACGCGTTGATGGACGCGGTCGACAAGAGCGTGCCGCAACCACAGCGCGAGCTGGACAAGCCGTTCCTGATGCCGATTGAAGACATCTTTTCGATTTCCGGCCGGGGCACGGTGGTGACGGGGAGAATCGAGCGCGGCAAGGTGAAGGTGGGCGAGGAAGTGGAAATCGTGGGCTTCCGTGACACTCGCAAGACGGTGGTGACCGGGGTGGAGATGTTCAAGAAACTGCTCGATCAGGGGGAAGCGGGCGACAACGTGGGTCTGCTGTTGCGCGGCATTGAAAAGAACGATGTGGAGCGCGGGCAGGTGATTGCGAAGCCGGGGACGATCAAGCCGTTCAAGAAGTTCAAAGGCGAAGTGTACGTGCTGTCGAAGGAAGAAGGCGGGCGGCACACGCCGTTTTTCAACGGGTACCGGCCGCAGTTTTACTTCCGGACGACGGACGTGACGGGAGTGGCGAAGCTGCCGGAGGGGATGGAGATGGTGATGCCGGGCGATAACGTATCGCTGGAGGTAGAGCTGATCACGCCGGTGGCCATGGATAAAGGGCTCCGCTTTGCGATCCGCGAAGGCGGCCGCACAGTGGGAGCCGGTACGGTTACGGAGATTTTGGAATAATGCCACGCGAGATTATTCAGTTCCAGTGCAGCGAATGCAAAAACCGGAATTACAGCAAGACGAAAAATAAGCGAACGACAACCGAGCGTCTGGAGCTGAAGAAGTTCTGCCCGTATTGCCGGAAACATCAGCCGCATCGGGAGACGAAGTAAAAGATCGCCGCTCCCTTTCGTGCTAAAGCAGACGTGCTTTGCACGCCTCGGTCGCGGTTCTGTTAGGCTGAGTAGTGTAGGGGCATAGGTTTAACGGCTAGACCAGCGGTCTCCAAAACCGCGAGTGGGGGTTCGAATCCCTCTGCCCCTGCCAGCAACCCCCATCTTGCGGTCCGGTGAGAGCGCATTAATAAATATATTTTCTGGTTGATTTTTCTATGGAAATGAGCAAAGCAGTAAGCTGGCCCCAGCAGACGAAGTCGTATATCGAAGAGGTGCGGGCCGAAATGCGGCGGGTGTCCTGGCCGAATTGGAAGCAGGTCCGCGCGACCACGGGCGTGGTCATCGCTTCGGTGTTTCTGTTCGCTATCTACTTTGCCATTGTGGACAACATTGTGAGTGTGATTATCAACCGGATCATCGACACATTCAGCCATCACTAGACGAATCATGCCAGACGAGAATTTCCAAGATGAGGACTCGCTGGAAGTCGATCAGGGCTTTAGCGAGGAAGAAATCCATCCCGAAAGCGCCCAAGGCGACGACGGCGTGCACGGCATAGAGCAGGAAGAGAACGCCGAGCAAGAGCACGCCATCGAGGAAGCAGTGGAACATGCCCCTCCGCCTCCCAGCGATCCGAGCACGACCAAGAACTGGTACATTATCCACGCCTATTCCGGTTTCGAGCAGAAGGTCGCCGAATCGCTCCGGAGCCGCGCGCAAGCATTTGGGTTCGCCGATCGCGTCGGGCAGATTCTAATTCCGACCGAAGAGGTGGTGGAGCTTCGCAACGGAAAGAAAGTGACCAGCAAGCGCCTGCTCTATCCCGGCTACGTACTGGTCGAGATGGAAATGGATGACGAACTCTGGCATGCGGTGAAGAACACCCCGCGCGTGACGGGATTTGTGGGCGGCGGCACCAAACCGGTTCCGTTGACCGCGGACGAAGTGAATTCGGTGCTGTACCGTCAGGCTTCGAGCGCCGAGCGTCCGCGGCCGAAGCTCACGTTCGAAAAGAACGAAACGGTGAAAATTATTGACGGACCGTTCACCAACTTCTCCGGCAAGGTGGAAGAGATCAATCTCGAACGCAATACCCTGCGCGTGATGGTCACTATTTTCGGCCGTTCCACTCCGGTGGAGCTGGACTTTTTGCAAGTCGAAAAAATTTAGGAATTGAAAAATGGCAAAGAAAGTAACTGCAGAAGTAAAGCTACAGATTCCGGCCGGAAAGGCAACCCCTGCGCCGCCCGTGGGAACCGCGCTCGGCCCGCAGGGCGTGAATATCATGGAGTTCTGCAAGGCTTTCAACGCGAAGACCTCGGCAAAAGATCAGGAAGGTTTGATCATTCCGGTGGTGATTACGATCTACTCGGATCGCTCTTTCACGTTCATTACGAAAACGCCGCCGGTGGCTGTGCTGGTGAAACGCGCGGTGAATCTGGCGAAAGGTTCGGCTGAGCCGAATAAGAACAAAGTCGGAAAGATCACCACGAAGCAGGTGGAAGAGATCGCCAAGATCAAGATGCCCGATCTGAATTGCTTCACCGTCGAAGCGGCGATGGAGCAGGTGAAGGGGGCCTGCCGCAGTATGGGCGTCGAAGTGGTTTAAGGCCGCTCCCTGACGGTCGCGGTTCTGTTGCCTGCCAAGTGACAGGGATAGCATAGAGGGGAAGGAGGCGATTCTGTATGGGAACTGAGGTTCATAGGTTGGCTCCGACGAGACGTGAAATTCTGGCCACCGGCGCCGGTGCAGTAGCGGCCCTTGCGGTTCCAAAGCTGGTGAGAGCAGAGGCTCCCGCGAGTCCGGTTGCGATTGTGCGGTGCCGCAGCTATTCCGATTTCGGCAATCAACTGGCGACGGCGTGCGACCAGATTGGCGGTATTCAGAAACTGGTGCGCGGCAAAACTGTGGGGCTGAAGCTGAACCTCACCGGCAATCCCGCGAGATTCCCGCTAACGCCGGATCTTCCGTATCGCACGAACGGGGAAACCGTGGCGCAGACGGTTCACCTACTGGCAAAAGCCGGAGCGACTCGCGTGCGGATTATTGAAAGCTTCTTCCCCGCGAGCGAAGACCCTGCGCTTTGGGCGCGGTATGGCCTGGATGTGAATGCGATCAACAATCTGGGCGTCAAGGTTGATTGGGAGAACGTTCAGAACCTCGGAAAGTACAAGCAATATGCGCGCCTGAAAGTCCCGTGGGGCGGCTATATGTATCCGGCCTATTACCTCAACAAAGCCTATACGGAGGTCGATGCATACGTCTCGCTCGCCAAGCTGAAGAACCATTGGATCAACGGCGTCACGATGTCGATGAAGAACAATTTCGGCGACACGCCGTGTTCTCTTTATGGCGGCGATTGCGGGCCAAGCGGCAACGAAAATCCGACCAAAGAACGCGGCCCCGTGCTGCATCAGGGCACGACGAAGGCGCCGTCCGGCGTGGATGCGGAGCTGCATCCGAATTCACCGCGCGATCCGGGTTATCGCGTTCCGCGCATCGTTGTAGATCAAATCAGTATCCGTCCGATTGATCTTGCGATTGTGGATGGCGTCGATACGGTTCGCGGCGGAGAAGGACCCTGGCTGCCCCGGCCGATCAAGCCAATCAGTCCGGGCGTCATTATTGTCGGCCGCAACCCAGTGTGCACGGATACAGTGGGCATGGCGGTGATGAGTTATGATCCGCGCGCGGATCGAGGAACATCTCCCTTCATCCGCGGCGATAACTCGCTGAAGCTGGCCGAAGCGGTGGGCCTGGGGACGACCGATCTCAACCGGATCGAAGTGGTCGGGCTGAGTATTAAAGAAGCTCGCGTGGATTTCGGTCCGGGGCCGGTGGCCTGAATTTTAGAGATTGCGGAAAGATGATTGGCCACAGATGGACACGGATACACACGGATTGAAGCCAGATTGATCGGTGTGCATCGGTGTGAATCTGTGGCTAACGCTTGTAGCCGAATTTCTGCAACAGCTCGATACGCGCCTTTACGTGCGATTCGGTTTCAATGCCTTTCGGTGAGCTGCCGTCGATGACGCCCAGCACGCCGCGGCCTTGCTCCGTTTCCGCGACGATCACTTCCACCGGATTTGCAGTCGCGCAATAAATATTCGCGACTTCCGGAACGGCTCGGATCGGGCCAAGCACGTTGATCGGAAAACCGTTCCGGAGCGCGATGACAAACACGTGTCCGGCGGCAAGGGCGCTCGCGTTTTGGATCGCATTCTGCTTCAGCTCTTCGTTGTTTCCGTCGTGGCGGATGAGGCAATCGCCCGAGGCTTCGTTGAAGGCGATGCCGAACTGCAGATGCGGCGAGGTGTTCACGAGGGTTTCGTAGAGATCCTCGACAGTTTTGATGAAGTGACTCTGGCCGACAATGAGGTTGCCGTTTTCGGGGATTGCGAGACGAATCGCCTTCAGTTCCATGCAGTCAATATAACCAGCGCCCTATAATCACGGTAGTGCCCAAGCAGGGAAGCGATGCCGCGCAGCGCTTCACGGATGCCAGCCTACTCGAACACATACGCGAGCTGCCGCATGCGCGCGCCACTTTTAAGCAATTAGTCCGTGAGTTGCGGCTGCAAGGCGAACGGCGCGATGCGCTCGAAGACGCGCTCGACCGCCTGGTGGACAAGGGACAGCTTGTCGAGCTGCGCTCGGGCCACTTTATTGCGACCGGATACAACCCCGAATATGTCGCCGGGCGTGTTGTCATTCATCGTGACGGATTCGGGTTTGTGATTCCGGATCGTACAAGGCAGGAGATCCAAGGCGACATTTTTCTGCCGCCGGGCGAAGCGTCAAAAGCGATGCATGGCGACCGGGCGATTGCACGCATCACCCGCATTACGAGTGAAGGCCGGGCGGAAGGCGAAATCGTAAAGATTCTCCGGCGCGCGCACGTCACCGTGGTGGGCGAGTTTCGTATCCGCAAACGCGGAAATTTTGTCGTTCCTTCCGACGATCGGATCCAGCAGTGGATTGCAATTCCGGAGGGAATGGAGATGCCGCCGCACCGGTGCGCCGAGCACCGTGTGGGAGCCGCTGCGCGTGAAGTGCATTCGGTGGAGGATCTGGACGGCATGATTGTGAACGTTGAGATCCTGGAGTTTCCCGAGAACGGCGATCAGGGGGTGGGGCGTGTCCTCGAAATTCTCGGATACCCCGACGATTTCGGCGTGGACGTCGAGATCGTTATCCGCAAGCATCATCTGCCGCACGAGTTTCCCCGCGAGGTGATTGAGCAGGCCAAAGCAATTCCGCGCGAAATTGCTCCATCCGAGTTAGACCGCCGCCGCGACTTCCGTCATCTCGACATTGTCACCATCGACGGCGAAACGGCGCGCGATTTCGACGATGCGGTGTGGGTAGATCGCCTGCCAAACGGCCATTTCGCGCTGCAGGTGCATATTGCGGATGTCAGCCATTACGTGACGCCGGGCATGCCGATTGATGAAGAAGCGCTGCGGCGCGGAACGAGCGTTTATTTTCCGGATCGCGCAGTGCCAATGCTGCCGGTGGAACTTTCGACCGATATTTGTTCGCTGCGGCCGCATGAAGACCGGCTGGTACTTTCGGCGTTGATGGAGATCGATCACCGGGGCGATGTGGTCCGCCAGGAGTTCCTGCGCGGCGTGATCCGCAGCGTGGAACGCATGACGTACACCAATGTCTTCCGCGTGCTCGAAGGCGATGCGGCGATGCGCGAGCGCTACCGCAAATTGGTGGAGCGCTTTGAATTGATGCGCGAACTCGCGCTGATTTTGAACCGGAAGCGCACCAGGCGCGGATCGATCGATTTCGATATGCCGGAAACGAATATCGAGCTGGATATGTCGGGCCAGATGATCGGGGTCACGCGGGCCGAGCGGAACATCGCCCATCGCCTCATCGAGGAGTTCATGCTGACCGCGAACGAGGGGGTGGCGGGACATCTGGAAGCGGCCGGGATTCCGTCGCTCTTTCGCATTCACGAGCGCCCGGATGCGAAGCGCGTGATGGAGTTCGAAGAGATTGCCGCGCATTTCGGGTACTCGCTCGGGATCGGAGCGATGCCGGTGAGGCGATTCGCTGTTTCAGAAAAGCGGCGGGACGGGAGAAAGAGGCGTAGCGATATTGTCCTGGCGCGCGAGGATATCGATATTTCATCGCGGAACTATCAGCGTCTAATCGCCAAAATTGCCGGGAAACCGGAAGAGCGGATTTTGAGCTATTTGATGCTCCGATCTTTGAAGCAGGCGCGCTACAGCAACGTGAACGAGGGCCATTTCGCGCTGGCTGCCGGCGCATATACGCACTTCACTTCACCGATTCGCCGTTATCCGGATCTGATCGTGCACCGGGTGCTGAGTCATTATCTGGATATGAAGGAACCGCTGCTCGAAAACTCCACGCTGCGTGAACTGGGGGACGATACATCATTTACCGAGCGCCGTGCCGCGGATGCCGAACGAGAGCTCATTGAATGGAAAAAGGTCCGCTTCATGGAGGACCGGGTGGGCGAAGAATTCGACGCACTGATCATCAGCACCACCAAGTTTGGATTTTTCGTGGAGTTGACCGAGCTTTTTGTAGAAGGCTTGGTGCCGATGGAGACGCTTCCAGGCGACCGGTTCGATTATCACGAGAACGGACGCAAAATTATCGGGCAGCGCAGCCGGAAAATGTATTCGATTGGAGATCGAGTGCGCGTGCGGTTGGATCGCGCCGACGCCATGGAACGGAAGCTTCAGTTCGCCGTGGCAGAGGATGTGGGACGAGTGCGAAAGAGAAGGAAAGAGAAGTTGTAATAGACTAGCTGTCATCTGAATACCTGGGGGTCCGGATGACAAGATATTTGTCTGTAATCGCAGTCACGCTGCTACTCGCTTGCCCTGCTATGGCACAGTTTGAGACGGCAGAGGTGCTGGGTACGGTTCACGATCCGAGCGGGGCGGCCATTCGCGGCGCGTCTGTGACGCTCACCAATGAGAGCACTGGGGTTGCCAAAAAGACGGTCTCCGACGACAGCGGCGCTTATGACTTTTTCAATGTTCCGCCGGGACGCTACACTATTGCCGCCGAACTGACTGGCTTTCAGACGTTCAAGACGACCAACGTTGCCGTCGACGTAAATGCACGGCAGCGCGTCGATATCACCATGCAGCTTGGTTCGGTGAGCCAGGTGGTGACTGTGAGCGGCGCCGCCGAGACGCTCGAAACCGATTCCAGCCAGCACGACCAGGTGATTAACCGGCAGCAGATTGTGGAATTACCGTTGAATGGGCGGAACTATTCGGACTTGGCGCTGCTTGCGACAAACGTGCACCGCTCGCCGTTATCGGTTCTGTTCGCGGCCAATGGAACACCGCGCGAAGGCGCATTCAACGCGAATGGCATGCGCAGCACGTACAACAATTTTTTGCTGGATGGCTTGGACAACAACGCCTATTCGCCGAGCAACCAGGGCTATTCGAATCAAGTTGTACAGCCCTCGCCGGATGCACTCGCCGAATTTCGCGTGATCACCAGCAACTTCAGTGCCGAGTACGGACGCGTGGGCGGCGCAGTCGTGAATGCCGCTCTGCGTTCCGGAACGAATCAGTACCACGCCACGGCTTGGGAGTTCCTGCGGAATACGGACCTGAATGCGATCGGGTTCACGTTCAGTCCTGCCGTGTTTCAGAAGCCAACCCTCCAGCGCAATCAGTTCGGGGCGACTATTGGCGGACCGTTTATCAAGAACAAGCTTTTCTTTTTCGGAGACTACGAAGGGTTCCGGCAGCTTCAACGCTATCTCAATTTCGATACCATCCCGAGCGCGACTGACCGGGCCGGTATTCTTCCGGTGACCGTTTACGATCCAGTCAACCATGCCGTGTATCCGGCGAATACGCCAATTCCGGTTTCGGCGTTGACTCCCTTTGTGGCAACGGTGCTGAGCGGCTTGCCGACCCCAAATGGTCCTGGCCGGTCGAATAATTATGAAGCACTGCTCCTAATCCGCGATTACAGCGACAAGTACGACGCCAAAATCGATTACACAATTAACGACAAAATGACCAGCTTCCTGCGCTGGAGCCAGAGGAAGGATTTGCAGTATTATCAGCCGGACATTCCCGGACCCTCGGGAGGCAACGGTAACGGATACATACATGCGATTCAGCAGCAGGCGGCCATCGGATACACTTGGAGTCTCACGCCAACCTCTCTGCTGGACGCACGTTTCGGCTTCAGTCACGTGCTAGCAGGGAAAGTGCCGCCGTATTTGGGCGGTTCGAGCATGGAGCAGCTCTACGGGATTCCCGGCCTGCCGACGACTCCCAATCTAACCGGCGGATTGAACACGCAGTCGGTGAGCGGATTTTCGCAATTCGGACGGCAGACGAGTAACCCGCAATTCCAGAACCCGACGACTTTCAATCCCAAGGTGAATTACTCGCGCATCGTGGGCCGGCACGCTTTGAAGATGGGCTACGAGTTTACGGATATCCGCACGGAGGTGCTGGACATCAATCCGCTCTACGGCGCCGATACGTATGCGGGCCAATTCAGCAAGCCGACTTGCGCTGTACTGCGTCTCGCAACCGGCTGCTCCATCCCATCAGATGCCACCAGCTACAACCTGGCGGATTTCATGTTCGCGCTGCCGAGTACGATTCAGCTTGGAAACAACTTAGTAACGAATCTGCGACAGCACATTCATTCGCTGTATATGCAGGATGATTTTCGAGTGAATGCTAAATTGACGCTGAACCTGGGACTGCGGTGGGAGTTTGCCACGCCAATCTGGGATCGCGATAATCTGTGGTCGAATTTCGATCCCGTAACCGACACGCTGGTTCGGGCAAGCAACGGTAGCTTATATAACCGCGCGCTGGTGCATCCGGATTATCACGATTTCGGGCCGCGCGTGGGGTTTGCGTATAGCGTCACGCCTAAAACGGTGATTCGCGGGGGCTACGGCATCAGTTATTCGTTCTTCAACCGGCCGGGTAGCGCGCAGGAAGGAATCAATGCGCCGCTTGCGCTGTTCGGAATCAAGACGCAATCGATTCCCGCTGGAGGATCGCTGCCGGCCGGATTCCTGACGACTCAGAACAGCTTCACCACGGGCATCGACGTTCCGGCGAACTTCAATCCGATTTTGTCGAACATCGATTACATTCCGGCCGACACACGTTGGCCTTATACGCAATCCTGGCTGTTCTCGGTACAGCAGGAATTGACGCACGATACCTTTCTGGAGCTGGCGTATAACGGGAATCACAGCCTGCGGCTGCCGATCATCGCCGACTACAATCAGGCGTATCCGAACCAGTTGACAGCGACGTGCAATAGCACGATTACGTCTGGCTGCCTGGGCGTTCAGCAGCGCCGGCCGATCCCCACCTTCGGGCCCATTACCTGGCTCGATCCAGCCGGAAACAACAATTACAACGGTTTCTCGGCGCGGCTGGAGCATCGCTTGGGCGGCGGGCTCTATTTTCTGAATTCGTTCACGTGGTCGAAGGCGATCGGCGATTCGGAACAGGCGCTGGAGAATTTTCCCGGCTATTATGTCGCGAATCCGCAAAACATTCGAGACCTGGCCCATGAGCGCGGGCCCACGAGCTACGACGTGGAGTTCATGAATGTGACGAGCATCGTGTATCAGCTTCCGTTCGGCAGAGGGCGGAGGTTCGGCTCAAATATGAACCGGGTGCTGGATGCCGCACTCGGCGGATGGGAGCTGAACACCATCAATACGGCGAATAGCGGTGTGCCGATTGATGTTTCGTATTCGCCCTCTGCCGCCAATGATGTTACAGGGTTGACCAATGATTATCGCGGGGAGGCGATTCTGAGGCCTAATGTCAGCGGGCACGCGGCTACCGGACTGACGAAGGGACAGATGGTGAACAATTACTTTGCAGGCTATACGTTCACCACGCCGCCGGCGTATGCTCCTTTCGGAAACGTTGGACGCGACTCGTTCCGCGCGCCAGGATTATGGCAGTGGGACCTGGCGGCGGACAAAGAATTCGCAATCACCGAGCGGGCCAGATTGCAGTTCCGCTCCGAGTTTTTCAACGTACTGAATCATACGAACTTCGGGTTGCCCACCGCGGTATCGACGAGTGCGGCATTCGGCACGATCCGGACGACGTATCCGGCGAGACAGATCCAGTTCGCGTTAAAGCTGATGTTTTGACTTTATAATCCGAACGCCACGATGCTGGAGATAGACGGGACTCCGCTTGCGAACTTGGTGCCCGTTCCAACGTAGATTTGCCCTCTCGAAACAGCCGGGCCGCTGATGCCGCCGCTCAGCAATAGCGAAGTTAGTACCTTGCCTGTTGCCAAATCCAGGGCATAGAGAGAACTCAAGAGACCGGAAGACTCGAAATAGACGACTCCATTGGCGATGGCTACGCCGCTGAAATCCGGCGCAAACCAGGTGGTAAATTTCCAGATTTCATGCGTCGCATCGCCGGAGAGCGCCACGACTTGGCCCGTGGGAGGAATGATCGGTTGATGAGAATAGACGTTGCAGTTTTCGCCGTTGACGACAACGATATTTCCACTCACTGCGCTGTCGGCGAAGATTCCCTCGGTTCCCGGGCAGAAGGGCAGGGCCTGGTTCTGGCCGACAGTGGAACCGGTCGCGGCATCCACGACCGAGTATTTTCCGTTTTTTTGACCGGCCCCGATGACTTTCTGGCCCGAAGGCAGATTGTAGACCTGCGGAGAGTCTCCGAAATCATAATCGGTTGGCATATCGTCATTCGCGAGCGTCTGGTGCACCCACTGGATGGCTCCGCTCGAAGCATCCAAGGCGATGAAGGAATCGCTCATTGAGGTTCCCGGAGCGCGATAGTTGTTGCCCGTCGTGACGAATACGCGATGCGAACTGGCGTCGTAGGTAGGCGTGCTCCATACGGGCGCTCCCGCTGCGCCGGCACTTCGCTCCGCATCGGTGATGAAATAGGCTTGCCAGACGGTGTCGCCGGTTTCCGGGTTGAGCCGCACGACGGAGCCGCGAAACGAGCAGCAGGGATAGGTGGAACCCGGCGCCTGCGAAACGTCTTCCTCTGTGGAGGCGATTCCAACCACTAAATCGCCGTCGACCCAGGCAGGCGAACCCCAGATGGACGCCAGCGGGTGAGGGTTCGGATGAACGGTCCAGCGAATTGCCCCAGAGGACCGGTCCAGACCGTAGATGTTTCCTCCCTGGTCTCCAAAGAACACCATCCGGTCTGTCACCAACGCGCTCGAGGTAATCGCTGCTTTGGCTTTCTGCTGCCACAGCAACTGGCCTCTGCTCGTCAGTGCATAGAAGTTCCCCCTGGTATCTCCGGCGTACACCGTCTCATCGACTACGGCCGGCGTAGCGTAAACGTCGCCCGCGGTCAGGTATGCCCATTTGTACTTCAGTCCGTGGACATTGGTTTTTGTAAGGGTTGATTCAGATGAATTGAACCGCGTGCCCTGCGCATCGTGGTTGTACATTGGCCAGTCATTTGCGTCCGCGCTAATCGTTTGCGGCGCCGTAGGAGCTTGACCGCAGAGAACACCGTGCACGGCAAGCAGAACGATGCCTGCGAACAATGTGTTTGAGCTATGGAAGAATTTCACAGAGTTCCTCCTTGGGTAGCGTGGATGTTATCACGAAATTGAGATAGCCGGTTCACGGCCGTGACGGCCCGGCAACCAAGGTCAAAAAGCGTTCGCTAAGGCCTCTTGGGCAGGAGCGGGTTATCGGCTTTGGTGCTTGTTGCCGGCGTGAATTTAAGCGCGCATTGGGCGTCATGACCTGATCGAGTTGGGACTCAGGTATGCAGCGGGGTTGGCACTGTTCAGTCGGCCGTAATACGGGTCGCTGCTATCTCGCCGTCGAAATGGGCGATCGTGTTCCCGTTCAGGTCGAAGAAATCGATGGTGAAGGACCCGGAGTACGTGTTGCCGCCGCGAGCGACGGTAATCTGTTGCCGCGTTTGTGTCGTTCCAGCCAGAGCGCCGTTAAGATCGAATGTTAGTCCGAGATGATTCAGTTTATAGGTCCTCGGCCCTGTCTTCGCCCACGCCCCCATACAGAGATTTCCGTGCGCCGGGCCGTTGGCCGTGTCGCTCAGGATCTCCGTCCGGTCGCGATGCCATTGGCCGAAGCCCTGATCGACCACTTGCCCTCCGGAAGTGAACGTCACCTTCCAAAACCCCACAACTGAGGCATTGTCGCGCCCTGAATCTTCGGCCGCGTCTGCCGGCCCAGGATCGCTGTGCGCCTGAACCTGAGGCAGCGCCAGGTTTGGCGCGGAAGCTGTGGCTACAAATGCGGCTGGCGAGATGGCGCATTGGGCATTGGCACTGGGAACTGCGATTAAAGAAAAGGTGATGCTTACGGCTGCTACGAAGGTTTTTTCTATTTTCATAACGTCTCTCCTGTTCTGCCGGGTGTTCGCCGACAGATCCGAACATAGCGGCCTGCCAGGGCGGAAGTCATGAAAAGATCTTGAAACATCGATGAAATTTGGGTGATAGAATCCAGTAACTTGTTCTCCTGATCGAGTAGGAGTGGCATGAGCAGTGTTGAACGGCACCCAGGCGAAGCGCGGCGCGAATACCGCTTCGGCGATTACACGCTCGACTTGGAACGGGGGTTGCTCCGGTGCGGCCTCGAAGAAATCGCATTGCGCGCCAAGACGCTCGATGTCCTGACTTACCTGATTGAACGGCAAGGTCGATTAGTCACCAAGGGGGAACTGATCGAGGCCGTGTGGCCGGACTGCACAGTTACCGACAATTCGTTGGCCCAGTGCATTGTCGAAATCCGTCGGGCGTTGGGTCATAGCTCGCAGCAGTTGCTCCAGACCGTAGCCAGGCGCGGTTATGTCTTCACGGCGCCAGCTATCTTATCGTTTCCTGCGCTGGCCAATATCTCTGGTGAGCGGCCGTTCAGGGCCGCCGAGAAAGCCAGCAAAACCAAACTGATCGGAAGTTTGTCACTCGCACTTCTTGCCGCCGCGGGGACCCTCATTGTGCTATTTTCGCGTCCCTCAACAAACACGGCGCAGGGTTATACACAGCTCACCAGCTTTACCGACTCGGCGGTAGCACCCGCGCTCTCCCCGGACGGGCGCATGGTTGCATTCTTACGAAGCGACCGGCCGTTTCTTACTGCGGATCAAATTTACATCAAGCTGCTGCCCAACGGTGAGCCGGTTCAGGTTACGAACGACCCGAGGCTCAAGTACAATGTTGCGTTTTCCCCGGATGGTTCGCGCATCGCCTACACGGTTTTCGAAGCGGGCGCGGCGGCCTGGAACACTTACACCGTTTCGTCGCTTGGCGGAGCGCCGCAACTGCTGCTCTCGAATGCTGCCGGTCTCACTTGGCTGGATGAAGACCGGCTCCTCTTTTCAGCAGTTAAGAAGGGCATTCATATGGGGATCGTGACCGCGAGTGAGAACCGGTCCGACTACCATTCGGTGTATTTTTCGCCACGCAATCGCGCCATGGCGCACTATTCTTTTGCCTCCCCAGACCGCAAATGGGCTTTGGTGGCGGAGATGGATCCTGACTGGCAGGTTTGCCGGCTGGTTCCTCTCGACGGCAGTTCCGAAGGCAGCCAGGTTGGACCTCCAGGACCGTGCACTGCAGCGGCGTGGTCTCCCGACAGCAGATGGATGTATTTTGCCGCATCTGTGGACGGGAACAGTCATTTGTGGCGCCAGCATTTCCCGGCCGGAAAGCTCGATCAAATCACGTTCGGCCCTACCCAGGAGAGCGGTATTGCGATGGCGCCCGATGGAAAGTCTCTGATCACGTCAATCGGCACACAGCAGAGCGCCCTTTGGATTCACGATTTTCGAGGCGACCGCCCGCTCTCCTCCGAAGGGTATCTCGCTTCGGCGTTCGATAGACACGTAGCGTCCGAAGACGGCTTCTTTTCGTATCCGTCCTTCTCCTCCAATGGCAAGCATCTTTACTACCTGCTGCGCCGTCAGTCGCCCGGGTCTGCTAGCGAACTGTGGCGGATGGATATCGATTCCGGCGAAAGCGCGTTAGTTTTGCCCGGATTCTCGATTCGCGAATACGACATTTCGAGCGACGAAAGAGAGGTAGTCTTTCGGACGCAACCTTCCGGCGAGCGATCGCAACTCTGGCTTGCGCGGTTGGACCGGAGTTCGGCTCCCCGATGGCTTGCCGGTTCGGAAGAGGCCGCCGCACCCCGGTTTGGCCCGCACGGCGAAGTGCTGTTCCGATGGAGGAATGGGGAGACGAACTACCTGGCTCGGATGAACAGAGACGGGTCGGCCCGGGCCAAGGTGATCGCGTATCCGATCACTACGCTTGAAAATATTTCTCCGGACCGGCGTTGGGTGATCACAATTACGCGGCCGGACTACGAAGCCGACAATTCGCCAGCGCTCATCCCGGAAGTCGCCGTTCCGGTATTGGGGGGTTCGCCGCGCCGGGTCTGTCCTGGTCCTTGCGCGGTGGCCTGGTCTCCCGATCAGAAGTGGTTCTATGTCGGCGTGGTGCCCGCTTCCCGCACAGATCCCGGCAAAACGATTGTGCTTCCCATACCGCCGGGACAATCACTGCCAAATTTGCCTGCCGCGGGAATTGGCTCTTTAGAAGAAGGACTCGCCGTGCCGGGGGCCCGGATCATTGAGCAACCGGAGGTTTTTCCTGGAACAGGTTTTGGAACCTATGTCTACGTAAAAACGACGGTACACCGGAACCTGTTCCGCATTCCTCTACCTTCGTGGCGTTAGGCTTCCGGAAGCGATTAATCGCTGCTGGTCGGAATAACCGGCAGAACAATGTGCGATGGATGTTCGCCATCCAAATAGATCGAGTTTTCCGCGACACGCCACCGACGGTTATTATTCAGCGGTTCGCCTGTGTTCGGGTTCACATCGAATCGCGGGAAATTACTGCTCGAAATGTCGAGCCGGATACGGTGTCCTTTGACAAACACCAGTGAGGTCGGATACATCTCGATCGTGAATTCATACGGCCGGCCCGGCTTTAGGAACTCCTGTTTTCCAGCGCCGTTGCGATACCGGGCTCGCACGATACTATCGCCGATATTGAGATCAACGCCGGCGGGGAAGTCCTTGCTCGGCGGATAAACGTCGATGAGCTTAGCGGTGAAATCCGTGTCGGGCGAGTCCGACGAAGCCCATAGCTTGACGATCAAGCGCCCAGTCACCTCCATGTTTTCAGTGAGCGGCGGAGTTTGAAACACCAGAACGTCATCCCGCGCCGAGAGCGGATTCGTGTCCGTGCACAGCGGTATGCTGCTGCGGCAGCGCTGATCGGCGGCTCCTTGGCTGGCGAGAACTCCTTGCGAGGAAAGATTGCCGCCCAAAGTAGGTACCGGTTTCTTCGGATCGAACTGGTAAGTGATCGGTGCGTGCGCTTGGGGTTTGTCCGGCGCGAGGAGGCCGCCGGGATGCAGATAGTAGGGCGTCGGTTTGGTACGCGCCAACGGCCATTCCTGTTCATCGCGCCAATGGCCACCGACAAAAATCCGGCCTTCGGGAGTCTTATGGCCATCGCCGCCGCCCATCACGTAAATGCGGACCGGCGCCTCGCGATTTACGCCATTGTCGATATGCTTCAAAACGTGATCGAACCAGCGCAGCTCAAAGGCATTCAGATCGATGGCGGCATCAGGAGTGAATTGCGCTTCTCCGGCGTGGCTGATATTGGGCTGGCTGTGAACCCAGGGGCCGACAATCAGCCGCTGCGGACTCTTCTTGGTCCGGCGCAAACCGGCGTAGTTGAGATTTGCCACTTGCAGGGACCACGAATCGTACCAACCGGTCATGTGATAGATCGGGATGTCTTTGTATTTCGCGAGCTCGCCCGCAACGTTGACGCCCATGTCCATCCAGGCCGGATCGCCGCTCATCGCTTCCACCAGGAATTTCTCGTAATCCGGGGCAAACTTGAGCGGCGTTGTGCCGCGCCGCAGCGGCAGCGCCATCACGTAATCGCCAACGTGATTGCTCAGATCGCCCAGAGCCGGAGCCGCATCGGGATCGCTGGCAGCGCGCGCCGCGGCAACCAGGTCCGGTGTCCGCCCCGGATCGCCCATAGAGAACACCCAGTTGAACCAGCGCAACTCAAACGCGCCGTTGTGCCGCAAGCCGTATTGGCCCACATCGGACATCGAGAACAGCGGAATCATGGTCTTTACGAACGGAGCACTGGCAATGGCGAGCGCATGCTGGGTTCCGCCTTCGTACGACGTGCCCAAGGTGCCGATTCCTCCATCGGACCATGGTTGATGTCCGATCCAATCCGCCGTGTCGAATCCATCAGCGCCGTCGTCGAGCAAGGGCCGCCAGCGCCCTTCCGATTTGTATCTGCCTCGCACGTCCTGCACGATGACGACGTAGCCGTGCGAAGTAAAATAGGGTGCAAACGCCGGCGCGCGGACTGTTTTGTTGTACGGTGTGCGCATCAGAAGAGTGGGAAATTTGCCCTCCACCGGGACACCATTGTCGGCAGGCCGGTAAATATCGGTGGCCAGCCTCACACCGTCGCGCATCTTCACCGTCACGTCGGAGGCGAGCGCGACCTGATACGAAGGCTGGTCTTGCGCAACAAGGCAGGAAGCAGTGCTCAGCAACAGCGCGGCAGCCGTGAGCACGGGCATTCGGTTGGCACACAGCTTTTTGTCAAGGGTCATGAGAGCAGCCAACCAGTGTATCTTCAACCGGATTCGAGAATGGCCTGAGCCCATTCGAAGTAGCCGACGTGAGGACTCCAATACTCATTGGTGCGCCAGGTTCCCCCAAAGGTGGTGTCGAGAACCGGTTCGTCATTGGCATTTCCGCAGATGCCGTTCATAATGCCGCCGGGAATGACGCCGACATACCGGGAGTGCGGGTAAGGATTGCGCACACCGATGCCGCTGGCCAGAGTCGCGCCAAACGGATTCGTTCCGAAGATCCATTCGAGTTGCCGGTACGCGAGATCGCGCCAGGCGGGCTGCTGCAATTCGCGGGAAGCTGTTGCAAGAAGTAAAGCATGAGAGGCAAGGTGGGCGTCTAAGCCCTGCCACCAAAACTGCTTTCGCACGGGCATGAAGAAGCGATAGGTGAACTCTCCGGCAAGTGGACGATAGCGCTCCGGGGTGGGCGTACCGCGATAAATGCCAAAGGGCATGAAGCCGTAAGCGGAGCGCGCGCACAAGGGCGTGACGTACGCCTCGATAGAGAGGCGAACCGCGTCGCGCCAGCGCTTGGCGGATGGATCGTCCGGGAGGGCACGTGCGGCTTCCAGAAGCGCGAATGGCGGCAGCGCGCCATGAACCGCGTGCTTATATGGCTCGGAATCGGAAGAAGACATGGGCCAGTAACCCGTGATCCCGCCACGCGTGGGTTGAGAGGTTTGCTGGAGCTGCGCCAGCGCCGTTGCCAGTTTCACAGCGGCTTGCTTCATTGTTTTCTCGCCCGTGGCGCGATGCATCTCGATCGCACCGAGCGTCCACCAGCCTAATTCCACTGTGCTCCCTTCGCGGGCATTTGCATCCCAGCAACGCCGTGCGGCGGTGAGGCACTTCGCGCTGTAATTGCGGTCGGGAGTCCTGAAGTGCTGCGCGTACATCGCTTGCATCGTCGTAAACATCGCTTGAATCAGGCCTCGTTTCGCTGGATTTAAATAGCGATCGTCTGCTGTCCCAACGATGTTGTCGGTCCAGTGATTATCGCTGTTATCGCCATTTACACCTCCAGCCACATCGGCCCAGACACGTCCATCGGTGTCCTGCATTTTCAGGAAATACACATTGCCCCAACGAAGTTCTTCTTCGATGGGGCTTAGTCCGGACCCGGCGAGATCCCAATCCTTTCCCAAATGGCGCGCAATGGCGAGCAGCCCGAAGGCATTCATCATGGTGGCATCCATCCACTTGCGCAGGTCTCCGGCATCGTGCCAGCCGCCGACCGTGTCTACGTGCACGCCGTTGTCGCGCCGGCGTGCATCGTCGAGATGACAAACCGGATGCACGTTCGGAACGGGGGTACCACAACGCTGCGCGCGATGGTAGCTGACAACCGTAGGAAGAAAACGCCGCCACGCGTCAGGACGAATAAAGAAGGGCGGCGAGAGTTCCTCGCCCGCGCGAATCTGGTAAAGTCCAGTCCGGTTGACATCGCTAAAGTCGCCAATCGCAGCCGGGCCGAAATTGAACGAAGCCGGCGCCAGCGGCCGCTCTATTTTGAACGGCGCCCCACTGCCGATCTCGCGCATGGTGAAACTGTGCAGGGCCGGACTGCGCACGATGACTCGCTTATGGCCCGCAGGACGAAAGCCTACGTGAGAAACCGCAATCGCCGGCGTAGGGCCGGCAGTCATGTTCTCCACAGGATCCGGGCGGGGCGGCCCTTGCTGAGCAGCCAGGCTCATGGCAGCCGGACCAGCGGCGGTTAAACTCCAAAGAAATTGGCGGCGTTCCACAGGAAAAGCTTACGCTAGAGTGTGCCCATGAAAAGGCTCGCCTCGTTGAAAAAGCGCTCCGTTGAAAATCGCGGCCCCTCGCTTACGCTCAGGGTTCCGATCCGGGGTCGTTTACGCCTCTGGTTTCCGGGCCACCGGTATATGCGGGTCTGCACCCCGCGATGGCTCGGTTCCGGCGTGTCGTCGAGTGGGGCTGCACTTTCATGCAATTCTGTGGTGCGAAGGGCCATGGGATACTCCCTCGCGCTCGCAGCTCTGTTCTTAGTGTTAGGTTGCCATGCTACTGCGCAGACCGAGACCGCTTACGGGCCGGAACTGGAAGGCTTTGACTATCCTTGGCCTGTAGCGCGATTCCAATTTCAATCGCAGGGGCAGACGCTGCAAATGGCCTATATGAATGTGAAACCGGCGCGGCCCAACGGCCGGACTGCTGTCCTGCTGCATGGCAAGAACTTCTGCTCGGCCACCTGGCAGACCACAATCACCGCGCTTACAGACGCCGGTTATCGCGTGATTGCGCCGGACCAGATCGGCTTTTGCAAATCGAGCAAACCGCGGCAGTATCAATTCAGCTTTCAGCAGCTCGCGGGGAACACGCATGCGCTACTTCAATCGCTCGGTGTGCAGCGTGCGATCGTGATGGGCCACTCCACCGGAGGCATGCTCGCGATCCGGTACGGGCTGATGTATCCGTCAGAAGTGGAGCGGCTGGCGCTGGTGGATCCGATCGGATTGGAAGACTGGAAAGCGCGCGGGGTTCCGTGGCAGAGCGTGGATGCGTGGTACCGGCGCGAGTTACAAACCACGGCGGACCGCATCCGCTCTTATGAGCGTGCGACGTACTACGCTGGAACGTGGAAACCGGAATATGAGCGCTGGGTGCAAATGCTGGCCGGGATGTATCGCGGACGAGGGCGCACCGCGGTGGCGTGGGATTCGGCGCTGCTCTACGACATGATTTACACGCAGCCGGTCATCTACGAGCTCGGCGAGCTGCGGATGCCGGTTCTGCTCGCAATTGGCGATAAAGACAACACGGCGATCGGAAAGGACTTGGCTCCGCCGGAGATTCGCGCCATGTTGGGCAATTATCCCGTGCTGGGGAAGAAGGCCGCCGCACAGATCCCGCACGCGAAGCTGGTGGAATTCGCCGATCTCGGCCACTCGCCGCAGATACAAGCGCCAGAGCGATTTCATAAGGCTGTTCTTGAATGGCTACAGGGAGGCTGATTCAAGCGCAGCCCGCGCGGGCGGCGTTAGACATAGAGGCTTTGCGGGGCGCGCTCTCGTCCCAGATCGCGGGAGAGGTGCGCTTCGACGCTCTCTCGCGCGCGCTGTATGCGACGGATGCCAGCGTGTATCAGATTCCTCCACTCGGCGTGGTCATTCCGAAAGATCGCGACGATATCCTGCATGCGCTCGCGATTTGCCGGCAGTTCCGTTGCCCCATTACGATGCGCGGCGGCGGTACCTCTCAGGCGGGGCAGGCGATCGGTGAAGGCATCCAGGTCGACACGTCGAAATACTACAACCGCATTTTGGAAGTGAATGCCGCGGAGCGCTGGGCACGAGTGGAACCCGGCGTTGTTCTTGCAGAGCTAAACGCGCAGCTCCAGCCGCTCAATCTGCGCTTTGCGCCGGACATCTCGACCGCCAATCGCGCCACCATCGGCGGAATGATGGCGAACAATTCCAGCGGCGCTCGCAGCGTTTTGTACGGGAAAACCATCGACCACGTTCTGGAGCAAACAGTGGCTCTCTCCGACGGGAGTGTGGTCGAATTTCGCGAGATCCCGCGAAGCGAGATTCCGAGGGGCACTACTCTGGAGGCGGCCTGTTACCGGACTGTTTTACAACTCGCATTGCAGCATGCTGTCGAGATAAAGCGCCGTTTTCCGAAAATTCTTCGCCGGGTCAGCGGCTACAATCTCGATGAATTTGTAGACGATTCGAGCGGCGTAAATCTCGCCAAGATTATGGTGGGGTCGGAGGGAACGCTGGGAATCGTTCTGGAAGCGAAATTGAAACTGGTTCCGCTTCCGAACGCCAAGGCAATTCTGGTGATTCTGTTCGCCGATCTTCTGGAAGCCCTGGAAGCTATTCCGGCGATTCTGAAGCACCAGCCATCGGCGGTCGAGATCATGGACAAATCGATTCTCGATCACGCCCGCGCTAACCCGATGCTCGAACGAATCCGGGCGAGCTTTGTCGCGGGCGATCCCGCAGCTACATTGTGCGTCGAGTTCTATGCTGATCATCCGGACCAATTGCCTGCGCGCCTGGCCGCCCTGGAGCAGGATCTGCGCTCCTGCAACTTTGGATACGCCTATCGCGCCGAAGCCGATGCGGCACGGCAGGCGCAAGTGTGGAGTTTGCGCGAAGCAGCGCTCGGATTATCGATGGCGATGAAGGACGATGCCAAGTCGATTGCTTTCGTCGAGGACACGGCGGTCGCTCCAGAGAAGCTCCGGGATTACATCGCGCGGTTTCTAGAAATCCTCCGGCGCCACAACACCACTGCCGGAATTTACGCCCACGCTTCGGTCGGGTGCCTGCATGTGCGGCCTGTGATTAATCTGAAAACCGAAGCGGGCGTGCGCAAATTCGAACAGATCGCGCACGAAGTGGCCGACCTGGTACTAGAGTTCGGCGGTGCTGTATCCGGCGAACATGGTGATGGCCTGGTCCGCAGTCCGTTTCTGCGCCAGATGTTTGGCGAAGAATTGCACGGCGCTTTCCGCCAGATAAAGCAGGCCTTCGACCCATTAGGCATTTTGAATCCCGGCAAGATTGTCGATCCTCCGCCGTTGACCGCGAATTTGCGCTTCGGCCCGAATTATCGTACGGCCGCGACGACAACCTGGTTTGATTATTCAGAGTATGGCGGGATGAGCGGCGCCGTTGAAATGTGCAGCGGGGTCGGCGCATGCCGGAAGAGGCTCAGCGGTACTATGTGTCCTTCCTACATGGTGACGCGCGAAGAGATGCATTCGACGCGCGGGCGGGCCAATGCGCTACGGCTCGCCATGAGCGGGCACTTAGGCGATTCCGCGCTCGATGAGAAGGCCGTGTATGAAGCCCTCGATCTGTGCCTGGAATGCCGCGCGTGCCGGACAGAGTGTCCGTCGAGCGTCGATATGGCCTCGCTCAAGAGCGAGTTCCTGGCGCAATACTGGAGCGAGCATGGCGTTCCGCTGCGCGCTCGCGCGCTGGCGAATGTGGCAAAGCTTGCCGCCTGCGCCAGCCGGTTCGCCCCGCTGTCGAATCGTATGGTTGCAAGCAGGCCGATGCGCTGGATGTGCGAAGCGCTGCTGGATATTGATCGCAGGCGATCCCTCCCGCCATGGAAGAGAACGACCTTCGCGCGCTGGCTCGACCAGAACAGGAGGCGCGCAGTAGAGGACGCACCGCCCGTAGTTCTATTCAATGACACGTTCATGAACTACTACGAGCCCGAGATAGGAATCGCGGCATTCGAGGTTTTGGAAAAATGCGGCTACGCTGTCTCGGTCGCGCGCCCCGGCTGTTGCGGGCGTCCGTTCATTTCGCAAGGGCTGCTGGCTGGGGCTCGGGCACATGCTTCGAACGTGATAGAAGCGCTGCTACCCGCGGCCGAGCGCGGCCAAAAGATCGTATTCTGTGAACCCAGTTGTCTCTCCGCGGTAAAGGAGGACGCCCCCGCGCTTCTGCGAGGCGAGCGACAGCGGCAGGCGCGCACAGTGGCCGCCGTCTGCCAGAGTTTCGAAGAGTTCGCGGCAAATCTCGATCTTGCTTTACGGCCCGCGCCCGTCAGAATCCTGTTGCACGGACATTGTCATCAGAAGGCGATGGGGCTGCTTCCCTATGCAAAGACCCTGCTTTCGCGAATTCCATCGGCAAGTGTACTGGACCTCGATGCAGGCTGCTGCGGAATGGCGGGTTCTTTCGGATATCACCGGCGGCATTTCGACGTATCTCACGCGATCGCCAACCGGCGCTTACTTCCGGCCATCCAGTCAATGAAATCGGACAATATCCTGGTCGCAACCGGAGTGTCTTGCCGCCACCAAATTCACGATTTCAGCCAGGTGGCTGGGATTCATCCCGCGGTTCTAATCGCGCGATTGATGAAATCGTGAGGGCAATATCAACGAGAACATATGAGCAATGTGCGAAACCCAGCAACTGACATCTCGAACCCGGAACTGATTCCGCTGATCCAGGAAATGGATCCGCGCGGCGGACTCGGGCCGTACACGGCGGAAGAGAAGCGGCGGGCCTATCGTCAGGCGGTTTTTCGGTCCGGTGCTCCGGAGCCTGTAACTGAAGTGGCGAACCGAACGATATCAGGTCCCGCCGGGGAAATACCTATACGTATTTATCACCCAATGCTCGGAAGCGGCCGGCTACCGATCGTGTTGTTTCTGCACGGCGGCGGATTCCTCTCAGGCGATCTCGATACGCACGATCCGGTGTGCCGGCAGCTCGCCAATCACGTTCCCGCAATCGGGATCGCTGTCGAGTACAGGCTTGCTCCCGAGCATTGCTTCCCGGCTGCCCCGGAGGACTGTTTCTCCGTTTTGCAGTGGCTGGCGGCGAACGGCGATTCGCTTGGTGGGGATGCCTCTCGCATCGCGGTGGTGGGCGATAGCGCAGGTGGAAACCTGGCCGCAGTGCTTGCGCTGATGGCGCGTGATCGAAGCGCCTCTCCATTGGCAGCCCAAGTGCTGATCTACCCGATGCTGGATGCCACGCTCGGTTGCGAATCGCTGGTCGAGAATGCTTTTATTCCACCGTTCACGCTGGTTGACTGCGTTTCCGCATGGCAACAATATCTGCCGCAGGGCGCCGACCGCAGCAACCCATACGTGTCGCCGCTGCGGTCGGCCGATCTTGGCGGCTTACCGCCGGCTCTGGTGATCACCGCCGAGTTCGACATTCTGGCCGACGAAGGCGCAGCTTATGTTTCGCGCCTGAAAGAGGCCGGAGTTGATGTGGAGCATGAGCACTTCGAGCAGATGGTTCACGGATTTTTCCAGTGGGGTGGTTTGGCAGGCGCTGCTCGCCTGGCAATGAACCGCGTCGTGCAATATCTGCAGCGGCGGTTGGCTCGCGATAGTTAATGCTCCAGCGTTGATACGATCATCCGCATCTCCCTATGAACCGCCGCGAATGGATTATCGCTTCCGCCGCAACGTTGGCAGCACAAACGGAAATTGAGGCGAAACAGCAGAGAACGACTGAAGGACAGAAGCCATCCGATGGACTTCCGCTCGAAGAATTTCAACCGCAGAGCATGTTGCATCTGCCGGAAACGAACGTGCCGCGCTCGCGTTACCCGGTCATCGACATGCACACGCACCTCACAACCGCCTATGGCTTAACCGGCAAAGGCGGGTTGAAATTTCATGCCACGCCAGAAGAATGTCTAGCGGTGATGGACCCGAAAAACATTCGGACCTTAGTGGATCTTACAGGCGGATACGGCGACGCGCTCAAGCAGGCGATTGCAACCTTCCAGGAGGCGCATCCCGGACGTTTTCTTGTGTTCACTGAGCCTGCCTACAGCCACGCGGCCGATTCCGGTTATCCACAGTTCCAGGCAGATCAGATTGAGGCTGCCCACAAGGCCGGAGCGAAAGGCCTGAAGGTGCTAAAGACGCTCGGACTCTATCTCCGAGAGCACATCACCCAGGGCAAGCTGGTTCGGGTGGACGATCCACGTTTCGATTCTATGTGGGAAGCCGCTGGCGCGCTCCATATGCCAGTCTGCATCCACACTTCCGATCCGGAAGCATTCTTCCGGCCTATCGACCGTTTCAATGAGCGCTGGGAAGAGTTGCACGCCCATCCGGACTGGTCGTTCTATGGAAAAGATTTCCCAAGCAATCGCGAGCTACAGGAGGCGCGCCGGAACGTGATGCGGCGGCATCCGCGAACTCAGTTCGTTTGTCTTCACGTGGCTGATGCAGAGGACTTGGCGTATGTCTCCGAATGCATGGACAGTCATCCGAACATGAGTGTCGATATTGCAGCGCGCATCGGGGAATTGGGGCGTCAGCCTCGAACTGCCCAGAAATTTTTCGACCGCTACCAGGATCGGATCGTGTTCGGCACCGATGCAAGCCCGAAGGGCTTCAACGTTCCGCAGCAGCTTTTCGGCGACACGTTGTATGAGATTTACTACCGCTTTCTCGAGACCGACGATGAGTACTTCGACTACGCGCCGGCGGCGGTTCCTCCGCAAGGGCGATGGAAGATTTACGGGTTAGCGCTTTCCGACTCCATATTGCGCAAGATCTATTTTGAAAATGCGGTGCGGCTGCTGCATCTCACGTCTGCGTAACCGAGAAGTTGTGCGCGTTGTACTAAACCGCCACGTATAGCGATCCGAACACTAATGCGAATGGTCCTTGTGATCGTCTTTGTGCTCTGGATTACCGCGATGCTCCTCGTGCTGCTGCTGCGGAGGTGCGATATGCGGCTGCTCGCGCGGCTGCATTTGCGCCGGGTGCGGCTGCTCGCGATGTTCCGGTTGGACTACCGGCGGCCGTTCATGCACCTGCGGTGGCGCTGCGGGCTGCTGCTGCGGAGGTACGATATGCGGCTGTTCGCGGTGCTCTTGCGGAACACTCTGCCGCCGCTCGTACGGCTGCGGTCCGGGTTCCACTCGCGGCTGCGGTTGGGGTCGTTCTGGTAAGTTGGGCCGCGCCGCTGGCGTGTTGGGTCGTGCGACCGGAGTGGAGCCTCCATTCGGAAGCGGCTGCGGACGCACGTTCGGCGGAGCGCCGCGATTTACGGGCACCGGTCTTTCCACTGGTTGCTCCGGCCGCCGCATCACGGCCGGCGCGTTTCCCACGTGCTCGCCGGGGTGGACCGCGACCGGACGGGCGGCCGACGCAGGCCGCACAATCACCGCGGCGGGTTTCGCCTGCGGAGCAATTGTCTGGTGCATCTCATGGTAGTTAAACGGCTGTCCGGCGTGTTGTTGCAAGAAACTTTCGCGCGCGGCAACCGGGGCCGGGCGGGGTGGCGGTTCCCTCCTGGCGATGACGGGACGCTGAATGACTTGCGTGACCGGACGCGGAGCAGGCCGGCCTGCATCCGGCAGGAACGCTCTACGGGTTGGCGCGACCGGAGGAGCAATCACCACCGCTTCTGTACGTACTCGCGTCACATCCACTTGCCTGACCACAATGCCCGCCTCTCGCACGGGGCGGCCAGTGGCAAACGCATTCTGCGGCATCGCGACCACGGCATTCGGAGCCCGAACGTTGACAAATTCGCGGTGATACACGGCGCGGTTCACGTACACGGTGTTGTATACGTTCGTGATGTTGACCGTCTGCACAATGCGCGTGTTATAGACGTTCACGTTCGTGAAGTACCTACGGCTGCACACGTACGAGGGGGTGAACACTTCGCCGAATCCAAGCGGCACCCAGCCGACGCTTGGGCCTCCAACCGAGACCGAAGCGCCCCAATGCGCCCCTCCGAACCACGCCACCAGCGCCGGTGCATAATAGGGCCGCAGCACCGGCTGGCGGCGCTCCACAACGGCGATCGGGCCCGGACACCATCCCCAGCGATTGTGAATGTAAACCCACCGGCCATAATGAAACGGCGCAAATCCCCAAGGCAGATCGTCCACCCAGGTCCATCCCCACGGATCGATCCAAGCCCAATGTCCGTAGTGGTAAGGAGCCCAGCCCACCGCAACCGAACGCGGGTACCACACAGGACCGTAGTCGGGCATTTCCTGCCAGTCGCCGTAGTCGTCCAGATCTTCGTAACCAATCACGGTCGGCGGCAAATAACGCGCGGCGGCACGTTGGGCTTCATGCTGGTCGCGCTGCGTGCACCAGTTATCAAATTCGTCCGGCTCTGGAGCGGTATCGATAGAGAACGACAGCGGATCGGATCCCGTCAGCGTGGCGCTATTGCCGGGATCGAGCGTGAAGGCTTGGCCGCCGCCCGTGATTTCCGCCTGGCCCTGCCGCACCACGACGAAGCTCATGCTGCCGTCCGGCGCTACGCGGAACCGGTACACTCCATCGCGCAGCAGCGTTACGGCCGCGTTCGGAGTATCCACTTCGAATGTCTGATCCGGACCGAAATTGTGCAGCCGGAAATACATATCGCCCTCGGCGAGCTTGATCTGCACGGCCTGATCGTTTAAATTGAGGAAGCCGAAGCTCGTCATCGGCCCCATGCGCAACACGGCGATATCCATGTGCAACTCGGCCCTGGATCCCTGGTCCGTGTACAGATAATCGTCTGTCGTAAAGGGCCGGTTCACGATAGCCGGCGCCCAGTCGTCCACTCCCGCCGGCTGCATCGACACGTTTCCGTTGATGTAGTTCAAGCGCGCTACGCGCGAGGGTGGATCGTCTTGCGCGTTACTGCTCGCTGTGAAACCCAGCCAAAAGGCGGACGCAAGTGCAGCGCGCGCCCCCCATTTCCCAAGTGCTTGCACCATAATGTGGTGCCTCCCAGGTGGATAGATGTACTGCTTCTTCAGCCGGTTACGCGGCGGCCGTAATGCTGAACCTAAATTAATCAGGTATAGCCGTAATCGGTCAGTCGGTTAGAAACGCGGTGGTCTTAATGCCCGAAATATCGAAGCTCTTCCCGCAGGCCTTACACTTTACTTTGTCGTCCAATAAGACCATGTAACTCGCGGCTTTCGCGAACTTTGCCCGGTCGCGTTCGTCGGCCTGGCGCGGCAGGCGATCGATCTTCCGCCGCACGAGCCAGCGCAGATCGTATGCGTTCTGCCGCTTGCAGAATGAGCAGTTCAAATTGGCGCTCTTGACTGCCTGCGATTCGCGATAAAATGCGCGTTCGTCCACGGACGGCTCCTCCCCACACCCAAACTAATGACTCGAAAAGCGGAAGTTAGATACCGCGATCTCGTCATTGCCTGGGATGTAAAATCCTACCTTACCTTCCGTGAACTTTTGTCCACTCTCACTGGTCACGCTTCCCAAATCGTGCCACGGGCTCTCGGGCGTTTTGATCTGCGCCTTAATGGAATCCGGTTCAACCGAGAGATAGACTTGCACCCACTGGTTCGAGTCGATATCGAACGGTATTTTGCTCACCTGTTCTGCTTTGCCGTCGTGAATTCGCCGGATGGTTGCATGTTTCCCATCCACTGTGAATAAGACGTAGTTCTCCGGATCCAGATATCCCGCGTACCACTGCAATTTGCTGTGCTTGAGAAAACCGCCAATGCGCCCTTGCGCCTGAAACGAATAGTGGCCGGCGACTTTGGGGACATGATAGGGAACAAATCCGCCACCTTTGCGAACCTGCTCGCCTTCCATCTCCATTCCCTGGTTGTCCAGCGCAGCGGGCTGCGTAGCCGGCGCGGGCTGCGGAGGCGGCACGGCCTGGCTCTCGGTAATTGTTTTCTCCAGAGTCGCGTCCGGTCCTGAGAGTACCACCACCTGACCGGTCTGGAAATTTCGCTGGAACTTCTTGGGTAACGCCTGATCGCGCCGCAACTCGATCGTGTGGTCTCCGGGTTTCACTGTCGAAATGTTGGCCGCTCCATCTGCGCCGATCACCGCGCCAAGATCTTTATCGACGTACACCATCGTGCCCGGCAGCGCGTTCTTGACCTGTAACGTCGCGGTTTCCGGTATGGGTTCCAGCCGAAATTGCAGGGCGGTCTCTTCCGCTTTTTTCACGTCCACGGTTTCGGGGGGTGGATCCAGAAATCCTGCTTTGTGTACGCGAATCGTATAGTGCCCGACCTTCAAAGGAATTCGGACTTGACCGCGATCCGTTTTGCGCCGGTACGGCAAGTTATTGATGAAAACGTCAGCGCCGTCCACACCCGTGACCACAACAACAGTTCCGGCGTTCGGATCGGATTTCACATACACGGTGAGAACCGGAGCTGGTGTGTAAGTGAGAACGAAGCGCTGCCGATCTTTTCCCTGCGTGACCTGTAATTCGTGATCGGCGGTGCCGAGATTTTCAAGCAGCAAACCGTCCGAGCCTGCATTGCCCGCGGTCTTCCCGTCGAGCGCGACTTCCGAGTTGTCGGCATTGGTCACCAGCCGTCCTTTGCCGTCTTGTTCCGATACCAGGACTGTCATGGCGTTCGAAGCAGCAGGCACGCCCAGAATGCGAGGCGCCGTTTTCTCATCCACGTCAAAGCTGAATCCCGCGCTTCCGTTCCGTCCGGTCACCTGCATCGAATGGCGCCCGGGCTGCAAATTGTCCAGAATCAACTCGCCGTCTTTCAAGTCCTGCGGCGCTGCGCCGTCCACCGAGACGGTTCCCGGAATTAGATCGGTGTAGAGTCGCACGGTCGGCTTGCCGAGGGCCGCGGCCGCCGTAGCGGATACCGTTTTCGTCGTCGTAGACTTCTCGGCTGGCGCGGCAGGCTGTTGTGTCGCTGCCGGCGTAGCGGGTTCGAAATTGATGCGCCGCGCCGTCTGAATCAGATAAAAGAACGCCGCGCAAATGAGAACCGTAAAAAACAGCGCGAGATAGATCACCCGCTGCCAGTTTTTGGTGTCGATCCGCGGGACGTCGGCCGGTATTTCGGCTGCTTCGGGTTTCGGCTGTTCCCGGAGAAGCGCTTCCGCCCGGCGGGCCCTGCCGGATAGCGCGTGCGCGCGTTCAACAACCTCTTCCTGCGCATCTGCGACCGCCAGTTGCGTCTCGAAATCGTCGATGTGAGTGCGCCGGATGACCTGAATTCGTTGAAAGTATTCTTTTAATTCTTCGACCGAATTCGAGCGCCGCGCTTCCGTTTGGATCTGCCTCAACTCGTCAAGAGCCGAGTAGATATGTCGAGACCGGTCCACAGAGGAAGAATGCTCTTTTGTAAATTATAGCCAGTCCAAGCTGTTTATTCGCTGCGATTTGCGTAATTCAGCTCGTAGAAATTCCGGTATTCGCCCGTCTTGACGTGTCGGACCCATTCGGAGTTTGCGCGATACCAGCCGATGGTGAGCCGCAAACCTTCATCGAAGTTCATGCGCGGCTCCCAGCCGGTTTGCCTCGTCAACTTCGCATTGGTCAAAGCATAGCGGCGGTCATGTCCAGGGCGATCCGCGACGCGCGTAATCAGCGATTCGGGCTTGTTGGTCGCCTTCAGAATGCGCCGCACCACTTCGAGGTTCGGCAGCGAGCAATTGCCGCCGATGTTGTAGATCTCGCCGGGCTCGCCTTTTTCGAGCACGGAGAAAATGGCGCGGCAATGGTCCTCGACGTACAGCCAGTCGCGAATCTGCTGGCCGTCTCCATACACCGGAAGCGGCTTATCTTCGAGCGCGTTTGAAATCATCAGCGGGATCAGTTTCTCCGGAAACTGATACGGGCCGTAATTGTTCGAAGCGCGCGTCACCGAAACATTCAGTTTGTATGTCGTGTAATAGGACAGCGCCAAAAGATCGGAGCCGGCCTTCGATGCCGAATAGGGACTGCTCGCGCGCAAGGGGTAGTTCTCGTCAGCCTCATGCGGCGGATCGATACTGCCATAGACTTCGTCCGTGGATACGTGCACGAAGCGGGCAATTTTATTTCGCCGTGCCGCTTCGAGCAGCGTAAAGGTTCCTTCGAAATTGGTCTTGATCACCGGGGCAGGGGAGTGAATACTTCGGTCTACATGCGATTCGGCGGCAAAGTGTATCACGGCATCGGGCGCTTCGGTGCGAAATAGATCATCGATCACCGCGCTGTCGCATATATCCGCCTGGACAAACCGGTATCCCGGATGACTCGCGACCGGTTCTAAATTCTCCGGATTCCCGGCATACGTTAGCTTGTCGAGATTGACGACGTGCTCGGCCCAGCGCTCCCGCAGCGCCATGCGAACGAAGCAGGAGCCAATGAATCCTGCTCCACCAGTAACCAGTAGTTTCATTTGTGTTGCAGCTCCCAGTCGTACGCGATTCCAGGATCGTTATACGGAATGCGGCCCTCGTCTTTGGGATCGTACAGCCGGTTTGTCACATACACCAGCACTGATGGTTGTTCTCCAATGACCTTATATCCGTGCGCTACGCCGGGCGGAATGCGAATCTGCCAGGGCCGCAGCGCCCCCACATAAAGTGTGTTCTTCAGGCCGTAGGTTTTCGAGCCGCGGCGTAAATCCACCAAAGCGACTTGCAGAAGGCCTGCCGTGGGAACCCAGTAATCGGTCTGAAACCTGTGATAATGAAACGCCTTGATGATTCCGGGATAGTTCAGAGCTGCGGAGACTTGTGTCGATGCGGCGGGAAAATCGGAGACCAGCCCCTGCCCCAAACGGGCCACTTCCAAGAAATAGCCCCGATCGTCCGGCCACACCGGAAACGGATTTACTTCGATATCCGCAATGAGGCGGTCGCTTCCCGGCGATAAAATGACGTGCCCGATGCCGGGTTCCGCGGCTGGAATCTCAATCTCGACACCGGTTTGCAGCACTCCTAGACCGGTGCTCATTCTTCTTCTGCTCCTACCAAGCTCCTGGATTCGCTTCTTTCCTTGCGCAAATCGTGGACCAGATTGGCTGCTCGCCAGAGCGATTCAAAGGTGCCCGCATCGGTCCACCAGCCTTCCAGGTAATTAAACGTCAGGGCGCCCTCGCGGATATAGGCATTGTTCACGTCCGTGATCTCCAGTTCGCCGCGTGCCGAGGGCTTTAGCGTGCGCGTTTTGTCGAACACTGTTTGGTCGTACATATAAATGCCCGTGACGGCGTAGTGCGATTTGGGCTTCCTGGGTTTTTCTTCAATCCCGACCACCCGGTTTCCCCGGATTTCGGCGACTCCAAACCGCTCCGCGTCGTCTACTTCCTTCAGCAGAATCTTGGCGCCGCGCTCCTGCCGCTCGAAGTCTTGGACGGCCTTCGCGATGGACCCTTCAATGATGTTGTCGCCCAGAATGACGCAAATCTTATCGCCGCCGGCGAAGTGTTCGGCCAAAGCCAGCGCTTCCGCAATCCCGCCTTCGCCTTCCTGGTACGCGTAATTGATGTGCTTCAGTCCGAATTCTTTGCCATTGGCCAGGAGCCGCAAAAAGTCTCCCGAGTTCCGGCCACCGGTGACTACGAGCAGATCCCGAATCCCGGCATCGACGAGCGTTTGAATCGGGTAATAGATCATCGGCTTGTCGAAGACCGGAAGTAGGTGTTTGTTGGTGATCTTTGTCAGCGGAAATAGCCGGCTGCCAGTTCCGCCGGCCAAAACGATACCCTTCATAGCAACGCAACGATGGTAACAGGTGGAGGCGGTCCCTAATCGAGTTTCAAGGTGGATCGGGGGTCCGGTTGCGCCGCCCGAGGGGTGCCGCCGCGCCGCTTCAGGCGGCGGGTCACCTGCCGTAAGATCAGCAGCAGAATCGCCACGCCGATTGCCGCTTTCGAGAAAAAACCGGATGGGGCGGAACTGCTCAATCCGACGATCAGAAGGACTACCACGACCAGCGCAATTCCCGCCGTCCCCATCATCATGGACGACCGCATGGCCGCTCTGCGCTCCTGTTCGGCGCGTAATTCGTACTTGTTCATAACAGGATGTCTTCAGCTTATATCAGCCTGCGGGCTTTGTGGGAAACCCGGTGCAGCAGCTCCGGCTTTTTGATTATCCTGGTCTGCCAATGACCAAAACGGATCTCTATGCGTTCCTGAGTCGGTCTAGACTTGGCGTGCTCGGTACCATCTCTCGCCATGGCTCGCTGCAATCCGCACTGGTCGGCATCGCGGCCACGCCCGAAATCGAGATTGTTTTCGACACAGTCAAAACTTCTCGGAAGTACCCCAATTTGATCGCCAAGCGCTTGCTCCTTCGTAATCGGTTGGGAGAGCGAGCAAACGGTTCAATTCGAGGGCTTGGCGGAAGAACTCGCATCGCCCGAGTTGGAACGGCATCAAGAGATCTATTTCAAACCCTGGCCGGATGGCCCCGCGCGAGTGAGTTGGCCCGAAATCGTTTATTTTGTCGTGAAGCCAACCTGGGTGCGCTTTAGTGACTTCGACCAGAACCCGCCGGTTATCTGCGAATTCACGTTCTCCAATCCTGTCGTTCGAAATCCTTGACAGCGAGCCATCCGGCGTGCAGCCGCATGCACCGGTGGCGCGGACCCGGAAGAGTAAGCGCGCCCCCAATTTGCACGAAATCCGCGTCTGATTTGGCATCTGAGTGTACCCGCTCGGCCGTAAACTTCGGGCGATATCGGCAGACCAGCCGTCAGACTCCAGCTTTTAGTACAAAGGTGAGATGTTGAAAGCACTGTTTGGAGTCTGCGCGCTTGCCGCCTCTCTCGCTGCTGCTCAGGCGCCCGCCGATCTTCGCAGCACCCTACTTCACGAGCTCAAGACTACCCACAACCAAAAAGAATGGTTTGTCCCTGTGAGCGTAGCCGTTGCCGGCCTCACGCCTCAGCAGGCCTCCTGGACCGATGGCAAGGGCAATCATTCTGTCGGCCAACTTGCCAACCATCTTCTCTTCTGGAACCGGCGCGTTCTGGCGCAACTGAAAGGAGAGAAAGTCCCGCGGTTTAGCGGCAATAATGATGAGACATTCAATGCCTTCGATGCTAAGTCCTGGACGGCGACTACCACCGATCTTGATGCTGTGCTAACGAGCCTGGAACAGTTCGTCACACAGGCCGACGTTCAGACGCTGCAAAAGATCGCTCCGGAAATCTCGAATATTGCCGCGCACAACGCCTATCACACCGGAGAAATGATCGTCGTTCGCAAAGCGCAAGGCGTCTGGAACCCTGAAAACGGAGTCAAGTAAGCACCGTTCACATCTTCAGCCGTCACTGAGCGCCTTAAAACTGCGCCTTGGCTCGCCGCCCGGTTTGCGACCCCATAGGCCGGGCTTGGCCGCTACGCGCTGCCCGGTCTCCCGGATTTGCAAGCTGGCGCCTGTCGAGCGATGGACAGCCACACCCGATGGCCAATTTGTCACCCTGTGAATATCCAATTTCAGAAAAATCCGGGAGGACTTAACCGGTACTAGCATATTTATAGCGCGAGAATTCATTGCTACAGTTGACGATGAGAGGGATTGGTGACCGAATCGACTCGCATTGAAAGGCTGGAAACGGCGGTTCGGTCGCTCGAAGAGCGGCTGCACGCCTACGAGCGGGTGTTTTTTGACAATCCCATTCCCGCCATTTTCTATTCGGCCGAGTCGCTAGACATTCTGGAGGCCAACGAAAGCGTGCTGCGGCTGTATGGCTATGACCGCGAGCGGCTTTGTTCTCTGAATCTAGTGGATCTGTTCGGGGTGGAGTCGCTTCGAACCGATCCATCGTTTCTGGCCGAGCTGCGCAAACCGGCGAACACCATGGGCCCGTTTGTACACCGCGGCGCCGATAGGCGGGAACTGGTGGTGGGGATCGTGCTGTTCACGTTCGCTGCGCGCGGCTTGGATGCCCGGATTGCGATGATCCAGGACGAGACCGCACGGCATAGCGCCGAAGAGGCTCTGCGAGCGAGCGAAGAACGCTATCGGGAACTGTTTGAGAACGCAAACGACGTGATCTTCCTGCATGATCTGAAAGGAAAGATCATTGCGGTAAACCGCGCCGCGGAACATCTGACGGGCTACTCGCGGGCGGAGCTGCAGGGAAAGCGCTTTGAGGAGTTGGTCGCCCCGGAAGCCCGCGATCAAACACAGGACAATATCCGGGCGCATCTGGGCGGCAGCGCCACGCAACATTACGAGCTGCCGATCCTGTCGAAGTTCGGAACGCACCGGTTTCTGGAAGTCAGCACGAGAATCGTCCACCGGCGAGGCCATCCCTTCGCGATTCAAGGAATCGGACGGGATATCACGGAGCGTAAGCTCGCGCAGCAACGCCTGCTCGAATCCTCACGTGAACTGCAGATCAAGAACGAGGAGCTGAGCACGGCTCTTCATCTGGCGAGAGAAGCGACGCAGATCAAGGAACAATTTTTGGCTAATACGTCGCATGAACTGCGGACACCCATGAACGGGATCATGGGGATGATCAATCTGCTGAAGAATACCGAACTGACGCCCGATCAGCGCGAATATGCTGACGCTGTGAGCCAGTGCGCGAACGACCTGCTAACCATCATCAACGACCTGCTGGATCTTTCGCAGATTGAGGCAGGGCGCGTAGCGCTGGAAGACGAGCCGTTCGATGTGCGAGAGAGTCTCCGGGCGGTGGTGAAGCTGCTCGGGATCCGGGCCAGCTCGAAATCATTGGCGCTTACGTGTGATATCGATCCGACCTTGCCTTCTTTAGTCTATGGCGACAGCGTCCGGTTCCGGCAAATTCTCACGAATTTGATCGCGAATGCGATTAAATTTACGGAAGCCGGCGGGGTTCGCGTGGAACTTCGGTTGAAGGACGATTCCATGCTTTCCTGCCGGGTCATCGATTCCGGAATCGGCGTGCAGGAAACGGTGCGCGAGCGGATTTTCGAAGCGTTCTTTCAGGCTGACGGCACCACGCGGCGGCGTTACGGCGGAACCGGGCTGGGACTAACCATCAGTAAGCAGCTTGTCGAGATCATGGGCGGGCACATCGGGATGTTCAACAACAATCCGGGCCCGGGCGCGACGTTCTGGTTCGAGGTGCCACTGCGCCCCGCCGAAGCGATCCCGGCCGGCGAGGAAGACCTGGCGACCGCCTGGCCGGATGCGCCGTAAGACTTGGCTATGCCGGCCTTATGGCTCGGTCCCAGCGCGGCGTTTGTACTAGCGATTCTCGGCGTCCTCGCGATTTACTGTGAGTTTGTCTGGCCGGGCAAAGTGTATCCCGGTGTGTTGGGGTCACTAGCTCTGATTACCGGCGCCTACTTTCTTTGGCGAAACTCCCCTACAGCAACCGGCTTAGCGCTGATTGGCCTCGCCGCTCTGCTGTTCCTGGCGGAGGCGCTTTGCAGTACACGGCTGATAGCGGGCGTGATGGCGATTATTTTGCTAGGCTTCGGGTTCTGCCGGCTATTTACCGGGCTCGAACGAATCCGGGCGGGGCTGGCAATTCCCGTGTGCCTCGTATTCGGGGCAATCAGCGTCTTTCTGGCATACGGGGCCCGGCGTGCACGCCAGAACAAATGGTCCGACCTCACGCGAGCCGAATAGCGGAACTCCTGCGGGACCGTTTCCGTATGTCAGTTGTCAGGAGCATTTATGCGCCACGTCCTCCCTGCCTCAGCCTTGTTTCTCGGGTTCTCGTTTTCCTGCTTCGCTTCGGTCGATAACGGCTTGCTTTCGTTAGTCCCGCCGGGGGCCAAGGTGATCAGCAGCATCGATGTCGAAAGCGCGCGGAACTCGAGCTTTGGCCAGTACATCTTGAACAACAGCACCTCCCACGCAAACAATCCTGATTTCGAAGAGTTCATGCAGCAAACGGGGTTCGATCCGCGCCGCGATTTGCAATATATTCTGTTTGCGAGCCTCGGGGCGGGCGGTCCCGGCGCGCCGTCGCGGTTTGCCATTCTGGCGCGGGGCAACTTCGACCCGTCGCGGCTCGAAGCCGCTGCAAAGGCGAAAGACGCTACGGTGCAGAGCTATCGAGGCGTCGATGTGGTGGTGAATCCGTCGCATGGGCGCGAGCAGAGCGGGTTTGCGTTCCCGGAGGTGGGTGTTGCGGTTATGGGGGACCTTGCGACTCTACATCAAATCATCGGAAATCTGGCGACGCCGACGACGCTCGATCCGGGCATGGCGCAATTGATCGGGGAAGTGGGCCCAAATCACGATGCCTGGTTCGTTTCGATCATCCCGGGTCTGCGATTCGCGAAGCACCTGACAGCGGAGAACAACCATCCGATGCCACAGGCGCGAGCGCTGGAGGGTGTGCAGGAATCGAGCGGCGGCGTACGGTTCGGCGATACCGTGGAGCTAAGTTTGGATGCGGTCGCGCGTTCGCCCCAGGACGCAACTGCCCTGGCAGATGTGATTCGATTGTTGGCCAGCACCGTGCAGGTGCAGAGGCAGAGCGATCCGCGCGCGGGCATTTTCGCTGCAGCGCTGGACAAGATGACGCTGACCACGTCCGGTGACGATCTGCATGTGGCGATTTCGCTGCCGGAGAAGAGTCTGGAGCAATTGGCGTCGCTCGGACCGAAGCATGGCGCGGGCGCGGCGCATTGAGGCTAAGAATTTTAGCAGCCGCAAATGGTGCTCACTTCGATGCCAAAATGGCAAGCAAAGAAGCCGTCGTGTACCAAACCACACCAGTATTTTCGAAATCGTTGTCGTTGGACCAAACCGGAATTTTGAGGTGAATGGCGAGGGCGAGGAGGTCGACGTCGTCGGGATCCCGACGGCTAATACGTCTCCGTGCCTCGGGGATCGAACTCACATACGTAGCCCGCGGGAGTGTCGTGATAGGGAGAGCGGCCGCGGCAAGAAGGACCATGTCCACGGCTAGCCGGCGCTTTCGAGCCAATTGCCCCGCGTATTCCTGGACCTCAGAGAGCGTAACTTCTGTAGTGAAAACTTCTTCGATTGCTGAATCGCGAAGGACGCGCGCAGCTTGCCCGCCGATTAATGCTGAGAGCAGGACGTTAGCGTCGGCGGCGAGTCTCACGGCGAGTCTTCCGCCAAGACTCGAAATCGGAGAGAATTTCCTGCTCTGACGTCCCGCTCTTCTTGATTTGCCGGGCAATTTCGGCGCTTAGCTTTTCAAAGAGTTCGCGCTTTAAATCGACCGGAAGCGTGCCATCCGGTGATGGAAAAAATACGCCCGCCATTCGCCCTCGCCGGGTGATCAAGACCGGCTCTTTGGACTTCAACAGCCCGGTTGCCTTGTCGCGGAACTCCCGTACGGTGCTAACTCGCATGTGGTCACTCTTGTGACCATTATAGATCCAATTCACACCCGTCTCGATACCTCGCCCGCAATCAGCAGAACTGCCAAGAGTATCAAAACCAGGTGCCTCGGTGATATGGAGTTCTCTGCCGCCCATGCGACGGCGGCAGCAAGAGCCACCACTCCGGCCACAGGCTTCAATATTCGATTCAGCCGGCTCAAGCTTTCGCTCGAAGCTCCTGCCTGTTGCAGCCAAGCGACGGGCACTTTGATGCCAAGTAATTGTGAACTGATCGGCGGGAACAACATCCGGATGCCGGAAGACAGTAGTAAACCGATAACGCATCCGTAAATGGCGACCCAGTGGGGGAGAGCCCAATCAGGCTTCTTCATCCATAACGCTTCCTGCGATACAAGCGCGACCAGTAGGCCGAGCAAAGGCCCCCGCGCGGGGGTGATCGCCGGCCGTGGACCTGGCTTCGCGTACGCGTCATCCAGGATTAAACCAGCAATGGCCATCACGACCGGAATCGCAAGACGGAGGAGTCCTCTGCGTTGCCCCAGGAGTGTTGGATCTCTGAGCCAGGCTGCCGCTATAAATGACAGATACAGCACGGAGGCTTGTATCAGCAATACCTGCGGGTCTGCTGTGCGGCGGATTCTGCTGATGACTACGAACGGGACCGTCGACAGTGCGTCCGCAACGTACTGCATGGGGGATTTGCAGCGCTCCTGCAGATCGCCAAGTACTTCCTCGCGGCAGGCGGGAGGGAGGAGAAGCGCGACCGTTACTTCGGCGATTCTCGGCGGCCGCGAAGACATCAGCCCGCCTCCTTGCGCCATCGCTTACCCCATTGCCTTGCCCACTGCTTGCCCCACACTTCCGTAATGACATCCCAGATTCGCTTTGCGGTCGCCGCCGACTCCTGCAATGCGCGCTCGCCGAGAGCCTCGAGACGGTAGTAACGCTTGGCGCGGCCACCGCGTTCCGGAGTCGGATCGGACAACCAGGATGCGATGAGGCCCTTGTCCTCCAACCGGTCCAGCGTGACATACACAGCGCCTAACGAAACCGCCTTCGGTCCAGCGAGTTCCTGAACTTTGGAGTGGATCGTGACGCCATAGGCCTCTTCGCGCAGAGCGAGAATTGCGGTCAGAACCAATTGCTCGAACTGGCCTAGGGAATCGGAAGCAGCCATTTGTCCAACAGTGTAAGAGAAATCTGTCGACGAGTCAATAGGCCCATACACACGACCCAGTCTTATCTTTTGGTAACCTGAGTGCCGGATGTCTGGATTTCGCTTGTGCCTGGGGCTGTTGCTTGGGATTGCGCTGTGCGGCGGGGCGGAGGTTCCGAAGCCGAAATTGGTGGTCGGGATCGTGATCGATCAGTTCCGCTATGACTATCTGACGCGTTTCGGCGGCGATTATCATGGCGGGCTGCATCAGTTGATGACGCAAGGGGCAGACTTCACAAACGCGTTCTACGCACAAGTCCCCACAATCACCGCAGTCGGGCACAGCATTTTCATGTCGGGCGCAATGCCGGCGGTGAGCGGGATTGTCGGGAATGCCTGGTACGATCGCGAATCCGGAAAAGTCGTGACAAGCGTATGCGATTGGGATGTAAAGACCGTCGGCGGGGCACAAGAGCAGGAGGGGCCCAAATGCACCGATGCGGATCCGGCTTCGCCCAAACGGCTGCTGGTCAGCACGGTGGGCGATGAGTTGCGGAACGCGCATCCCGATTCGAAGGTGATCGGGGTTTCCATCAAGCCACGGGCGGCCATTCTTCCGTCGGGACATCGCGCGGCCGGAGCATTCTGGCTGGATGACGTGACCGGCAATTTCATCACAAGCTCGTTCTACATGAACGAACTGCCGGCGTGGGCGGATGCATTCAACGCCCGGAAGCTTCCCGCTCAATACGTAAATCGGCCGTGGGAGGGCTTTCCGAAATGGAGCTTTCACGCGCCTGCCGGCAGCAGGATGCCGTATGCGAAGCTCGCGGCCGGGCCGTGGGGCAACGAGCTGATCGAGCAGTTTGCCGAGGCCGCGGTCACGGGAGAACAGCTTGGGCAGCGCGGGCCGACGGACCTGCTCACCGTTTCCTTTTCATCGAACGATTATGTTGGGCACGCAGTCGGGCCGGATGCGCCCGAAGTAAAAGACATGGCAATCCGGACCGACCAGCTCCTGGGGAAGCTCTTTCAGTTTCTGGATTCCAAAGTGGGTCTGAAGAATGTATTGATTGTGCTATCGGCGGATCACGGAGTGGCCACGATTCCGAGCATGGACAAGGCCGAAAAAATGCCGGGCGGATACGTAACGGAGAGCGTTGAAAAGGTTGTCGATCGCGCGCTGAGCGAGAAGTTCGGATACGCGGACTGGACGATTCCGGGCGGCGGCGAAACCAATGTCTACCTGAATCACACAGTCATCCAGAACAAAAAAATTCCCGAAGCGGAAGTTTATTCGGCGGCGCGGAACGCCTTGCTCCTCAATCCGCGGCTGCATGTCGCCCGTGTCTACACGCGGGACCAACTCGAGAATGGCGTGCCCGGCGATTTCATTGCGCGCGCCGAAATGAATGGCTTTAACCCGAAGCGCAGCGGCGACATTGCTGTTGTCCTGGAACCCGGGTACATTCCCGGACACTCCGGAACGTCCCATTTTTCGCCGTATGCCTATGACCGGCATGTACCGGTTCTCTTCATGGGTCCCGGCGTCAAACCCGGCCGGTACGATGGCACGATCCACCCGAACGATATTGCACCAACCTTAGCATCGATGCTGGACATTCAAATTCCGAGCGGATCGTCGGGCCGTGTTCTGACGGAGATGCTGGAACACTGACAAGAAAATTCAACTTTATCCGAAACACTCCTCCGATCAGGATGGTGTTACTACCGTGCGCGTCTGTCTGCCCGCCTGGCCGCTGAGCTCGCCGCCCGCAGAGATTCGTGAAATTCTTCAAACGACACTAACCGTTTGCGCTGCGTTATCTCAACAGATAGTATGCCGACAGTATGTCGAGCAACAACAATTGATAACTCTTTGATTTTGCCGGCTGGCTGGTATTGGCTTCGAATTTGCTCCCGTCCCGCGAAAGCCAACCTGGAGGGAATGGCCATGGGAAAACCGAAACCCAAAGCTTATGTATATGACCCCGAGACTAATTCGTGGGTGAAGGGCGACGTCCGGCATCTGAAAGGATATTCCGGCGAGCAATCAATGGGATTTTATTTCGGCGAACGCGGGTACTTCATTGTCGAAGGGCCAAGCGGCGCAGGAGGGCACGGCATCACGAGCCACGGCTTCGATGGCGTCGCGTTCAACCCGGAAACAAAAGACCTGATCATTTACGACAACAAAGCGTACAAGAAGCTTGGTTCGGTAAACTCCGCCTCCGCAATCGAAAGGAACCTGGAGCAGAACATGGAGGAGCTGATCGAGCGGGTCAGCAAGAGTAGTGCCGGCCGAGAGATGCCGCACTCCGGCGAAATTCTCCAGCAGTTACGGCGCGCGCTGAAGGCAGTCAAGGAAGGAAAGGGCTGGCCGAAGGGCGTTCGCCTAGCCATCTCGAACGCATCCGGAAATTCCCTGAAAATCAGCAAAAAGCTGAGCGGGGCCGGAATCAAGTGGATCAATCACAACGATCTGAGAAGCATACGGCGGGCCCGCTACACGGACCCGAACATGAAGCGAATTCTGAAAGAACTCGATGAACGCGCGGCCCGCTGGGAGAAAGAAGCGGCTGAAAAGATCACGGAACGGGAAGCTCGCCTCGTCGAAAAACGAGTTGGGAAAGCGGTAGCGGAACACGGGGCGTTGTTCGCCGAGAAGCGCTTGCCCAAAATCATCGCCAAGCTGCTATTAAACAAGTCGGCCAAAGCGGCGGCCCATCGCGCCGCAACGTTCATTCCGGTTGCCGGATGGGCGTTCGATGCAGAAGACGCGTATCACGGAGTGCAGGACATCTTCCGCGGCCATACCGCGCGCGGGCTGGCTGGTCTGGGCCTTGCGGTGGGAAGTGTCGCGGCAGATTTCCTGAACTTGGGCGATGCGGTCTCCGGCGTGGGCGGAACAGCATTGGCGATAGCGGCTCACGGCGCCATTATGGCGGGTCAGATTGGCGTGGAGATGGAGCGGGCCCAGGAAAAAATGGATGAGCTGCAAAAGGAGATTGCGGACAAAGGCCAACTCCCGCCAGATCAGAGGCTGCGCGACTATTACGATTTAGACGACGACGCGATCCGGGATCTTAAGAATGATTTCGCGAAACCGGACAATGCGCCCGAGCAGCCCCTCGATTTGCCGCCGCTACCAGAACAAGACGATTACCCGCCGCCGCCGATCCAGTTTCACCGGCCATACGATCCGCCCGAGCCGTTGATCGTGCCGCCGGTTCCCAAACCGCCTCCCTATCAGCCGCGGACGGTTCCTCAAGTGCCACGCGATTTCCCGTGTGTGTGAAGGGGAGGCCGGCGGCAAGCAGAACGATCAAGGTCGCTTAAGGCTCACTAACGCTTCCGGTTTCCCGGCCACCGGTGTATGCGGGCCGCGCCCGCGATGGCTCGGTTTCACGGAGTTCGGACGAAAAACGATATCGTTGGTTCTCTCAACAGTTCCCTTATGTTCCTACAGGCCGGATAGTCCGGACAGAGCTTCCTCGACGACCTGATTCATATTGGTAAGGCATTGATTGACGACCTGAGTCTCTTTTTGCGCGAGGGCCCAGTCTTTGGCGTCCACTGCTTCGCGGATACCGGGCAGTGTTTTCACGCCGTAACCAGTGTAAAACCCTGGCGCGTAGATTTGGTGCTTGTACCAGGAACGGTTCGGCAGACCTTCCGGACGTGTCAGGACGCGCTCAGTGCGCATGAGCAGCCGGTTGACTCTATCAGCTTCGGTTGCATCGACGGTATTCTTCATCACAACGGCCTGAAGCGCCGCATCGTACTTTTCGCCATCGGTCTTGAGAAGTTGGAGCTGTTTGCGCAACACGCTGAAGTCAAGTTTCTGGTTGCTCTTCTGCGCTTCCTTTTGAATATCGTCGAGGTAGCCGTTCACGGTATTGGCGAAATGGCCGAACTCAAAGGGAAGGATGTCCGCGCCGGCGAGACGGAGCAGCGCGGTGGCCGTGTACTGGGCGAGCGCGCGGCCATCGACAAAGGTCGTATCGGAGAAATGCGTGTACCAGTAAATGGAATCGTAAATCGAGTGATAGATTCCGCTCTTGGTCTGGCCGCCAAATCCCTCGTTCATGCTCGCGACGCCCAGATAATCCAGGAACGCTACGTAATCGGAACCGGCACCTAGCGCTCCGATGGTGAACGTAGAGCTGCGCTTGGGGGGCGCCTCTTCGTCCTGGTCCTCGCTCGGCGGCCGATGGAGCGACGCATCCACCAGATTGGTGTTCGTGCCCGGCTGTTCAACCGAGCTAGCGACCTCGGTGGCGAAGTCTTCCAGCGTATGCGATCCGCTCACGTGAATCCAGCCTTTGGCGGTACTGTCGGAATTGAAGTAAGCAATCGCTTTCTGCTTCAACTCGTCCTGATGCTTTTCGGCCCATTCGGTGGAGCCGAGCAGACCAAACTCTTCGCCATCCCAGAACGCAAGTTTGATGGAGCGCTTGGGGTGCCATCCCTGCTTCTGCAATTGCGCGAGAGAACGAGCCGTTTCGATGAGAGCAATGGTGCCCGAGACCGGATCGTCGGCCCCGTTTACCCAGGCATCATGATGATTGCCGGCGATCACCCATTCATTCGGTTGCTCGGCGCCGGGGATGGTTGCGATCACGTCATATAGCGGCTTGCTGGTCCAATCGTAATCGGTCTTCATATGCACGCGCGTTGCACCGGGGCCGGCGTGATAGGTGATCGGCAGACTGCCGCGCCAGTCACGCGGGACTAGCGGTCCGGTCAACTGTTCCAGAATCGGCTGGGCGTCTGCGTAGGAAAGCGGAAGCACGGGAATCTTCATCAAGGACTTGGCTTCCGAGATGGGCAAACGGCGGGAGCCTTTCTCCGAAGCCCAACCGGGAGAGAGTGGATCGCCGGGGTAGAGCGGCATATCCATCACGCTGCCGCGTTGCACGCCCTCCGACGGACGCATCGGGCCCTTGGTATAGACATCTCCTTCGAAGTAACCGTCCTCATGCGGATCGGAGTAAATAAGACAGGCGATTGCTCCGTGCTCCGCCGCGACTTTGGCCTTAATGCCGCGCCAGCTCTTCCCATAACGCGTGATGACGATTTTGTCTTTGACGCTGATGCCCTGCCTGGCAAGCCAATCGTAATCTTCAGGCACTCCGAAGTTCGCGTAAACGACTTCGCCGGTGACATCGCCCGAAGCGGCGTAGGCGTTGTAAGTGGGGAGCTGGTTGGCGTCGCCGCTGTCAGGATCGGCGGGAACGGCCGGCTCCTTCAATGTGGCAGTGAATGGCTTGGGGCCGACCACTTCGACCTGGCGCAATGTTGGATACGGCATGAGGGCTTCGAATTCCTCGATGTGCGCGTCGAGCCCCCAATCCTTCAACATGCCCCAGATGTATTCCGCGACGGCTTTCGAACGTGGCGAGCCGGCTTGATGCGGTTCGCTCGCCATATACTGCATGTACTGCAACAGACGGACGGGGTCAGGCACGGCTTGCGCCTGTTGCTCCAGCCGCTGTTCGTTGGGAATGTCTTTCACGAGGAACCCGCGCATGCTGGGGGTTTGGGCGTTCAGTGAAACCGGCAACGCGGCACAAAACAGTACAGAGAGTGCAGATTTCATGGGATGGCTCTTTCTAGTAGAGCATCCCGCGCAGCGCGAGAACGCAGAGCGGAGGGCTTAACAGTTTTTTACCCGCCCGGCGGTTCGAGGTCTCGTCTATATAGGTAGCTTATGCGCCACTCACGCTCCTGGGTCAAGGCCAATTTGCCAGTGTTGTTCTGGATTGCGCTCATGGCGTTGGTGTTTGCCGAAACAGTGGCACTCCGCCATCTCAGCGCCGCTAAACACGTGTTGCGGTAACTTACTATCTATCCGGCAGAAGCGAGCTTTGGCTCAGATTCGCCGGCCGGTGGAGCAGCGGCATTGTTGAAGCTGTAGCCGAAACCGCGGACCGAACGAATATAAAGGGGATTCGCGGGATCGGCTTCAATCTTCTGGCGAAGCCGCAGAATATAGACATCCACAGTACGGTCGGTAACGGCGCGATCATGTCCCCAGACCGCATCCAAGAGCTGTTCGCGGCTGAAAACCACACCGGGCCGGCTCATCAGGAATTCTAAAAGGCGAAACTCGGTGGCGGTTAACGTGAGCGGCGCTCCGTCCAGCCGGGCCTCACAACTGGTGCGGTCCAGTTCGAGAGCGCGGACTTTCAACACCCGGTTTGCATTCGTCTGGCCACGGAATTGGATTTTGATGCGCGCAATCAATTCCCGGACAAAGAACGGCTTGACGATGTAGTCGTTTGCTCCCAGCTCGAGACCGACGATGCGGTCTGTTTCGGAAGCGCGCGCCGTTAGAAAGATGACTGGAACGTGGGCCAGTTCCGGAGTCTGGCGGATGCCCTTGCAGATCTCCAGACCGTCGAAATCGGGCAGCATAATATCGAGCAGAACCAGATCCGGCCGCTCGCGCCGGCAGAGTTCTAGCGCGCCTCGTCCCGTTTGAGAACCCACGACCGCGAAACCTTCTTTTTCCAAGTTGTACTGGACCAGGGCGAAGAGATCCGCGTCGTCTTCAATGAGAGCTATTTTCCGCATATCGTTAACCGGAGTGGCTCACCAACAGAGTAACCGAGACTGCATGACAATTTGGTTACGAATGGGTTAAGCGCCCTTGACTGCGTTTTATTGGAGGCTGTGTCACGATTTGATCGCATAGGACATACTTGTGAGGAAAACGTTTGCGGCTTTTTTGTTAACCGCGCTCTCCTTCGACGGAGCCCCGAATCGGCCGGCCGATACGATCAGGTTCGGGCCGAACGGCGCGTTCCGACTGGAATATACGAGCACCAGTTTTGGACGAGAGGCTTCTGGCGTTATCGAGGTTGTGAAAGGCCGAGTGAAAAAGTACCCGCTGCCCCAAAGCAGCTTCGCAACGTACGCGAGATTACGGCCGGGCGAACTCAAGAATATGCAGATAAGCGCCAAAGACTACGAGCGTCTGGAGTGGATTGGCCCGCATCAGGTGGAGGGTTCGAGGCTTTGGTTTGGGAAACAGTTCTATGATGGCGAGGGGATGACCGGCGTGGGCGCGTTTGGTTATTTTGACACAGATACGCGTCGATACCATCTCTTCTCGCCGCCTGAAGTTGCTCCGTATGAGACGAGCGCCATTCTGGTGGAACCGGATAGCGTCTGGCTGGGACTCGACAGCTTTGTGGAGGACATCAGTGCCGTTCCAGGCGGCCTCATCCGCTGGAGCAGGACAACGCATGAGATTCGACATTACAAGCTGGAATTCGTGATCTCCGGCATCGAGCGCCGTGGCAATTCCCTTTATTTAAAGACACGCGGCGGCTACGCGATATTGCGGAACGATATTCTGCAGCGGTTTGCGCTTCGCAAAGGCTCCGATGGGAAGTTCAGAAGCGTGGCCATTCGAAAGTTTCCGCCTCAACCCTCGCTCTATTGACCGCTCAGAACCGGTAGCGACGCTTTGCATTACCTTCTCGCAAGGCCCACGTGCGCTGCCAGCAAATAATCGCCAGGCGGAGGAGCCCGAGCGCACATACGTCGCTCCGGGCACCGTGGTCTGTTGCGCCAGCGGAATCTGCGCAGCAACACTGCGGGCCAGTAAGAGACCGCAAAAGAAAAGCAGGGCGCATAGTGCCGGTCTGTGTCCGAGAACTGACACGGATGCCTCCTAGTACGTTGCTACGCCACTCTATCAGGATGTCCCTTTCCCCCCTTGCTATGCTCACGATTGCAATGCCCGGAGTGATTCTCGATGGAAAGAAAGTCAGCCAGCAGATTCAGGACGATCTGCGCCCTGTCATCCAGACGCTCTCCAGCCGGAGCCGTCCGCCGGCGCTGGGTGTCATCCTGGTGGGCGACAATCCGGCTTCGCAGATTTACGTCCGGAATAAAATCAAGACCTGTCACGAGCTAGGCATCCGGAGCGTTGACCTGACGCCGGGCGCAAGCATCGGCACGGCTGAGCTACTAGGGCTAATTGAAAACTTCAATAAAGATCCGGAAATCGATGGAATTCTGGTGCAGACGCCGCTTCCCAAGCACATCGACACCCAGCAGATCCTGCTTGCCGTCGATCCCGACAAGGATGCCGATGGGTTCCATCCGTTGAATGTCGGCAATCTGGTGGCAAACCGCCCGGCTCCTCGCGCCTGCACACCCGCCGGCATTATCGAGTTATTGAAGCGCTGCCAGATTCCGATCGCAAGCCAGCGCGCGGTTGTGGTGGGCCGCAGCGATATCGTCGGCAAGCCCATGGCTCTGATGTTGTTACACGAGAATGCAACAGTGACCATTTGCCACTCCAAAACCCGCGATCTGGCCGAAGAGTGCCGGGGGGCGGACATCCTGGTCGCTGCAATGGGAAAGGCGGCTGCTATTACACGCGAGTTCATCAAGCCGGGTGCGGTGGTGATCGATGTCGGGATGAACCGCCTTACGGACGAATCAGAAGTGAACCGGTTGTTCGGACATGATCCGACGCGCTTGGCGGCATTTCGCAAGAACGGCAGTACGCTGGTCGGTGACGTCGAACCGCTCGCTATGCAGGAACTCGCTTCCGCCTACACTCCGGTGCCGGGCGGCGTCGGTCCTTTGACGATCGCCATGCTCATGACTAATACGGTTCGTTTGGCAGAAAGGCACTTGGGCGGCGTATGTAGCGATGCTTAAAGTTGGCCTGACCGGTGGCTACGCTACGGGCAAGAGCTTTGTTGCGGGAGAACTGGAGCGGTTGGGTTGTCTGGTCATTTATGCCGACCGGCTTGGACACTCTGTCCTGCTGCCGGGCGGACCCGCTTACCAGCCCACCATAGACGCTTTCGGAACCGGGATTCTTTTGCCGGACGCTACCATCGACCGGAAAAGGCTCGCTCAGAAGGTCTTTGGTTCTCCCGAGCTGCTTCAACAATTGAACAGCTTTGTGCATCCCGCCGTATTCCAGTTGGAGCAGGAAACGATGGATGCCTGGGAGGTGCAGCACCCGCGGGGCATTGCGATCATCGAAGCCGCTATCCTGATAGAAACAGGAAGGTACAAGAACTTCGACCGGCTGATTCTGACGGCCTGCGATGTGGAGACGCAGATCGCCCGAGGGATGGGGCGAGATCATCTCAGCCGGCAGGAAGTGCTCGCGCGTTTAGCCCGTCAGATGCCACTTGAAGAAAAAAAACGCCACGCCGACTATGTAATCGACACCAGCGGACCGAAGCAGGCAACGCTTCGCCAGGTACGTTCCGTGTTCAAAGAGCTGAAGGAGTTAGCCGCAGCCGCCGAAAGATGAAACTTCGAATCCTGTTGTTCGCATTCGCATTCGTAGTTGCATTCGTTTGGTTTACTTCGCGCACCCAGTGGAGTGTTCGCGAAGTCACGGCCCCTCTGTTCCGCGCAGGAATGAAGTGGTCCGAACCCACCGCCGTACACGGCGCGGGGCTCACGCCGGAGGAGCAAAACAACATCGATATCTATAAATTCGCGCGCCTCGCGACCGTCTACATCACGAGCACAACCGTGCGCCGCGATTTCTTCTATCAACCGGTGGCTACTCAGAGTCTCGGTTCCGGTTTCTTGATCAACGAAGACGGCTTCATCCTGACCAATTACCACGTGATTTCGGGCAGCAGCCGTATCCAGGTTACGCTTTCGGATCAGAGCCAATACTATGCGCGCGCGCTCGATACTGACCGCTCGGACGATCTCGCCCTGATCAAAATCAATCCGAAAAAGAAGGCTCCGTTTTTGAAGCTCGGCGATTCCGACCATCTCCAAGTCGGCCAGAAAGTGCTGGCCATTGGCAACCCGTTTGGTTTGGAAGGAACGCTGACAGTAGGCGTGGTGAGTTCGATTGGCAGAAAAATCAATAGCGAAAGCGATCAGCAATTGGAAGGCATGATCCAAACCGATGCTGCGATCAACGGCGGCAACAGCGGCGGTCCGCTGCTCGATTCCGACGGCGTGGTGATTGGGATCAACACCGCCATTCTGGGCCAGACCAACATCGGTATCGGCTTCGCTCTGCCAATTAATCGTGCAAAGGCCCTGCTCACAGATTTCCAAGCCGGCCGCGTGACCGAGCGTCCGAAGGTTGGAATCACAACCGAATATGTGGCCGGCGATCTCGCGGAAGCTCTGGGGCTGCCGCGCCGTGGCGGTCTGCTTGTCCAGCGTGTGATTCGTGGGTCTTCCGAGTACGCGGCAGGTATCCGCGGCGCGCGCGAGATTGTGGCCATCGGCAATGTGGAGCTGGGGATCGGCGGCGATTTGATCACCGCCATCGACGGCCAGCCGGTCACGAGCGAAGATGCCCTGGTGAAGGCCATTGCTCGAAAACGCGTCGGAGATACCATCGTCCTGACGATCAACCGCAACGGCCGCACACTGAACATCCCTGTGAAGTTGCTTCGCCCGCCGGCGGATGTCGGTTGAGCGCGCGGCGCGTTGCTTCCAGCGTGCTGCCGCGGCTTTCAGATCACGGTGCGGTCTTTCGACCCGGCTGCTCTGTTGAGGACTCCACAGTTGGCGAATCTATCTCGTTTCTGAGATCAACCGGGCATTCTTTGAGGCAGATCAGCGATCACTGTCTTCGTCATCGTTGTCGCCATGATGCTCGTCGCCGTTAACGGGCGCCGTCAACCACGGATTGTAAAGAATTCCAGAACCAACATTCGAGCAGCCTTGGTTCCCCGGGCCGTCATCACACCCCCACCAGTTAGCGGTGGCATCCACCGCGCCCGTTCCCAGGTTCTGGACGCCAAAGCCATTGCCAAGTAGGTCGTTCAGGTGAAGTGACACGGACGACGGTAAATTAATGACAATGTCGGTTTGCTCGTTCCGAATTTTGTTCTTGGCGATAATCAGACCGTTCACAACAGAGTGGCCTCCGATATTTATGCCGGCCGTGCCGGGCGTGATCGCGTCCGGATCGCTGTCGGCGCCATTCCCACGGATGAAGTTGTGAACGATCTTGGTATTGTCAAAATTCATGCCCGGCACGTGCAAATGAATTGTCATGCCTGGTATCCCGTTGTTAAGCAGCACGTTGTTTGAAACAACGTTTCCGCTCATATTGGCGCCCGGAATAAATGCAAAAATTCCGACCCCGGCTCCCGCCCCGGGCACCTGGTATCCGTTGTGAATGGCGCGATTCCCATCAACCACGTTATTGAACACGCCCAGCGGAGTCCCGAATGTGACGGCTTGTGGATGTCCCGCCAAGGTGATGCCGCAATCAAAAGGATTGTCCTTGACCGTGTTCTCAGTAATCAGATTGTCGTGCGTCGAAGCGGTTTCATCGCTGAGCAGGATGCCGCCGGAATTCCCCTCGACAAAGTTATGAGCCACGATAGAGCTGACCACCCCTACCAGGTGGATGCCCTCTCCACAATCCTCACCCTCGGCCGTCTCCCAAGTTGGGAGCCCGGGACACGTCGCATCGTTGATATTCAGGCTCAAATCATTGTGCCTGACACTGTTATAGGCGAGCGTGATATCCGTCGCGTTCAGGACAAGGATGCCCTCGAAATTGGCGTTCTTCACCGTGAATCCTTTCACGGCAACACCAGTCAGGCTTGCGCCACTACCATCGACGCGAATACCATTCGCCAGGCTAGTGGCATCGATGATAACCGACCCATCCGCAATCAGGCTCAGCGATTTGGAAATCGTTACTGATTCGCGATATATTCCCGGCCCGACCTTTACGGTGTCGCCGGGTGCAGCGGCATCGACCGCCGCTTGAATGGAACTAAAGCACGCGTTTTTCGCACCGGGATGCACGCACAACATTGCAGCCGCCGCGTTTAGCCCGATACAAAATACCGCTAGGGCACTGGTACCACACACAGAGAGTGACATGGGCGTTCTGAACTCCTTTTGATCGTGAGTTGAGGCGCATCTATCGTACGCTCCTTCTGCCCCGAAGGGAACCGCTCGAAATACTTGATAAGTACTAGAGGTAACTCCTGCCCGAAAAACGCCACCACGTTCTTCCAGCCGAACTTCGCAATCAGGCCCTACGGCCGCGCCCGTTCCCAAGCCTCGAGGAAATCTTTGCCGTGAAATCGGATAGTCCGGGCATTCACGATTTCCGCTCCTGGCTGTAAAGCAGCATCCGGCGTAAGTGCGTGACGGCTGGTGTATTCGATTTTGAGGACAACTGGACCTTTCACGCGATACGGTTGAATTTTGCCGATCTTAGACATCGCGGCCGCCGCGCGCTCGTGAATGAGGCGCCGGGCGGCTTCTGCCGAAAGCGATATGCAGGCGTAATTATCAATCCCCTCCTTCACCACCGCTGTTTCGGCATCGGGATCGATTTTCTTCAGTTGCTCCGCTGCCGCGCGATCGCCGCTGAGAAAAATAACCGGCGTGCCAAACCAGCCCGCGAGAGCGGTTCTCGTCTCAATCTCGCCGACTGGCTCGCCGTTCATCAGGAGGTTCTGAATGCCGAGAGAACTGTAACTGTGGGCCATCACGCCGCCCATGGTGTTGGCCCGTGCGTGTTGCCCCACAAAGGCGACGGCGGAATAATGCCGGTCCAGAAGCATCGTCGCGGGCAGTGTTCCCATCACCAGGTGTGCCCTCGAATCGATCGTCAGCGCCGAAAGAGTTTCGCTGCCGTCGTGCCCATCCCATACGTATACATCCGTGGCGCCGCCCTCGAAAAAGCCGGCCACCGCGCTGTTAATCTCGCCTGTGAGCAGTTGCCGCATCTCGACGTTCTTCGGATCGGTCTGCTCCTGCCGGCATACGCCCGCCACCCCCTCGGCATCGGTGATCACAAACACAGTCTTCGGTTGACCGAAACTAGATAGCACAACAGCGAACGTTAATAATGCAATTTTCATCTGGAATTACCTACAGAACCCCGCGATCGTATACCTTTCCCAGAATGCCGGAGCACGGCGGAGCCTTTATAATCGCCTGCATTGTTGCAAGCTCTGCCATGATAAACAAATCGCGAACGTCAGATTACGGCTGCAATCCATCGACAACATCCGTCTTGCGGGCGATGGGGGGCGATCCGGTGCCTTTCAGGACGTGAAGTAGGCTTTAACCTACGGAACACTTCATGACAACAAAATTCGACGCAATCATCATCGGTACCGGCCAGGCCGGCCCCGGGCTCGCTGGCCGTCTCGCCAGCGCTGGAATGAGAGTCGCAGTAGTCGAGCGTGCGCGCTTCGGCGGCACCTGCGTCAACACGGGCTGTATCCCGACCAAAGCCATGGTCGCCAGCGCCTACGCCGCCCACATGGCGCGGCGCGCCGCCGAGTATGGCGTGGTCTGCGGTGCAGTCACCGTCGAGTTCAACAAAGTCCAGGCCCGCAAAGCCGCCATCTCCGCCAAATCTCGCGAAGGGGTCGAACGCTGGCTCAGGGGCATGGCCAACTGCACTGTCTATCAAGGTCAGGCACGCTTCGAATCATCTACGGTAGTGAGCGTGGGCGCTGAGCGCCTCACCGCCGCCCGAATCTTCGTCAACGTGGGCGGACGCGCGGCCACGCCCGACATCGCTGGTCTCCACGACGTCCCCTACCTCAACAACAGCTCTTTAATGAACCTGGAGACGCTACCCGAACACCTGATTGTGGTTGGCGGAAGCTACGTCGGCCTCGAGTTCGGCCAAATGTTCCGTCGTTTCGGGAGTCAGGTCACCATTCTCGAGATGCGGGCTCGCCTGATCGGTCGCGAAGACGAAGACATCTCCGCCGCTATATTCGAAATTCTGCGTGGCGAAAACATCGACGTGCGCCTTGATGCGAAGTGCATTCGTCTGGCGAAAGGAAACACGGCCGGCATAATCACTGCAGGTGTCGAGTGCGCCAGCGGAGCCCCCGAAATCCAAGGCTCGCACGTGTTGGTCGCAACCGGCCGGCGCCCCAATACCGATGACCTCGGCCTTGAAAACGCTGGTGTCACCCTTGATTCCCACGGCTACATCACAGTCGATGATCAGCTTCGCACCAATGTCCCCGGTATCTGGGCCCTAGGAGATTGCAATGGCAAGGGCGCTTTCACGCACACCTCCTACAACGACTTCGAAATCGTGGCTGCGAACTTGCTGGACAACGACTCGCGCAAAGTGAGTGATCGGATCACGGCCTACGCGCTCTACATCGATCCGCCGCTCGGACGCGCCGGTATGACCGATACCGAGATCCGCAAAACCGGCCGACCCGCGCTCTCTGCCAATCGCCCGATGAGCCGCATCGGCCGTGCCGTTGAGAAGGGCGAAACGCAAGGGTTCATGAAGGTCACGGTCGATGCCGAAACGAAACAGATCCTGGGCGCGGCCATCCTGGGTACGGGCGGCGACGAAGTCATCCATACGATTCTTGACCTGATGTACGCACGCGCGCCATATACCGTCATGCAGCGCGCTATGCACATTCATCCGACAGTTGCTGAATTGCTGCCAACCATTTTGGGCGAACTCGCTCCGCAGGACAGGTAGTCGTATGTCCTGCCTAATAGTTGGGCTGCGGCTTCGCTGCCCTGTGGGGCAGGATGGCATCTTGCGCGGCGATTGCCAATTGCCGCAGAACACGACCTGCAAACGAATAAGCCCGCTTAATAATCAACAACGGAGCCGCGGCCGGAGGGAGCGGTGGGCTTTCCTGCGCTCTCACTCACCGTCTCCGCCGTCGCAAACGGGTTGAAGTTTGTTCCGTAATCGAAGTAATCGACGCCTTCGGCGCGTTTTAGCAGATTCACAACCACATAGGTCGCGGGTGTCATCAGCGTCTCATAGATCACCTTGATCAGATATCCAGCCACGATCAGCTTGAAAATCACTCCGACCGGCCGCATGCCGTAGAAAGCGCCGAACATCACAACCGTGGTGTCGACCGCCTGCCCGACCACCGTGGATCCGATGGTGCGCGTCCACAAATATTTGCCTTTGGTCAGAAGCTTCAGCTTGGCCAGCGTAAACGAATTCGCGAATTCTCCGCACCAATAGGCGAGCAGACTCGCGGCCACGATTCTTCCAACCGGACGAAAGATTGTAGCGAACGCCGCCTGGTCCTTGTACTCCGGCGCCGGTGGAATTTCGACCGCGATGAAGCTCAACAGCACCAGCAGAAACGAAGCGAAAAACCCATACCAAATGGCCCGCCGCGACGCGCTGTAGCCATAGACTTCCGTAAAAATGTCACCAAAGATGTATGTGACCGGGAACAGCACGTCGGCAACGCTCACACGCAGCCAGCCGACGGCGAAGAACTTGGCGGCAATGATATTCGAGACGAGCAGGACGACCACAAACAGCGTAATGAACGTGTCCAGATACTTATATCGATGGTCGCTCTTCAGCAGAGTCGCCAGACTCTGCTTCTCTTCAATCGTCTGCATGCTAACTCAAAACTCCAGCACTGCGATCTTGCCATCCGTCACGAGCTTGTCTCCCGTGGCATTGGTCGCATCCTGGGGGATTCCGGTTCGTTCCGCTAGCGCGAGCCCGTGGACTTTCTGCGTGAACAGAAGGTCGTTCACAACTTTCGAACGTTCCTTATCAATATTAGGATCAATACCATGCGTGAAGTTCTTGCTCACCGGCGAAAGTGTGAACTTGATGTCGTGGGTCGCGGCCGCGAGCCATACGGGCTTACCTTGAAAATCCTGCGGCCGTCGCCAGATGCGGACATGGTGCCGCATTTCGAACGTATCGTTCGCCTTCTGGAAGGTGAAATCCGGTGGCTTGTTGTCCAAAAATAAAATTGACATGGGCGCCTCTTGGTATCCGCGGTCTTCGATAATGGCTCGCGCGGTTTCCATTTTCGCCGATTGATTCAGAGCGGCAGCCGTCGACCAGCCTGCCTGTTCAAATGCCGATTTGATCTGATCGGCACTCCCGATAAACATCAGGTTGACGATATCGGAGGGCCTCGGAGGGTTCTCTGCCACCGTGCGAAACGGTTCGGCGGCTACCAGCTTGTTGAGCGCGTCTGCCGGCGTGATCTCCGCTACTGGGTTAGCCGGCGCAGGAACAGTCCAATCCAAGGGCTTTGTCAGCTCCAGTTCGAGCTCAGTGCCCGGCTTGTAATCGATCGAAGCGTCCACCTGTTTGAGAAATGCACTCTTCACACCAGATAAGATCTGCCCGAAGGACTGATACTTGTTTGCGAGTTTGTTAATTCCCTGATCGAGCCGGGCTTCGAACGTTTGAGACGGCGTAATCCCGGTAATCAGGCCGGAGTCATTCACCGACTCGCGTGCGTTATCAACGGACTTGAGCGCACAAAACAAAGGTTGCGCATGGCCGGCCCGATCCGCGATTCGCGTGAATTGAATGCGTAGGGTGGCGGGCTGCTCGGCAGCTTGATCGGTCGCAGGCCTCTCGGGGACAGCGTCGGCTGTATTGCCGGTAAGCTGAGTCCCCGCAGCGATAGCCACGGAATTGTTCAGGTAGACCGGCGCAATCAGCACGGCGGATACGGGCTGCCCGGACGGCTTCTCGCTGCTGGCTTCCGTGGTCAGGCGGACCTGCAATTGCGTGCCGGCGGGCACGGTCGCAGCAGCCGCGGTTGCAGCCATAGTCAGGAAAAATGCGAGTTTGGAAACGGAAATCATGGAACCCTTTCAGGAAACCAAACAAAGGGGGAGTCTGTCCAGAAGATGTGGATACAAAACCGTTGAAGCGGGGTGACCGCGAAGACACGGGCGATAACGAGGCCCGTCCTGATGAACTCGGCTCTGGCCACGCTATGCCGACGGTCGATCCGACCAGCCTTGGAGCCACCACTTCCATCCGCCATCCCTCCACGGACCGGGCGGATCTCGAAAACGAGCTTCGAGAGGACGATGGGATGGAAGTGCTCGAACCCACAAACCGCGCCCTCGGTTTGACCAATGTTGGTGACGTGCCGCCTGACGATTGGGCCGCGGATACGGGCGGCACCAAGACCTAGATTTGATGTGGGGCCAGCCTTTTCGGGCTGCCCGCCGCCATTCCTGGCGGCACTTGGATTGCGGCTTCGCCTTGGTCCTTGGGGCAGAGGATCTTGTTGTCTGCCTGGAAATTTACGGTTTGGAAACAGCGCCCGCCGGGACCGGGTTGTCCTGCGAAGGCGGCCGTCCGCCCTCTGGCAGCGGCACTAACATCTGTTCCTTCCGATAAATCAACGTCGAGGTGTTATAGCTGGCAAGCTCGAAGCCATGGCCGTGCGTGATGGCATCGGTTGGACAGGCTTCCACGCAGTAGCCGCAGAAAATGCAGCGGTTGTAATCGATGTTGTAAACTTTGGCGTAACGCTCGCCCCCGCTGAACCGTTCCTGCTCAGTATTCTCCGCGGCCTCGATATAAATGCAATCGGCAGGGCAAGCCGCGGCGCACAGAAAACAGGCGACACATTTTTCGAGCCCGTTTTCATCGCGCTGCAACACGTGCGCGCCGCGAAAGCGTTCCTGGAGTTGCGCAGGAGCATCCGGGTATTCTTCGGTAATCGTCGGCTGCAGCATCTCCTTGAAGGTGACACCCATACCTCTGGCAATCGCTGCCGCCGAGCCGATTACTTCGCCAATTTTCGCCATTGCTATCTTCAGGTTAACGCGAGGCTGTTATGCGCTCGTCGTGAACCGGGCCGACATCTGCAAACGCTAGCCAGAATCCCATCATCTCTTCGTTGCTGGGTTCTCCCCAGCGGATGGTCTTCGAGGGATCGGGGTTCAACGGATTGTTGGGCGAGTTATCGAAATACGCGGTAGTCACCAGCTTCGTCCCTTTGGGAAGCACAAACTGATGCCTCAGGAAGTATGTTTCCTGCCACCGGAAATCGTACTTAGGAACATTGAACAATACTTGTTTGTGTCCGTCCGGAAAAATGGCTGTGGTGGTCATGCTCTTTCCGCGATAATGCATATGCGCCGTATAGGCGACCGCGAGGACATCCTTCGGCAGCGTGTAGCATGAAGTCACGCGATGATTTCCGTCGTTCGGTGGAATCAGGAATAAGTTATTCCAAATCTCGTACTGTGCGACTTCACGTCTTACCGGCTCGCGCGCGAACACCAGTCCAATGCTCGTGCGGTCCTTCACATCCTGTCCCAGCCGGTTACTGTAATGCACCTGGAACTGCAAATAGGATCCCGCCGGAATCTTCAAATCGTAGCCGGGCGGCCGCGTCTCGGCCCCATGTCCCGGAAGATAAATCGCAGGCACAATGTTGAGGTACCCGGAAGTTTTGCCGGGAAATCCGCCGCCTTCCGGAGCGGAACAACCGTCGTCCAACACCGGAGCATCCGGCCGCAAATGCAGAACTTTTCCGGTCCGGTAATGATACTGATCCACGCCTTGCGTCGCGCTGGCATGTTCATTCTCCAGTTTTGGAACCGCATCGCCGCTCACCACGCTGACCGTCGCATGATGAACCACGCGCCGGTCGCCTGGGACCACCTCGGCGGCGTGAATCCATTTATCTTCGGTGAAGTGCGTCGGCACGTAAATATATTCGTAATCATCCTGGTTCCCGGCGCGAACGGTGGTTTCAGGAATCGTGAAAACGACGTCCGGTTTGATATGCCAGCCGTCGTGAAATACGGGAGTGGGCGGCAGATCCTTAGGATTACCCTCCGGCGCGCCCTGCTTCACCCAGGCTTCAATGGTCGTAATATCGGAGTCGGACAGGCGCGGATCGTTGAGAAACTCGCCCACGTGCGGATCGGCATGCCAGGGCGGCATCACGCGCCGCGCCACCGCTTCCCGGATCGCCGCTGCCCACGGACGTACTTCTTTATAAGTCATCAACGACATCGGAGCGATGTCGTTCGGGTGATGGCATTTCACACAGCTCCGATCCAGAATGGGAGCGACGTCTTTGCTGTAAGTAACAGTCTGTGCAAAGCATCCAGCTCCGCAGGCGAACATTAGTAGCAATCCGCAACGGACCATATATAAACATCGTAATGCTACAGAACCCTGAGCGCCAGCGAGGGTCAGCGGTGGCCAGACTCCCATTTTCAAGTCACGTTTAGACGTCGCAGAAACGTCACTTTGGCGGGGCCGTCCTGCTTGCCCGCAGACTCTGCCCGCCGCGCGATTTCGGGGAAGCTCCGAAACGGATGGCCAGGGCTGCGTTCTTTTCGAATGTTACTTCTGCGCCGCGTGCAACAAGGTTCGAGTACACCGACCAACCCAGCCCGTAGAATCCCATCACGCCGGCAATCTGCGGAGGACCTGCTGTGACCGCCATCCCCAGCAAGCCGAATCCGGAAAAGCCTCCCAGCGCCTGTCCGCCCACGTTCGGATTGCCGCTGCCGCCTCCCGACGCGGTCTGCTTCCCCATATCGTTGTCCATCGATTTCGCGGCCACAATTCCGGCGATGGCTGGGCGCAACAAGCGCGTCTTGCTCTCCGTCGCCTTGGCGGTTCCCTCGCGGTCTACTTTCACAGATTTCGCATTGGCCTCCACGGCTGCAAGCTGTGCTTCCGCTGGCTGGACAGAGCGAGAAATCACCGGCAACACACCGGGGGCCGCGGTGGGGATGATGGGCAACTCTATCGAGTCCAGAGCAAACCGCAGCTTGCCTCCGCGATGAAACATCCGAGCCCGCCGCGCCAGCGTAATTTTTCCATCGATGCGCGTGCCTTCCGGCAAAATCAGTTTGTGATCGGCCGTAAAAAGCGGTTGTGCCAGCACGCCCTCCAGCTTGTCGCCCACGTGGGCGTCCGCGGAACTGATTGTGGTCAACAGCCGCATCTGCGCGAGCGCGTCCGGGGCGGGGCAGTGCCTATGGTCTGAAGCTCTCTTGCATCGATGTTGGCGGTCCCAAAATCCAACGGTTTTTCGAGAATCGCATCGAACCGGGTCCCGTTGCGGTACCACTGCGGATGATACGGCAGCTTCGACATTGCAAAGTTCGTCAGCCATTCGCGCTTATTCGGGGCGCGCACCAGATCGAATAGTCCCCGCGTGCGTACATTGAGCTGATTCGTTCCTTGCCGCTCCAGCATTTTTTCGGCGACATGGAGTTTCCCTCGTTTTGCGGTCCGTTTCTCGCCCGCGCGCGGCGGAACGAAGATAGCGGCTAGCCCTATCGTTTCCTGCGTCTGAAGCGCAATCGTTCTGCCATCCGGCAGCCGCGCAGTCGTAAAGGAAGCGAGCGCCTGTTTCAAGGGCGTAAAGTCTCCGCCCACCACGGCTCGCGTCCGCACCAGTTTCGAAACCGGATTCAGACTGACGATGCTGCCTTCCGCTACCATTCCCGCCGGAATGACAACCCTGTCAAAGGCCCACACTGGTTCAGCAAACTTTGCCTCGATCGGTTCCCCCTGCCGGTACCAGACCTTGTGGGTCAGATAGAGCCGCAAGGGAGTGCCGGCTGGAACCTCCAAATGCACCGGGATCTTTTTCCCCGGAGCGATTGTTTGTTGTGCGTGGATAGAGTGACCGGATGCCGCGATGGCGGCAACCAGCAGAGCTCTCGGAAATTGCTGCAGCATAACTTCGAAACCATTGCTGAACCGTCGAGCGTGACTAGAATACACCTTTTTATTCAGGCGCTCACGACACCTGTCATCTTCAACACATACGCTTCGCCCGGCGCAATCATCGAACCCAGGGAATCCGGAAATTCCACAACCAGCCGGTTCCCCTCCGCCCGCCATCTCAACGCCTGATTTCAGGAAGCAGCACGATCTGAGCGTCCGGCAGCGCGCTCATCTGTTCGAGGAGCATCTGTTTTCCAGGCCAGCGCGGAAGAATCGCGTAGACCGTGTCGCCCTTTGCCGTGAAAAATGCTTCGACCCGCGCGTATCCGGCCGGCGGTTGATCCACCATCTGGCTGCTGTCGTAGGCCGCCCGGAATTCCTTGTCCTCCATATGCGGCACGGTTCCCTTGCTCCATTGCCGCGTGCGCTGCCACGGGTGCGTGCCGTAAATCGCCTCTTCATTCGGCTGCAGCCATTTGCCCATCTCGGTCAACCGCTCCTGCATAACCACCGGGATGCGGCCATCCGCGGTGGGACCGATGTCCAGCAGGAAATTGCCTCCGCGGCTCACGATGTCAATCAGCATCATCAACAGCTCGCGATTCGTGTGATAGTCCTTCAAGCTCTCCATCCGGTTGTAACCGTACGAATAGCCCATCCCGCGGCTCTCTTCCCAGGGATGTTGCGATTGCTGCATGCCCGATGTGTATTCGGTGGTGTAATAGCCGCCATGTTTGTGGCGCGTATCTTTTCCCCAGCGGTCATCGACCACCACGTGCTCCGCTACCGGCGATTCGTTATAGAGCCACGTCAGCAATTCTGGAGAGCGCCACTCGGCGCTGGTCAATTCCCACTCGCCATCCGAAAAAATAATTGCGGGCTTTACGTGCGTCACAATGTCTTTGAACTGCGGAAACAAGTGCTCCGAGACAAACCGCTGTTTATTGGACAACCACAGCGGGTTGTACCACTCGTAAAGCGAATAGTAGATGCCCATTTCCAGCCCCTTGCGCCGACCCGCCTCGCATAGATCGAGCACCAGGTCGCGCTTCGGGCCGATATCCACGCTATTCCAGGCCCGCCCCCACGAATGATTCGCTTGAACGCTTCTCCACAGCGTAAAGCCTTCATGATGTTTGGAAGTGAGCGCCACATAACGCGCTCCGGAACGTACAAACAGATCTGCCCAGGCATCCGGATCGAAGAATTCGGCGCGAAACATCGGTGCAAACTCGAAGTAAGAGAAATTCGCGCCATACACGCGTTTGTGAAAATCCCACGTCAGTGCCCCATGCCCAACCGGGCCTTTCGCATCCATGCCGTTGGTCAACGAATTCCAATACCATTCGGCGTACGGGTTTTCATCCTTTACATTTACGGGTGCAAAGGACGGCACCGAATACACGCCCCAGTGAATGAAAATGCCGAACTTCGCATCGGTGTACCAGGAGGGAATCGGTCGGGCGTCGAGCGAAGCCCAGTTCGCTTCATATTTATGTTGCTGCGCTTGTACCCGGGAAGAAAACACGGTCGGGGCTGCCGCAATCGCCTTCAAAGCATCGCGTCTTCGCATGTGTCTGCCATAATCTCAAACTGTGAACGCAGTTCGCCGATACTCTGGAAGCTCCGCCGAAGATGATGAAAAACGCAAGGAATGCGGGCTGTGGGGCAGGTTGGCCGCTCAGCGCCCTCCCCGACACCGAGACGAAGTTGGTCCGCATAACGTCGCGGACCAGTTTCGGACGGTAGGCCGCAAACAAATCGCGAAAACCTACAACGCCGAGCAAGCGCTGGGCTTCATCGAGAACATAAGCGTAATAGACATTTTCAACATCGCTTGCTTGATGGCGAAGATAGCCGATCGCTTCATCCTGTCGCGCGGCTATCCTGTCGCGTTCCTCTTCCGGCGCGTGCTGAAACAGGTCGGCCGTATCGTCGGGCAGCAGAAGCCGCAACCAGATTCTTGGTTCCCGCTCCGGGAGCGCCAGTAACAAGTCGGCCTGGTCTACGCTGCTCAGTTGGAGCAAAAATTCGCCGGCCCAGCCGCGTGGAAGCCCGTTGAATGCTTCCACACGTTGCGGTTCGGAATGGACGCAGACGGACCGGGCCGTCTGCGCCCGCTCAATTGAGCTTGAGCAGCTCCTTTGCCTCATACCAGTCTTCTTCGGCGGAGCCCTCCGGACAGCCTTTCTCCTGCCATAGCAGGTAGGCACGAAGCGCCACATCTTCGTCGGTCAGGTTCTTCTCCTGCCGGTTCTCCAGGACCTGCTCATCCTGCATGGGTTCAGCGAATTCAAGCGATCTACTCATTCTCAGTTCCTTCCTTGTTGTTGATGCCGGGTGGTATCCGACGCTATAACCGATGCATTCGACGTGCCATCCGACGGCGTCGATTTTAGACAGCTTTTCGCAGTTTCGGGATCTCGATGCTGCGCGAAAAATGCCGCCGTTGCCTGTTTTCAGGCAACGAACATCGGCCTTTTGCCGCTACGAACCGCTCGATTTGCGCGAAATTGCCCCTGGCCTCTCGATTGCATCTCGAATAGCGAATCGGAAAGGAGTTCTTCTTGTCACCGGACAACAGACAATATTCGTTTCGCGAGACTCTCAACATAACGGTCAAGTTACTGATGATCGGCGCCGGCGTGTTCGGCGTGTTGTGGATGTTAGACCGTCTCGTAACTCAATAGAACGCTCACGTGTCGGGCTCGGGTTCTTCCTGCGCTCCATCGGATTTCTGAATCCCGTGCTTCTCCATGCGGTACATCAGCGCCTTGCGGCTGATATCCAGATACTTTGCCGCATGCGTTTGATTCCAATGAAATTTTTCGAGTGCCCGCAGAATCAGCTCCTTCTCAATCGCTTCGAGACTGATCCCGCGGGGCGGTAGCTCAATGTTCAGCATGTCGACAGACGGGTACTCGCGCCGTAGAAATGGCGGCAGATACGCAACCGTGATCTCATTGCCCGGTGTCAGAACCACCAAGCGCTCGATAATGTTTTCCAGCTCGCGAATATTACCCGGCCAACGGTAATTGCTGAAATACGGCATTAACGAAATAGGCAGCGTCAGATCGTTCCGGCCGTGCTTCTGCTTCATCTTCGAGAAGAAATGCTGCACCAGCTCCGGGATATCGTCCAGGCGCTCCCGTAGCGGCGGCAGCTCCAACGGAATCACCGATAGCCGGTAGTACAAATCCTCGCGGAAGCCGCCGTCGTCGATCATGGCTTGTAAGTCGCGGTGGGTGGCCGCAATGATCCGGACATCCACCGTGCTCGCGCTGGGAGCTCCCACCTTCTCAATTTCGCCCTGCTGGATCAGCCGCAACAGCTTCACCTGCAGCTCCAGCGGCATCTCTCCAATCTCATCCAGAAAGAGCGTTCCGCCATCCGCCGTTTCAACTTTGCCTTTGCGGTGGGCCACGGCTCCCGTGAATGAGCCCTTCACATGCCCGAACAGCTCGGATTCCAGCAGATCCTTCGGAATCGCCCCACAATTGATTGTCACGAACGGCTTTTCACGGCGGGCGCTGTTGAAATGAACGGCTTTCGCTAGCAGCTCTTTCCCGGTGCCGGTTTCTCCGTGGATCAGCACCGTCGCGCTGGTCTCGGCAGCTCGCGCCGCCATGTCAAGTACAAAAACCAGTGAATTGGATCGACCGATGATGCTCTCGAACCCGTACTTTGCATCTAAACTGCTTCGCAGCGTGCGGTTCTCTTCGAGTAAGCTCAAATGTTCCAGAGACCGCCGCGCAATCAGCTCCAGCTCGTCGGGATGAACGGGCTTCGTAATGTAATCGTAAGCGCCGGCCTTCATCGCCTCGACGGCACTCTCCACCGTGCCGAACGCGGTCAGTACGATCACGAGCACATCCGCGTAATCGGCCCGGATGCGCCGCAACAGCTCCATTCCGGTCATGCCCGGCATGCGTAAGTCCGTGATCACCAGGTCCACCGGCAGCTTCTGAAGGATGCTCAGCGCTTCTTCTCCGTCGGCTGCGGTAATCGCTTTGAAGCCGGCCTGCTCGAGCTGCACCTGAGTAACTCTGCGCAGGCTCTCATCGTCATCCACCACCAGAACGCGCCTGCTCATAGAGCGATCCGTTCTCGCGAAAGGGGAATTTCCAGTGAAAAGGTCATGCCCTGATCGGGGTTCTTTGCGGCGCTGAGGACGCCTCCCTGGCGCGCCGCGATCTGGTGCGCCACGGGGAGCCCAAGCCCGGTTCCCGATTCCTTTGTCGTGAAGAACGGGTCGAAGATCTTTTCCAGGTTCTCTTCGCTGATGCCCATTCCCTGGTCCCGCACCTCAATCACAGCATTTCCGCCCTGCCGGTGGGCAGCCAGCCGGATCTCTCCGCCTTCCGGCATCGCTTGAATTGCGTTGATAGTCAGGTTTAACAGAATCTGCGTAAGCTGCTCGGAATCGCATTCGAGCTCCGCGACTGCTTCATCAATCTCCTTTCGGAAAACGATCTCATTGCGGCGAATGGCGTGTTTCGCGAGTGCGATCACTGAGTCGAACACCTGTTCGAGCTGCACGGTTGCGAACTCCGGCTCGCGCGGCTTCGCAAAGCTCAGAAAATTCGTCAGCAGACGATTCAAACGCCGGCATTCTTTCTGAATAATCTGCAGGAACTCTATTCTGCGGTCTTCCGGCGGGGGCTCCCGCAACAGAACGGCTGCTGCTCCTTCGATGCTGGCCAGTGGATTCCGGATCTCGTGTGCAAGCCCCGCTGACAACTGCCCCAGAGCGTAAAGCCGCTCGGCGCGCTTCATGCGCTCGAAGTTGTCCTGCAGCTCTCCATAAACTCGCGATAACTGCTGGGCAGTCTCCTGCAGAATCTTCTTCTGCCTGCGTTCGCGGTCGGCCAAAAGGCCCGCCACTACGCCGGCTACGCAGAACAAAATCACTTCGGCATACTGATTGACGGAATAACTGGGGTGCAGCTTCCAGGTAGCCAGAATTTGGGGTAGGTATGCAATACCGGCCAGTACGGCCGCTACCAGCCCGCCTCGCCATCCGAAATACAGGCCCGCGTAGATAACCGGAACATAAAAGAGGCGCTGGATCAGATAATGCAGTTGCAGCCTTGAATCCGGCGTCAAATAATGAACGATGCTGATACCGGCAATTACGGCAATCACCGCGAACGCCCGCGGGAGATTCTTTCGCGCCATCCAGTGAATAGTGTAAATACTTGGCGGTCTCAGGCGCTATGGACTCTTTGGGCGACTTTCGCCAATGCGCGTGCGAGCTGGCGCTGTAAGTCCAGCACGGGGGCGCGAATCCCGATCGGCAGATCGCTGTTCCGAATGTGCTCCAGATTGAGCATCTGCACGAGGGTCCGACTGCCGGCGCTCGACACGACCAGGTGAAGCGGGATGAAGATCCCGGAAGCTCGATCGATCGCCGTGGTTTCCAGCAGCAGCAAAGGGCTATCCACCAGCAGCACCCGGCACTGTGGGACAAAGATTTCGAGCGTATGCCTTACTCTCTGCGCGACATCCACTTCGCCGGCAATCGAGAGCTGCTCCTGCCGGATCGCTTGGCGGATTTGGGCCAGCGCCGGCTCAAACGCTTGATCGAGTACAAACGCCATTGTCGTGGTTTGAGTTTCCATCATGAGAGGCGGTCCAACCAAAAAAAAGAGAGGAGCCCGGAATCGGCGTCCAGGCTCCTCACGTGTCGGACGATCGCTACTTACGATTCGAGGAGACCGATTCTCTCCTGAAGCCCGTCCAGCTTTTGCTGCAAACGGTTGAGCTCGTCCGAGGTATCCGCATAATCCAGGTAAGTGTTGACTGATGTCTTCAATTCGCCGGATCGCGCGAACATCGATGTCAGGTGGTCGGCATAAACACCCGCGTGGAGCAGTTTGCGATTCTCATTCAGGTGTTGAATGGCCGATTCCGTGTGCGCCGCAAGCGTAGCGGCTACCGGCACGATTTCGTCAATCGCGCGCTGCTGCCACGGCGCTACATTGTTACGGAGCGCCTGGAGCCTCTCCAGCCGGTCCCCAATCGCATTCACGTGCTCTTTGACCTGCGTCAACTGGGCGGCATGCGTCTGCCAGCTCAGGGTCGGCTGACGCCTGTACGATTCAAGAGTGCCCGCATCGGCTTTGAGTTCTGCGCTAAGCCATCCGATCTCCTTCAGCAGTTGATGGGACTCCGCGGCAGCGGCGCTGTTCGCGCTTACCGCGGCCGGGGCGAGCGAGGTAAAGCTCATTGCGAGCAACGGCAGCCAAATCATTCCTTTTCGAAGTCTCGTGAAACGCATCGATTGTATTTCTCCTTGAGTTGTTGTTCTGCCATGTATAGAGGCAATCGGCGGGCCACGCCGCATTTCAAGGAAATCTATAACTTATGCGTTGTTTCAGGGCTAGCCGCTGCCTCAAAGAAGGCACTTCGGTCCCTTTTCAGGCGCGTGAACGGCAGATGGTAGGATAGGCAGGAGTCCTACTCGATCAGTGCTGGAGTGGCGGAACTGGCAGACGCACGGGACTCAAAATCCCGCGCACTTCACTGTGCATGTGGGTTCGACCCCCACCTCCAGCACCAGCAAAGCAAATTCGCTGACATATTCCCGCTACATTGTTACAGTCGGAAATCTTGACATGGAGCCCGAAGCGTAAGCGCCCTAAATTGGATAGTTTTCAGCGCGAATACGCCATCGTAATTTCGAATCAGAGTGCTAGTTGCGGAAATTCGACCTGGCGTGCGGTGAGGTCCGCCGCACGCCTTTTACGCGCGCCACCTTCCCCTACATGCCTTTCACGCGATTGGCATGCGATGCGACCACTTGCCAGCGCCCGTCTTTCTTCACAAAAGTATCCGTAAAGAAGTAATCGCCCGAGACGTCCTTCCCTTTGTACTTGGCATTGCGAAGAGTTGCCGTACCGGTAACGACAGCGGCATCGCCGTAAACCCGCGCTTTCATGTCCAATAACTCGGCGGAGCCGGAAAAGGCTTTGCTCCTGGCGTCGGCCAGGTCCATTTGCTTGTCGCCGCGCATGCCGTCCAGAACATAGGCAAAGTCCGCGGCCTCGATGCGGTCAATGGTTTGAGCGTCGTTTTTCGCCATGGCGTTTGACCACTCACGCTCCAATTGGAGGAGGCTCTGTTGGACGCCTGCGCTGTCGTGGGCGTGAACTGGCGGGGCGGTCGTGAGGAAGGCGAAATTCGAGATTAGGTACGAGAGGAAGATCAGGCGTTTCATAGGTGCTCCTCCGGCTATGCGCCGCTCCATTTCTTTGCCGACTCCTGCAAATTGGCGCCCGCCAGATCCTGCGCGGTCATAGCCGGGTGGAAATGCACTTCCGCGTGCATGCCGTGAAAGAACGGTTCACCGATCTTCGTGATTTCGGTCGGCTTTTGAATGTCGACGATCAAAATGGCTGTTCGATGGCCGTCTTCTTCAAAAAAGTAAGCGGCTTCCGGCTTGAGGTCGGACAGAATCTGCTGCATTCTCGTTTCGAAGCTGCCTTCCACAATGGATTTGTTGACACGCTCCAAATCCGGTCTGACTTTCACTAAAAATCTCATCGCGTTTCTCCTAGAGCGGGGTTGATTTAGCTGTGATGCGGGTACCGGTAAGTGTGCCCGCGGTTTACGTGTCGCATTCTAAAGCCGTATTTCTGCGGCTCATCAACAATGAATGCGAAGAAACACCAGGTGTCTGGTTCAGGCCGCGGTGAACTTTTTTCGACCTGCATGCTCCGGACTCCCGAACGCGCGAATATCGCTCACGCTCAGAATGCGTGTTCCTTCGCAGGGTTCGTCGACGGCGCGCGCCAGGGCGCGGATCATTTGTTGGATGCTCACCAAACCAAGCCGCCGGGCCCCCTCTCTGGTCCGAGGAATGAGTTCTGCCACTTTATAGAACGGAAGAAGGCAATACGGCCATAAGTGTCCCGGTCCTAGTACGTACCAGGGGCGCAGCACCGTGGCGGCCAACCCGCTATCCGCGAGTGCCCGTTCACACTCGGCGCGAACGGCCTGATAACTCTGCATCACCGGCGCCGGTTGCGCAACACTTACGTAGATAAAGTGCCGTACTTTGGCCTCGCTAGCGACACGAATAGCCTCCAGACCGGCTTTCAAGTCGATCCGCCGGAATTGTTCCGCTTTTGCCGGGCTCGGATGCGGAACACCGACAAGTTGCACGAACGTATCGACGCCCTCGACAAAGTGGCGGTAAGCGTCCCCGTCGAGCGCGTCCCCGATTACCGGCGTGCAATTCCAAGGCAGTTTCTTCCGGGACGTTTCCCGCGCCAGCGCGATAACTTCGTGTCCCCTGGCGTGTAACGCCGGAATCAGGCGCGTCCCGATGTACCCCGTGCCGCCGGTGACGAAAATCCGCTGTATCTGCGCCATTTCCCCCTCCTCCGTGGTTGACAGTTGCCAAGCAAAGACGGAAACTGTTCCAAATTGGGTTCGCGTTCTCTTATGAATGCGGAAAAGGGGACCTGGATTGGCTCACGCGGACGAACGCCCGGATGTAACAAGCTTGCTCGGCGAGTGGCAGAGGGGTGACCAGAGCGCACTCGACCGGTTGATACCGCTCGTCTATAACGAGTTGCGCCGGATTGCCGCCCGCTATTTGCATTCTGAGCGCGGCGGCCACACACTACAGACAACAGCGCTGGTTCATGAGGCTTACATCCGGCTGGTGGATGAGGACCGCATTGAATGGAAAAGTCGCACTCATTTTTTTGGCGTAGCGGCGACGCTGATACGCAACATTCTGATTGATTACGCCCGTGCTCAAAAGGCCGCCAAGCGCGGCTCCGGGGCTGCCAGACTTCCGATCGATGAAGCCCTTGCCGTGGCGGTTGAGAATCAAGCCGACATCCTCGCCGTTGATGACGCGCTTCAGGCACTGAGCAAAATCGATCCGCAGCAGGCCCGGGTTGTGGAGCTTCGATTCTTCGCCGGCTTGACGATCGAGGAGACAGCGGAAGTGTTGAACATCTCCCCTTCGACGGTGAAGCGCGAATGGATATTGGCGAAGACCTGGATCTTTCGTGCTCTTTCACAAACTGCCGTCGAGTCATGACCAGCGAACAGTGGGAGCGGGTCAAAGAAGAATTTGAACAGGCGCGCGATGCGCCCGCCGAGTATCGCTGCCGCATGCTGGCGCGTGTGGATGATGCAGAGATCCGGGAGGAATTGGAAGGCCTGTTCCGCGCTTATGATGAATCGCAGGAGTTTCTCGAAAATCCGGCGATCCTTGCGCGGCCCGCGTTCCGGTTTGGACGCCGGTTGGGTAGCTATTCCCTTGTCCGCCAGGTCGGCGAAGGCGGGATGGGCGTCGTCTACGAGGCGGTTCGCGCCGATGGCGAATTCGAACACCGTGTCGCAATCAAGGTGGTCAAGACCTGGCTGACCGGCGAGCAAAACATTGCGCGCTTCCGGGCAGAGCGCCAGATCTTAGCGCGGCTCGATCATCCCAATATTGCGCGGCTCCTGGACGGAGGCACAACGCCGGATGGCCTGCCGTTTCTCGTGATGGAATTTGTCGACGGCTCTCGAATCGACGATTATTGCCGCGGACACGGGCTCGAAACAACGGATCGTTTGCGTCTCTTCCGGCAGGTGATCGAGGCGGTCGGCTATGCGCACTCCCAGGGCGTTGTTCACCGCGACCTGAAACCTGCAAATATTCTGGTAACCGCCGCAAGCAGGCCCAAGCTTCTCGATTTCGGCATTGCCAAAGTGGTCGATCCCGAAATTACCCATACGGCCACCATCACAGTTGGTGGGCCCGCCACGCCGCAATACGCAAGCCCGGAGCAGTTGCGGGGTGAACCAACCACGCCTTCAAGCGACATCTACTCGCTCGGAGTCGTGTTGTACGAATTGCTTACCGGCCAAAGCCCTTACGCGGGTAAAGACGGCGCGTTACCAGCCATTTCGCGCGCGGTTTACGAGCAGGAGCCGCCCCCGCCCAGCAGGACGACAGGGAACGCCGCGTGGCGGCGGAATCTGGACCGCATCGTCGCCACAGCAATGCAGAAAGATCCCGCTGCTCGCTATCGCAACGCAGACGAGCTGATCGGCGACATCGATGCCTGCATCGCTGGGCAAACGGTTCATCGCCGTCCGCATCGCCCATGGGCCAGGGAGCGGTGGTCGATAGCCTGGATATTCGCAATCGTATTGGCGCTGGTTTCCGCTGTCTGGATGTTGAAGACGCCGGCTTTGTTTAAACGCGAACCCGGTTTCCAACAACTTTACTCGGAAGGCATGGAGCGGCAGCAACACTCCGATTGGCCGGCTGCGCGAAGTTTGTTCCGTAGAGCAGTGGAGGCCGAACCTGGAAATCCGCTAGGCCACTATGCTTACAGCGCCGCGTTGCACAAGCTGGGTTATGAGTCCCTGGCGCGCAGAGAGGCAAAGCTCGCTTACGACCGCTCTTCCGGGCTTAGCGAAGAACAAAAGCTTCTTACCCGCGGCCGCTTTGAGGAGTACACGAGTAATCGAGCGAGCGCCGTAACGACATATAAGCAACTTTGGTCGCTGAATCACAAGAATCCCGATTACGGCTTGCGTCTTGCTTCGGCGCAGGCAGATGCTGGATCTCCGGCAGACGCACGGCGCACGCTCGACTCCATTCGCGGGATTCCGGCCGGATCGTCAGACGATGTGCGCATCCTTTTACAGAGGGCACGCATCCACGAATTGCTTTCCGAATATCAGCAGGAACTTGTAGATGCAGAGGCAGCGGCGCGGACCGCCGATCGGATTGGAGCGCGAGAACTCAAAGCGGAGGCCTTCGAGGCGCAGGGCGACGCGCTGCGCGAGATGAACCGCTTCGAAGAGGCGATACGGATTTACACAGACTCGGAAGCGCTATCGCGCGAAGACGGCGACCTGTACGAAGTGGCCTCCATTGAAAACCGGCTCGGCGGGATGTACTTCAACAAGGGAGACTACTCCGCATTGGAGGCGCATGGGAATACGGCGCTTGCATTGTTTCGGCAGATCGACAACAAAACCGCGCAAGCCAGCATTTTGAACAATCTGTCGCTCGCAAGAAAATCGCGCGGCGACCTGCCGGGCGCGCTGGACATGATTCAGCAGGCCGTCGCGATTTCAAAGGAAGCCGGCGATTTACATTCGCAATCGCGGGAACTGACGAATATGGGGACGATGCTTCGGCGTCTCGGGCGAGAGTCCGAGGCGAAGGAGGCCTTTGAACAGTCGCTCGCCTGTGCGCAGCGGCTGGATGATCGGGATCAGATCGCCCGTTCGCACATTACGCTGGAAATGTTGAATCGCGATGAGGGTAACTTGCAGGCCGCTTTAGAGCATGTCAGGATGGCGCTCAACTTACTCGCCGGATCGAAAACCGCCGGATTGAGGGCGTTGACCTTACAGCATCTGGGTGACGATCTGCACGCCAGTGGAGATGTCGAGCGCGGAAAAAAGGCGTTAGAGGACTCGCTCGCGCTTGCCCGGCAGGCGAATTCGAACCAGCTAATCGCCGATGACTCCTACATGCTGGCCGACATTGCGCGGGTACAGCAAGCGTTCCACCGGGGTGAAGAACTGCTGCGCGAAGCGGAAGATTACTATATCGCGCAGCATCAGAACGTGAACCTGTGGGACGCCTGGGTCACCGAAAGCAGGTTGCGAATTGCCGAAGGCCACGCTGCGGGGACCGACAAAAAGATCCAGCAGTCTGTGGCCGGATTTCAGACAGTGAAAGATGAGGCCAGAGAGTGCGGCGCGTATGCAGCTCTTCTGGAATCTTATCTGGCGCAGAAAAAGCCGAATCACGCCTCGCGTGCGCTCGCGGCCTCGCGCATGCTATGCAGTGGAACCGGCGAATACGATTCCCGCATGCTTTATGCCATTCGCGCAATCGAGGTGAAGGCCGCGGTGGGCGATGCCGCGCAAGCCCAACAGCAATTGCAGTCGATCGCGCAAGATCTGGAAACAAACGGCTGGGGCGTGTTGGCGCGCGAAGCGCGAACGGCTTGCTGCTATGTACGCCGGAGGTGAAGCTGCCCTGTAGTACTGCAGCTCAATATCTTTGCGAGCCAGCAAGAAATCAAGCTCTATAGTACATTACTTCACGGCGACGATCTCTACGTCTCCTTGCCGGCGCAGAATGTCAACGTCCACTGTGTGCGCGTGACGCTCGAACGCGATGTCGACCATCGCCTCTCCGACGCTGAGATTCTTCACCTGTACGAACGGAATTGCCTCAGGCAGGGCCGGGTAGTGCAAGTAGATCCGGCGCTCGATCGCATTCACGGTCATGCCAAGGCACGATTGAAGAATCAGAAATACCGCGCCTGACGCCCACGCTTGCGGCGAGCACGCCACCGGATACAGCGTTGGGCCCTTACCGGGCCGCCGCGGGAAGCCGCAGATCAATTCCGGAAGGCGGTGAAGCTCCGTGAAGATGGAAAGGTCCAGAAGTCCGGACATGATCTTGACCGCCAGTTGTTTGTCCAGGAGCCGCGTGCTGCTGTAAGCAATCAGCGCGTTGTCGTGCGGCCACACTGAGCCGTTATGGTACGACATCGGGTTATAACGCCTTTCGTTGGTCGCCAGGGTCCGCACTCCCCACCCGGAGAACATGGTCGCCGCAAGCAGCGCGTCGGCCGTCTGCTTCGTATGAACCGGCGAGGCGATTCCGGAAAACAGACACTGGCCGGCATTCGAGCTGCGTACCCGGCATTGGTTCTTTTCGCCGTCGAGCGCCAACGCGTACATGGAAAGCTCGTCGCACCAAAAGGCTTCCTCGAACCGGGCGCGCAGCTCTTCAGCCTGGCGGCGCAGTTGTTCCGCCCGGTCATAAAATCCCAAAGCGCTTGCGACTGCGGCAATGCGCGACTTGGCTGCGTAGACGTAGCCTTGCACTTCACACAATGCGATCGGGCCGCGCGCGATGTCCCCGTCCGCGTAAGAAACCGAATCCTGCGAGTCTTTCCATCCTTGCTGCAGCAATCCGGTTTCGGCATGCCGCGCGTATTCCACAAAGCCGTCGCCATCCAAATCGCCAAACCGGTCAATCCACGCGAGCGCGGCATCGATATTGGGCCAGATTGTTTGCAGAAAGTGCAGATCGCCCGTTCGTTCGTAATAGGCCGCTGCCAGCAGTATAAACAGCGGGGTGGAATCGATACTGCCGTAATAGCGACCGAACGGAACTTCATGCAGAATCGCCATCTCTCCCTGGCGCGTTTCATGAAGGATCTTGCCGGGTTCGGAATCGCGATCGGCGTCGTAGGCCGTGGCTTGCGTCGCCGCCAGATAAGAAAGCGCTCCCTTCGCAACACCAGGCGCGGCCCATAGCACCTCCAGAGCTGTGATCAGTCCATCGCGTCCGAATACGGTACTGAACCATGGCACGCCGGCATAGGGATATGGCCCGAATCGAGTGGGAGAAATCAGCATCCGCAGATCTGCCTGGGAGCGGTTCAACCAGTCGTTGAATTGCTCGTTAGACGTATAGATGTCTACGTCTGCCATCGGAGACAACGCGCGTTTTTGGGTAATCAGCGCAAGTGTCCCTTCGTAGGTGGACGAGCTATCCTCCACGCCGTTGCTTTCACAGGTAACTACCAGCGAAAACGTGATATTCTTCCGGGCTTCCAGATGAACCGGAAGCGTAACTTCGGAGTTCGAAAAGGTACATGGGCTGAAGGAGCAGCGGATGCGAGTCCGCCGGACCACATCATCCAGCCCGCGATAGGAGACCGAAACGCCCTTGTTCTCGATTTCCGGCGGTAGAATCACACCCCGCTGCTTGCGTTTCTGACCGCGGACTTCGAAGATGTCGGAGAAATCCATCCCGAACAATACCCTCAGATCCACATCGATCGTCTTCGAGCCGTAATTGTGCAGCGCGATTTCCTCGTACATTCCATCGTCGGCCAGAAATTTGGTCCGGTAGATGTGCAGGGTGCCGCTCGCGAATGGTCCGGTGGGAAGCTCCAGGTCCGGGTTCGTTAAATCGACGGCCAGAAGGATATTGTCATCGCGAACCGTGGAACTGAGCATGAGCGGACGGACGCCGCAGATCCGCAATTCCAATTTCGAGAGATAGCGCGTGTCCTGGTGAAACAGTCCCTGCGCCGCGGACCAGAACGGCTGAATGTCGCCGTACTGGTCGAAAATAGCGAACGTATCGCCGTGCAACAGAACACGGGTCCGACTATACGCAAGAGACGATTGCGCGCGGATGTAAAACTGATCGCCGATCTCGATGACATCGCTCGGCGAAACTTGCGATGTTGCCACTCCAATGGGTCCTTTCCTAGGCCACCATTGTCATGTTATCGTCCGCATTGCTGGCCACCAACAGATCTTCGGCGCTACTTACGCGGTTGAAGGCTTGTGTGTAGTCGAGAGCCATACGCCGCGCGCTAAAACGCTTCTGAAAGACCCGGCGGCATTCGGCCCGTTCCAGCGAGCCCACACGCTCAACCGCTTTCACCGCTTCATCGATGTTGTCGACTACAAACCCGGTCACTCCATCGTCGACGATCTCCGGCACAGAGCCATTTCTGTATGCGATGATTGGCGTTCCGCAGGCCATCGCTTCGATCATGACCAGGCCGAATGGCTCGGGCCAGTCGATCGGAAACAGCAGCGCATAAGCATTTCCGAGAAATGCTTCCTTGTCGCGCTCCCCGATCTCGCCGATGTACTCGACCAGCGGATGATCGAAGAGCTTCCGGATATTAGTGTCGAAGTAATCCCGATCGACGGCATCAATTTTCGCCGCAATTTTGATCGGCATGCCCGCCCGTTTTGCGATTTCGACGGCGCGGTCGACGCGTTTTTCAGGAGAGATGCGTCCGAGAAACGCGAGGTACTTCCCCGGTTGCAGCGAGGGCCGGTACAGATCTTCCGGCAGCCCGTGGTGGACGGTTCCGACCCAATTGGCCCAGGGCAGCGGCGCGCGCTGCGCATCCGATATGGAGATGAGATTCATCTCGCTGAATTCTTTAAAAACCGGGGCTACATCGGGGATGTCCAAACGGCCGTGGAGCGTGGTCACCGCCGTGATGTTCTGCCTGCGTGTAGTAGGAAAGTGCAAGTAATCGATGTGAAAATGCACTATGTCGAACCCCGGCGCTTCTTGCGCCACCATTTCGATCATGCGGATGTGGTGAGCGAGCGGATCGACGATTTTCTTGCCTTCCAATCGCAAGGCGCGATCACACATCGGACGCAACTCGGCTTTCGTTAAAGAATCGCCGCTGGCAAACAATGTGACTTCATGTCCTAGCCGGACCAGTTCATCGGTCAGGTACGAAACGACACGCTCCGTGCCGCCGTAAAGCTTGGGAGGAACACTTTCATATAAAGGCGCGACTTGTGCAATCTTCATTCGACTTCCTTAAGATCACCCGAACAGGATAGATACGCTAGCGCCGGCAGGCCTCGACCGGCGCCAGAGTCGTATGTATGACGCACAAGTAAGTGAAAATGTATCAATGGTTTGGATGCACCAGACTCACAGATCGCGCACGCAGCGGAATCCCATGTTGGTGGTGGCGCTATCGGGGGTGTTGCTGGTTCGCGCGGCGACGCGATACCGGTTGCAATACGAGCGGTGACAGAGATACGATCCGCCCCGGATCGCCTTTGCCGTTCCTTCAGCCGGACCCACAGGATTGTTGCGCGTCGCCATCACGTGATATGTCGGGTGAAACCAGTCGCTGCACCATTCCCAGGTGTTTCCGGCAACGCTGTACAGCCCGTATCCGTTCTGGGGAAATGCGTCGACAGGGGCGGGAGCCGAGTAGCCGTCTTCGGCGAGATCGAGAGAAGGAAACGTGCCTTGCCAGATGTTGCAGAGGTGGCGTCCGCCCGGCGTGAGTTCGTCTCCCCACGGGTAGATTTCCTGTTCCAGTCCACCGCGCGCGGCGAATTCCCACTCTGCTTCGGTGGGTAGCCGCTTGCCGGCCCAGCGGCAGAACTCCTGGCAATCATTCCAGGAGACGTGCACAACGGGATAGTTTTCGCGACGCTCGATCGACGAATCTGGCCCTTCCGGACGACGCCAGCTCGCGCCGCTCACTTTGCACCACCAGGGCGCGGCCGGCACGGTTGCCTCCACCAACTCGGAATAGCGCTCCGCCGGAATATGGCCTTGAAATACAAATGACCAACTTAGGTGCTCGGATTCGGTTTGATAACCGGTAGCTGAAACGAATTCGGCAAAGGCTGCGTTCGTCACCGGATACGCATCGATATAGAACGGGTCCAGCATCACTTCGCGCACTGGCCCTTCGCCATCGGCTGGGAATCCTTCGCTGCTTTCGGTACCCATCAGAAAGGGCCCGCCTTCCAGTTTCACCATACCGGCGGTAGAACCCGAAGTCGCCCGGATGCGGGCTGCCGAGGCCGCGCGCGATTGGGCGAGCTGCTGCGCTCTCTGCTTGCTGGGAACGCAGCACGGGTGGACCAGGCCGGCATCGGCGTACAACTGAAATTCGGGTTTCATAAGAAGCGTCAGCGGTCAGCCTTCAGCTCAGCCGGAACGACGGCGCTCGTCTTCCGTATATCGGCACCCGCTCTAAGCTCTAACACCATTTTCTCCAGCATCGCCGTCCGTCGCTCCGCCAGGATGGCCGCTTCGATCTCGGCTCGCACTTCAGGAAGAGGACGAATTCCTGGGCGCCTCTTTTCATGCAGCTTTGCGATATGGAACCCGAAGGGCGTCCGGAAGATTTCGCTGATCTCGCCTTCCCGCAGATTGAAGACCACTGCCTCGAACTCATCCACCATTTCGCCGCGGCCGAAGAATCCTAAATCGCCGCCGCGTCCCGGACAATCGGAATATTCGTCGGCTACTTCGCCGAATGGTCTTCCGGAGGCAATCGCGGCGGCGGCTGCCTGGATGGAGGCGCGCGCAGTTGCTTCGTCGCAACGTTCGTCGACATTCTTCACGATGTGCGAGGCGTGAACCTGTTCCGGCCGGTAAAAATGCTGGCGGTTCTTGCGGTAGTAATCGGCGATCTCGGAGTTCTTCGGAGGCGCGGCCTTTGCAGCCGCCCGATCGAGAAACCGCTGGATCTTTACTTCGGTGTCAAGACATGCCCGGATTTCCTCATCGGGCTCGGCGAAAGCTGCCTGACGCACCAGAGTGCGATCGATGACCACCTGGCGCGCTTCCTCCCAGATCTGCATCTCGAAGTCGAGAGGATCTGCGCCGGGACTCTCCTGCACGAATCGCTCGCGCATCAAATTCGCCTGGCGGCGAATCTCCGATTGGTCGAGCGGCTCTCCATTGACGAGGATCGGCATACTATCGGTATCGATGCCGGAGCAACAACCATTCACTCCTGAATCTGAGCGTATCAACCTCGCGCGAACGCTCGTAAGGCGCGCTCAACGGATCGCCGCGCTTACCGGCGCCGGCATTTCCGCCGAGAGCGGTGTCCCGACGTTTCGCGGCGCAGCCGGACTCTGGAAACAGTTTCGCCCCGAAGAGTTAGCGACTCCTCAGGCCTTTCGCCGCGATCCCGCGTTGGTTTGGAAATGGTATGACTGGCGCCGCAGTATGATTGCGCAAGTGAAACCGAATCCGGGTCATGCTGCCCTCGCTACGCTGGAACGCCGTGCGAATACGTTCACGCTCATTACGCAAAACGTGGACGGCCTGCATCAGCAGGCGGGCAGCGAGGATGTCTTGGAGGTCCATGGCAGCATCTGGCGATTGCGCTGCACCGCATGCAGCCGCGAATGGTTGGATCGAACGGTGCCGCTTTCGGTGCCGCCGCACTGCGAATGCGGCGCTATGGCCCGCCCAGCGGTGGTGTGGTTCGGGGAAGCGCTGCCGCCGGATATCTGGAGCACAGCCGAGCAGGCAGTCTCCTCTTGCGATCTTCTGCTCGTGATTGGAACCTCGGCTGTGGTCTATCCAGCGGCCGGTCTCGTTCCGCTGGCGCGGGGACGCGGAACAAAGATTGTGGAGGTGAATATCCAGCCCACGGCCGTCTCGTCTCTTGTGGATTACACGCTGGCCGGTCCGGCCGGCGAGCTTCTGCCCCAGTTGCTTTGACCTCGTGAGCGGCATGACCCGAAACGGCACAACCATCCCGCGCAGGCGCTGGGGCATCGCGCTCTTACTCGGCATTGGCGTGCTAGTGAATTACTTCGATCGCGTCAATCTCTCGGTGGCGCGCGACGCTCTGGACGCGGAATTCGGCATCTCCACCGTCACATTCGGATATCTGGCGAGCGCCTTCAATTGGACCTACGCGGCTCTGCAGTTGCCGATGGGCGCGCTGCTCGATCGCTTTGGCGTGGAGACTCTGGGACGTCTGGGCGCGCTCGCCTGGAGCGCCGCGTCTTTCGGAGCGGCTGCTGCACCCAACATTCCGTTCTTCTTCGTAATGCGCCTGCTGCTGGGCTTCGGGGAAGCGCCGACGTTTCCAGGCTATTCCAAAGCGACCGGCTATTGGTTTCCGCGACATGAGCGGAGCCTCGCGACCGCGATGTTCGACGGGGCCGGCAAGTTCGGACCTGCCATTGGAGTGCTCTTCGTGGGCGTACTCACGCTGCATTTCGGCTGGCGTTTCAGCTTCGCGGCCACGGGTCTGGTCAGCCTCCTGTACTTCTTTGCTTTTTATCGCTGGTACCACGACCCGCATAACGATCCCCGGCTGAGTGAAGCCGAGCGCGAATACATTGAAAAGGGCGGCGCCCATACTTACTCGCAGGGCCGCGACAATGCGGGCGCGAGCTTATCGTACTTACTTGCGAAGAAAAAAGTGCTCGGTATCGTGCTGGGCTTTTTCGCCTACAATTACTGCTTTTATCTGCTCTTGTATTGGATGCCGAGTTACTTTTCCTCTCTGCATCTGACGCCCTTGCATTCGGTCTTATACACGAGCATTCCCTGGCTGGTAGGGACCGCGGCCGATTTACTGGTCGGCGGATGGCTGGTGGACGTCTTGATTCAGCGTGGATATCGGGACACGGCGGTTCGGCAGACGGTGCTGATCGGCGGCACAATTCTCGGCTTGGCGCTGGCCGGCGCCATGTCAACCCGCAATGCCGTTTTTGCTTTGATCTGGATCAGCGTGGCATTGGGAGGCTTATCTGCGGCGTCGGCGGTGGGCTGGTCCGTTCCTTCACTGATCGCCCCGCGCAATAGCGTCGGCAAAGTAGGTGGGATTCTGAATTTCGGCAATCAGTTGGCCGGCATTGTGGCGCCGATCGCCACCGGCTATTTAGCGGGACCGCAGAATTCGTTCGGGCGTGCATTCGCGGTGGCTGCCGCGATTCTCGTCCTTGGTATCGCCGCATACGTGTTTCTGCTGGGCGAGATCGAACAAGTTCCGGAGCCAGGCATATGAAAGGCTCGCAATAGCACTCCACTCGTTCATCCCATTTGCGCCAAAATCTGCCGCAGATTCACCGGATTTGGGTTGTCCGTTCCGCGCGGCAACAACGGACCGATGGCTAGCGCTTCGTTATGCCCCTCGAACCAGACCAGAAACGCAGCACGTTCTGCGCCAGTCAGCCGCTGTTGATTGATCCACGTGTAATACGCGCCCATGTCCGCGTCCACCAAGGAACCGTGCGGATCGGGCATGGGGGTTTGCGGAGTCCCAGCCAGCAGCTCGCGCATGGACTGTTCATGCAGCCGCGGTGTGAACCGCAGGAGCAGCGTGGCTGGTTGTGCGCGGCGTAGAGCTTCACGCGCCGACCATTGGACGAAAGTCGTGCTGAAGAGCTGGGTGCCCGAACCTTCAGTCAGGACGCTCACCTGAAAACGGTTCAGGACCGCCGCATTGCCTTCGCCGTTCAGACCCAAGTCTTCCGGCCGCAGCTCGGCCAGCATCGTTCGCAGCACTTCGGGGCCTCCGCCGCCGGGCTGCATCACTCGCCGCATTTTGTCGATGAGGGCATTCCGAACGGATCCAAGCGCAGCATAGCACATCTTGGTAACGCCGTCGCCTCGCATCGCCTGGTTCTCGGAGCCATCGATGTACCAATGGCCGAACGGAACCGGATGCTCGCGCGCCCGCTCCGCAACATGGTTGAGCAAAGTGGCGAGACCATTCTCCGGGTCTACGTTGTGGAAGTACACACCATGGGGGCGCAGTTTCCGGAACAACGGATATTTGTTCTGATCGACGCCGTACCCGATCACCGCGATTCCTAGCCGTGGCGTCGTCGGCGGTTGCTCCGGATTGGCGGCGTTCAAATTGTGGATATAAGCAATAGAAGCCGCGCGAAACGCGTCGATCTGGCGCGTGGCCCAAAGATGAGCGGTGAGCTGTTCCGAAAATTCTCCCGGCGAGTTGATCCAGTCGACGTGTTCCAGCTTCGCCGATAGCCGCAATTGCGCGAACGGACCCATGGCTTTTTCGAAATCGCTGGCGGGCATCGCCGCGAGCCAGGCAAACTGCTTGTCCAGTTCCGTTTGCTCAACCGGGAATTTCCAATCGTAGGCAATCACTTCGCGCAAGAGCAGCGGCAAAAACGCGAGCGGCATGCGCCGCAACAGATCGATGTGCTTTGCCGCGAGTTGCCTGGCTTTGGGCGGATAGCGGTCGAAATCGGACGCCTTGAGATCGCCCGGGAGCATAACAGTTACAACACCTCAGCAACAGGTTTGCCCTGCGCCAGCTTGGGTGAGAATCCAAGCAATGCGCCCAGCGTGGGCACCAGATCGGTCGATTCAAGCGCGCGATCGACCACTACGTTATGCCGAACGCTCGGACCGAGGACCATCATCCAAGTGGTCCGCGAAAGCGCATCGCCGGTCCTGTGATGCTGGAAGCCGTTGCCGCCTGCGTCCGTGTCGGAATCGCGCCCGAAATCCGGCAGAATGAACATTGTCGTTTTGTTCGCGTATTCCGGATTGCTTTGAATCGTGTTCCAGATTTCGGCGCACAGCCGGTCGCAGCGCTGGATTCCCTCAATATACAGCGAATAGGTTCCGGAATGCGCGATATCGATGTCGTGCAGCGTGATCCACAACAGGCTGGGCGCGAGCTGGCGCATGAGTTGCTTCGCGATGTAAACCGAAAGCTCGTCCGGACTAGCCAGGCTTCGCGCATGCGCCGTAAAATCCGCCACCGAAAGCTTGAGAATCTCCGCCATCTGATGCAGCTCGATTTCGCTGCCGCTGACTTGCGGCGTGTAGAGCGGAGTCTCGTAATTATCGCGCAGGAGATGTTCGTACTGGCTCTCGCCGGCCGAGGACAATGCGGCCGCCAGCAGCCGCTTGGGAAGGATGACGCCCGCTCCTAAACCTTGCCCGTAGGCGCGATTCCCGCTCTCTCCTATCCGGTTGAATCCATTGCTGGGCGCGACCACCCAAGCGTCGGTCGCCGGCCGCTTCAAGTCTTTCCGGAAATATTCGAAAACCGTTGGGTTGTCCGGAGGAACTGCCGCGAAATTATTGAAAGTCTCGTACACGCCCGTTGCGAGGCTCGCGGTGGCGACATAGTGGCCCAGGATCCCGCGATTCACCACCTGCGTAAAGAATGTCGCTTGCGGAATGAGTTGGTTCAGGAGGTTGGGAATGTTCTCCTGGCCTTCGGGCATAAATGTTTCTTCGTCGCGCGCCCCGCCGCCAAAAGTAACCACCACCGCCTTCCTGGCGCCGGTCGAGGCTCGCGCGGAAACCGGGTTGAAGCCAAACAGAGCCGCTCCGGCGCCTGCCCCGGTGGCGGCACGCAGAAAATCGCGGCGATTCCACGAAATCGCCTGTGAATGGAGGGTCCCATTCCGAGCGCTGTTACGAAAGATAGGTCACCTCGCTGCTACTTGGCCCTGATCTTTTCTTTCTATCACGGATTGGGCCGCATCGCGCCGCTGTAAGCATGTTTTTATCCGAATTGCAACGCGTAAGATTGCTGTTGAGTTTGGGCGGCGCGGCGAATACTATCAAAAGGCATACCTCGCCCGTTCTGGGCGGATCGTGTACTGCTAGGAAATATTTCTTTGTTGAAGTCTAATCATCTCTTCGCTTTCGCTGTCTCTACTGTAATTACTCTACCGGCATTCGGCGCGAACCTGTCACGGTTGGTGGTCGTGGGAGACTCGCTATCCGCCGGTGTGGAGAATTTTTCGTTGCTCGATTCGCAGCAAACGCATGGATATGCAAGCCTGATCGCGCAGCAAGCTGGCGTGCCGTTGACTTTGCCGCTGGTCCCGTATCCAGGAGCGCCCAATGTGCTCCAACTGAGGAGCTTCGGGCCGCCGCCGGATGTGGAACCGGCACAGGGGACGCTGCTTTTTCCGCGCGATAACCCACTCATTGAGCCGTTCAACGTATCGGTGCCCGGCGTTACGGTGAATCAGGCGCTCACGTTGCGGCCGACCCTCGACCCGAATGCGCTGCCCGTGCAGCAGTGGGCCACCATTGTTCTCGGATTTCCCAACCTGCTTTTCGGGCAGGCCCCGACCGAAATCGAACTCGCCCAACAACTGCATCCCACGACCATCATTGAAGCGCTGGGGAATAACGACGCCTTGGTGCCCGTGCTGACTGGTGCTATCAGCTCCATGACGCCGGTCAGTTCGTTCATGTCAGACTACAGAGCGGTTCTCGATAAGCTCGCCTCTACCGGTGCGACTCTCATCGTGACCACTGTTCCCGATGTGACGGAGGTGCCCTTTTTCATTCCCGGACAAGCCATCATGGAGCAGGCTCACCTGACGGCCGATCAGCTCCATGTCCTGCTCGGCATTAATCCAGGGGACTACGTCCGCATCACCGGTGAATCGCTCATCGATCACGCACTGACCTCCGGAGATCCTGTGAACCTCAGCGCCGAGAATTGCCCATCGCCGCTAGCCGCTCTCACTCCCCATCCGATTCCCTGCGTTCTCACCGAAACCGATGCGGCGACGGTTCGCAAGACCGTCAATTCGTATAACTCGGGGATCACCGCGGCGGCAGCCTCGCACAACGCGACCGTCGTCGATCTCCACGCTCTCGTTGATCGGATATATGCGAACGGTTACGATGCCATCGGCCACCACCTCACCGCGACTTTCCTTGGTGGTCTTTTCAGTGTGGATGGAATTCATCCGACCAATACCGGCTACGCCATTATCGCCAACGAATTCATCAGCACCATGAACTCGTCGTTGCATACCAACATCCGCGCGGTGAACGTGGACGTCGTTGCCGCTCAAGACCCGCTCGTCTTTAACAAATAATCAGAAATCGGTTTTGAACCGTGACAGCCGCCGGCGCATTCCAGGCCGTGACAGGCTCGGGAGTGCCCGGCGTGCTCTGTGCGATCCCGCCTTCCGCGAGGCGCATCTCGTCCCAGTGAAGCGTTCCGCCTTTCTTCCACCCGGTTCCTTCTGTCCACGCCAGCAGAACATTCCCGCGCTTGTCAATCGCAAGCGCGGGATGCTTGCGGTTATCGCCGCTACCCGGCACAGGGATAATTTTCGCCGGAGCGCGTCCATTTTGACTGAGCGTCGCGAAGTAAATCTGTTTGTTGGTTTCCCAAGCTGCCATCACGCGGCCATCACAATCGTAGAGAGAGGACGTGCTCATCGGGCACGCGCCAATCTCCCACGCCTGCAGATCGACGGCTTCGAAGTTTTTCCCCTGGTCGCGCGAAAACAGTAGATACATGTCCCGGTGCACGATCTCACGGGCCGAACGGTACATCAGATAAAGATTTCCTTCGCGATCCGCCAAGGCCGCCATGCCGCAGCAACCGCACACCCCGGTCGATTTCGGGGAAACGGCAACGTCCGGCTCAAAGGTCCGGCCATCATCCGAGGAGCGGGCCAGCCACACGCGGCGGCTTCCCTCGTTTTGTGGCGCCCCGCCGGCCTGCAAAGGCTGGGCATGCCATGCCACGTACACATGACCGAAGCGGTCTGCAGCGACCGTTCCGCCGTCGAGTCCCCACCCTGCATGGTTCAAATTCTTCTGTGGTTCGAACCCACGCCCATCATCCCGCATGCGCGCGTAAAGCATGGGAGACGAGTCTCGAGCGGCTCTCGGCTCCGCGCTGCGGGATCCGTTCCAGGCGACGTGTACCCGGCCCGCTCGTCCCAGCGCCAGCCGCGCCCCACGCATCGTGCCCACCGCGATCGCGCTTCCGGGCTGGCTGTTTACGCGAACCGGTTTGGAGAAGTCGCGCTCGCCTCGGCGTTTGAAGGTGTAGCCAATATCGGCTGCCGCCGGATCTCCGTACAGATAAATAAGATGAATCGTGCCGCGAGCGTCAACGGCTGCTTGCGGCTGCACTCCGTTTTCGGGAGTCTGGATTACGGTTACCTGCGGCTCCTCCGTATAAGCTGCGGCAACACCGGCTCCAACAAAATAGGACAGAAACGACCTGCGTGTCCACACAATCCCATTTTCGCAGGCGGTTCCAACAATCTCTATCGCCCGCTGTTGCCGTGCTCCAGGCAAAGACTCTGCGAGGCCCGCGCCACCGGACCCTCCGCCTGCGGCTGCTCCCAAGCCACGGTGTGATAGCGCAAGCAGCGGCGGCATTGATACTGGCCGTGAATGGGCCACATCACATCGTTGTGCGCAAAACTGCACCAGAGATGACCAATGTTCGAAAGAAAAGACGTAAATGCTGCCATGTTTGGAGCTTAAAGAGATCGCGCGCAGAAAAGAATCGGGCCAGCCGGGGTAAGGCGCTCTAGGACGCGTGGTACTTTCGCCGCAAATTTCTCAAAACATTAGCTCGCTATTACTCCATGATCGGTACGGGATAAGTAAGCTCGCTATCAAAATCGCAAAATGGCTATACCGCATGCATCGTCTTTTCGCCTACGCCGCTCTCATTTGTATGTTGCAGCCAACGATGGCGGTAATCGGAATGCGTGGATCGGGCTCGATCTGCACGGCACCCGCAGCAATCGCGACGCCATCGGGGCCGAGGTCAAATTGACTTCGCAATCCGGTAGAGTGCAGTACGGAATGGTAACAACCACCGCCAGTTATCAATCGGCTCAGGACCAGCGGCTGTTCTTCGGGATCGGCTCCGAGGTCGCGGTGAAGAGCCTCGAGATCACCTGGCCCTGCGGAGAGGAGCAGGTGATCGAAAATCCGCCAGTCCGGAAAATTATCTCGATCAGCGAGCAGTAGATTTCAGGCTGCTGTATGCCTCTTCCGCGATCACCGTTCGAAGCTGCTCTGTCAATTTGCCCCGGTCCTTAAGAGTCAGGTTTGCCGTTGCAATCGGCTCCAGAATTCTCAGTGTCACGAAGCCCGGCTTCACCACTCCCGCTCCATACGGCAATACCGCGCGCGTGCCAATGATCGCGACAGGAACGACCGGGACACCCGCGCGGATCGCAATGTACGCTCCGCCTTCTTTGAAGGGGCGCATCACGCCATCATGAGAACGCCCGCCCTCCGGAAATATCAGCAGCGAAATCTTCTTCGACTGAATCGTCTCTGCGGCGCGCTGCATAGTCTTCACCGACGCGCGCGGGTCTTCCCGCGGAACGGGAATATGTCCAGCCCGGCTGAGATGCTGGCCCAGAAACGGGATTTGGAACAAGCCACGTTTGGCCAAAAAACGGAACTGCGCCGGAATATGCGCCAGCACGACAGGCGTGTCCATGTAACTCAGATGATTCGCGATGAACACGTAACTGCCACCCGGATCGACGTGTTCCAGACCTTCGACATGCACCCGGACTCCGCTCACACGCAGTAGCGTTCTGGCCCAGGCACGAGCTACACGAATTTGCACCGTGCCCGTCTGATCGAAAAAAGAAACCATCAAGCTGATTGTGCCGAAGAAAATAGTCGCAAGAACGATCATTGGATCGGCGAACAGCAGGCCGCGCAGGCTGGACATGAATGCCCATTTTACGAGACAGGCAGATGCTTTCTCGCCAGCAGTAACGGCCGCGCCTCCCCCACCAGAAACAGCGATCCGGTGAAAAACACGATGGCCTCCGGCGGTGCGTGAGCGGCGATCTCAATAGCTTCGGGAATGGTGGGCGCGATCGTTGGATGGGGATGGGGGCTCACGCTCAGAATCGCTTCCGGCCGCAGCGCTCTCGGGAAATTCGGCGCTGTAACGATGAGCCGGTCAGCCAGCGGAAATAACTCGGCGGTCACTTCCTCAATCGCCTTGTCCCGCATGGCGCCATAAACAATCCATACAGGACGGTCCGCGCAGAATTCCTGGATATAAGACCGCAGCGCAGCCGCGCCTGCCGGGTTGTGCGCTCCATCGAGCACAAAGTCCGGAAGGGACGATACAAACTCCAATCGTCCGGGCCAGGCCATATCTTTCAGCCCGGCCTGAATAGCTGCATCTTGTAAACCCAATTGGCGGCAGGCCAGAATCGCAGCCGCTGCATTTTCCACCTGATGGCGTCCTGCCAGACCGCATTGGAATAAAACGCCGTTCAGCCGGAAACTCGAATTCCGTGCTGTCGCCTGAATGTCCGAGATCGAAGCCGTGGCGGTTTTGATGAGCTGGCAGCCTAATTCGCGCGCGCGTTTGGAAATGACATCGCGGGCGGGCGGGAGTTGGCGGGCGCTCACAGCCGGAACGCCCGCTTTCAAAATCCCGGCCTTCTCCGCTGCGATCAACTCCAGCGTATTGCCAAGAAATGCTTCATGATCGTATGCGATCGGGGTAATCACGCACAGCTCCGGCGCAATGACATTCGTCGCGTCCAAACGCCCGCCCAGCCCCACTTCGATCACACTGATCTCTGCCTTCTCGCGAAGAATCAGGAAGGCCATTGCGGTCACGGTCTCGAAATACGAAGGATGCGCATCGATCTGCTCCCGCGCGAGCAGCCGTTCGGCCGCGTCGTGAACGGCCGTGAATGCTTCGACGAATTCCGCAGCGCTTACCGGCAGACCGTTAATCTGAATGCGCTCGGTTGGTTCGACTAAATGGGGGGATGTATAAAGCCCGGTCCTAAACCCGGCGTGCCGCAGCGCGTTCGCGATCATGGCGCAGGTGGAGCCTTTTCCGTTGGTTCCGGCAACATGGATAAAGCGCTGGCCGCGCTCCGGGTTGCCCAATTCTGCTAACACGGCCCGCATCCGGTCCAGATTCCATTTCGCGCCCGCCTTCAGCTCATTGCCGAGCGAGTAGAGATACCGCACGGAGTCGGGATAGCTCATGATGCTTTCGTCAACTCGCTCGCCCGCGACCGCGTATACAACCGCCGGGCCATCGCGAAGAGCAAAACGCATCCGCCGGCCAGTTTCACTTCGAACCACCACACCGATCTCACATCGGCGGTGGGCAGAAACGAGAACACGATTGCAATAGCCGAAACAAACAGTCCGCAGGAGGCTGCCAGTTTCTGCCCGAATTGCCACGCCGCGCCAAACATATAGAGAAACGGAATGAACAACGAAATCACGGTCAGATCCACCGTAAGCTGATAGGCCGCGCGGAACGTTTCGCCCAATTGACTGATGATTAGCAGGACCGCCGATCCCGCTCCCAGAATCAAAATCGAAATGTGCGGGGTCCGGTATTTCGGATGAAGCTTGGCGAACACCGGCGGAAGGAGGTTTCCGATGCCCAAAACAAACGGCAGCCGCGCGCACGCCCCCACATAGGTTCCAAGCTGGCCGCCGGCACTGAGGATGATGCACAAGCCAATCGCGATCGGAACCCACCGCCACCCCAGCGCGAGCGATGCCTGCTGGCCCGCATTCGCCAAGCCGATCACGGGGCTTACCTGATCGGGCTTCAACAGCGCGAGAATTGCGCCGGTGGCGAATACGTAAAACACGATTACCAGAGCAGCGCTGATCCACGTCGCCCGGAAAATCGCTTTGCGCGGGTTCCGGATCTCTCCCGATAAGATCGGACTCAATTCCAGCCCGGTCATTGCCATAGCAAGTTGGGACCAGAAATTCAGCTTGTCGATATCGAATCCCGAAGTGACGCGAAGCGGAGTGGCTGAACCCTTGCTGAGTAACATTGCCGTTCCCGATGCCACCAAAATCAGCCAGATCAGATAGACGCCGATTCCGCCGAAGTTATCCACCCACTTAGCCACCCCCAATCCGACGTAATTAGCTGCGACGATCCCGATCAGTAATACAAACGAACAAGGCAGCACATACCACGGGTTTTCGGCGAGATGGCCCAGGCGCAAGCTGAATGAATACGTGATCATCCCCACCATAGCTACCAGCACACCCGGTATCCAGAACAGGTTATTGATGTAATAGAACCATGCGCAGGCGAAGCCGTGCCAGGGGCCGAACGCCTCGCGTGTCCAGACGTAAAGTCCGCCCTCTTCGGGAAAACGCCGCGAAAGCCTGGCAACCACGAATGCGCAAGGGACCAGAAAGAGAGCCGCAGCGAGTACCCACAGCAGCAGCGAGCCCGGCCCCACATGCGCCGCCACTCCAATCCAGCGGGTACTGATCAGCGCCGCGAGATTGAACAGCACCACATCCCGCAGCCCAAGCTCTTTGCGTAACGCGACCGGATTCATCCAGCGCAGGCGGATTCAAACACTTGCGAATGTTGTGGGCTAGGCCTTTGGCCTGCATGCTGATTTTTTCACAGCGTTTACGCCAGGCTCCACCCTTTGCGGAATTTCGGCTTCAGATACTTATCCGCTTCTGAGTTGTTCGTGACCTTCATTTTTTCGGCGTCCCACTCCAGTTTGCCTTCTAAGCGAATGGCAATTGCTCCGAGCGTGACCCACTCGGTGAAGGGAGCCGATACACTGAAATTCGAGCACGCCGGATCGCCGCCCTTACACGCGCGAATCCAGTCGCGATAGTGCCCTGGCGAGCGCGTCAAAACTTCCGGCGGGAACTGATATTCGCGCATCTTTTCCACTGGAATGAGCCGCGTCCATTCGCCATAAGTCCCTGTTGTAATAAAGCCCTTTTCGCCCACAAAGAGGGAGCCGTTGCTCCCCTGATTGATGCGTCTACTCACTTCCGCATCGAGGCGCGCATTCGCGTCCCCCGCAGGCGGTGGTGTCTGCGGCGGCGGAGCCGGTTCGGCGGATTCAGGAGGCGCGGAAAAAAAGGCATCCGTGAACACACCGCCGATGATTTGGCGTTCCTGGGGCTGCATCTTCGGAGGTACCAGTGCGCGCGCCATTTGCCGCGGAAGATCGCCCAGGATCTCGCCCTTCGGCACCCCCGGAATGTCGGGCTGCTCCATCATGGCGTCGTACCAGAAGATCTTGACGGGAGGCATATCGCCGCGCGCCGGAAAATCGAAACGAATCACGGCCTTCGTCGGATAGTAATATTGACTCTTCCCTTCGATCTTGATGCACTCGACACTGGTCGGCGCCCCCAGCTTCAGCGCCATGTGCGGCGCCCCGAGAATGTGGCAAGCCATGTCGCCCAGGGCTCCGGAGCCGAAATCGTAAAATCCGCGCCAGGCGAACGGCGCATATTTTGGACTGTAAGGGCGAAAGCTGTCGATGCCCAGCCACAGGTCCCAATCGAATGTCGGCGGGATGGGAGCTTCGGGCGGAAGATCCGGCAGGCCCTGCGGCCATACCGGCCGGTTGGTCCACGCATGTACTTCAGTGACATTGCCGATTTCTCCGGCCCAGACCATTTCAGCGCATTGCCGGGTACCCTCGTTTGAGTAACCCTGGTTGCCCATTTGCGTTGCGACATTGTATTTGCGGGCTGCTTCCGCGAGCTGCCGGCATTCCCATACTGTGTGAGCGAGCGGCTTCTGTACGTACACGTGCTTGCCGCGTTCCATGGCGTGAATGGCAGCGGTAGCGTGCATGTGGTCAGGAATCGTGACAATCACCGCGTCGATATTCGAGCCTTCTTTGTCGAGCATCTGGCGGAAATCTTTGTACTTCGGGGCCTTCTCGTATCGCTTGAAAGTCGCTGCCGCGCGCTGCTCGTCCACATCGCAGAGCGCCACTATGTTCTCCGTCTCGGCGCACGCGTGAATATCGCTCGCCGCTTTGCCTCCCGCGCCGATCGAAGCAATATTCAGCTTCTCATTCGGAGACTTATAGCCCAGGGCTTTTAGTGAAGGTTTGCTGCCGAACCCGGCCGCTGGAACAGCGCCAGCTAGTAAGGTTCCGTAGAAGAAATGTCGTCGTGTTAGTCCATTGTTTTTCACAGCTTCGCCTCCTAGGCGCTTACTTCAGTTATATCGTTTATCATTCCCGAGAGAAACACGCCCGTAGCTCCGCGCTCACGCTGGTTGGCTTTTTGGTGCCCGCATCGATAGGGCACCAGACCGTCCGCGCCTTGGCTAACAGTTCGCGATCTCGCGCCCGAAGCAGTTCGGTGTGGCGCTCGAAACGAAGCCGGCTGGCCGTGCCAACCCAGGTCCGCGCAATGATTTCGTCGCCGAGAAATGCCGGCTGCCGGTAATCGATTTCATGCCGCAGAACCACCCAAAGTAGCTTCTGCTTAGCATCGAGAGGCGCCGCAGCCTTCCAATGCGCTGTCGCGGCATCCTGCACCCACTGCACATATCTCACGTTGTTTACATGGCCAAGTTGATCGATATCAGAAGGTTCGACGGAGATCGCCAGCTCGAAAGCGGAAGCTTCGCTCATCGGAAGGGTCCAATAAGATATTAGAATGCCAAGTTTTGGCGAATCGGGATCTTCTATCAGCGGGTCAAGCCTGAAATACGGGACCTTCGCCCGAAAGCACCCGTTAGTAGTGTTCTTCGTACTCGCTTATCTCTTTTCGTGGTCGGTTTTCATGCCAATGGTTATCTTCCGTGCGCGGATCGAATTCAGCGTGCTCGGCACGTTCGGCCCCTGCCTCGCCGCATTGGCTACTCATTATCTCCAAACCGGCAATTTTCGAGCGTTCCGGATGCTTGGATCGATCCGGCGCAGCGTAGCGGGTGCCTGTTTAGGCATCGCGCTCATTGTTCTCGGTTACGTAATGCTGCCGGCGGTGGCAACGGTAAGTCCATCAAAGCTGAACTGGGTCATCCTGATTTCACCCACCGTTTACAACTACTCGACTGTTCTCGGCGGACCGCTCGGAGAAGAATTTGGCTGGCGAGGCTATGCTCTTCCCTTGCTCGAAGATTGCTTCGGACCGTTGCCCGGCTGTGCAATCCTCGGCGTTCTTTGGGCTGGGTGGCATGTGCCTTTATTTCTGATCCACGGCTGGACGACCTCGCCGTTCTGGACATACGTGTTAATTGTTGTCGGATTATCCTTCATTATAGGTTGCGCCGCGAATGTAGCGCGCTTTGCGGTAATTCCAGCGATTCTTATGCACGCGGCGTTCAACACTGTGGGACGATTTCTAAACGGATTGTTTAAGAACAGTCAACCCGCCGTATCGATACCGTTCGAACTCGTACTCGCGATGGGCGGACTGGCTGTGGGTTTTATCTTGATCCTGATCACCGGAGGGCGACTGGCATATCCACGCCGGCAAGATCGCCACCCGCGACAATAGAAGCAGAACCTATGGAAGCGTATCTTCCTCCTGCCCACGACTCACCCGCGTTATTAGGGCTGCGGCGGCGCGGGCAATTTCTCATCTCCGGTCTGCTGTGGGCGGCAGTCGGCGGGCTCGTGATCCTCTTTGCCGGATACGCCCTGATTCTCTACCACTATTCGCTTGCGATCGCCGAGCGTGTGCGCTCCAGCCTTGCCATTCCTGTCCCCGCGCATGGCCCCGATTGGTTCATGATCGCCGCGCTGGCGACAGGTCCCGCCATTATCCTTTTGTTGCTAGTGTTGCTGTCCTCCTGGTACAACCGCATCTGGTACCGCCGGCTGCGCGCTGTCTGGCCGAATTCGCGAGACCGCGCCAGATATTCACGCTGGCACGATCTGCCTGCTCGGGCGAACCCTACGCACCGCGACGCGCGGGCGGAGTACCTGGGCGCGTTGATGCGATCGGACTTCTGGGCGAGCTACCTGGAATCGACACATCCCAAGGAAACCTACGAAGCTCAGGCCGAATGGGTGCTGTTGGAACTGGAGCGAGACATCGCAGAGCGTGCGCTCACGACCGGACTGGCCGTCGGCATCAGCCGGAATCGCTATTTCGACATGCTGACCATCTTTGCCGCTGCTCTCGAGCTGCAGCTTCACGTTCTCTCCCGCCTGGGCAAGCGTCCTTCGTGGCACGCCTGGAAACTGCTCATTCAGCGTTGCGGTGCGAGCCTGTTCCTCAACACCTATCTCAACCGGCAGGATTTTCTCGCGCTCAACCTCATGATCAAGAAAGCGGGCATGGGACTGGCTGCGGCGGGCGACGTGATGGAAGGGGCCGCCACGCATCTTTCCGAAAGCGATTTCGATCTGGACGAAGCGCTGAACCTGCAGCATGCGGGCTTGCTTGGCATGGCGACCAAAAGCCTGGAACTCGGGGCGACCATGGCGCTCACGGTGGGGCAGGTTGGCTTACACGCGCTTGGAAGTCTCATCGAGTCGGTGGGCGACGAACTGGCGCAAGGCGCGCTGGCGGCGGGCATCATCTACTATCACGGAATCGCGCTCGCGTCCGACACGCTCGCTCTTGACCAGGTCCATCGCCACACTCCTGCCATGAGCCGGAACATTCGGGAAGGAATCTGGAAGATGGGAGAAATCGCCGGCTCCATTCTGCGCGATTTCGTTCGTGAGCGCCGCAGCGCCTTCCGCGAGAGACGACGGCATATTGTGCGGAACCTGCCCAAGAGCGCCTATGCGGGAATTCAGGCACTTTTTGGCAGAAAAGCAGCGAGTTAATAACTCTCCCTTACGGTCAGGGTTCTGTTTGGAGCCGGTACAGAACGGGGGCGTGCGGCTGCAAAGATACTGTCAACTTGCGGGCTGAGCCTAGATCTTTGCCCTCCCAAAGGTCACGAATGCGATAAGTCCTGCCGCCCAGCCCGATTTCCTTCCAGCCATACTCAAGGGTTTGCGGCGTATCGGCCAGATTAAACGCCGCTACATAAAATGCTTTTCCCGAATCCGGCTGCGCGGTCCAAATCACCTTTGTTCCGCCGGCCACGGCGGCGCGATTGTTCTTCGAATGCTGATGGACCGCGATTACGTCTGAATTCGTCAGGAGCGACGTGGTCCACTTGTCCAGTTTTGTCAGATTCCCGCCCATAATGAGAGGCGAGCGGAAAATTGACCAAAGAGTCATCAATGTCCTTTGCTCATCGCGTGTAAAATTCGTCGCGCGCGCCTTGCCTTGGCCGGGACGCGGCCCTAAATAGCCAATCGGAAGCATATCCGCATCGGGCCAGTGGCCCGGCACAGTAAGGGGCGCCCAATCCGCCGCCCGTTTGAACTGCCCGAGCAGCCCTTGTGACCAGTCCTGATTCGGCCATTGCGCCCAGTGGTCCCAGACATCGCCGGAGATCCGCCACATCTGCGCATATTTCCGCAGCTCATTGGATTTTTCGAGCGGCGCCGGTCCGGGAGAAAGGCTTAACACGATCGGCCTTCCGGTCTTTCGTAGCGCCGTGCTGAACATCCGGATCTCATCGCCCTTGTAAGGGTTCGCGGCGATGCAATCGATTTTGACGAAATCCACGCCCCAGCTTGCGTATAAATTCGCAATGGAATCGTAATAGGCTTGGCCAGCAGGCGTGTTGCGGACTCCATAGTTATCTGCATTCCAGGGGCACGTGTCCGATTTATCGGCTGCTTCCGCAACGTGATAGCGAGACCCGGCAATCGCCGCATTTCGCTCCACAGCTTCGCGCGGAATCCCACGAATGATGTGAATACCAAACTTCAGGTCGAGCGAGTGAACATAATCCGCAAGCGCCTTGAAGCCGGCGCCGTTCGCAGCCGAAGGAAACCGGTTCACCGCAGGCCAATAGCGCCCGTCGTTGCCCATCGTGAAATGAAACAAACCGGCCTTGGCTTCGGGATTCTGCAGATACCAGCCTTCGTCCACCACTGAATACTGCCACCCGTACTGCTTCAGGTTCCGCGCCAGCCACTCGGTATTCGCCTTGAACTCCTGCTCGGTCACGGTCATCCCATAGGAGTCCCAACTGTTCCAACCCATGGGAGGTGTGGGCGCGAGCAATCCGCTTTCCTGCGCGAACAGCGCACACGGCAGGATCGCCAGAACGACGCAACGTGTAAATCGGCTCATGCGTGCACAGTCTACTAAAGCGGTTTTCAACTGTTAATGTGACGAACTTGGGTTAGTAAATTGACCACACACCAGGCGTGGCGAGTTCGAGCAGGTGCCGGTCCGGATCCCGAAAATAAAGGCTTTGGCCGCCCAATCCCCAGGTGCGCTTCTCTTCTACGGCGATGCCGTTTTCGGCCAGCCATGTTTCCCATTTGTCCAGTTCGGAAGCCGAAATAGCGAATGCGACATGGAGCTCTCCCGTGCCGTCGTGTGGAGATTGTATCGTCCGTGAAGCGCCCTTCCTGAACAGCAATAAGACCTGGCGATCTCCGGCTGCCATGGCACAGCCGCGCTCTCCGAAATCGCTAATTACACGAAACCCGAAGAGCTTTTCGTAAAAGCGGGCTGCGCGACTCACATCATCAACGTAAAGCGAAGATTCAAGGATTCCGTCGGATTTCGGATGCATAGGAAGGATCTTCAGTAGCGTACCTCACTTCAAACTCCGACATTTCCCGGTTCAGCAAAAGGCGCATGCGGTAAACCTAGACGGAAGCGCAGGCAATCGTAGTCGATGAGCGGCTTAAAGAAGTCCGGTTCGGCCAGGGGCCAAATTCCAGCGCGCGGGGCGGGTGAACCGGCTTGGTCCAGAAGTGCATTGACGGCCCGGCGGGCTGCTTCATTGGCGGCTTCCATGCACGCGACATCAGTGTAAGTTTTGATGTAATCGGAGGCCAGAAAAAGATTGGGGATTTCCGTTTTCGCGTCGGGCCGGTATTGTAGTGAGCCAGAAGTGTTGATCATCAGCGGCTCGAGATTCGTGACTGCAGTTGGATTCGGAAACTGGATATCGGGATCAAGAAACCAGGTGAGGAGATTCTGATCCTGCAGGACGGTACTGTCATCCACGTTGACGTGAACTTTGATCTGCTCCCACACTTCCTTTTCGATTTCGCCCGCTGAGCACTGCATAGCCGGCTTTCCGTAGAGAATTCCCGGCGTGTCCCAATCGGAGATATCTACCGAGAGGATGCCGCCGAGATGTCCATCACCAAATTTGCTGATAGGCGCCTGATTCCAGAATTGCCGCTGCGATACAGACGTGAGGGCCCAGGGTGAATCGGCATACAACGAGTGGCCATATTCGAGGGGCACGTCCTGGGCAAGATAGAACTGCATTCCGTTCATCCAGGCTGTGCGGATCTTATTTAGATTCGCGAGGGACGGAGCCAAAGCTTTTAGATGATCGTCCACTAAGCCGGTCATGATCTCCACAGGGACGGCCGCAATATAGTAATCCGCCGTAATTTCCTGTGGCTGCCCGCCCGCCTCTGCCGTTACCGACACGATTCCGGATTCTGACGTCTGAAACGATTTGACGACGGTTCCGCTGTAGAAGTTTACACCGCGCTGCTGTAAATAGGCAACCCAGGGAGTGAGCCATACGTCATTTGTCGGGCCGGCGAGCAGGCGGTCGAAACCACCGTAGGTGAGCAAGCCGAACAGAAGCTGTAGCAAGGTGTAGCCAACCGTTCGTGTGCTGCCTTCCTGAGCGCGAACCGCCACAAGCGACCGGGTAAGGCCTTTGCCTAACAGCGTCTGGTAGGCAGCAGAGCGTTGAGCCGCCCCGATGAATGTCCACCACGGGATTTGCTCATATTCGGCGAGCCGCCGTTCCGGGCAGCTTGTCAGCAATGTGAAGAGGCGGTCTATAAAGAACAGCACTTCATCATCCGGCACTCCGATGCCACTAAAAATCTCCTTGAAAGCAACGGCCCAGTCTTCGATGCTCTGCGGCACGCGCGCCGTTAGGACGAGAGGCGGCTTGCCCGCGCGCGCAACATGAATCCGCCTAGCATGAACGAGGTTGTTAAATACGCTCACATTTCCCGCATACGGTATGCGCATCATCGTGTCGGGGAGATGGCGATAGAAGGCAGGAAAGAAACGGAACCCATGTTCTCCAGGCAGATCCTTATGGCTGCCGGTTCCGGTGTTTGGAACCGAGAGACTTCGGGCCTTTCCGCCGAAGACTTGATTCCGCTCGTAAACGGCAACATCGAATCCGCGCCCGACCAACTCATGCGCGGCGCTCAGGCCGCCGACACCGCCACCCAGCACTGCTACGCGAATCGCCATGATGGAGACTCTATCGCGGGTTCGATTCACGATTCAAGCGAGTTACGTTTCGTCCGCGGAAATTTCAAAATTCACCAGCTCGCTCCGGAATCCCCGAGTCTTCCAGAATCCAAAGCCGATGCCGGCCGCCATCCAAATTGCGCCGGCGAGTTGCGCTGTCCGGCTTAAATTGGCCCACAGAAGCAGGCAAACGCAGAACCCGAGCAGAGGCGGAACAAGATTGGTCATCTTCTTGACGTTTTCCCGCACGTAGAAGCGCAGGAATGCCGCCAGATTGACTCCCATGAATGCGATGAGCGCGCCGAAATTGAGCATTTCCGCGCCCAGATCGAAATTCAGGAGAAAGGCGCCAACGAGCGCTACAGCGCCGACGAACAGCACGCTGTTACGCGGAATCTTCCGCTTCGGTTCAATTGCACCAAAGAAGCTTTTCGGCAAGGCGTTGCTCCGCCCCATCCCGAAGAGCAGGCGAGCGGCGCCGATCTGCGCTCCCATTCCGGAGCCGAAGTTTGCCACCATCAGCGTGAAACCCGTAATGGCGAAGAGAGGCGCCCAGGTCCGGCCGGCAACGTATACAAACGCGGTCGTCACATCCGGAAAAGGCTCCGAGGCCGGCCAGACAAGCTGTGCGGCGTAGACCTCGGCCGCGGACAGAAAACCGATGACAACGCACGTGAGCACGGTTGCAATGAGAATGTTGCGCTTAGGATCAGTCGCTTCTTCTGAAAGCGTCGAGATCCCGTCGAAACCAATGTAGGTGAGTACGGCGATGGACGTGCCGCCAAGCACCGAGCTCATGCGGAAAGTGTGCGGGTCATAGAACGGGCGTGAAAAAAACGCAAACCCACCGCCGCCGTGTCTGAAGATGAAATGCGCCGCTGTGATGAAAAAGACAAGGATCACGATGCCCATGCCGCACGCGAGGGTAGCGTTGATGCGTGCGGAGGTGCGGATACCCAGGACGTTCACCGCCGTGAACAGCGTCGCGATCAATACGACCCACGCGCCATACGGAATCGCCGGGACAAAGTTATGTGCCTGCTGGCTGATCCAAACGGTGCAAATGATGGGGTTCAGCATGTAGTCCATGACCATGCTCCATCCGGTGATGTAACCTGCCGCCGGATTGATCTCCCGGCCAACATAGGTGAAGGCCGATCCTGCGCTTGGGTAGACGCGCGCCATTCTTCCGTAGCTGATCGCCGTAAACAGCATGGCCACCATGGCCAGCAGGATGGTCGTAACCACATGCCCACGGCTTCGCTCGCTGAGCACTCCAAACACGGGCATGGGCGCTGTCGGCTGAATCACGATGACGCCGTAGAGAACAAGGTCCCATAAGCCCAGCGCCCGGCGTAGCTTCAGGCTTGCCATTCTGTTGCCGGATGGAAACTCACACCGGTATGCTTTTCGACAGCATCGAAATCAAGCGAAATGCCGAGTCCCGGCCGGTTTGGTACGCGAAGCATCCCGTCCTCCTCCAGCTTCCATTTCGTCTCGACGATGTCGTCAATGAATGGGGAACCGGTGAGATATTCGACCATATCGGCGTGCTGCATCGCGGATGTCAAGTGCAGGTCGGCAGCCAAGCCCAACGCGGTATTCCATCCATGGGGGACAAAGCGAATGCCGTTTTCTTCCGCCAGCCACGCGATTCTGCGTTCTTCGGAAATACCGCCGACTTTCGTGACGTCCGGCTGCACGATATCGAAAGCGCGGCTTTCGAGCCAGGGAACAAAGGACTGGCGCCGCGTCAGCACTTCGCCGCCGGCGATAAGGACCGGCGAATTCCGGCGCAGCAATCGAAAATCATGAAGATTATCGGGAGGCAGAGGCTCTTCGAACCAAAACACGTCGTGATGGGCCAACATTTTCGCGGTCCGGCGGGCCCACTTGTAGCCTTGACTCCAAAATGCATCGCTCGCGCCCGCGTCCACCATCAGCAACGATTCCGGCCCAATTGCGTCGCGCGCTGCCTTCACGATCGCTTCATCTAATCGGTAGCTGTGTCTGCCGAACGGTCCCCAGCCAATTTTGAAAGCGCGGAATCCGTGGGCGTGGATTTTCTTCAGATGATCGGCGAGCGGCTCGGGCTCCTGCATCAAAATCGACGCATATGGGCGAACGCGGTCGCGATAACGGCCGCCCAGCAGCCGACCTACCGGTTGACCCGTTACTTTGCCGAGAATGTCCCATAACGCGATGTCAATGCCGCTGATGGTATGTGTAATGGTTCCACCTCGCCCCAGCCAGAAGGTGTGTGCCCGGAGCTTTTCACTCACACGCTCCGGCTCCAGCGGGTTCTCACCGACGTATAGCGGCTCCAATACCTTCAATGCCGCTTGCACTAAACCGTCATTGGTAAATGATGATCCCCACCCCGTGACACCCTCGTCTGTAAGAACGGCGATCAGCGTATGAATACAATCGCTGGGTTTGATTTCGTTCGCCCAGCCGCCCTCGGGAGTTGCGCCGCGTAGCCCGGCAGCGCGTATTTGTGTAATTCGCATCGTTAATGCGGCAATCCTTGAATAAAAGTAATCACGCCTTCCGACACATCCCTTTCCGCAGCTTTCGTGAACGGGGAAGTGTTCGGTTCATATCCGCCCTCCTCGAAGGCTTGGCTCGTCGGCAAATAGCCGAACCAACCTCCTGTATATCCAAAGAAGAATGTATGCGCGAAGGGCGATGCACGGCGCACGCTCAAGGCAATCTCGCAGAATGCCTCGACCGGCGCAGACCAGATGATCGTATCGTTGATGCGCAGAAAGCGTATAGGAAGTTTGATCAGTGCTTTGCCATTCGGCGCGGTCTGTGAATAAGCCGCAAGTTCTTGAGGCCAGTCGAGCCCTTGCTTGCGCGGCGTCTGGATGATCTTTTCGCCCGTCCACAGCGAAACGGATTCCGAAGCGGGACCGAGCGCCGCGACAGCCTGAACAATGTGGTCTCCAAGAAGGACATCAAACTGCGATAGATGTCCTGCTTTCGGATCCGGATAGACGCTATAAATCGGAGCCATGTTCCCGGCTGCGCCATTTTCGTACAACATGGGCGCGCCCAGTTTCCGCTCTACGTAGGCTGCTACTTCGCCCGGCGCGTCGCCTCCAATCTCGCGATTCGCACCGCTCAACACGGTCCCATGCATGGCATAGTTCGCAATGAATGCAATGGGTGTGCCGTCGAGCCGCTCAATGCGTATGATTCCGATTTGGCGGTCGGCAGGACCGTCCGGATTCAACCCCAGCGTCACTTTTCCGTTCTCGTCTTTGGCGCGCCGGTTGATGTTCGCCATGGCCATTCCTGTGCCGATCGCGATCCGCGCTGGTTCGAGCTTTCCCCTTGCTTCTGTAACGCCATCAATCAGCGAGCGCGTGACCTGCGCCGCATAATCCCGGTTCCATTCATGATCCGAGCGGCCCAGCAGGACTTTATACATACCGGGCGGACCGACTTCCGGCGCCGCATGCGAATGAGTCACACTCCACCAAACGTTCCGCGGCTCAACACCCAAGTCTTTGTGTAGCTGTTCCGTGACATCATCGGAGACGCTTGGAGAAAAGAGGCAGAGATCGCTGGAGATCAGGAAGAACTGTACATGTCCATCGTCCATAGCCACAATGCGATGGTAGATATGATCGTGAACGCCATTCGATTGCCGCGGAGCGTAGCCCATCAGCCATTGCGGACTGTTCGGAGTGATATCCACCTTCACAACCGAAGCCCGAAACGTAGCGCCCGAAACCACTGAGACGCTCATGAGTAAGCACAGCCATTGGCAGCAATTGATCCGCACCGCAGTCCCACTCCGAAATCGAATCTTAACGCTGGTTGCGCTTGCCTCCGCCATTACCTACCTGGACCGCGTCTGTCTTTCGGCTGCGGCGCCCGCCATGATGGCGGCACTGGGGCTCTCCAACATCCAGATGGGGTATGTCTTCGGCGTATTCTCCATATCCTACGGCATCTTCGAAATTCCGATGGGATATCTGATTGACCGCTTGGGACAGCGGACGATTCTGACGCGCATCGTCGCGTGCTGGTCCGTATTCACAGCGTTAACGGGAGCTGTGTTCGGATACGGCTGGCTGTTAACCCTGAGACTCGCCTTCGGTGCGGCCGAAGCCGGAGCGTTTCCGGCCCTTGCACGCGTCATTGGCAACTGGTTTCAAGTTGCAGATCGGGGCAGGGCAATCGGTGTGATGTGGATGAGCGCGCGGATTGGCGGAGCACTTGCGCCGCCGGTTGCGATGCTGCTGATCGGATGGCTTGGCTGGCGGATGTCGTTCGTCGCCTTTGGAGCCGTGGGCGTCGTGTGGTGCGCTGTTTTCTGGCGTTCTCATCGCGATCGTCCGGAGCAGCATCCGGCGGCCAATGCTGCCGATCTCGCTTATGCTCGCCGGAACTCAGCGCCGGAGCGAATGCGTGAAAACATACGTTGGACACAAATGTTCTTGAACGGTAACGTCTGGGCCCTGTTCTGGATGTACTTCGCGACGTCTTATGGCTTCTGGTTCCTGCTCACTTGGCTGCCCACTTATCTGATTCGCCAGCACCACATGCCACTTCAGCGGGCCGGCTTGTACGCCGCACTTCCCTTGGCAGTGGGCTCCATAAGCTGCCTTGCGGGCGGAAGCTTCTCGGACGCCCTGGTTCGCCGGCTCGGGAGTCTCCGTTGGGGACGTCGCCTGGTCGGCCTGGCAGGCTATCTTTTGAGCGCAATCGGCTTCGCGGCAGCAGCTCTCGTACATAAGCCGATTGCCGCTATCCTTAGCTTGATTGTGGCGGAAGTGGGAATAGACCTGACAACGCCGGTGGCGTGGACCGTATCTGTCGAGATCGGAGGAACCTCCGGCGGCACGGTTGCTGCTTTTATGAATTCGGCTTCGAGCATCTCCGCGTTCCTCTCTCCGGTTGCGGCTGCCTGGATATTCACGAAATTCCAGTCGTTCGATGCGATGCTGGTGAGCGCTGGTCTCGTTTACGCCCTCGCGGCGTTTCTCTGGTTGAAGATCGATCCCGGCCAGCCGTTAGAAAAAGGTTAAAATCCGAATGAAATATCGGTATGAGGAGTTCTCCTGGCCTGAACTTCGTGACGCCGTGGCTCAGAATCGCGTCGCCGTTCTACCCGTTGGCACTATCGAACAGCATGGCCCGCATCTGCCTCTTGTGACCGATGTACTCACCGCGGCGGAAATATCCCGCTGCGCGGTAGAACGCGTTCCCGAACAGGCGATTCTTCTGCCGCCCGTTTACTACTCGTTCAACGAGCACCATATGGATTTTCCGGGAACCATCGCAGTTCGCGGGGAGACTGTAATCCGGTACGTCACGGATATTGGCGTGAGCCTGGCTCGCCATGGCTTTCGAAAAGTGCTGCTGGTCAACGGCCATGGCAGCAACGTTCCCTTCCTGGATATTGCCGCGCGGAACATAACTATCCAGACAGAGGCGATCTGCGCGATGGTTTCCTGGTGGAGTCTGATACCCAGGCAAGTGATGTCGGAACTTCGCGAATCGGAGTACCCCGGCGGAATGGCGCACGGTTGCGAACTTGAAACGTCCGTCCTGCTGTATCTCCGGCCAGACCTCGTGCAATTCGAAAAGGCCGAGCGCGATATGCATTTCGCATCCAGTGAATTTTTCTATTGGGATCTGGAACGGCCGTCCCCGGTTGCCTTTCAGGAATGGTTCAGCCGCTATTCGAAAACCGGAACAGTTGGCGATCCAACCAAGGCAACCAAAGCGAAAGGAGAGCAGTTTGTGAACGCGGTTGTCGACCGGATGATCGCTCTAATTCGAGAGTTTCGTGAAAGGAGAATCGGCGCGCGAGTCGATCATCACTGAGATGGCCAAAGTAACAAAGCTCGTCGTGCTACTGAGCGCCGCGTTACCGGCCTGGGCGCAAGTTGGTGGTGCATTGCCGCCATATCTCGACCGTAACCAGCCGATCTCGCTCCGGGTTGACGACCTGATGAGCCGTATGACGCTGAAGGAGAAAGTCGGGCAGCTTAACTTGCCCTGTGTTTACGTAAAACAGTTAGGAAACGACATCCCTTCGAAGCTGGCAGCATGCCGGAGATTCGCTGCCGGGACATATACACAGGAAATCGGTCCGGGCTGCGGCTTTTTTACGCTGGCAAACGAGATTCTGCACGACGGCACGCGCCAGCAAGCAGAGTACTTCAATGAACTTCAGAAAATAGCACTCACCCAGACACGCCTGAAGATACCGCTTCTGGAGGACGAGGAGGGAACGCATGGAGCTATGTTTTCGGGCGGCACCGTTTTCCCGGAGGGTCTAGCCATCGGCAGTACGTTCGATCTCGACCTCGTGAACTCGATTTACGCCGCTGCGGCGGCGGAAGCGCGGGCGGTAGGCATCCACATGCTCTCCACGCTTGTAGTGGAACTGGATCGCGATCCGCGCATGGGGAGAAACGAAGAAGCGTACACCGAGGACCCGTACCTTTATTCGCGCATCGCCGGAGATATCGTACGAGCCACGCAAGGCGAGAACCTTGCGGCTCCGGACAAAACGGTTGCGGTACTCACGGACTTCCCGACGCAGAGTCAGCCCGCCAGCGGATTAGAGCGCGGCGCCATCGAGCTATCCGAGCGTTCGCTGCGTGAGAACTTTCTGCTTCCGTGGTCTGCGGCGATCACCAAAGCCGGGGCGCTGGGCGTAATGGCTGGATACCCCGAACTCGAAGATGTGCCCGCCCATGCTTCCGAAAAGTGGACGAATCGTATTCTCCGCCAGGAATTGGGATTCCGAGGTGTCGTGGAAAGCGAGGGCGGCGGATTCGGAACGTTGATTTACGAAGACATTGTCCGCACCCAAAAAGAAGCGGGCGCTCTCGCCTTGAAAGCGGGTGTGGACTTGGATATCACCTATGAACCGGCCTACATGGGGCCCCTGATCGAAAACGTGGAAGAGGGTCGAGTCCCCATCGCTCTCGTCGATCGCGCGGTGCGCCGGGTTTTGGACTTGAAATTTCGCCTCGGTCTCTTCGAGAACCGCTATGTCGATATAGATCGAGCCATGCGAACCGTTCACTCGCAGTCTCATCAGGATCTCGCTCTGCGCGCCGCGCGTGAAGGAACCGTACTGTTGAAAAACGACCGCAATGTCCTGCCGCTCAGGAAAAACTTGAAGTCGATTGCGGTCATCGGTCCGAATGCCGATAACGTAATGAACCAGCTTGGCGATTACTCGCCGCACAACGTGTTGCAGCACGTCGTCACCATTCTCGACGGGATCAAATCCAAGGTCGGCCAGGGAACCACGGTTGTTGCGGTGAAAGGGTGCGGCGTAATGGGCGACGACAAAAGCGGTTTTGCCGAAGCGACACGTGCCGCTAGGAATGCCGATGCGGCGATTGTCGTCGTTGGAGAGAGCGAGCACGATCCCTCGACAGATGGCGAAGGGCATGACGTGGCCAGCCTCGATCTCACGGGCGTGCAGGAAGACCTGGTAAAAGCGATATACGAGACAGGTACACCGACGGTCGTCGTGCTCGTGAACGGCAGGCCGCTTTCCACGCGCTGGACTGCCGAGCATGTGCCGGCCATCGTGGAGGCGTGGCATCCGGGCGAGCGGGGCGGGGAAGCGGTCGCGGATGTCTTATTTGGCGATTACAATCCGAGCGGCCGGCTTGCCATTACGATCCCCCGCCACGTGGGGCAACTGCCTGCTTATTACAATTACAAGCCCAGCAAAGCTTACTGGATTAATGACCGCAAGCGCGGCTACGTCGATATGCCAGCGACCCCTCTTTATCCGTTCGGCCATGGTCTGAGCTATACGCGTTATGAATACAGTAACCTGCGCATCGAACCGGAACAAATCCATCCCGCAGGCACGGCGCAGGTCAGCGTGGATATAAGGAACATTGGTGAGCGGCGGGGAACCGAAACCGTGCAGCTTTACATTCACGAGAAAACCGGCCCCGTGGCGACACCGGTCAAACAGTTGCGCGGATTTCAGCGCGTGGACCTCGCACCCGGTGAGGTGAAGAACGTGAAATTCACCCTCACACCCGAAGACCTTCAACTGCTCGATCTGGACATGCGCTGGCGCGTCGTGCCCAGCGATTTTGAAATCATGGTGGGACGTTCCTCAGAGGATCTGCCTCTGGAGGGATTGCTGAAAGTCGTGCCTTAGCGCAGGTCGATACTCCAGAACATGACCCCATACGGAGGAAGATCCACCGGCACTGGCTCGCCTGCTTCGACCGGCAGCTCCGGCAGCAGCCGCAGCCGGATATTCTCATCGCTGCTCGGAGCCGTTGCATCCAGAACCAGGCGCTCAGCTTTCAAACCCGGTCTCAGGCCGTTCATCACGAGATTGACGCGCGCGGGCCGATCCGAGAAGTTCCAGAACAAAATATTGTAGTTTTGCAAGAACTCGTCATAACTTGCAAATCCGTGAACCGTGTTGCTCGAGGAGGTAACCGGTAAACGCTGTCCTGTCAGACGGGCCAATAGGAGAAACGCGAAATAAGAAGGCCGAACCTGGTTCTGGAAATCGAATAACCCGTCGTACTGCGGCATGCGATTCCACCATTTCGTCATCGCTGCGTTGCCATGGGGTGACATGAATTTCGCAAAAACTTCCGGACGAACGTGATAGTCGCGAATGTGGTAGTAGCAGGAATAATCGAGACCGGCATCTTTCATTTGCCATGCGGTTTCGGCAATAAAGGCCGGTTGAAACTGCGGATCGCTCGGAGGATAACGCAGCGCCATATTCCACTCGTCCAAGAACGTCTCCGAGTGCAGGGCGGGGAATTGCTTCAGTAACTCCCTTTTACGATCAATGGTGGCGCGGATCTTCAGTGGATCGCTATTGTAAATGTGCCAGGAGATGAAATCGAGCGGAAGATGGCCGCGTTGTGCGGCGGCCAAAAGCGCGGGAAGAATCGCCGATTCGGGATTGGCCAGTGCCGGACCTCCCACCTTTGCATCGGGATCGGCACGGCGGATGGCAGCAACGGTGTGCCGGTAATATCGAACATATCCTTCCGGCGCGAATAGGTACGGACAGCCGCCGTGCTCTCCGATATCAGGCTCATTGGCAACTTCCCAATAGACGATATCGGAACCTCGCTCCTTGTAGTGACGGACCATCGCGGAAATGAGATCTTCCCAGGCGCGGTAGTCGGTGGGATCCGTGATCGCCTCATCAATTTTGGGGAACAGCGGCTTCGGTTTGAAGGCGATCGTCATCAGAGGCGTCGCTCCAGTCTGGCGGATCAGATCCACGGCGGGATCGAGTTTGCGCCAGTCGTATTGGCCGGTTTCCGGCAACACATCGAAATAGTCCTGCACAAAGAGGCGAATCACACGCGGATGCAGAATCCTGATCTCCGGCATCCGATCCGCCCAGATCGGGTCGGCGGAAAGACCGCCCTGGCCCAATGCGATTCGGTCGATCTCCAGGGGTTCGCCGGGCTTGGAGACATCGATGTTCAACTCGACGGAGGACTGCTGGGCAGCCGCACAGAACGCACCGGCAAACAGGATGCAGAGTAAACGGCTTCTTGCGTCCAAGGGGCCACCTAATGCGCCGCCATCATCGTCTGCACATCTTTCACGAATTGCGCCTGACTGCCCGGCCGCGTGTAAAACATGTGCCCGCCCGGATACTCATGCACACTCACGCGTTTCGCATCGCCCATCACGGGCATCTCGTCCACCGTCAGCACCGATCCCATGAAGGGGCAGCTCAGGTCGTCCCATCCATGTGCAATCAAGACTCGTAATTTGCGGTCGGCAGCTACCGCTTCGCGCAGATCGGCCGTCGAGCCACGTTCGAGCGTCCGATCGCGGTCCCATTGTGCGTTCACGTCATAGGAGAGCGCGTTATAGCGGGCCGTAGTTTTCCAGCCCACCACGCGCGTGACCCAGTCGACCATGGCAGTTGTGGTTGGCGCGATGATGGATTCCAAAATCGGATCGCTCGATTGTTGAAAAGGAGAGAACGGAAAGGGATCGGGTGCGGTCACATTCGAGTCGTATACAGACCCGATCTCGTCTTTCTCGCGGTGGACCTCGCGCAGATAAGCGCGGGTATCGATGCGACCTCCCAAACGCTTCACAAATGCCGGATCCAATCCCGTGAGTTCAGTTACCTTTTTGACGATCCTGGGCGTGGCTTCCGGATCCGAGCGGCCGGCCAGCAGATCCGTCACGTACTGCCCGCGCGTGTAGGCAATGACGGCTTGCATGCGTTCCGGCGTCAATTGATGCTCGCGCTCCAGATGCGCGGCCGCGATGGCGGGCAGGGTCATCATCCAGGGAAGCGGCGAGATTTCTCCATTGGATTCGATCCAGGGATTCAGATATGGTGAAACCAGCACAACCCCGTTCATGGCCACGCCGAGCCGCGATTGAAGAAAATGCGTGATGCGCGGGCCGCGGTAGCCGCCATAGCTCTCGCCGATCAGATATTTATGCGATTGCAGCCGGCTGTTCTTGACCAGCCAGTCGTAAATCACCCGTGAAAGGTATTCAATATCGGGCGTGGCCGAATAGAAGAGCTTCTTCGTCTCTTGCGCCGAGACGAGAGAGCGCGAAAAGCCCGTTCCGATTGGATCGATGAAAACCAGATCGGAGAACGGTAGCCAGGTCCCGGGGTTGTCTTTCAGCCGCGGCGGATCGGAGGGACTGTCGCCTTGCCCGGCAAACTGGATGTGTTTCGGGCCGATTGCGCCGAAGTTCAGATACACGGAGGAAGCGCCGGGCCCGCCGTTCAGGGCAAAAGTGACCGGACGGTCAGCCTCGTCTTTCACGCCATCGAGGACGTAGGAAGTGAACACCACTTCGCCGGTCTTCGTCTCCTGTTTGTTCGGATCGGTCCGATCGTATACCGGAATCACCCCGACAGTCGCGGTGTAGTGCAGCGTTTTGCCGTCCACTGTTACGGTTTGCCCGACAGAAGCATCGGCCGGCAGCGGTGGCAGAGATTCAGGCGGCTTTTGGGATGAAGCAGCATTCTGGCGATCATGAGCGGGCTGCTCTTGCGCCAGAACGCAAGGCGCTGTCAAGACATACAAAGAAAAAGATAAGATCGGCCCGGACACAAATCGCCGGGCGGCACGCGAAAAGTCCATGCCTGAACATAACGCATGTCCGGTTGGCTACGGCCCAAAGTGGGTGGCCAGATAATCGATCACCTGCTGAATTTCCTGGTCTGTTCCGGCGGCTCCTCTCGCTACCATACTCTGTACTACATTAGTCCATCCCGCTCTATCGTGGCGCTCGCCGATCACGACTTCGACCGGATGGCATTTGCCGCACATCCTCTGCACGGCATTCCTCCCATTCCCTGCAGGCAGGGTTTGGCCGGATTTCACAGGAGTGGGTAGTCTCGTATCAGAACCGTGTCCTAATGTAAATGCAATCAGGCTGTCGCCTGGAGTGGCGCCGAAATATCCTCCGCCTCCGGCCATGATGGCGACGTACTGTTTCCGGTTCTTCGCTTCGTACGTGATCGGCACAGAGTGTGCGTTCGTTTCGATCTTCTCTACCCAAAGTTCCCTGCCCGTTTTCGAATCGAACGCACGGAAACGGCTGTCGATCGTTGCCCCAATAAAGATTAATCCGCCGGCCGTTGCGATGCTTCCGCCTAAATTTAAGGTTCCGGTATTCTTCACTCCCTTGGGTTCCAGCTCATCCACCGTTCCGAGCGGAACTTTCCACGCGATGTCGCCCGTATTGGCGTTTATGGCAACCAGCTCGCCGAAAGGTGGATTCTGGCAAGGGATATGTGTCTTCGGGTCCCAGAACCGGGCATACGGTCCCATCTCGGATCCTCGGCGATAGGTGATCTCCCCCGTTTTGGGATCGCGCCACTTCTCAAGATGTCCCCATTGCCCCAGATCCATGACGTTCGCAAATATATATCCCAGCTTTGGGTCGGACGAAAGACCGCCCCAGTTCCCGCCGCCAAGCGTGCTGGGAAAGAGCAGAGCGTTGCCTTCGAGCGGCATCGGCGTGTAGGGCCCGTCGGTAAACATCTTGTTTCTGTCCCATAAAGCATTGCAGAATGCCGCATGATCCGGAGTCAAATTGTACATCTCGTCTTTACGGAATATGTTGCGCGCAAGCGGCGGGGGTTTAAGCGGGAACGGCTGCGTCGGCGATGTTTTCTCGCCGGGAACGGTACTCTGCGGTACGGGTCGCTCTTCGATACCAAATATGGGGTCCCCCGTTACGCGATCGAACAGGAAGAGCAAACCCATTTTTGTGATCTGAGCAACTGCCGGAATTCTCCTGCCATTACGATTAACGTCGATCAATATCGGCGCCGCCGCCAAATCGTAATCCCAGAGATCGTGGTGAACGAGCTGCCGGTACCACTTCAGTTTCCCGGTTGCCGCATCTAGCGCGAGTAAAGAATTACCGTACAAGCCGTCGCCATGCCGGTCTGCTCCGTAGAAGTCCGATGTCGGGCATCCCAGCGGAACGAACACGAGCCCGCGCTCAACGTCGACGGTCATGAGTCCCCAGGCATTGGTGCCGGAGCGGTCCTTCCAACTGTCGTCCTCCCAAGTGTCGTTGCCGGGTTCGCCGGGCCGGGGCACGGTATGAAACGACCAGAGCAGCTTTCCGGTGCGCGCATCCCATCCGCGGATATCGCCATACGCGCCGCGACTGGGTGCAAGCTCGTTGTTGTTGCTTCCCGTGATGACAATGTCCTTGTAGATCGCGGGAGGAGATTGCATCGCCATGCGCGCATCGGGATATTCACCCATAACGCCCTGTTTCAAATCGACGAAGCCCTCTGTGCCAAACCCCGGCACCGGCTTGCCTGTTGTGACATCGATCGCAACCATGCGGCTGCCGATACCCGCGAAAACTCTCGCATGTGTCGTCCTGTCTCCGGGCCAGTAGCTCAGCCCGCGAAGGCTTACCGCGGCCGCCGGGAATTTCCAGATCACATCTCCCGTTTCGGGATTGAGCGCACAGATGCCGTTCGGCGTGGTCAGATACATCACGCCGTTGACAACGATTGGCGTAGCTTCGGATCCCGGCTTACCGCTGTGAAAAGTCCACGCGCGCCGTAAATGAGCGACATTCCCGGCGTTGATTTGCTTCAACGGCGAGTAACGAAGGCCACCGGGATCATGCCCAAAGACCGGCCAATCGGTTTGAGCAAAGAGCGGGAGTATGGCGGCGAGAACGACCAGTAAGCGCAATAATGACAAGGAACATGATATATTGGCCTGCCCAGACGCACGGCTTGAACTTCTATGCGTGCGACGGGAATTTGCAGCGGTTCCTGGAGCGTTCAGGCTTGTCAATGCGATGGCAGAGTACGCTCACGGATTTCGGATCGTTCTGCGGCGGGGAACTGGATTCGCAGGCCGCGTATTCCGACCACATCCATCCGCCGGTATTGCGGCACGAGATCACGGACCCGATCCATCCGGATCAGCGCCGTGGGCATGTTTATTTGAATCCGCGCTACGAAGCAGCTCAGCAGGAGCTGTCCCAGCGCGGCTTTCTGGCCTCCTGCTTTGCTGAGCAGATGCTACCTTTTGTTGCGCAATATCTCGTTTCGAAAAGCGATATCGCGACCGGCTGCCCCTTCGCCATGAGTCATCCCGTGGCCTTGTTGATTGATCGCCACGCGTCGGCTGACCTGAAAGCACGCTTGTTGCCGGAACTGTTGCGGACCGACGGCCACGCGGCAGTCGGCGGCACTTGGGCCACGGAAAAGCACAGTGGCAGCGATATCGGCAACACCAAAACACGAGCCGTACACCAACCCGACGGCACAGTGCGGCTGCATGGCGAGAACTGGTTCACCAGTGCAATCGGCTTCAGCCGGTTTGTCACCATCAAAACGGCGCGCCCCGATGGCGCTCCGTCAGGCGGCAAAGGCATCGGCTTGTATTTAGTGCCCAGCCACATCGACACCGATTGGCAGGTCGCTAACGATTACGATGTGTTGCACCTGAAGGAAAAGGTCGGCACCCGCGGCCTACCCACAGGCGAGGTGAAGCTTACCGGAACGCTTGCCTATGAATTGGCGCCAGCGGGATCGGGCATGAAGATGATGATGGAGGCTTTGGGCTGCTCGCGCGTCCACAATGCGATGGGCGCGGCGGGCGTGATGCACCGGGCGCTCATGGAAGCGATGTGCTGGACCAGTCACCGATCTCCTTTCGGCAAGCGGCTGGTGGAACAGCCGATGGTGCAAAAGCGGATACTCGATCTGGAAACGGAATGGCTTTCCGGTTCGGCTCTGGCTTTCGAAGCAGCGCGCAGCTTTGGCGATGGGCAAACAGTATGGCCGCGCGTTGCTACAGCGCTCGCGAAATACAAAACAGCGGAACAAGCGGTGTGGTGTACGCGCAAAGCGCTGGAACTAGTCGGCGGCAACGGGTACACCGAAGAATATCCGGTAGCGCGGCTGTTCCGCGATGCTCAGGTGCTGACTGTCTGGGAAGGCCCCGAGCAGATTCAGGCTCTGGAGTTAATGCGGCTCATCACCCAGGACCACGGCGATCAGGCGTATCTGGACCGGCTTTCGGCTATTCAGGATGACCGTTTGAAGGTTTTGACGGCCGAGATGAAGATCGCCTTCGATAACCTCGCACAGAAGCCGGCCGCCGCTGTCCTAACCGCCGACGAGTATCTGCAGCGCATGGCCGATGTGCTGGCTTACGGGTTACTGTGCGAGGAAGGTGCTTGGGAATTGCAAAATTGCGATGACACCAGGAAGATGCGTTTCGCGGCTCGCTTTTACGAACGCACGTTCGTACATCATGTCCGTCCCAGCCTGGAGATCCCGCGGTTTTTGCAAACGATCGGGTGATCGATACAACATTTTTTCTGTCACCCATTTGTCCGGGTTGGACAAACACTTGTCTGGGGCGGCTGGTGGGATTCGAACCATCCTGATTCGGCAGCACCCCTAATTACCCAATATCTTAGCGTTTTCGAATTTCTCCAAACAGTAGCAAACGGCCAAAAACACATTTACTGGCACGTTTTCGGCACACACCCGGAGCCTCAATTGGGCTCCAATCCTCGCTGATTCTGGCCATCACGAAACACGTGCGTCTCATGGCGAACCGCTCGCCTAGATGCATCTCAAAAGGCCGCGTAGTTTGTTTCTGCGGTGAGACCGTGTATCCACCGCGCGATTGTTTAACCCCCCATTTTCAAAGGAGTCTTATGAGACAAATTCGATCTGGCCAGTTGCTTTGTGACTGGCTGTCCTACTTCTCAAAACACGCGACTGGACGGCTATTTGCCGCGGCAGTGCTGACGCTTGTGGTTGCTATGCCTATCTTGGCGCAAGACCCCGGAGCATCGTTAGGCACATCCCTGCAGACCATGTTCACTGGGCCGCTGGTGCTCGGCATCACGATTGTTGGCATCGTGGTGGGCGGTGCCATGATCATGTTCGGTGGCGGCATGGCCATGCGCGCGATGGGCAGCATTCTGCTCGGCGGGGTGCTCATCCTTGATGCGGTCAAGATAGCCACCTACCTGCAATCTGCAATCTGACTTATGCTCGATCGCTTTGACTACCGTTCAATCAACCGCCTGCCGGCCGCCCTCGGCATCGAACGCAAGCTGTGCATTTTCGGCGGCATGCTCGCTCTGATCCGTTTTCACTTGGGCGGTGGGTTTATCGAATCCGCCGCTTCCTTTTTCGTTTATTGGGGCGTCGTCTTCGGACTCTCGCAATGGGAGCCGCGCCTCCTGCACATGTTGCCATCGCTGTGGCGTCAGAAGCGCTTTTACAGCGCCAGTAAGTTCATTCGCGAGTAAACTCATGCGTACCAGAATCCCCGATCATCATAAGGCCGCCGGCGCGCTACATCACGAAATACCGCTGCTGCGCTTCGCGAATGAGACCGTATTCCAAACGAAAGCTGGCTCATTTGGGACGGCGCTGCAGGTTTCGGGCATCGATCCAGAATGCCAACTGGATGAGGACCTTGAGAGCTATGCCCGCCGGATCGAGAAGGCGCTGAGGACGTTCGACGAGCGCTTCCGCTTGTACCAGTACATGATCAAGCGCTTCGGCTCCGAGATCCCATTCAAAGGCCAATATCCAAACGAAAGGGCGCGCGAGTTTGTCAGCCGCCGCGTGCGAGATCTCGGGAAGCGTCATCAGACGCTCGCCTCAGTCTCGCTGTTTCTGGTGGTGCTCTATGAAGGCGATCCGGCTGCGCATCGCCTGGCGGAGTGGTTTGGAGTCTCTGCCGGAAGAGCTCGCCGGCAGCTGGCCTCAGAATGACATGCGGACGATCGAGATACTGACCAGCGCCGTGTGTGCGTTTACGTCCTCGCTGGATGACATGCTCGGGTTCGAAGTTCTCGATGAATCTCGGGCCAAGATTTTTTTCCGAAGCCTGCTCAATCCCGACACGGAACACGTCGAGTCGTTCCATTCCGAGCCCGGCGACCGCCTCGATTATCGTTTGGCAGATACATCGATCCGTGTTGAACACGATCATCTCGGGCTCGATGATTACTATCTAACGGCAGCAACCGTGAAGCTCACGCCGACGAATCCGAAGCCGGCGGCGGTCGTGAGCGCTCTTGCGCGTGTCAATTGCGACTTCATCGCTTGCATGGAGTGGAAGACACAATCCACGATGCGGATGCGGAAGCTGATTAAGTCGCGACAGAAAACCTTCATTGCCCAGGGTGTCTCGATGTTCATGGCGGCTTTCGCCGGTGTGTGGACGCCGAAATCGGAAATGCCACGGAAACAGGATCTGGAGCACCACGCCGAGAACTTGGGAGACTGCCTGATCGCACTTGAGCAGGGAAACCAGTTTGGTGCTTTCTCGTGTGTAGTCGTGCTGCTAGGCAAAGATCACCACCGGGTCAGAAATTCGTTTGCGCAGCTCGTTCGCGTTTATGGGCAGGCCGACGCGTCTCTGGTTAGGGAAACGCTCAACCTCCCCAGCGCCTATTTATCGATTCTTCCGGGCAATACCCAGCGCAATCACAGTTACAGCTACTTACTCTCGCGCGATTACGCCAATTTGACCTTCGCCTGGCAGTCCTGGACCGGCAACACCGTCAACAAGCACCTGCGGGATGAATACATGTGCCTGTACGAAACACGTGACCAACAGTTGTTTTTCTTCAATGGGCACGTGGGCGGGACATTTGGGGTGCTCAAGACCGGAGCGCCGGAATCGGGCAAGTCATTTGACACGGTTTATCAGATCGCCAATCTTCAGAAGTACGACCCCGTGACGTTGGTGCTGGACATCGGGGGCAGTTACCGTGATCTCACAGAGTACTTCGAGGGGCGTTACTTCGAGATCTCCAAGCGTAGTCACCGCGTGCGCATGAATCCGTTCTCGTTGCCTAACACGCATGAGAACCGCCAATTTCTGTTCGCATTTGTGCGCATGCTGGTTGGCCGCGATTCAAACCAGACGCCTGAGAAAGCGGCGAAGGAGGACAGGGCTATCTACGAAGCCATCGAGAGTGTGTACGAACTAGCGCCCCAAGGATCGGCGCCTCGGTAACGTTTCGCTTCCTGCCATGCTGCAGCTGCGTCTTCAGCGCTGGTGCCAAGACGGGCAGTACGGGCACGTCTTCGATAACGAAACGGACAACATCGAGTTTTCACATTTCCAGACCTTCGAGTTTCAGGGCATGGAAAAGGAGCCTGACCTCCTCGTCCCGATCTCTTTTTACGTCACGCAGCGATTCGACAAAGTGGTCTACGATCCCACACTGGCCGGGCGGCTGAAACTGCTTGTCATCGACGAGGGCTGGCGCTGGATGCTCAGTGGCGACATAGGCCCGTACATGGTCGACAAGTTGAAAACCGGCCGCAAGAACAACCTGTGCAACATGTTCATCACGCAATCGGGGCTGGATGCCGAGCGCGCCGGATTTGGCGAGCTGCTAAATGAAGCGTGCCCGACCAAGATTTTCTTTGCAAATCCCGAGATCCGGCCCGAAAGTTATGAACGGCTGTACGGGCTCAATACGAAACAGGCCGAACAGATTTCTCAGTTGAAACCTCGCGAGGAACTGGCAATCTTTGCCACCGATCCAGCCCGGCCCGCAGTGAAGCAGTTCAAGGTGGTCAGGCTCAAGCTCGATAACGCCGAAGACCAGCTCATGTGCAGCAACGATCCGAATGCCAACCAGATTCGATTACGTCGGTGCATGGCGACGGCCTGAAAGGGAAAGAAAGTGAAGCCATTCTCATTGTTATTTGCAGTAAGCGCCGCTGCGGTCTGTTTCGGTGCCGATTCATCGGAACTAGTCCGGCACGTGAGCGCCGGTCCTGAGGACATCATCCAGCTCAATACGGCCACCTTCGAGTACTCGTCGATCGTGTTACCGGAAGGCGAGAAGGCCGTCACGTATCTGTGCGGCGATCCTAAGCACTGGGACGTGCAGATCATCGAAGGCGCTGAGCGTTTCGTAAACGTGAAGCCCTCGCCTGGTGCGCACCCCACGGATATCCAGGTCCTAACCGACCACAACCACAACTACACGGTTCAGGTAAAGACGGACGTTAAGAGTCCCGTGGATATCAAGCTGTTTCTGGACTCGACGGATGCGGAGTCACTCAAAAAGCCTCCGACATTCGTACCGGCCGCGGAGGCTGCGCGCGCAAAAGCGGAGCTTGAGCGGGCTCAGGCCGAACTGGCACGCGTGAGAAAAGACGCGCAACAACAGGTGCGCACCGACGAAAACCAGTACCGGGCCATGTACCCGTAGAAGCTTACGTTCGACTACAGCTTCGAACGCAATAAAGCGCCCTTCAACATTCATTCCGTCTTTCGCGATGACAAGTTCACCTACATTGCCGTCAATCCGGACGAAGTAGCCAGCTTCTATGAGGTGAAGGATGGCAAGCCCAACCTGGTTCAGTTCCAGTATCAGAACGGCGTTTACGTCATCCGTGATCTTGTCGACCGCGGTTATCTGCAGGTTGGCAAGAAGCGCACAGATATCGCGCGGAAGCCGAATGGCTAAGGAGACCATGTTGTGAGCGAACAACAACAGCAACAGCCCGGACCGCAGCAGCCGCAGCCCCAGCCTGGATATCCGCCGCCGTATGGCTGGTACGTGCAGGCGGCAGCGCAACAACAAAGGCCCCTTGATCGCTTGACCTGGAAACAAAAGCTGATCCTTGCCGGTGTCTTGGGACTGGTATTGCTGAGCTTTGGCGTCTGGAATAGCTGCCATAGCCAAACGCAGCAGCTCCAGACGAAAGCGCCGGCACAGCAGCAACCGCAAATGCTGGCACCGAACCCGCAGACCATCGAGTCTCAGCGGGAAGCGGCCGAACGCGAGCTGGCGCAAGCGCAGGCCAATGCCGAAGCTGCGAAACAGCGCTTAGAGTCCGGTCCGACGACGGAGGGAGATGCGCAGAGCGCACGGGCAGGCATGTCTGGACAGCAAGATCCAGATGCGCAGTTCTGGCATCAGATCCGGCAAGAGAAGTGGAAGCGCGAGCAGGAAGCGCCGTATGCCTCTGGAGTAGGATTCGTGACCCGGCCGCCGCGGGAACAGCAGCAGTCACCGAATGCCGAAACTCGCGCTGAATCATCACAGCCGCCGACCAGTTATTACGCACCCTACGGCTCATCTCTCCCGCCGCAAGAGGCTCCGTATCTGCAGCCTGCGTCAACGAAGCCGCAAACCACCAATCCGCCTGTTCAGAGTGCCACTTCTCAGCCGAATGCGCCAACACCAGAGCGGTACGGTTTCGATCAGGCGGAAGGGCCGATGCACCGCCTCGAGGAAGGCACAATCCTGCCGGCCACGTTGCTCAATCAGCTTGACGCCGAGTCTATAGGGCCTGTCATTTGCCAGATCTCAGAGAACGTCTACGACGCCTCGGGATTGAATCTGCTGATTCCCGAAGGCTCGAAGGTGTTGGGCGAAGCGCGAGCTGTAAACAGCAACAATCAGCGCCGCCTCGCAGTTTCTTTTCACCGGATTTCGATGCCGGACGGATACGCGCTCAGCCTCGACAAAGTTCCCGGACTCGACCAGACTGGAGCGTCCGCGCTCGCAGGCAAGGTGAACAACCATTACCTACAGACCTTCGGTATGGCCATGGCTGTGGGAGCGATCGCCGGCCTGGCCCAGATCGGCAATAACGGCGCGACGTACTCGCCCTGGTATGGGTTTCGCGAGGGCGTTTCGCAACAGACCGCGCTCTCCAGTGAGCAGATTTTGAACCGGTATCTCAACCGGTATCCGACGATCACAATCAAACCCGGCAGCCGCGTGAAGGTGGTCCTTCTTGCGGATCTGCCCGATGTTCCTGAATACGCGCATCACACGATGCCCGTCAACCGTTAACCCTCAACAGAAAGGAAGTGAATTCTTGAATTACTACTACCAGCATCAACCTGTACCGCCGGCCCGGTCATTGCCGTTCATAATCAAGGCGCTGCTGCTGATTGTGGCTTGCTCGGCGGGGGCGCCTCTCATCTACCTAGCCCTGTTCGGCATCGGGCACTTACTGAATTTCTTGGGAGGTTACTAGTGCGCAAACGCATTCTTGTCATCGGCTCGGTGGCTTTGTTGCCAGCCGTTCTCGCTGCTCAATTCGGATTCGGTGGAATCGTCTCGGATCCCATTCAGGAAGGCCATTCCGCCGAGCAGCTTGTCAACGATGTCCAGAAAATCAACCAGCTCATCCGCACCTACAACCAGATCACCGCGACGTACAACCAAATTGCGTATGCGGCCACTTACCTGAGGCAGAAGAACGCTTGGCTTGGGATCGCCACGCGCATGGTGAACAGCAATACGCTGGGCGGATTCGGCGAAACGGCGGGCTGGAATAATGCGGCCAACCTGGGGCTGAATATCCCTGGCGCGTATGCAAATGCGACGTATGCGATGACGCCGCCGCCGTTCTACGGCAGGTGGCCGATCGGCAACAGCATCCAGTCGGCCATCATGGCGAGTGTCCGGATTCTCGACGGCTCGAATCCTGCCGCACTGATGACTATCGCGAACGCGCGCATGAATCAGCCACACAACGATTTGGCACTTTCACACCTTGAAGCGCAAACGCAAGATACCACGGCTCAGACCAATTCCGAAGTGGATCAGCTCAACCTGGCGAATGGCGGAATTGTGCTGCTGAACCGGCAACTCGAGACGCTCAATTCTCTTTCGGCAGCGCAGACGGAAGAGCAACTCGTCGCTAACAAAATCCAGCGCGATGTGCTCGCCGACGCTATCAACTTCACCGGCCAGGTGGATTCCGCAACGGCCAATCAAGCCACGGCCTGGGGTGGCTCGGCCAACACAATCACGAATTGGTGAACCCTATGTATGTCGTTGTAAAAGTACTTCTATCCATCATTGCTGCGCTCACTCTCGCGCTGGCGACTTCCGCCTATCTGCAGCAGCGGCAAGCGCAAGAGCAAAAAGCGCACGCGGAGCAGTTCCGGCGAGAGATGCAACACGCCGGTAGCAAGAACTGGGGCAACTCTGCCAAAACGATCCAGAACTGGTAAAGGCCAATATGCAAATCGCTCCCGTTATCCCGGTCAACAACCAGACCATTGACATGACGCAATACGTCACGACTTCCGTTGACCAGCTTGTCAATGCGTACTCCGGCACACTGCTGGGGCTCGTTCAGCCCTATCTGTTTCCCGCTCTCGTTGCAGGGCTCGTCATGGCCGGCATGTTGTGGCTTTTCGATCTGCCGCAGCGTGCCATGCGAGCGCTCTGGGGCACTTTGATCGCCTATGCGGCCATCACTTGGCTGCTGCGCTATTACGACAACCCGATGCCGCTCGTCGGCATCCCCTTCAGCCAGATTTTCCGCATGGAGGGCCGGTTCCTTTCAGCCAAGATCGACATCAGCGTGCTGAATGTTTTTCTCAGCAAAGTATCCGCGCTTTTCGCGGGCGGCACGAGACCGACCCCCCTGAATATCTTCGAAACGATCGCGTATTACTTGACGCTCACCTCGATGGCGTTGCCCGAAATCGCGTTGTTCGCGGAGACATCGTTCGCGATCATCGCGCTCGGCATCGGAGCGCTTCTTGGCCCGCTGTTCCTCGCTGCTTACGTTTTTCCGTTCGGTTGGACGAAGCAACTGTTTTGGAGCTGGTTTCACGCCATGGTGAAGTACGGCTTTTACCGTGTATTCGCATCGGCGCTCGTGTTCATCTGGGCGACGGCGGAAATGAACTTTTTAACCGCTCTATTCGGCGGGAATTACTCTCTCGCAGCTTTCACGGCATCGCTGGTAGGCCTGATCGTCTTTAACGTAGCGTGCCTGATTCTGTGCCTCCGACTGCCCCGGCTGGTCGCTGATTTTACGAGCGGAACCGCTCACGCGGGCGGCGGGATGATTGGGCCCGTGGCGGGCTTCGCCGTAGCGAGGATGTTATGAGTTCCATCCCCGCGCCGGATCTCAGCAACTTGAAATTCAGCCGCGCTCGAGCCGAAGAATTCGGTCACTTGCGCCGGGCGAACACAGTGCTTCTACTGGTGCTCGTGTTAGTGGTTGCGGCGCTATCGGCTGGTGCGTGGCAAGTCGCCCTGTTGCGAGCGGCAGTGGCCGACTTCAAACCTGTTTACGTCCGCATCAACGATGTTGGAAAAGCCGAGGTCGTGTACTACAAGGACGCAAATTACAAGCCTCAGGCGCCCGAGGTTATACGTGCTCTGTCGGACTTCACGGTCGATTTCTTCGGACGCATGAAGGGCCGCACGGACGCCTACTGGCATGCCAAGTACCTCCTCAGCCAGTCCCTCATGCTCCGCACTTATCAGGAGGATCAGCGCTCCCACTGGATCGAGAAGGTCGACCGCGGCAGCGGCATTCAGAACGATGTCACGGTCGAGCGCGTAACCCTGGTCAGCCTCACACCGAAAGGTGGAGTTGCCTATGTGGATTTCACGCGGAATTACTACGACGACGGAGTCGCTGCAAGCCGGAAAGAAAACGACACCGTCACCTATTATTTCTCGTTTTTGCCGAAGGTTAGTGGCGATCTCTTGCGCTTCAATCCGCTCGGCCTTTGCATTACCGATTACAACGTTCAGGAGGACTTTTCAACCAAATGAGTTTCATACCCAAGCAGGACAAGACACCGAAGACCCGCATCAATGTGCATCTTCGGCAGGATGTTGCGGCGCAGGCCAAGCGCTATGCCGAATACCTCGACAGCGACCTCGATCACGTCGTTGAGCAATTGTTTCTGAAAGCCTTCAAGGCTGATAAGGAGTTCCAAAAAACGGCCAGCGCTGATAGCACCCAGCCAACTCCAGTGCCTGTTCCGGAGCGAACTGGGATTCCCGCAAAGAAACCGGAAACGACGGCAGAAAAGGTGGCTTGACTATGAGTTCGGACACACAAGAGTACGTCTACCGCCATGCCGTTATCGCTGGCGAAGACGCGTGGAGGTGGCAGCAGAAAGGCACGCTCGTTTGGGCTCAGACCAAGACCGAACAGGAAGCGATCCAGGCCATCCAAGCCGACGCCCGAAACCATGGAGTGACGGCTCAGATTACGGATGTCAGCATCATGCGACCGCGCGCGACAAGTGTTGGAGAGCGCGAAGCAATCGAGGCGGGCAAAGAAGCGTATCGAGAGGCGATTCGCACGGCTGAACAGCGTCCAAAACAGCTTGCGGACATGACACGCGACACTTACTTTTGGCGGTTTCCGGCAGCGTCGCAAATGGTCGCTCCCGAAGCTAAATTGGAGCGTCAGAAAGACCGCCAGCAGCGGCAAGATCGCGATGACTTGGGCTTCTCGTTTTGATTGGAGGGTACGGCGTCCAGAAGCAGCTCGGACTCCCGCGGAATGGTCGGCTATCGCCGCCCGAAAAGTTTTCACGAAAGGCCACCCACTGTGTGTTTAACGTATGCGAACCGGATGAAACGAAATGAGTTAACGACGGCTGTGCAACGTGCGTTGTACAGCGGTTCAATATGTGCGAACTCATTGAGAATACAAGGATTCAGAAAATGCCAGCTCCGATAGCAGATATTAGTAAGCACAATAAAGCTCATCTAGGAATCCGGCTTCGAGACGACGAAAAAAGGCGCCTTGAGGCTAGGGCAAAAGCAGCCGGGAAATCAGTGGGCGAATGGGCTCGCGAGGTCCTGGTTTCGACAACTAGATTCTCTCCCGATTACCGGGGACTGCTTGCTGAGTTTTGTGCCATGCGGAAAGTTGTTCTGGACATCCATGCGCAGCTCGCCCTGAATGGCCAGGCTCCTTCGGCAGAAGCCATCAAGGGCATTGTCGAAGCCGCCGAGGTTAGCAAGTTCACAATGGCGGATCGCCGCATCCTGAATTACCTGGAGTAAGCCGATGCAATTCCCGACTCGCATTCCTATCGGTTTTCTGATTGGCGCATGCATGACGTTGGCTGCTGCCCCACTGAGTTACAAAACCTGGCGGACCTTCCAATCTCCGCTGGAGTCGTTCTATCTCGGCACCTACCTGAAGTCGAGTGTAACGCCGAGCAGGACACTTCTCAGTGGGCGACCGTTGCTTCACCGGTTCTACATCGTTACAGTCAATGGTTACGATGCGACACCGGGGACACTGCCATCTACAATGGCCGGCCTTTCGGGCCGTTTCGTCGATGTGCAGCCGACGGTGTTTGCACAGTGGTTGAGAGCGGCCATTTATCACGGCGAGACGCCAGGCGATCTCATCGCGGTCCCGCTCATCGTTTGGGCCAGCCTGGCGACCGTGTTTCTTGTCGTGGGCGCTACGTTTGATTTCCGGCGGCGGCGGAAAGCGCGCGAAGGTGAGCAGCTCCGCGGCCCAGAGAGCATGACCGTGAGGCAATTCAACAGAACAATCCCACGGAAGGAGAAGGGTTTTGCTCTTCGCACGCGATAAGTTCCTGCGGATGCGCCGAAAGGATGAGTCGAAGCACTTCCTGGTGATCGGCGATACGGGAGTCGGGAAGTCCACGTTCATCCGCCAGATCCTGCACTATGCCCAGAACTGCGGCGATACTTGCGTAGTGCTCGATTCGAAGCTTGAGTTCATTCCGGAATTCTTCGATCCCCGTCGGCATGACCGCATCCTGAGTCCGAAAGATGAGCGATGCGTCTGGTGGGATTTTGGAGCCGAGGTTACGGACGAGGTAGATGCAACACTCGTATCCCGGTCCATGTACCCGGCGCACCCCGAGCAGCACTATCAAGGCAAGTGGTTTGACGACCAGGCCTGTGCCATTGCCGCGTATCTCTGGACTTACTCAGATCCGCGCCCGACCTGTGAACAGTTCGCCCGCTGGTTGTGCGACCCGGTAAATGAGATCCTTCCTCGCCTCAAAGGGAGCGAACATCTGATCACGCTGAACACCGCCGCGGCGAACCAGTTCAGCGGCGTGCAGTCCACTATGGGGCAGGTAGGAAAGGCTCTCCGCATGATGCCGCGCGATTCCGAAAGGGATTCCCGTCAGGTGTTCACAATCCGGAGATGGGCGCAAGATCCGCAAGGTTGGCTATTCCTGCCGAACACGGCTGAGACCCGAGACGCATTGAGGCCGCTGCAAAGCGGCGTGGTGGATATGTGTATCGCGCGGATCATGTCTTCACCGCAACGGGCGCGGCGCGTCTGGATTGTGCTGGACGAGTTGGACAGCCTGGGAACGTTATCGAAGCTGCATGAGGGGATGACTCAATTGCGTTCCAGCGGGCATCCTATGGTGCTGGGCGTTCAGAACGTCTCACAGCTCGAGGGCCGTTACGGAAAGCAAGCCAAAACCATTGTCTCGCAGGCGTTTACCAAGCTGATTTTCGCGGTCTCCGAACCAGACTCCGCGAAGACGCTGGAGCAGTTCTTTGGCGAAGTCGAAATTCGGCGATTTCGTGAGAGCCGCACCGGTTCAGTGTGGGGCGGCCACGATCGAAACAACTTTAGCGGTCCTGAGGACATCCGGAAGCCCGTGATCCTGGCGTCACAAATTCAAGGGTTACCGGACCTCAACGGCTACTTCGTGCAGCGGCCGAGCGACGACGGAGACGGCCTTCATATTGTCAAGGTCATGCTGCCCTGGGAGCAGCCGATCTATCGGGACCGCCCACTGGTTGAGCGCGCGATTCCAGCCATGAACGCGCCTGTTGCTGAGGCGTCCGCGGCGCCGGCGGTTCAGTTGCAAAGTTTGAACTCGACTCTATCGCCCAAGGCCGCACGCGCGGTGACCGTAACACCTAAGTCAACCACAGTGCCGAGCCGACTTACGTGGAGTGGTGGTACGGCCGCAGCGGAATCGCCTAAATCTGCTGTCCTTTCTCCGCAGTCCACAACTCAAGCGGAGCTCTCGTTCGAATGATCGATATATCCAAGCCACTCACGACCGGCAAGGCCAAGACCTACTATCAGCAGGAATACTCGGTCGCTTCCAATAATTACCTCAGTCAGGGCCAGACGCTTACCGGGCAGGTCCGCGGACCGCTGGCAGAAGCCCTCGGCCTCTCAAATGAAATCACGCCCCAGCAGTTTGAACGCATGATGGAAGGGCAGCACCCGATTACCGGCGAGCAGCTCATCCGGCACAAAGACACGGTGAAGACACGAGATGGCAGGGAGCTCGGGCACCGCGCCGGTTGGGACGTGACCATCAATGCCTCAAAGAGTGTCAGTGTGACGGCGCTTGTGGGCCGCGATGAAGCAGTACGCCAGGCCCAGCTCGGAGCCGAGCGCAAGGCAATCGACTGGGGCACTCAATTCATCCAGGCGCGCACCGGCGCCAGGAGGCCGGCGGAGACGACCGCCAAGGCTGTCTGGGTTTCGTTCGAACATACAACAGCTAGGCCGGTAGATGGATACTCAGCGCCGCAGCTCCACGGTCACAACATCCTGGTAAATCTGACGCAGGACTCAGCGGGTAAGTGGCGATCGCTGCAGACCGCGGAACTCTTTCGCATTCAGAAGGGAATGCGCGCTGTCTATCACTCCGAAATGGGTCATTATCTTCTGTCGCGCGGGTTCGAAGTCGAGCGCGGCAAGAACCACTCAGTTGAGATCAAAGGGTACTCGAAGGAATACCTCGAGGCGGAAAGCCTACGATCCCGGCAGATTCAGGAAGCAGTCGACAAGTGGGAGGGAGAAAACGGCCGCAAAGCGGACCGCGAAATCCGGCAGCAGATAGCGCATGAGATTCGGGATCAGAAAGCCCAACTCCCGCCCGAACGCCAACATGCGGCCTGGCGTGCCCATGCGGAAGCCCTTGGTAACGAACCGGATCGAATTCTTCAAGCTGTGCGGCAACAAGAGCGTACGTTTTCTGAGCACGAAATCCAACGCAAGACCGAGGCGGCCGTCTCGCATGCGATCACGAGCCTGTCTGAGCGCGAGGCAGTTTTTGAGCACTGGAAGTTGGTCGAGCTCGCCCTGGATCACAACCTCACCACGAGCGTAGATCGTGTCGAGGCCGAGATCAAAGCTCGGCAGCAACGGGGCGAACTGATCACCGTGGGCCATGTGCGGCCGAACGCGCCGCTTCACCGCTTCACAACGCCGGAAATGCTTGCGATAGAGCGCGAGGTGATCGAGCGTGTGTTAGCCGCTCAAAACCAACCGGAAGTTACCGCGCCGATTCGCGAGCATGATTTACGCCGCTATCCCGAATTGAATCCCGATCAAATCGGGCTGCTTCGCGAAGCCCTACTCTCACACGATAAAGTCTTCGGGATTCAGGGCAAGCCAGGCACCGGCAAGAGCTATCCGCTGGCCTCAATCAAGGAACTCGCCGAAGGACACGGGTACCGCGTTCGCGGGCTTGGACCGACATCTCAGGCCACGAAAGGTCTGCGCCAGGCCGGCATCGACTCCGAGACTCTGCAACTGCGTCTGACGCGGCCACAATCGTCTGATCGGCCAACGCTCTACTTACTCGATGAATCGAGCCTGGCCTCCGGAAGGCAGATGCGCAATTTTCTACGCACACTGCAGCCGCGCGATCGCGCGCTGCTGATCGGAGACACCGGACAGCATCAGTCAGTGGAAGCCGGGCGCATCTTTGCTGAACTGCAAGATGCCGGGATGCGGGTAGCCAAGCTCGACAAGATTCTCCGGCAGAAAGATGAGGGCCTCCGCCTAGCTGTGGAAGCCGCGACGGATGGCCGGATAGACGAGGCCCTTCGCTTACTGAAACAGCAGGGCCGCATTCACGAAATCCCGGAACGTGAGGAACGCCTAAAAATGATGGCGCGTGATTTTGCCGTCGGCCAAGGCAGCGGGTTGCTGCTCTCTCACGACAATTTCACGCGCCAGGATCTGAATGCAGCCACGCGCGCGGAATTGCATAAGATGGAACACCTGAAAGGGGAATCCCGCGAAGTCGGGATTCTACTTACGAGGCAGGATGTCACCGGCGCAGATCGTGAACGCGCAATTTCTTACCAACCCGGCAACGTAATCCGGTATCGCAAGGGCAGCAAGCGATTGAGCATCAGGCCGAAGTCGTACGCCCAAGTCGTTGCCGTCGATCCCGAACGGAACTTGCTGACTGTCCATCAGGACGAGAGATACCAGACTTACGATCCATCTGCGGTCAAAGGCGTCTCCGTGTACGAGCCGGCCAGGCGGAGCTTCGCTGTCGGCGATCGTATCCAGTTTCTGCAGAAATGGGATGACCACTCGATCAGCACACGCGACCTGGCCACGATCACAGGGCTTGATCGACATGGAAACGTGAAAGCCACGCTGGATGATTCCGGGCGCACCGTGAAGTGGAATGTTTCGCAGTACCGGCACATTGACCACGCCTATGCAATGACGAGTTATTCCGCGCAGGGCGCGACGGTGGACCGCTCACTCATCCACATCGATACGAGCAGCGGGATCGATCAGACGACGCTGAAAGTCGCATTGAGCCGGGCTCGCTTAGATGCGCACATCTACACCGACAGTACAGATCGGTTGCTCGCAGCCGTGTCGCGCACGAACGACAATACCCAGGCGCTCTCTCCAGAGCAAGTAGCGCAATATCGGCAGCCCCAGCGCATTCGGGCTGAACGTATCCCCATCCATCAGAGTCAGGAGTTGAACTATGGTCAAGCAATTGGGTTCTGAACAGGCGCTGAAGGGTTTCGATCTCATCCTTCCCTTCATTCCCGAGATCAAGCCTTACCTGGCGGATGAAACTATTCAGGACATCTGCATCAACGGCAATGGCACCGTGTACGTGGACCGCTGCGGTCAGATGCACCGCGCGGGGCGCAACCTCCTCGATTCGAAGAAACTGATGTTTGCGCTACAGCGGATCGCACGCCACGGCGGCGAGGAATTGGACGAATCGAACCCGTTCCTTGATAGCTGGCTTCCAGATGGTTCGCGGATTGCGGCGGCGATCGCGCCGTACTCGGTCGGCGGTCCGACCGTCACGATTCGGAAATTCCAGCGCCACCACTTTTCGCTGGATCACCTCGTCCAGCTCGGAACGCTTACACGCGAGTTTGCGGAGTTACTGCGCGGCGCGTCGAAAGCACGCACAAACATTCTGATCAGCGGTCAGCCTGGATCTGGCAAAACGTCACTGCAGAACGCGCTTCTGAACGAATTACACCCGACTCGCGATCGTGTGCTCGTGATCGAAGAAAGTGCGGAGTTGCAGATCCAAGCAGAAAACGTGACGCGCTTTGAATGCCGCAACGCCGGAAAACAAGTCACAATTCGCGATCTCGTGAAAGTTGCCCTGCGTCACCGGCCGGATCACTTGGTCATTGGCGAGATCCGCGGTGCCGAGGCAATGGACCTGCTCGATGCTCTCAACACGGGGAACAGCGGATCGATGACAACCATTCACGCGAATTCGGCGCAATCGGCACTGACAAAATTGTCAAACCTCGCGCTTCGCGCGAGCGGTGATGTGCCCTACCAGTCGATTCAAGCCCAGATTGCAGACGTGATCCATTACGTGATCCACATGGAGCGCAAAGGAGATGAGCGCTACGTAGCCGAACTGCTCCGGTTGAGCAGCTATGACTTCGGGAACAACGCGTTTCAATTCGAGTGTCTATTTGAAAGGACGCAGCACCATGACTAAGGGACGCCGTCCCTGCCGCGCACAAGACCTTGTGCGTTCGGTTTCGGGTAGTACCCTCTTCCGTCGCTGCGCTCCTCGCTCTCCCGAAAAGCTTCGCTCACAGGCCTTGCTTATGCTTGGCTCCCCGTTGCTCGCCGCAAAAGCAGGAGTTGCTTTTCGCAACCCGAATTCCATTCCAGAAAGGAACAAACCGCTATGTATTTGAACAGAGTTACTCTCGTGGGCTTCACTGGCCGCGACGCGAAAGTCAGCGCAACGCCTGGCGGCAAGAACATAACCAGGCTTTCTGTTGCCACGACGAAGCGCTACAAAGACGCTCATGATCAGTGGCAGGAAAGGACCCAATGGCATTCGTGTGTCGCCTATGCGGCCACGGCTGATTTTTGTGCCAAGATCCAGACCGGCGCTCACGTGTTCATCGAAGGAGAGATCAATTATCGCGAGTATGAACGAACGATCGAAACGGACAATGGGCCAGTTAAGGTTCAGTGGCCAGTAACGGAGATTGTAATCGAAACCGTGAAACTGCTCGATCGGAGGGCAGAGAAAGGGGCCGCTGCGTAAGCGGCCCAAACTGTGAGCATGCGCGCAGAATCGGTTTATTGCGTTGAGTGCGTTTGTGGCCAGCCCATTGAGAGCGAGACTAAGACTCTCACGTGTCCGCGATGCCAACGTCTGGTTGAGATCCAATGGCCGGCCCGAGAGGACGAAGTTCTCATATCAGAACAGCCGAAAAAGCTTTCCGCAGCGGCGTGAACAAAGCAAAAGGAGAAAATTGTGAACTTCAGCGGATCGCAGAATCACGTGAGAGGCCATCGCAACTGGAGCGGCAACCCTACTGTATCGGACATGCCGGGCCTGCTCGGTCGTGAGCTTTCGAGTGTGGACTTGGCGGCTTTGGAAGCGCGCTGGATTTCGCGTGATTTGGCAGAGTCTGCTTTGTTGCGACGTGTCGATTCGCTCACCGGCGGTCAGATTGTGGGGCGAAAGGGCGGAGACTACGCCGGCATCGCGATTCCGTATTTCGCGCCAGGCTCTCCACACATTCGTGAATATCGTCTCCGCCGCGATCATCCCGATCTCGAAGCGGATTCGAATGGCGAATTGAAGCCGAAGCAAAAATATTTGAGTCCGCCAGGCCGAGGCAATATGCTCTATCTCCCGCCCGGTACTGACTCCACTCTCCTTAATAAGCGCGACTTGCCCGTGATCATCACCGAAGGCGAGTTCAAGACGCTTGCGCTGTGGCGGCTGGCAAACTCAAATGCGCAATCACCGCGCTTTCTTCCTTTTGGCATTTCCGGCGTGTTCAACTGGCGTGGCACTATCGGCAAGACGACAGGCCCGGATGGGCACCGGCTCAATGTAAAAGGTCCTATCCCTGATCTCGGTTGGATCGCTTGGAAGGACCGCACGGTCATCATTGCGTTTGATGCGGACGTGAGCACGAAGGATCAAGTGCGCTTTGCCCGCTACGAACTCGGGCAGCACTTACGAAAGCTGGGCGCGGCCGTTGGCTTCTACGAATGGGATCTGGCGCAGGGCAAAGGCGTCGATGATCACTTGTCAGCGGTTGGCCCCGACATGGTGTTACGCGAGCTAGCGCGAGTATCGTTCTCAAGCTTCAACTGGAGGGATGAGTTGATTCGAGCCAAACCCACTCCCGGTAATCCGCAGGGAAGAGCGTACCCAGTGCTGGCGAACGCAATCACGGCATTGCGCCACGCGCCCGAGTGGAAAGGCGTGCTCGCATTCAATGAGTTTGGCTTCTCCCCGGTTGCTGTGCACGCCACGCCCTGGGGCACGCTCCCAGATGCCGACGCCGTTTGGACAGACCACGAAGATCAGTTGACGGCCGAGTGGCTGCAGCGCCACGGCATTCTAATAGACGTTCACACCGCCGGCCAGGCAGTCCAGACTGTCTCAAGAGACCGTTTGTTTCATCCAGTCCGCACCTACATAGAATCTACCGTTTGGGACGGAGTTGCACGGCTGGACACCTGGCTGTCGACGTACTTGGGTGTTGAAGATAGCAGTTACACGCGAGCCGTGGGATCGCGCTGGCTGATCTCAGCGGTTGCGCGAGTGTACCGGCCCGGCTGCAAGGCAGATTGCTGTCTGATTTTCGAAGGACCGCAAGGGATCAAAAAGTCGACGGCGCTGAAGACGCTTGCCGGACGTTGGTTCACCGACGAGCTGGCCGACCTTGGAAGCAAAGATTCGGCGCTGCAAACACGCGCGGTCTGGGTCATCGAGCTTTCCGAGCTGGATACACTGAGCCGGTCGGACGTGGGCCGTATCAAGGCGTTCATGAGCCGAACGACGGACCGGTTCCGGCCGCCCTATGGCAAGCGCTTGATCGAATCGCCGCGCCAGTGCGTATTCGCCGGTACGGTAAATCACTCGACGTACTTGCGGGATGATACTGGAGCGAGGCGCTTCTGGCCGGTTGCTTGCGGCCGGATCGATATCGACGCACTCGCGCGCGATCGCGATCAACTCTGGGCGGAAACGAAAGTGCGCTTCGATGCCGGCGATCCGTGGTGGCTCGACAGCGCCGAGCTGGTCAACGAAGCCGCTGACGTCTAGGCCGCCCGCTTCGAAGGCGATCCTTGGGAAGAAGTCATTGCGCGCTGGATTGATGGTCGGCCGAGCGCATCCGTTTCCGATGTATTATCCCTTTGCCTCGATAAACCGAAGGCGCTGTGGACGCAGGTCGACAAGAACCGTGTCGCGCGCTGTTTTCGAACGCTCGGCTGGGAGCGTTATCGTGCGCGGGTCGAGAACGGATTAGAGTGGCGATACCGGAGAGCGGAATGACCGTTCCGGTTTTCTCGCAGCGCGCTTTGTCTCACCGGAGGGTCCAGTTCCCAGTTGCGCTCACGGTTCCCAGTCTTGTTCCTGGTTTGTTCCCAGTGCAAGTGCAGCAGAATCAGCGCTGTTCCCGGTGTTCCCGGTCCCAATCGCCCGCGCACGTAATGCAATTTGCAAGCCCGCCCTCTCTATATTCTTGCCAAACTAACCGGGAACAGTGGGAACACTGGGATTGGTGTTTCCATTCAATCACTTCCGGCGTTCCCGGTTAACCGCAACTGGGAACGGAGTGGGAACCGCGTGGACTGGGTGGCGAATTGAGAGAGTACCCTAGGGGCGGTCACCGTCTTTTCGAGCAATCCAGACACAACGGCACCTTGCCGCGAAAGCGGCATAATGAGCGTGGAAGAACAGAAGAGCTGTCATTTGTCGCCTTCCCGGTCCGTGCCGTATCGGGCAGCTTCGCCGTCGAATACCTGTTCGGGAGCTTTATCGCTTTGTCCGAAACAGCTCTGGCACTTGCGCCGTTCGCAATGCGAAACTGAATGAAAACTCATGCCTCGCGGGTTATCTCAACCTGTTAGGGAGAATCTCACCAAAGCGCGCGACGCCGCGCTTGCCGCCGTTGAGATTTATAACAAGCCAGCCATCGACTTCCGCGCTGGCAACTATATTGTTTTAATGGTTATCGCGTGGACTGCACTTTTCCATGCCATCTTTTATCGACGAGGCATAAAGCCGTGGTACACGCTCCCCTTAACCGGAAAGCGCAGGCGCTACAAGCGCATCGACGGAGATGTCGCCCATTGGGAGCTCGCGGAGTGCATTAGACAGTATTTCACGAGCAACAATCCACCCGAGCGAAAAAACCTCGAATTCATTTTGGGGCTGCGCAACAAAATTGAACACCGCAACATGCCGCAACTCGATCCGACGCTTTTCGGCGAATGCCAAGCCATGCTAATGAATTTTGAGGATCTGCTGGTCAAGGAGTTCGGCGCAAAATTCGGAATGGCTGACAAACTCGCTCTGGCAATCCAGTTCTCGCGAACTAGCCCCAAGGCGCAACAAGAGACTCAGAAAAAGCTGGCAAATTCGACTTCGACAAAGGTTTTGGACTACATCAGCCAGTTTCGTATGGGGTTACCGACGGAGATATTGAACAGCCAGCACTTCCGGTTCAGCGTTTACCTAGTTCCGAAGATTGCGAACCATGAAAAATCAGCGGACGTGGCGATGGAATTCATTCCGTACGATGCCACGAAGCCGGAGGAGATGGAAAAACTCTCAAAAATCGTGGGTATGATCCGCGAGAAACAAGTTCCCGTGGCAAACGTAGATATGATCAAGGCCGGGGATGTCGTGAAGGAAGTAAGCCGTCATCTACCGTTCAAATTCAACCTGCATCATCACACCAAAGCGTGGCAGCACTACGGTGTGCGACCAGCCTGCAAGAGTTCGTCCCCCGAGAAAACGAAAGCGGACTTCTGTGTTTTCGATAAGGCCCATGGCGATTACGTTTACACGAAAGCCTGGGTAAGATTCCTGGTTCAGAAGCTTTCCGATGCCGCAGAATTCCAGAACGTAACTGGCCAGAGTCCCTCGCCTACGGGCAAAGCTGCGGTGGTGGCGAGCACCGTTGCCAGCGCTCCAGCTATCGTCGATTCCACTGTCAACACGGCCGCCTGATATCAGCGAGGCATTGTCTCGGCAGCAGAACGGCGAACACATCTGAATCTGCCCAGTTCAGCCTATTTCCTGCCGTTTCTCCAAAGCTCGTTATCATAATCTTTCGCACACAATTTTTATGATCGACCTGCGACCATGGCCAGACTGGAAGAACTCACGCGCGGAGCGTCCGTAAAAGGCGTCCTGCCGAATGGCCTTGTCACGGTCATCGACATCAAATGGCACGGCGAAGCCGCCCTTGAGCTGACATATAAGGATGCGGCCGGGAAACCCGGCATCGAACTCTTGTTCCGGGATCGTGAACCGGATCTCGAAATCGTCCAGGCTGGGCGGCCCTGGAGTTTTGATAGCGACGGGCGCCTGTTCCGGCTCGTCTCCGAAGCCCAGCGCATCAACCTGGCCCACCTGTTCGATCCGGTGCTGGCGATCCATACGTCCGAAGTAGATCCGCTGCCGCACCAGATCACAGCTGTTTACGGCGAAATGCTACCGCGGCAGCCGCTCCGTTTCCTGCTTGCAGATGATCCCGGCGCCGGCAAAACAATCATGGCCGGCCTGCTCATTAAGGAATTGCTCATCCGCGGCGATCTCCATCGGTGTTTAGTCGTCTGCCCCGGCAACCTGGTCGAACAATGGCAGGACGAACTGTTCCATCGTTTTCAGCTCCCGTTCGAAATCCTCACCAATGACAAGCTCGAGGCCGCCCGCACGGGCAATTGGTTCCAGGAGAACCCGCTGGCAATTTGCCGCCTGGATAAGCTTAGCCGCAACGAGGATGTCCAGGCCAAGCTAGCCGCTACGGATTGGGACCTGGTGATCTGCGACGAAGCACACAAGCTTTCGGCTACCTATTTCGGCGGCGAGGTGAAGTACACAAAGCGCTACAAGCTTGGCCAGCTTCTGGGCAGTATTACGCGGCACTTCCTGCTGTTGACGGCCACACCGCACAACGGCAAGCCCGAGGATTTTCAGCTTTTCCTCGCGCTGCTCGATTCAGACCGGTTCGAGGGCAAATTCCGCGATGGCGTTCACTCGGTTGACGCTTCCGACCTGATGCGCCGCCTGGTGAAGGAGCAATTGCTGAAATTTGACGGCAAACCGCTTTTTCCCGACCGCCTCGCCTACACGGTCAGCTATAAACTTTCCGATCAGGAAGTCGCGCTTTACAAGGGTGTCACCGATTATGTTCGCGAGGAATTCAATCGCGCGGATGCACTCGAAAATGATGGACGAAAGGGCACCGTCGGCTTCGCTCTAACAATCCTCCAAAGGCGGCTGGCTTCATCACCGGAAGCGATTTACCGCTCACTCCTTCGCCGGCGTGAGCGCTTGGAGCGGCGGTTGCGAGAAGAGAGCCTCCTTCGGCGCGGTGCAGCGCTTAGTGACGAGGCGTTCAAATCAGTTCCCACATTGACCGATGAAGATCTCGACGATCTGGATGATTCTCCCGAATCGGAACTTGAATCGACGGAGGAAACAGTAGTCGACCAAGCTACCGCCGCGAAGACTATCGCCGAATTGCAGGCGGAAATCGCGATATTACATCAGCTCGAAGCCGTTGCTTTGAAGGTGCGGCGCAGCGGAGCGGATCGCAAATGGGAAGAGCTATCTTCGCTTCTCCAAAACCAAGCGGAAATGTTCGATACCCAAGGCCACCGGCGCAAAATGGTGATCTTCACCGAGCATCGCGACACGCTGAATTATCTGGCTGAGCGGCTCCGCAGCCTACTTGGGAAGCCCGAAGCTGTAGTCACTATCCACGGTGGAATGGGGCGTGAGGAACGGGCAAGGGCTCAGGAGGGATTCCGGCAGGACAAGGACGTTCTCATCCTCGTGGCTACGGATGCTGCAGGCGAGGGCATCAACCTGCAACGTGCCCATCTGATGGTCAATTACGATTTGCCCTGGAAATCCAAACCGTATTGAACAGCGTTTCGGCCGCATTCACCGCATCGGGCAGACGGAGGTTTGCCACCTCTGGAATCTGCTCGCAGAAGAAACCCGCGAGGGCGACGTTTATAAGCACCTGCTGGAAAAAATCGAGGAGCAGCGCAAGGCGCTTGGCGGGGGAGTGTTCGATATCCTCGGCCAAATCTTCCGCGAACAGCGCCTTCGTGATCTTCTGATCGAAGCTATTCGGTTTGGCGACCGCCCGGATGTGCGTGCCCGCCTATACCAAACGGTCGATAATCTCACTGACAGAACTCGCTGCCAGGAGTTGCTAGAACAGCGTGCTTTGGCGAAGGACAGCATGGATGTCTCGGAGGTCCGGCGTATCCGCGAGGACATGGAACGCGCGGAGGCCCGCCGCCTTCAGCCGTTCTTCATTGAATCTTTTTTCCTCGAAGCATTCCGATCATTGGGCGGCTCAATTCGCGAGCGCGAGCCCCGGCGATACGAAATCACCTACGTCCCCGCGCTGATCCGGCACCGCGACCGTCTAATCGGCACCGGCGACCCTGTTTTAGCAAAATATGAACGCATCACATTCGAGAAAAAGCTGAGGACCGCGCTTGGCCAGCCGCCGGCCGAGTTCGTTTCGCCCGGCCATCCGTTGCTGGGGTCTGCGATTGACCTGATCCTGGAGCGGAATCGCGATCTGCTGAAACGTGGCGCGGTACTGATCGATTCCGACGATGAAGGCGAGTCGATCCGCGCATTGTTTTACCTGGAGCATTCGATTCAAGATGCGCGCCTGGATCGTTCCGGCAACCGCCGAGTCATTTCGAAGCAACTCCAGTTCGTGGAGATCGATCCCGATGGATCGACCAGCTCGGCGGGCTATGCTCCCTACCTCGATTACCGGCCAAGCACGCCGGATGATTCGGTAGTTCTTGCGCCACTGCTCGAACGCGAAGCGTGGTTGAAGACCGACTTGGAATCGCGCGTGATCTCGCACGCAATCGGCACGCTCGTGCCTCAACATTTGAGCGAAGTTCGGCGCCGCCGCGAGGAACTCATCCTGCTTACCATGGCGGCGGTAAAAGACCGGCTGACGAAAGAAATCGCGTATTGGGACCATCGGGCGAATCAACTGAAGGATCAGGAACTGGCCGGGAAGGTCAACGCAAAGGTTAATTCGGCCAAAGCCCGCCAGCGAGCGGACGAGCTTCAGTCGCGACTGCAAAAGCGCATGGCGGAACTAGAGCAGGAACGGCAGATCTCGCCGCTGCCCCCCGTCGCCATTGGTGGCGCGGTGATCGTTCCGCTTGGCTTACTGAAGCGGCTCGCGCCCGAAAAATACGCCGTCAAAACGGAGCCGCAACCCGAGCCATCTTACGAAGACCGCCGCCGGATCGAATTAGCCGCCATGCAAGCCGTCATCGCCGCCGAGCGGAGCTTAGGCTTTGAGCCCCGCGATGTCAGCGCCGAGAAGTGCGGCTACGATATCGAATCGCGCGTGCCTGGAGACGGCAAGCTCCGCTTTATCGAAGTAAAGGGGCGCACGGTTGACGCCGAAACCGTCACGGTCAGCCGGAATGAAATTCTGACTGCATTGAACAAGCCCGAGGATTTCATTCTCGCGATCGCACAAATCGACGGCCAGGATTCGCGGCTCCACTACTTGCGCAGACCGTTTCAGCAGGAGCCGGAGTTTTCCGTGGAGAGCGTCAACTACAAGCTCAATGAGCTGTTGAAGCGGGCGGAGCTGATCGCGTGACCGCTTCCATTCAAGATCTCGAAGAATGGTTACGCGCACGGGAAGGCGAACACCTCGAATTCAAAGAGGCTAAACAAAACTTCCATTTCGACAAGCTAGTGAAGTACTGTGCTGCGCTAGCAAATGAAGGCGGCGGCAGAATTATTCTCGGCGTTTCGGATAAGCGGCCCCGCAAAGTCGTTGGCACACACGCGTTCGATCAACCTGAGCGAACCGTTGCCGGCCTGGTGGACCGCCTACGACTGAAGATAGAGGTCGAAGAGCTTCAGCATCCTAATGGCCGCGTTCTTATATTTCGCGTGCCAAGCCGCCCGGTCGGGATGCCTCTGGAGGTCGATGGCGCGTATTGGATGCGCGCCGGGGACGATCTTCGCCCCATGACGCAAGATGAGCTCCGGCGGATACTGCTCGAAAGCGGCCCCGATTTCAGCGCCGAAATCTATTCCGGGGCCACGCTCGACGATCTCGATACGGCTTCAGTTGAGCGCTTCCTCTCGCTTTGGAGCGAAAGAAATGCTAAATCGGTTGCGCCGCGCGCTTCTTTGCAGCAGCGCCTCGAAGATGCCGAACTCCTGATCGGCGGCAAGCTCACCTACGCTGCCCTGATTCTCTTCGGTACCCACGCTGCGCTCGGCCGGTATCTCGGGCAAGCCGAAGTTATTTTTGAATATCGTTCGTCTGAAACCTCCATTCCTTATCAGCAGCGGCAAGAGTTTCGGCACGGTTTCTTCGGTATTCTGGACGAACTCTGGAGTCTAATCAACCTTCGCAACGAGGTACAGCAGTACGAAGATGGCCTGTTCGTTCGACAAATCCCCACCTTCAACGAGCGCGCCGTTCGCGAAGCGATTTTGAACGCAGTCACCCACCGCGATTACCGGCTTGCCGGGTCTGTGTTTATCCGCCAATACCCACGAAAGCTCATTGTCGTCAGCCCTGGCGGACTTCCAAACGGAATTACTTTGGAAAACATGCTGGATCGTCAAGCCCCTCGGAACCGGCGCGTTGCCGAGGCATGTGCCCGGTGCCGGCTGGTTGAGCGTTCCGGCCAGGGAATCGATCTTATTTATCGGAATCTCATAGAAGAGGGCAAACCGGTACCGGATTTCACGGGCACCGATGATTATCAAGTCTCAGTCACGCTTCACGGCGAGGTTCAGAATCCTCAGTTTCTTCGGTTTCTCGAAAGAGTGGGGCAGGAGCAACAGGTCTCATTCGATACTGCGGATCTGATCGTTCTAAACCAGCTCCAGCGCGACCGGACCGTTCCCGATTCGCTGAAGCCTAGGCTGGATCATCTGATTGAGCAAGGCATCGTCGAGCGCATTGGAAGAGGCAGAGGCGTTCGCTACATCCTGTCGAGACGCTTCCACAGCTTTCTTGGCCGCACCGGTCAATACACGCGCGCGAAAGGCCTGGACCGCGAAACGCAGAAGGAGTTACTGCTCAAACATATCCGGGAGTCAGAACCCGAAGGCGCGAAACTCGCCGACTTGCAAGATGTGCTACGAGAGCTCTCTCGCAAGCAAGTACAAACTCTTCTGCAGGAGTTGCGGGATGAAGGACGTGTGACCCTTTCGGGGCTGACGCGCGGCGGCCGGTGGCACATGGCCGCCGCGGGTGTCGGAATTGCTCCGAATCCAAAAGAATGGAGCAATTAGGAGCAATCTTGGAGCAATTCTTTCAGAGATGCGCTTTATTTTCAGAAACTTATATGCACGCCAATTCGAACCCAATGCGCATTCTTCGTGCAATACGCGTGCAAACGGAAACGGGAGATGGTGAATGAAGAAGAAATTGATTGAAGTCGCGCTGCCCCTAGAAGCCATCAACAAAGCATCGGCTAAAGAGAAAGCCATTCGGCATGGCCATCCTTCCACGCTGCACCTGTGGTGGTCGCGCAAGCCGTTGTCCACTTGCCGGGCGGTGCTGTTCGCCTCGCTTGTTGACGATCCATCCAGCCATCCGGACCAGTTCCCAACCGAAGAACATCAGGAACGGGAGCGCCAGCGGTTATTCGACATTATCGAGCGGCTTGTCCCGTGGGAAAACGTCAACAACCAGGCTGTGCTGAACGAGGCCAAAGCGGAAATACTGAAATCGACCGGCGGCAATCCGCCCGCGATCTACGATCCGTTCTGCGGCGGCGGCTCCATCCCGCTCGAAGCCCAACGGCTTGGACTCGAAACGCACGCCAGCGATTTGAATCCGGTCGCGGTACTGATCACTAAGGCCCTGATTGAAATCCCGCCCAAGTTCGCGAATCGTGCACCGATCAATCCCGAGGCTCGGAAAAAGGGACTTAAAGATTCGGCCTATCCCGGTGCGCGTGGATTGGCCGAAGATGTTCGTTATTACGGCGAGTGGATGCGCCAGAAAGCACACGAGAGAATCGGGCATCTCTATCCGCCGGTGAAGCTGCCGGACGGAAGCGAAGCGACTGTGATCGCCTGGATTTGGGCACGAACGGTGAAATGCCCGAACCCGGCTTGCCAAGCCGAGATGCCCCTTACCGGAAAGTGGGAGCTCTCAAAAAAGGACGGCAAAGCGGCATGGATTGAGCCGGAAATTGATCACACTGCAAAGGTAGTCCGATTCAGAGTGCGGATTGGCGCGGGCAAAGCGCCGAAGGGTACCGTGAATCGTAACGGAGCTCAATGCCTCGTTTGCGGGACGAAGGTGCCATTTGATCACATACGGGTCGAGGGGCGTGCGGGAAGGATGAGAGCGAACCTAATGGCGATTGTGGCGGAGGGTACTCGCGAACGGGTGTATTTGGATCCAAACGAAGAACACGCTCGGATAGCGCACGACGCAGAGCCGAATTGGGTGCCGGATACCGAATTGCCTCAACAAGCGTTGGGTTTTCGCGTTCAGGGTTATGGAATGACTCGGCACAGAGATCTGTTTACCCCACGCCAGCTAGTTGCCTTAACAACATTTTCGGACCTAGTAGGCGAAGCAAGAGGGCAGGCAATCGCAGCCGGAGCGGGTCAGGGATACGCCGACGCAATAGCAACGTATTTGGCGTTGGGTGTGAGCCGACTGAGCGATATCGATAACTCACTCTGCATGTGGGAGAACACCAAAACTCAGGTCCGGCATCTCTTTACAAAGCAGGCGATTTCCATGCTCTGGGACTTCGCAGAAGCGAACGTCTTCAGCAATTCGGCCGGGGATTTTCGTGTTAGTCTCGGCAATTTAACAAAAGCACTGGAAACGACTCCGTCGATCGGCAAGGCTCAAGTGCAGCAACTGGACGCCTCAGAATTGCGGTCTGGCGAGTTCGCGTTCTCGACAGATCCACCTTATTACGACAACATTTCTTATGCGGATCTATCGGACTTTTTTTATGTTTGGCTACGCCGCTGTCTCTCCTCCGTGCACCCCGATCTTTTCAACACTCTCCTGGTGCCGAAGTCGCAAGAGCTTGTAGCAACGCCGTTCCGATTCGAGGGAGATAAGGAAAAAGCCCGCGAGTTCTTCGAGTCTGGTTTTGCGCAGGCGATGAAGCGCATCCGAGCACATCAGGATTCCGACTATCCCTTGACAGTCTTCTATGCGTTTAAACAGTCCGAGACGGAGGATGATCCAGAGAGTGGCGATATAGGTGCAACCGTCTCTACCGGTTGGGAAACAATGCTGGAAGGTTTGCTTCGCGCAGATTTTCAAATTGGCGGCACGTGGCCCATGCGGAGCGAATTGAGCAATCGACCACGTTCAATCGGCTCCAATGCGCTTGCCTCTTCAATCGTCCTCGTCTGTCGCCCGCGCGCCGACTCCGCGCGGGTCAGTACACGAAAGGACTTTCTCGCCGCCCTGAAAGGCGAACTCGGCCCGGCCATTCGACTTCTTCAAAAAGAGAACATCCCGGCCGTCGATCTCCAGCAGGCAGCCATTGGACCGGGTATGGCGATCTTTTCCCGATATAAGAAGGTTATCGAATCGGATGGCAGCTCAATGCGGGTACGTGTTGCGCTCGGGCTGATCAATCAGGCACTCGATGAAGTGTTGAGTGAACAGGAAAGCGACTACGATTCCGAAACGCGTTGGGCACTCGCCTGGTTTGAACAGTATCAATTTGGCGAAGGGCTGTTTGGCGATGCGAACACACTCGCGAATGCAAAGGCGCTCAGCGTGGAGGGTATGCAGCACGCCGGAATCGTTTCATCGCGTGCCGGGAAGGTCCGGCTGCTAAAGCGCGAAGAACTTCCCGAGGATTGGGACCCATCTACGACGGTGCGGGTCACAGTTTGGGAGGTTACGCAGCAACTTATTCGCATGCTCGAAACGAAAGGACAAGATGGTGCGCGCGAGTTGGCGGCGAAAGCGGGCAGCATGGCGGAAACCGCGCGCGAACTGGCGTATCGCTTGTATACACTTTGCGAACGTAAAGGATGGGCCGAAGAAGCCGGGCACTACAACTCGTTAGTTGTAGCCTGGCCCTCTATTCGTGCCCAGGAATTTGCACTGGTTGGAGAAGCCTGATGGCAATCACAAATACTGAGCGTGTCGGGCGAGGGCTCGATCAACTGAAAGCGGGGCTCGGCCCGTTTGTCGAGCGGGAATTGAAAGCCATTTACAAAAACCGGTGGGTGGATGTCGCTATGCCGAGTTTCCCTGATTGGCAGACAAGATCTCTCCAGGCGAAGAACGGCGCTCTGAACTGGGATGTTCAGGCACTCATATCGGTGATGCTGGACCTTTGGAAGGACTGCTTCCAAAAGACGCTCGGTCCATCGGAGCGGACCATATTAAATGAGCTGCGCGATGTCCGTAATAAGTACGCGCATCAGAAATCCTTCTCCACGGACGACGCGTACCGAGCGCTGGATTCCGTGGCACGGTTGCTAACCGCTATTTCTGCTTCCGAAGCTTCGAGTGTCGAGCAAATGAAAGCCGAACTTCTGCGATTGAAGTTTGAAGAACAGATTCGAGGGGAGAAGCGGAAAGAAGCCTCGGTTGCGGTTGAGGGCCGACCTGCAGGCGGGCTAAAACCCTGGCGCGACATCATCACACCGCATCCCGACGTAGCTTCCGGGCGCTACGCTCAAGCTGAGTTTGCCGCCGATCTATGGCAGGTCTATCTCGGGGAAGGGTCCGATGAGTACCGTGACCCGATTGAATTCTATCGGCGCACCTTTATCACGGAAGGTCTGCAGGTTCTGCTCAAGAACGCAATTCGCCGGCTATCCAGGCAGGGCGGCGATCCCGTCGTGGAGTTGCAAACGAACTTCGGCGGCGGGAAAACGCACTCCATGCTGGCGCTGTATCACTTGTTCGCCGGTGTGCCTGTGGGGCAACTGCCGGGCATGGAGACGGTCGCCGGCGAGATGGCGCTCTCATTACCTACTAAGGTGAACCGTGCCGTTCTCGTTGGCAACCGCATCACGCCGGGCAAAGTGCATCGTAAAAAAGACGGGACCGAAGTGCGAACGCTCTGGGGCGAACTGGCCTGGCAACTCGGCGGCAAACAAGGGTACGAAATGGTTCGCCATGCCGACGAAGCCTGTACCAGCCCCGGAGATGAATTACGCGAACTGCTGAAAAAGTATTCGCCCTGCCTCATTCTGGTTGATGAGTGGATCGCCTATACTCGCCAGCTATACGGAAAGCAAGACATTCTCGGCGGCACATTCGATGTTCAGTTCACATTTGTGCAGAGTTTAACGGAAGCCGCAAAGTTGGTGGATAACGCGCTGCTGGTTGCCAGCATTCCCGCTAGCAAGAACGAAATTGGCGGAGAAGGCGGCGAAGTCGCGCTTGCGCAACTGAAGAACCTGATGCAGCGCGTTGCTGTCGCGTGGCGTCCGGCAAGCGCTGAGGAAAGCTTCGAGATTGTCCGGCGCAGACTATTCCAGCACGTCACCGACCCCGAAGCGCTCAAGTCTCGCGATCTCGTGATCCGGTCATTTCTCGATGATTACCGCAAGAGTCACAAAGAATTTCCAGAAGAGGCCACGCAAGCTGATTACGAGCGCCGGATGCAACGGGCTTATCCAGTGCACCCCGAACTATTCGACCGGCTCTATACCGACTGGGCCAGCCTCGAAGGATTTCAGCGCACGCGCGGCGTATTGCGACTGATGTCGTCCATCATTCACCAGCTCTGGATACGCGAAGACAAGAACCTGCTGATTCTGCCGGCGAGCGTTCCAGTCGACGCGCCAACAGTACAGGAAGAATTGATCCGCTATTTGCCACAGGAATGGAAGTTCGTGATCGAGAAGGATATTGATGGCCCGAACTCGCTGCCGCTCAGACTGGATCGCGAAAATCCAGTCTTCGGGCGATTTTCGGCCTGCCGCCGCGTAGCGCGCACGCTCTATATTGGTTCTGCGCCAACAATGGACGCCGCCAAGAAAGGTATCGAAGACCGGCGCATCAAGTTGGGTTGTTTCCAGCCCGGCGAAACTTCCGCCACCTTCGGCGACGCGCTTCGCAAGCTTTACGACCAATCGACCTATCTCTATCAGGACGGCAGCCGTTACTGGTACTCCACACAAGCTAGCGTGGCGCGCCTGGCGCAGGAGCGTGCTGCCGCGCTGTCCATGGATCAAGTGATCGAAGCAGCACGGCAACACTTAAAGGAACACGAAGACAAAAATAAACGCGGGGATTTCGCGCGTGTGCAGGTGTGTCCGGCAAGCGCGAATGAGGTATTGGACGAGCCGGAAGCCCGCCTGGTGATTCTGGGGCCGGAGTATCCGCACGCGCCTAAACAAGAAAGCAGTCCGGCTCGACTGCAAGCAGTGCAGATCCTCGAAAAGGGCGGTGCAGGCCGGAACTGCGGGAATATGCTCGTATTCCTGGCGGCCGATCAACCGAAATGGCCGGACCTGGAGCAGGCGATTCGGCTCGAACTTGCCTGGGAATCGATTGTGAAAGACATCTTCGAGCGCAAAACCCTCAACGTAGACATGGCTCAAGCTGACGGAGCAAAAGACAAGTTGAAATCAGCGTCAGATACTGTTCGAATCCGCCTGCCCGAGTGTTATCAATGGCTACTCGTTCCGGGTCAACGAAGACCGGTAGCCGGCGAAAAGTTCCCAAGCACAGAATGGCAGGAACTGCGGTTGCAAGGCCAGGAGCCGCTCGCAGTTCGAGCCTCGAAGCGTCTTGTGAGAGAAGAGTTGTTGTTCGTTTCAATGGGAGGGCCTCGCCTCCGCGCTGAATTTGATCAGCTTCCGGCGCTGTGGCGTGGTGATCACGTCGGCATCAAGCAGCTCATTGATGATTTCGCAAAATATCTTTACCTGCCACGCGTGAAGAACGCGCAGGTGATTCTAGACGCCATTCAGGACGGCATCCACCGGCTGACTTGGCGGCAGGATACGTTCGCCTACGCCGATTCATATGACGCGGCAACCGGATGCTATCGCGGATTATCGAATCCGCCTCACACACATTCTGTCGTACGCCTGGATTCCAGTAGCGTTGTCGTGAAACCGGAAGTAGCCTCCGCGCAGATCGAAAAGGATTTGGCCGCCGCGTCTGTGACGACACCTCCACCGGCAGCCACACCGGGAACACTGGCCGAATACCCGTCTACTGCCACCACCGCGGCGCAGCCCACCGCAACGCGTCCGCGCGCACCTCGCCGTTTTCACGGCGTCGTCGACGTCGATGCAACTCGGCTCTCGCGCGATGTTGGTGTAATCGCCGAGTCTGTGGTCCAGCACCTGACCAGCCTGCTCGACGCCAAGGTATCGGTGACAATCGAAATCAATGCTGAAGTCCCTTCAGGCGCACCCGACAACGTGGTGCGAACGGTCACAGAGAATTGCCGGACGCTAAAGTTCGAGAATGCGGGATTTGAGGAGAACTGACTTCATTGCAACTTAGCCGCAATCTCTCACAAACTTTGAAATCCGTGACCTGGGATGCTTGAAAGCTCTGGCTTGGGTGAGGTTATACGCGGCGGGGGTATGCCGCGGCCAGAAGTCAGCCCGAAACACATGCTCAGAGAGCCGTTGTGGCGCGATTACGCTGTGGTCGGGTGCGAATTCCGCGACACTGATCCCGAAGGACCACTCGGCGGCGAATTTTTTTCGGCGGCTGCTGGTGCTCAGCAGCGGAGTTGATTCCAGGCGAGCGCAAAAATGTTTTGCCGCGGGAAGCTGGAGGCCAGCGAGATCCAGACTTTTCGAACGGTAACCCGGATTTGCGCGCCGATCTTGAGTAACTGCAGCCGAATCGTGTGCGCTTGCGCGCGGGCCAGTTCCGTGCCCTCCAGCCCGAGCCGCCGCAAGCCGTGCAGCAGCAGGTAAGCCAGCGCCGAGAAGTACAGGCGCAGCTGATTGGCGCGTAAAGTTTCGGCGCTCACGCGCGAGGCAAACAAAGAAAGCTGCTCTTTAATGCGGTTCTCCATTTCGCCGCGGGCGCAGTACAACTCTTGGTACAGCGTTCGTGCCGGCCAGCCAGACTTGATCAGACAGGCTAAAAGATCCCAGCGGCAGTGAAGGACCCCTCAAGCATCTCAACGTCGCCGAGCGAGTCTTTGTAAAAGCCCTTCTCCTCTACTATGTAGTGAGACATGAAACGACACACGTCCGTCGAAACCCAAGCCCGCATACTTTCGGCAGCGAAGCGTCTGTTTGCGGCACATGGGTATCAGCGGACGACGATTCGCTCCGTGGCTGCGGAAGCCGCAATCGACCCCTCCATGGTGATGCGATATTTCCAGAACAAAGAGAAGCTTTTCAAAGCGGCGACCAGCTTCGACCTGGAATTGCCGAATCTCGGAAAACTTGATCGTCAGAATTTAGGTCGCGCGATGGTAGCGCATTTTCTAAAGCGCTGGGAAACAAAGTCCGACATGCAGCTCCTCCTTCGTTCTGCCGCAACTCATAACTCAGCCGCCAAGCGTATGCACGACATCTTTCAGCTTCAATTAGTGCCATTCATAAAGCGATATTGCGCTATGAAGAAAGCGGAGCAATGTGCCGCCCTTGTCGCCACGCAGATGATCGGGCTCGCATTCCTACGATATGTGTTGAAATACCCCGAGGTAACCGCGATGCCGCACGACTTCATTGAAGAGAAGATCGGTGCAACCATTCAGGCTTATCTCGATACGCTTTAGAAGGTGGCTAGGGCGCATGCCGTCTGGCTAAATGAGTTGAATGTTTTCGCGAATTTCTTTCTCGTAGCCGAGTTGTGATAACCGCCAGGCGAGACGGCTATGTACCATGGGGTCGAGCACATCCACAATCACGTTGCGAATTCCCCGCAGATGCTCACTCGTGGTCGCGATTTTCGTAAGCATGTCGGTGACGTTGATAACGCCTTTTGCAATGCGATTCTGTGCCTCACCATAGGAGTCGAGTAGGTCGGTCGTTGCGCCTCCAAGCACGGCCGATAGTGCCCGCGCCAGGGCGATAGCATCGTGAATACCAAGGTTCATACCTTGACCGCCTAAAGGACTGTGTTCGTGAGCGGCGTCGCCCGCAAGCAAAATGGGTCCCGTGCGAAAGCGCTGCGCGAGTGCGTGATGGGTCAAGAACCGCGAACCCCAAAACACCTCGTGCACGACGGTGCGCTCCGATTTTGGGCCCCGGGTATCGAGCAATTCCTGCAAGAACGGAATATCGGGGTTTTCGGGGGCGTCCTTGACGTGTGCTACGACGCGATGAATGCTGCCGGGCAGCGGCAAGACAACGAGGTGTCCGGCAGGGGAGAAATACACGACCAACTCATCGTCGGGAACGCCTCCCTTCAACCGCACATCGGCGAGCGAGTACGATTCTCCAGCGCTATCGCCCTCATAAGCGATCTGCACCTGCTGCCGGACGAAACTGTGCACTCCGTCCGCTCCTACAACGAAACGCGCGCGCATCGTGTCGCCTCCGCTAAATGCCACGGTGACGCCGGATTCTTCTTCCGTGATCCTCGTGACCTCGCATGGCCGAAGCACATTTCCACCGAGCTGCTCCAATCTCTTCAGCAACTCTGCCTCGGTGGCCGCTTGAGATACCAGCAGAGCATATGGAAAGGCAGTCGGCAATTTATCGAATGGGACGGGCATCAGCACGTGGTCACGATCACGTATCGTGAATTTTGGCGTCCGGATGCCTCGTGCAACTAGTCGCTCGGCTACGCCATACGGATCGAGCAACTCCAGCGTGCCAGGATAAACGACAGCTGCGCGCGACGTGTTATCACCCTCTTTCAGTTTGTCTACGATAGTGACCTGACGGCCACGTGCGAGCAGCGAAACAGCAAGCGTCAGACCAGTCGGGCCAGCCCCAACAATTAACACGTCAGTGACTTTTGAATTCATTCGAACTCCCCCCGCAGACGGTCCGGCCATCAGCACATCGGAAACGATTTCAGATGCCGTGTCATGCGTAAGTTCCAGTTGCCTGGCCAACCTCAATAAGGTGACCGTCCGGATCGCGTAGATAGCAGCGAATTTCGGAAGCGTGCTGCTTTGGCGGTGTGAGGAAATCCGCGCCTCGGCTCAGCCACCGTTCATATATGTCCTGGATATCGGCGACTCTCAAATTCAATGCGCTGGTGAGAATCTTCGCTTCGCCGGGCGCGCGCGCATCAACACCGGGCCTATCGTCTGTCGCCTCTCCCTCAGGAGAGAGGATGAGCCAAGTGTTAAAGAAACGCAGAATCGCGGGAGATCCATCTCGCAGTGCGTGCGCGCCGAGAATGTCGCAATAGAACGCTCTAGACCGGGCAACATCCCGTACGATAAGCAGCTGGGTAACGAGAATGCCTTCGCGAGGGATCGGCATGTCGTCATTTTGCCTGGAAGTGGCGCCGGTATTCATGGGTGACTCTGAGTCAGCTCTGTTTTGTGTTCATGCGTAACTCGATTGCGTTGCATACTTTTGTGATGGTTCGTCAGCCGCTAGTCAGGCGGTCGCAGACCGTTTTGCGAGCCACTCCAGTCTTCTCGGTGCGAAGCCAAGCTGGCGCTTTGCCTTTAAGTTCGAAGCGCCTCGCAGCTGCGTTGCGTAATAGACAGAATCAGGTCCAGCAGTTTTCAGCGCATCCTCTTCGCTAATGCGTGGCGGTTCCGGCGCGCCAATTGCGCTCGCAAATGCCGGCAGCCAAACTTCCAGCTCAGAAGGATCGTCGTCAACGATGTTATAGACGCCTGGGTCGCCTTCGAGCGCGGCTACAGTTGCAGCCGCGGCATCCTCCACGTGCACGAACGCATATACCCCCTGACCAGAGCCGATCACGGGGTATTCCCGTTTGCGTACCTGTTCCGTGACGCTCCCGCTCGCGAGATCATGGTATGTTCCCGGACCATAAAAAAACCCGTAGCGCAGGGCGATTCCCTCCAGACCGGGCGCACCAAGTACTCGCTCCTCGATCTGCATGTAAGTCCGCACACTGCCAGCAATCGCAGGCGACGCATTCATCGCCAGCGGGTCTGTCTCTGCCGCCAAGCCGGGACCCGGGGCATAGAAAAAACCAGTGGACTGCACAATGTAGCGCCGCGCGCCTGCGCCTTGCGCCGCGTCCTGTACATTTCGCCCACCTTCAAGTCTGAGTTTGTGATCGCGGGGGGCAGCGGCACGCATTTCCTCGGGCGTATATTTTCGTGGCAGTGAAGTTAACTCTTCGATAACAGCATCGGGCCGTACTTTCTCTATTGCGCTCTTTATCCCGGAAGAATCAAGCGCATTCACCACGACGCCGTCAGCACCCTTGTCCCTTAAAGTTCTTAGGCCATCTTCTGAAGTGGTCATGCCAATCGCATCATGACCTGCGGCAACTAAAGCGGAGATCAACGGACGCCCAATAGCGCCAGTTGCGCCTGCTACAAAGATTCTCATTGCATACCGCCTTTCGCCTACCGGCTGGAGTGTGTCACATCGAACAAGTGAACGAGCGTTCGCCAACAAGCGTTGGCATGTAGGTTTGATGGAGCGGGAGTATTTTTGTATCGCAAGATTTGGGTGTTACTCTTTTCTAGCCCTGCTCGTCGCCATTGTCAGAAAGGAGATGCAAGACTACTGAGGTGATCGATCCGAAAATACGATATCGAACATTCGCCGGCGGCAGGTTGCAGCAGCAACACTTATACATGGTTCTGAATCCAACGCACGAGGACAACACGCTATGAAAGCTGCGTTCCTGATCGGCCGTTTTATTTTCGGCGGTTTCTTCCTTTACGTCGGAATCCACCAACTCAAGGAGAAGAAAAGGCTCGGGCAAGATGCGGCAGCGAAAAACCTGCCCGAACCCGAAACGGCCGTCATGGCTTCAGGGATTACTCTGATTGTTGGCGGCGCGAGTATCGTGCTGGGGCTCCGGCCCAAAATCGGCGCCGCCGCAATCATCGCGTTTTTGGCTAGCGTCTCGCCGCTGTTTCATGATTTCTGGAATACGGCAGACCCGGACGCGCGTCAAAACGACTTCTTCCATTTCACGAAGAACCTAGCCCTGCTCGGCGCGGCACTGGCGCTGGCCGGAATTGAGGAATGGCCGGCCAGCGTAGGAGCTTAGAGCGCGTTTATGCGATCTGCGCGATAGGCGTCACCGTTATAAGATTGATCGGCTACCGGAAACAGCTGTTTCGGCGGCGACCGCCTGCTGGGTTCCTGCAATCACAACGGAGCCAAGCGCAGCATAGGGCGCCGCGGCGGGAATTGTCTGAGCAACGGCGGCGGCGACTTCCAGGTCGGTGAGAATATCCGACTGACGTTCGAGCCGGCATGGGCCCGGATATCTTTCGCTTTTTGCCTGGATATGCTGCACAGCCTGGGGTGAAACCTGCATGTCCGCTCGAAACGTGTTTCGAGCGCAATAATGCTGACGCTCAGGTTCGCGATGTCGGCCGACACGGTGGCCTGGTCCTCCGGATTTGTGCCGAAGAACGAATAGGCACCGATAGCGGCGGTATATGCGCCCGCAGACGCATTGAAGAGAGCAGCGTATTTCGGATATGGATATGCTTGCGCGCAAGTAGCTCAGCGCGCCGTCCGCGAGGTGAAGTTCCTCTTCGAGAACAGTATCCGGCCGTACCTTCTCCATCGTTGCCTTTACGGCGGGAAAATCAGCCGCATTCGCCAGGACGCCATCAGCACCCTTGTCTTTCAGAGTTTTCAAGCCTGATTCTGAAATGGTCGTTCCGATGGCATTATGACCCACGACAAGCAAAGCGGAGATCAACGGACGCCCGATTGCGCCAGTCGCGCCTGCTTACAAAGACTCTCATTGCATACCTCTCTCCATCTATGGCCTGGGTGTGCCACATCAAAACATAAATCCGAGTTGGCCAACAAGCGTTGGCAAGAGTGTGATGAGGGCAGGACTCTTTTCGTGACGCACCAATTGGCTGTTACTTTTTTCCGTTACTCCTCGTCGCATTGCGAGGAACGAAATGCCGGAGATCCGACTTGCTAGGGGAATCTCGAGCACAGATGTGTGAACTACGACCATGAGGCCAAGAGCGAAAAGTATCGTCATCACTGGCGCGTCCAGTGGTATTGGCCGCGCAACAGCCCTGCGGCTGGCCCGCAACGGATGGCGCGTGTTCGCCGTTATCGAGTTGCGGCTACGGAATGGCACCATCGATGGCTTGGTGACTCCACCGAAACCAAAAACAATCAGGTGACTTCGACGAGGCTTCAGCCGGTTTATAGAGATGTATCATCGGTTGCCTGGCGGGATAGACGACACGTTTGCGCGAAGCTCGTTTGTCGAATGCCATCGCTAGGGGTGCAGGACAACCTTTCCAAACAACGAACCGGATTCATTCAAATAATGCGCCTTGGCGGCATCGGATAGAGGAAGGCGGAGGGCGATTTTGGCCTTTAGAGTTTTGCACGCCAACCATTTATTGATGATGGATGCGCATTCTGCCAATTCTTCCGTCGTCGCTTCAGTAACGGTAAATCCAAACAATGTACAGTTTCGAACGTAGAAAGTCCCGACGGGCAAGATGGTATCGCGACCCCGGCCAGCCATGAATATGATTCGACCCCGCTGTGCTACTGCCTCGACGGCGCGGCGCGCGTCCGGCTGCCCTGTCGCGTCCCAGTAAACATTCACTCCCTTTGGTGCGAACGCATGGACCGCCTCAGTGACATCCTCGGTTTTGTAGTTGATCACGGCGTCCGCCCCTAGTTCCTTGCACCATTTCGTTTTTTCCTGAGACGCTGATGTCACCGCTACTTTCGCTCCCAAAGTCTTGGCCACTTGCAATACCGCCGTTCCGACATTCCCATCACCACCATTTACGAACAGCGTTTCACCTGTCTGGAGATCGGCCTTTAACTGCAGCCCCAGGGCCGCCGTCAGAGCTGAATGCACAACGGCAACGGTTTCGACGGGATCTGAGCCGTCTGGCAGGGGATAAAGGAGGTTCTCCCGAATGACGCAATATTCCGAGAACGTGCCTTGGCGTCCCGCGTAGCCCTGATTGTTGGACCAGACCCATTGGCCTGCCCGCAACTGCTTCACTTTGGCCCCCGTTTCGACTACTTGACCGGCCATATCACGGCCAATGACGAACGGGAACTGGGGATGCGTTTCAAACGAGCCACTCCGAATGTAGGTATCGATGGGATTTACCGTCACGGCGCTCACCTTCACGAGAACATCTTCGGGACCCATCTGTGGCATCGGAAGGTCACCGTATTGAATCACGCTGGGAGGGCCAAACTCTTCGATGAAGGCAGCTTTCATGCGATCCTTTCGGCCCAGCTGCGGTTCTGATGGGATTTTACCGGCAAGCCAATTATTGCACTCGTTTGAGATCCTGCACCCAGTTAGTCTCCCAGTTCTTGCCGCCATCGGGGGAGTACGCTTGCTCCCAGTGACATGATGTGCGGGTAATCTTGGACCATATGAATCTTATGCGAATTGGCTTCCCGTTGAAGGTATCGTCGGCGTAGAATGTTCCTACGCCGTTATGAAAACTGCCTCTCACGGGTGGATCTAAAGGTGCCGATGGTGCGCGACTATCGAGCCACCAGATTGACCACTGCTGCGAATTCGCGTCGAACAAACGGGGGGCTACGCCGCGGTATGCGCCGCCCGGAACCTCGAACACATCGTCATCGACATTAGCGTAGCCGCCCATCAGTGGCTGGCTGACCAATGTCCCTTCAAATTCGATCCACTCGTGATTGTTGGCAAGCCGCTCCTTCAGCTTTCGATGATGGACTCGCCAGTGACCCACTAGGAAATCGAAGTCGTGGAGTCCGGGGACACTTTCTTTCTGACGCGCCTGTTGTTCGGAACCCGAGGACGATTGGGCAACCAAGAGGGCCGGCGCGACGAACCCGACGCTCAGCCAAATCATGATAGCGATGCAGTAATTTATCACCATGTTCAACTCATTCTCCGTGCGCGCCCGTTACACCTGCCGCAAAGATTCGCATTAAAATGTTAGTCTCCTTAGGCCCGAAACGTAATTGACACCCTTGTTCGTGACGAAGTGTTCATATTGATCAGGTGTTGCTCCGTTCCCTCGGCAGTTCAATGAAAAGCGGCGAACTGGTCCAAACTCATCGAGGCCAGTATTTTCATCGTGTTCCGCACGTGTTTGAGTTCGGCCCGGGTCGCCTCTGGTTGCCCCGCAATGTATTCATCAACCGTTTTGAAACTGGTATCGTCCATAATGGTCGTCCCTCTCTTGACGCGCCCTAGTCGTGTGGCGGCTGCACTGGATCGCTTGCCAACTTAGAGTTACGACCCACAGCATATAGGTGAAAAATGCGAACCGTGGAGGCCAGCCGATGTTTACGCCGGGACCATAAGCCCCCGGTCCCAATGGAAAAACAAAGATAGCTGAGTGAATTACGAAGCTTAGAAGACCGAACAACGGCAGCCCGCCCGTCCAGAGTAAGAGTCGCCGCGCCCGTCTCCATGCTTCGTTGTAGCGAACTAGGCTGAGATTGATAAAGAACGCCGCGAACGGAAGTAGCACTAGTTGGCTCGTGCCGAATACCACGTGAAGTGTGCCCCTTATCGATAGTGGAGGGTGAATCGGCATGGGATCTGTTTTAAAGAGCCCGACCCCAGTCGCCCCAATCACGCAAATCGAGAGTAAGAGACATCCAATACGGCCGGAAACTCCATGCAATTGCGATCTGAGCATCAAGAGCAACGCCGCGTAGCTCAGTGCCGAGATGAGAAACGCGGCTGACATGATTGAGCCGTACGGTCCAATAGCCCATTCGCTGATCGTGTGCCAGGAAGGATCCAGGTCCGGCCTGAGGAAGATCAATAGGATCAATAGAGCCTGATACAGAACGATCGCCCCCATCGCCAGCCGCGCTGCTCGGACTGAGATCGCTGCCGGCCTATCTTCGAATGTTGTGCTCGTCATAGCTGTTCTCCTAGATTTTGGTGGTTCGTTGATTCGAATTTCAGATCACTACCTACGGCCGAGGCTAACTCGCTTCTATAATGGCCGCTAGCATGGTTGACTGCCTTTGAATATCTGCGGCACATCTGAATCGCGCGGCATGCAACGAGGAGCACCCATGCGCAGTTAGACAACACAATCAGACGGTCTGCCCATCCATCCAAAGCAAGCACTCCGGGAGGCAGCGATTTCGGCGCATGCTGAGGCAAATGGCCTCCATTAGCCCGAGAGAGTTGCATCATCATAATCGCCATTGTGGCCGCAAGCAGAACGATACTGATCCAGCTTAGATTCGCGATCCAAACAAGCGCTTTTCGTAGGGCGCTCCAGGTTTCGTTGTGACCCAGCGCAACACTTAGCAGGAAAGCTGCAATGGGAAAGCCGATAACTCCAAGCAGACCTGCGATCCCATGCCCGATTTCGTGTTTGATGTCGAAGACAGAAGCCAGTGCCTCGCCAATACCGGCGACAATCAGAAAGTATAAGCCCACTCTTCCAGCCCTGGTTTGTACCTGGTCCCAGATGGCGACCGACAATGCCCAGGTCCCAATGCCCCACGTCAGGAACATCAGGGAAAGCACCCAGGCATAGTCACCGAATGCATATTCGCTCACCATGCGCCAAGCCGGCGAAAATTCTGGACTCAATACATGCAGAACAATCAGCAGCAAGACCGCGGCGGTAGTCGAGACGATGGCCAACCAGGCTGTCGGCTCCACGATCCGCGACCGTTTGTTCATCGAAAAATCAGAGCTTGTCGCGTTGTTCATTCAGTCCCTCCAGAGCTCGCAGCCGTCATCCATTGATCGGCTCGGAATTCTCGCTGCGCGATCAAAATCATGCACCCTGGATCATCGCTTCCAATCGGGCGTAGCTGGCTTCCATTCCACGTTCCATACCGGTCGCAAGCATGGCTGCCCGTGTCTGAGCATCGGGTAGCGTCATGCGAATGGTCATTAGCGTACCTGTGCCGTCTGCATCGAATCTCGTTTCAACATGATTGTCCGGTGTAGGATCTGGCAGATGCATCCGCTCAACATGAACGATCCGGTTGTACGGCTCCAATTCGAGATATTCGCCCGTAAGGTAAAAACTACGCCCTTTGCCGTCGGCCCATTCGTAACGGATCTTGCCGCCCGGCTTAGCCTCGCTGATGCAGACGGGCATCGTCCAACCTTCAGGGCCGAGCAACCATTTTTGAATCAGCTTCGGATCCGTATGAGCGCGATACACAGCCTCCGGAGATGTGGCGAATCGCCTGGTCACAACCACATGAGTGTCAGCTTCAGTTTTCAGCGTCAATTTACTCATCGTTTTTGTCCTCTTTTTGCTGTCGGTTGTTTTGCATGCCCCATGTCGGCCAGAACCTTGTCCAGCCGGTTGTAATTCCTCTCCAGCGCCTCGCGCAACATTGCCAGCCACTGGTCCATTGCTTCTATGCCTCCCTTCGCGAGTCGGCGCGGGCGTCGCGTGCCATCCACGCGATGCGTCACAAGTCCGGCTTCTTCCAGCACTTTCAGGTGTTGGGAGATTGCCGGTTGCGTCATCTCGAACGGCTCAGCCAGTTCCATTACGGTTGCTTCGCCCTCGGCGAGACGTGCCAGAATTGCGCGACGCGTCGGATCTGCCAAAGCGGAAAAGGCTGTATCCAGATTCATGGATGATCTATCACTAACAGCTTATATAAGGATTGCCTTATTGTCAACGGCAAATTTTACCCGATTTGTAAGGGAACTGTGGTCGTTCAGGTCATTCCGGGCAAATGGCTTTCTATATTCCCGGCAACTCATGCGAACGAAGCCATTTTTGCTGGCGAGGTCAATTCGCTCCCTGGTTCAGTCCGCGACTCCAACCGTGTCCAACGCGGCATACGATTACTGCGCGCGGCGATCTCTTACATAATCAAGGATGGGGCAGCTTATTGGCGCCAGGAAATTTGTGCAACAGCATGTTGCACGAGTTCTTCCGCTGGACGGCGCTACTCGGAAGCAGGAAGCGCATCGAGGCTTCCGAGTAAAATGCAGAGTAGTGGATCTCACCTCGCTCCTCAGCAGGCAACAAGGGAAAACTCTTGAGTTTAATGAGGGATGCGTATGGGGCGATTCCGGTTATCCCTGCAAAAGCCTAGTATTTTTTCGACCCTAAGAGGCGAATTTGGAGCGTCATCCGGCATGGCATGGGACGGCGTTGAATTTCGAGACCGCCACGGCAATCCCGTAGGCGAAAAGACGCGCGAGACTCTTTTGAGGCTCATCGAAAAGGCGCTCGGCACCTCCTCGGCCAATCCTTCGGTGCTCATCAATGCCGCAGCAAACGTATGCGCAAATATCGGCACGATCCGAAATTTTACGCGTACGCCAATCGCTCAATTTTTCGTGCTGCTCGACAGGGGTATGCGGCAGAATGCAAGACGCAAGCTCTCATGGAGCTACTCTCGGGCAGGTTGCGCGACGTGGAAGACAGACGCCGGCCGGCGATTACTTGCTCGGCACGCGTCTCGATGACGGAGATTTAGTCTATTACTATCCGCTGAAGATCCAATGAAAAAGCGGCCCGATACCAAGGCTGTCATTTCCGACAGAGGCAGAATCATGTCGACGACCACTGACCACGACCCGAAGCCAGGATCAATCAGCGACGAGATTGTCTTCGTTGAACACGGGATGGAACATCCCTTTCAGCACGAAGGTGGCGACTTCAGCCCCGATCGGGAAGGTCGCTTTCTCCGGCTCAACTTTGTCAGCGTTTATGTAACGGACCAGGAGCGCAGCAAGAAGTTCTTTGTCGAAAACCTCGGATTCCGGCTGATGACTGATGTGAAGTTCCCGTCCGGATATCGCTGGATTGAAGTTGCCCCGCCGGATGGAACGGCAAGGCTCGCGTTAGTAGTGCAGTCGCCCGGTTTCATGGATTTTGTGGTGCCGGGCCAATCTAGTCTCATCACGTTCATGGCCGAGGACGTGGAAGCCAGATATCGAGAATGGTCTGAGCGAGGCGTGAAATTCCCGACCGCACCATACACGCCGGAGTGGGGCGGAAAATTCTGCCGGTTTCAAGATCCGGATGGCAACTTGTTCGGACTCTCAGGCTTCGACGGCGTAACGCAGGCCATCGAAAATCGGCGGGAAGCGGAGGCGAAGCGCCGCGAGGCTCAGCATCTCGCCGCTCAGGAACTCGATTTGGCCAAGCAGGTCCAGATGCGATTGCTTCCCCATGCTTTGCGGGCCATTCCCACACTGGATTGCGCTGGAACCTGTCTACAGGCGCGTGCCGTAGGCGGCGATTATTATGATTTTCTCGAGCTGGGAGAAGATCGCCTGGCTTGTATCGTTGGCGATATCGCAGGGAAAGGAATGGGCGCCGCGCTTCTCATGGCCCATCTTCAGGCAACACTTCGCAGCCAAAGTGCGCGGCTAGCCAATTGTCCTGAAGAAGCGCTCTCCCTGGTGAACCAAACACTGTTTCGGAACACAGACTCGCGCGCCTATGCCACGCTGTTCTATGCCGAGTACGATTCACCTTCGCATCGGTTACGTTACGCCAACTGCGGCCATCTGCCCGGGCTATTGTTTCGAGAAACCGCTGTTGAAAAGCTCGAGTCCGCTAATACCGTGATCGGCCTTTTCGACAGATGGGAGTGCTCGCTGTTCGAGACGACGATGGACCAGGGTGACATTCTTGTGCTCTACACAGATGGCGTGACAGAAGCGGTGAACGAGGAAGACGAGGAATTTGGCGAGGCCCGCCTCATCGACGCAATCTGGAAAAACAGGGACCTTACTGCCCGGGATCTCGCTGAGGCGATCACCGTCGAGGTTCTCGGATTCTCCAGGAGAGTACAGCACGACGACATCACCATCGTGGTGACTAAGCGATTGTCCGGGTGAACCACCGGACATCTAATTTCGATCCGCGCTCGGGGAAGGCAGTTGCGAGGCCCTGCGCGGCGAATATTCGGAGAAGTCCATCCTGAGCAATTTCGATCAAATCCGATGATGCCAATAACGGTCATACTGAACTGTGGGCTCACAGGAGGCGCCCGATGAATCCGGTTGAGAAGGCCCTCTGGTTCATAGAGAGTCACTTTGCAGGTGATATTGACCTCGGAGACGTTGCCAGGGCCGCTGGAGTATCACGTTTTCACATGACGCGAGCGTTTGGCGCGGCCACAAACCGCTCGATCATGAGCTACGTGCGAGCCCGCCGCCTGAGCGAAGCGGCAAAAGCTCTGCTGAACGGCGCATCGGATATTCTTTCCGTTGCACTTGATGCAGGTTACAGCTCACATGAGGCATTTACCCGCGCATTTCGTGCTGAGTTTGGCCTGACACCCGAGGCAGCTAGAGCGCAACAGAAGGCGATGAAGCTGGAGTTGATCGGACCTATCAAACTCGACGATTTTCTGACCATCCGGCTTGAGCCACCGCGATTTGAAGAAGGCGAACGGCTGCTCGTAGCCGGATTGGCAGAACGTTACTCGTGCGAAACGAGTGCCGCGATTCCTTCGCAGTGGCAACGTTTTGCGCCGCACCTGAGCCACATCCCCGGACAGATCGGCGGTGCCGCTTATGGCGTGTTCTGCAACGACGATGAAGCAGGGAACTTCGATTATATATGCGCTGCGACCGTCAGGGATTTTACGGGCATATCCAGAGCTTGGACTTGCTTGCGCATTCCGGAGCAGAATTATGCAGTGTTCCGACGGCCGGATCATATTTCAACGATCCGCAGCGTGTGGAACACAATCTGGAATCACTGGCTACCGAACTCGGGTCATCAGGCGGTTGATGCGCCAGCGTTCGAGCGGTACGACCAGCAATTCAATTCAGCGACTGGACTGGGAGGATTCGAGGTGTGGATTCCAATTCAGGCGAAGGGTCAGCGAGCGGATTCATGACGCAGCACCAATCAATCTCGGCAGTGGATCAGATGAATGTGGACATACGAACTGTGCATCAGCAGATGCTCAAACACAAAGTGTCGCCGGTAGCAATTGTTGATTCGTGCTTAGATCGGATCGAACGACTGAATCCAACCCTCAACGCGTTTATCACAGTGTTGCCGAACCAGGCACGCGAAGACTCCAGATTGGCTCACTCTGAAATCGCTGCAGGGAGAGTCCGCGGACCGTTGCAAGGCATACCGATTGGAGTCAAGGATTTCTACGATACAGCTGATATCCGAACAACTGCGGCCTTTGAGGGCTTCAAGAATCGCGTCCCAAAGAGCGACGCGGTTGGCGTCGCCAAACTCAAGAAGGCCGGTGCAATCGTCATTGGCAAGACCAACATGCATCGACTTGGAATGGGTACCACTGGCGTAGAGAGCGCGTTCGGGCCAGTTCGAAACCCCTGGAATGTCGACTATATTGCTGGGGGATCATCTTCCGGGTCAGCCGCGGCAGTTGCGAGCGGCATGTGCTTTGCCACGCTGGATACGGACGCAATAGGATCTTGCCGTCTACCTGCATCTTGCTGCGGCGTCGTCGGTTTCAAAGGAACCTACGGCCTTATCAGTCCGAGGGGCATTCTCGAAGGTGAAGAGGATCCCGGGGAGATGATCCGCTGGTTCAGCCACCCAGGAATTATGGCACGGAGCGTCGAAGATGTGGCAATTGTTCTGGACATCCTCGCCGAACGTCCCCAGAGCGAGAGACCAAGCTATCTGGAAGCGATCAGGAAGGATCTCAATCTGCGTGTTGGGGTGGCGAATAACTTTGAGGCGCACCAAAAGGTCCGCCAAGCCTTTCACGTAGCGGTTGAACAGATCCGTGCTCTCGGCTGCACAACAACAAATGTGGCTGCACCGCTTCGCCACCCTGTAAGCGATTTGAGAAAAATCGAATCTGATCGCAGATTGATCGCTTCTGAGGCGTTTCACGACATCGACGTCATGCTCCTGCCGACGACTGTCGCGGCAGTTCCAACGGTCGAGGAAGCGCGCAATAATGGTCAGGCTCTCTCGGCGGCTAACACGGTTTTTGCCAACTATTACGGCCTCCCCGCAATCAGCATACCGAGCGGTTTCGATCAGAATGGGCTGCCTTTCGGGCTGCAAATCGTCGGTAAACCCTGGGACGAAGCTGGAGTGCTGCACCTGGCATATCAATACGAAATGGCAACGGCCTGGGCTGACATTAGCCCTGAGCTTCTGGGTCTTTCTAAGCGATTGCAGGAGAAATGACATGGCAACCGACGAGGAGAGAGAGCATAAGCACGTCGCAGCGCATCTAGCGATGAAAACTCCCCCGGTAGTATCGCAGCGAGAGTGGGACGCCGCGCATAAGCAGCTTCTGGCGAAGGAGAAGGCCTTCACTCGCTCCCGTGATGCCTTGGCCGCCGAACGCCGCCGAATGCCATGGATGGCAGTAGAGAAGAAGTACGAGTTCGACGGGCCCAACGGCAAAGTTGGCTTGCTCGACCTGTTCGATGGCCGGAGACAGCTGATCGTCTACCGCGCCTTCTTTGAGCCAGGGGTGTTCGGCTGGCCCGAGCATGCCTGTCGGGGATGTTCTTTTCTCGCCGATCAGGTCGCTCACTTGGCCCATCTCAATGCTCGCGATACGACACTTGCTTTCGTGTCGCGCGGTTCGCAGGAGGACATTGCCCGCCTGAAGGCGCGAATGAGCTGGGCAATGCCGTGGTATACCATCACAGACAGCTTTGACGTGGACTTTGGTGTCGATCAATGGCACGGCCACGATGTCTTCTTTCGCGACCGCGAGCAGGTGTTCCGTACTTACTTCATCAACAACCGTGGTGATGAGGCGATGGGCAGTACATGGAGCTACCTCGATATCACACCGCTCGGTCGTCAGGAGACTTGGGAAGATTCTCCCGAGGGTTACCCCCAAACCCCACCCTATCGGTGGTGGAACTGGCACGACAAATATGACGCAGAGCCCTCACCTCATCCGCTGTGGGTTGATATCCTCACCGATCCACAAGGGGCCGCAGAGCGAAGGCGCGCCGAAGAGAAGAAACGATGCAAAGGCTGAAGCATCTGCGCAGTTTGCGTGAATACATTGACGAGCTCCGAATTCTTGGCGACATTCAGCCGATTGATGTGGAGGTCGACTGGAAGTTCGAGATCGGCGCGATCATTCGCCGCAGCTACGATCTCCGAGCACCAGCCCCGTTGTTTAACCGGGTCAAGGGGTACGATGCGAGCGGTTTCCGGGTTCTAGGAGCACCTGCTGCACTGAGTTCTCGATCCGGCATGCCGCTCGCCCGGCTTGCCATTGCGCTAGGGCATCGACCAGATGCATCCGGGCAGGAGCTCCTCGAAGCCATCGTCGCGGCGCACGAGCGTAAACCTATTCCGCACCGGATACTCGCTAAAGCCGACGCGCCGTGCAAGGAAAACGTGATGGTTGGCGATCAGGTCGATGTTCTCGCGTTACCTACACCGTGGATTTCCCCAAACGACGGTGGGCGCTACATTCAAACCTACGGACTGAACATCGCACGAACTCCTGATGGGTCATGGACGAACTACTCCGTGAATCGGATGATGATTGTCGATCGCAATCGCCTCGCTTGCCTGATCCCGCCTCCGCAGCATCTAGGCATCATCCGTTCGAAATGGATTCAATTGGGCAAACCAATGCCAATCGTACTCGCTCTCGGCGTTGAGCCAGGATTGGCAATGATGGGCGGACTCCCGCTGCCGGAGAACGCGGACGAGAGCCTCTTCCTTGCCGGGTACTTCGGCGGACCCCTAGAGATGGTGCCTGCTGAGACGGTGGATCTGCCTGTACCAGCCACCGCGGAGATCATCATCGAAGGCCATATCGGTGTCACCGACGAGGATGTGGCGGCCGAAGGCCCGATGAACGAGTATCCAGGCTACATTGCCCACGAAACCTCACCCAAACCGCTGTTTCATATTTCGGCGATTACTTATCGGAATCACGCGATTCTACCGGTGGTCGCGGCCGGACCTCCAGTGGAAGAGGATCACACTGTCACTGGAACGATGCATGCGGCAGAAATCCTTTACGAATTGCGGCGGGCGAACATGCCCGTCTCGTCGTGCTGGTCTCCCTTTGAGTCCGCATGGCATTGGCTAGCGATCGCCGCGCGCTCTGATTGGCACGAGCGCCTAGGCATTGAGTCTGCCGAATTCGCACGCCGCATCGCGAATGTCGTCTTTGCGGGCAAAGCGGGATTTGGCGTTCCGAAGATTTTGCTTTTCGAGGACGACATCCAGCATCGAGTACACCGGTTCGCAGTATGGCCGCAACCGCCAGCCACTTCAATCCGGAACGGGAGCCGATCAACGCCGTTCTGGAGCCTCACTTCGCACCGGCGGAGATCGCCGAACGCTTGCATTTGTCAGAGCAGACGGTTATTCGGATGTTTCAGGATCAGCCCGGCGTTTTCAAATTGAGAAGAAGTTGTAAACTATTTGATTATGAAAGGAGATTGCTGGGGCGGCTGGTGGGATTCGAACCCACGACATCCAGAACCACAATCTGGCGCTACTACCAACTGAGCTACAGCCGCCGCATAAAACGCTTGCGCGTTCATAAACGAGTTTATCATCGTAGTCTCGCCGAAACGCGATCCGCAACGGGCCTCCCAAATCAACCCAACTCTCTGAATTGAAACCAGAAAAGAATTTTCATCGGCGCGTGACTGGCTCTTTTCGATCCCCTCGAAATTTCGTTTCGCAAAAATCACATCAGGCTGATCGGGTCCACGTCCACCACCAGCGCCGTCGCCGGCCACTTCTCCTTTTCGGCGAACCGGCGCAAGTCGTTCAGCACTTGCCGCAGCGTCGCGCGCTTGGCCGCCTTCAACAGGATCTGATACCGAAACTCGTTCTTCAGCCGCAGCACCGGCGCCTCGGCCGGACCCATCACGCGTATGCCGGGCGCCACCGGCGTCAGAACGTACCCCAATTGCGTCGCCATGCGCAGCGCCTCCTCCTGCTTGGCCGCACGCACCAGCACGTTTGCCAGCACGGCAAACGGCGGGTACCGCATCCACTTCCGGAACTCGATCTCTTTCTTGTAGAAGCCTTCGTAATCCTGCTCGACGGCATACGTCACCGCGTAGTGCTCGGGGTTAAGCGTTTGAATCACCACCCGCCCCAGCGTGTCCCCACGTCCCGCGCGCCCGGCCGCTTGCGTCAGAAGCTGAAAGCTCCGCTCCGCCGCGCGAAAATCCGGCATGCTCAGCCCAATATCCGCCAGCACCACACCGACCAGCGTCACGTTCGGAATATCATGCCCTTTGGCAATCATCTGTGTGCCCACCAGAATGTCTGTGTCGCCTTCCCGGAAACTCTGCAGGATTCGTTCGAACGCGCCTTTACCGGCCGCGCTGTCGCGATCCAGTCTCGCAATGCGCGCCGTCGGAAAGTGCTCGTGCAACTCATCCTCGACGCGCTCCGAACCGGTGCCGAGGAACTGGATATAATCGCTCCCGCACTTCGGACATTCGGACGGAATCTTCTCCGCGTATCCGCATTGATGGCACAACATCCGGCGATCGCGCCGGTGATGCGTCAGCGCGACAGAGCAGTTCACGCACAGCATCCGCTCCCCGCACGCCCGGCAGATTAGAAAGCTCGAAAAGCCGCGCCGGTTCAGCAGCAGCATCACCTGCTCGCGGTTCGCGAGCCGCTGCTCCATCTCCTCCAGCAGCTTGCGCGAAAACGTTGCCTGCCGCTTGGTCTCCAGAAACTCCAGCCGCATATCGACCAACTGCACTTCCGGCATGGGCCGTTGCGCAATGCGTTCCGGCAAGCGCAGCATCGTGTATTTGCCCGCATCCGCGTTGTGCCGGCTCTCGATGCTGGGTGTCGCCGAGCCCAGCACTGCAACCGCGGAAGCGTCCCGCGCCCGGACCAGCGCCAGATCGCGTCCGTGATAGCGCGGCGTTTCCTGCTGCTTGTAGCTGGTGTCGTGCTCTTCATCGACAATGATCAGCCCCAGATTCTGCACCGGCGCAAACACGCCCGAACGCGTCCCCACCACCACGCGCGCCTGCCCATTCCGAATCCTGCGCCACTGTCCGGCGCGTTCGGCCTCGCCGAACGCCGAATGCAGAATCGCGACCTGCTTTCCGAACCGGTGAAAGAATTGTCCGGCCATGGCCGGTGTCAGCGCGATCTCCGGGACGAGTAACAACGCATTCTTGCCCAGCGCCAGCGCGGCCTCGATGGCACGCAGGTAGACTTCCGTCTTGCCCGAACCGGTCACGCCCTGCAACAGAAACGTTTGAAACCGGCCCGCTTCCAGCGCCGCGCGAATCGCATCGAACGCCGCTTGCTGATGCTCGTTCAGCACCGGAACCGGGCGTTCCCACGCAGCCGGGGCGGGGAACTCCTCCGCGGCCAACTTCACCAGGTCGCGACGCGCCAGCGCACGCGTCGCTTCCGACGCTTTGGCCACCGTTTCTCCGAGTTCTCCGACATTGTGCGGCCCCGGATGCAGTTCGAGAAATGCCAGCAGCTCGCGTTCGCTTTTTTTTAACTTCACGCTCGGCTCCGGCCGCGCCAGGAATTCCACTTGCAACCGCTCGGCGGGCATCCGCAGCGGGTCGCGCGCCTCTTGCGTGTCTTCCGCCGCCACCCATCCGCGCTTCACTAGATTGCGCAGCACGGAACGCGCGTCCTTCACTTTGCTCACGAGGTAACCGGCAGAACGGGGCCTCTGTTCCAGCAGCGAGAGAATCTGAGACGCGGCGTCCGGTTCACCCTCAAACGAAATCTGCCGCTGGATATCGCGGCCCAGATCCGTGAGCGAGTACGTGGTCCCGCGCCGCAACTCTCCGCTGAGCGGCAGCATGCCTCGCAGCACTTCCCCGATCGGCGCGCAATAGTACTCCGCGATCCATTCCCCGAGATGCAGCAACTGCTCATCGAGCACCGGCTCTTCATCAAGCAGCCGCAGCACCTCGCGCGTTTCATAATCCGGCTGCGTATCGTGCGTGCGCAGTACCACGCCGTTCAGCTTGCGGCTTCCGAACGGCGCGAGCACGCGGCAACCCGGCCGGACCCGGTGCCGCAATGTCAACGGCAACTCGTAAGTGAACAGTCGATCGAGAGGAACCGGAAGCGCTACGTCGCAGTAAGTTGCATTCGCTTCAGCCATCGACTTCGGCGATTGTCTGAAAAACCGGTTTCAATGCCGGATAGAGCGAACGATAAATCTGGTAGTGCTTCTCGTAGAACTTGGCTGCATCCGGACGCGGCTCCTTCCGGCTCACTTCTTTAATCGCCACCCGGCAAACTTCCGCCGCGCTCTTGTATTCACCCGTTCCCACCATCGCCAGAAGACCCGCCCCGTATGCCGATCCCTCCTGCGTTTCCAGAGTTGCCACCGGCAGGTTGAAAATATCGGCGAATAACTGGTGCCAGAACGGACTGCGTGCACCTCCACCGGAAAGCCGCACCAGCGCCGGGCGCGCACCCAGGCCGGCAATGATTTCGAGTCCGTCCTTTTGGCTGTAACAAACGCCTTCCAGAATCGCGCGAATCAAATCCGACGTCTGGTGCTTGGCCGTAAGGCCGATCCAGGCGCCCCGCGCATTGGCATCCAGGTGCGGCGTGCGCTCGCCCATCAGGTAAGGCAACCAGAAGAGGCCGTGTGCTCCATCCGGAGAGAACGTGGCGTTCGCGGTCAAGTCGTCGTACGGTGTTTCGGGGGCGAACCGGTTCCGATACCACTGGAAGCTGAGCCCCGCGCCCTGTGTCACGCCCATCACGTGCCACACACCGGGAATCGCATGACAGAACGTGTGCACGCGCCCCGCCGGATCATACGCCGCCTTGTCGAGATAAGCAAACACGACGCCCGACGTTCCGATCGTGCACGAAACCGTGCCCGCCTGCACAATCCCATTCCCGATCGCGCTCGCGGCTTGATCGCCGGCGCCTGCCACTACCGGCGTCCCCGCAGCCAAACCGGTCAGCGCGGCAGCGGCTTCAGAAACCGTCCCGCTCACTTCGCTTGATTCGTACGCCTTCGGCAGAATGCTCCGGTCCAGGCCCAAGCCATCGGCCATATCGTCCGACCACTTCCGCTTCACCACATCGAACAGCGCCGTGCCGCTCGCATCCGAAACGTCGGTCGCAAATTCGCCTGTCAGTTTGAACCGCACGTAATCTTTGGGCAACAGCAATCTGCGAATCGAGGCGAATTTCTCAGGCTCGTTGTCGCGCACCCACAGCAGCTTCGGCAACGTGAACCCGGTCAGTACCGGATTCGCAATGGCCTGCAACACGCGGGCCTCCCCGATCTTGCCGGTAACGAAATCCACCTGCCGCTGGCTGCGCTGATCGCACCAGATCAAGGCCGGACGGATCACTTTGGATTCGTTGTCCAAAAGCACCAGGCCGTGCATCTGTCCGGTGAGCCCCACGCCCTTCACGCTGCTTCCGGTTATGGATGCCTGCTGCAGCACTCCCTGTATTGCAAGCTGACACGCGCGCCACCAATCGTCCGGCTCCTGCTCTGCCCATAACGGTTTGGGCATCCGCATGTCTTCGTGCGGCGCCATAAAGGAATAAGTAACCCGTCCGCCCGAATCCACCAGGAGCGCGCGCGAGCCGCCCGTACCGACATCCAGTCCAAGCCAATACATCGGTTTATCCAAAACTCTTAAATTGTCGCAGGCCGGCCTTACCGGCTTGCCGCAATTTGGATAGAAGGGCTGTGCTGAAAGGGAAGATAGGCAGCGCCGTACAAGCCGGCTTCGCTGCCCAGAGTTGCTTTTTCGATGCGCGTCCCAGTGCGGGCAAACGTAAACGAGCGCCTGTTCACTTCAGCGAACATGGACGGAGCGAAGAACTCCCAGGCGGGAAGCGGACCACCGCTCAGCAGATACAAGGGGAAATTGAAGATATTGATGAGGCTCGCGATCGCAATTCCGAGCGCTCGCCCGACGGATTCGAAAATCAGCTTGGCGCGCTCGTTGCCTTCAAGTGCCAGTTCATGCACCCGCGCCGATGTCGTGTCGCGTCCGAAGTGCATCATCCGGCCCATGGCGGCAATCGCCGTGGCTGAGGCATGTTTTTCGAGGCACCCGCAGTTTCCGCAGCCGCACGGGTTTCCGTCCGGAAAAACCGTCATATGTCCGAATTCTCCGGCCATGCCGTGGAAACCGTGAAAAATCTTGCCATCGATAATGATGCCGCCGCCGATTCCAGTCCCCAGAGTAAACAGGATCAGGTCTTTCACGTCCTTACCGGCGCCCATCCACATTTCGCCGAGCGCCGCCGCGTTCGCATCGTTTTCCAGAATGATCGGAGTGCCCAGCCGGGCTTGGATCTCGTCGCGTACCGGGAAGCCTTGAAATCCCGGCAGGTTGGCCGAACCGATCACCAGCCCGGCATCCATATCGATAAAGCCGGGCACGCCGATTCCTACTCCTCGCAACCCGCGCGCTCCAAGCGCCTCGCGGACCTCTTTGATGGTCTTGACTATATCGTTGACAACGCTCTCGGGCCCGCTGTCGTAGATCGCCGGTATCGATACCTTCCGCAGGATCTTTCCGTTCGCATCCAAAGCTGCGACGCGAAGGTTGGTGCCACCCAAATCTACCCCGATCGAGTACCCGCTCATGCGCCTGAATCATAACAGAACGGAACGAAAACTGTCAGTTCTGTTACTGCCCGCCTCTCCCTGGAATATAGGCTACGTCCAGCCAAAAATGTGCTGCCGTCCGGATCGTGCTGAAAAACTCTTCCAGATCTACCGGCTTCCGTAAGTAGCAATTTGCGTACAATTCGTACGCCTGGCAGATGTCCCGTTCCGCATCCGATGCGGTGAACACGGTAATTGGAATCAGCCGCAGCTCCATATCTTCCTTCGCCTTACGAAGAAATTCGCGCGAATCGGAACCCGGGAGGTTGAAATCGAGAAAAATGAGCTGCGGAGCAACCGGGTTGCGCTCGCGCAATCGCTTAAGGGCTCCGTTACAATCGCTGGAAAATTCAACCGTTACAGGCGGCTGCATATCTTTGAGCGCCTCCCGCATAAGGCGCATATCGCCCGGATTGTCCTCAATGACGAGGATATGTCTGTCTGTCGCCAAGCTATTTACCGAGTTTCCGTAAGATAGCAGAGAAGAAGCCGCTTCGCTATGAGCCAGTTGCGGAAATGGTACTAAGGTGAGGAGGTCAGGTTTTCAGGATGCTAGCCAACACAAGATCCGTCAACGCGTCGGTGTAGACTTCCGACAAGCATCCGTGGCCGATCAGTAACCGGTAGTACAGAGGCCCATAGAGAGCGTCCATGACCAAGTCCAGATCCGCGTCTTCGCGCAAGCTGTTCCCGCGGTGATGCTCCAGAACCTGCTTGGCATCCATCCGGCGCGGCCGGACCCAGACGGTCTTGAACGCCTCCGCCACTTCCGGGTCGCTTTGCGCGGCGGCCACAAACGCCTTGAAAATGCGCCCGTGCGGCCCATTCAGTAATCGGATAAAGTTTCGAAGCTGAAGCCGGATATCCTCGCGCAGATCGCCCGTATCGGGAAACGGCATCTCCTGCGCGACGTTTTCCCGGAGTGCTTCAATCAGCACAGCCGCTTTGTGCGGCCACCAGCGATAGATGGTCGCTTTGCTGGCCCCGGCGCGTTCGGCAATTGCGTCTGTCGTGGTATTGGCGAAACCCTGCTCCTCCAGGACTTGCAAAGCCGCCCCCAGAATCCGATTCCGAGCCTCTTCGTCCCGGGGTCGCCCGCGTCCTTTATGCGCTAGTTCTTCGGTTGTTTCCAATATCCACCTATCTGACGCGGCCGCGAAGTACAAAAGTTGCAGATTTTCGAAACTTTTTAGTATCGTAAATTCATCGGTATAGGTGAATGTGGATCGTCAGAGTAGCTCTCACACGGCCCTACGCCTTCATCGTTCTGGCGCTTCTGATCCTCCTGATCAGTCCAATCGTAATCCTTCGGACCCCGACCGATATCTTCCCTAGCATTAATATCCCCGTCATTTCCGCCATTTGGACCTATACCGGCCTGAATCCCCGCGAATTTGAGGGCAGAATCACTTCTGTTTACGAGCGTGTCCTCACCACCACCGTCAACGATATCGAGCACATCGAATCGACCACGCTCAACGGAACGGCGGTGGTCAAAATCTATCTACAGCCCTACGCGAACGTCACCACGGGGATCGCCCAAGTCACCGCCGTTTCGCAGACGATTCTGAAGCAGATGCCGGCCGGCATCAATCCGCCGATCGTTCTCAGCTACAGCGCATCCAGCGTCCCGATTCTGCAGCTTGCTCTCTCCGGCAAGGGATTGCAGGAACAGGATCTCAACGACATTGCCATGAACTTTCTTCGCCCGCAACTGGTGACGGTTCCAGGCGCGGTGCTGCCGTATCCCTATGGCGGAAAACAGCGGCAGGTCATGATCGACCTGAACCCCGCTCAATTGCAGGCCAAGGGGCTATCGCCTTTTGATGTCGTGAGCGCGGTGAGCAATCAGAACCTGCTGCTGCCTTCGGGAACCGCCAAAATCGGCCAGTTCGAATACGACGTGGACATGAACTACAGTCCGCAGCGCATTGCCGAAATCAACGACTTCCCGATAAAAGTGGTGGGCAATTCGACGATCTACGTACGTGACGTGGCGAACGTGCGGAACGGATTTGCGCCGCAGACGAACATCATCCGGCGGGATGGCCAGCGCGGCGTTCTGGTCAGCATTCTAAAAGCGGGCAGCGCTTCCACGCTGGACGTGGTGCAAGGGATCAAGGACATTCTGCCCAAAGTGGAAGCGACACTCCCGCAGCAGCTCAAAATCCAGCCGTTGGCGGATCAATCGATTTTCGTGCGCGCCGCCGTCACCGGAGTCATTCGCGAGGCCGTTATCGCGGCGTGCCTGACCGGCTTGATGATTCTGGTGTTTCTGGGAAGCTGGCGCAGCACGCTGATTATTGCGATCTCGATTCCGCTCTCGATTCTGACGTCAATCATCGTCCTGAGCGCGCTGCACGAGACGATCAACATCATGACGCTCGGCGGACTGGCACTCGCGGTGGGCATTCTCGTGGACGACGCGACGGTCACCATCGAGAACATCGAGCGCTACATGGAAGAAGGCCATGACCTGAAGACCGCCATCTTCGAAGGCGCGGCGCAGATCTCCGTTCCGGCGCTTGTCTCCACGCTCTGCATTTGTATTGTCTTTCTCCCGATGTTCTTTTTGAGCGGGGTCGCGAAGTTTCTGTTCATCCCGCTGGCCGAAGCCGTCGTGTTCGCCATGATCGCGTCCTACGTGCTCTCGCGAACTCTGGTGCCCACGCTCGCGATGTACCTGCTGCGTCAGAACCGCGACCGTAAGGGAGCGTTTGCCGTATTCCAGCGTGCCTTCGAGCGCGGCTTCGAGCGCGTCCGGACCCAATACCAGGCCATGCTCACCACACTGGTCTACCGCCGGAAGATATTCGTTCCGGCGTTCATCGCGGTCTGCGCTTCCGCGGCGTTGCTGCTTCCGTTTCTCGGAGAAGATTTCTTCCCGACCAGCGACACCGGCCAATTCAAACTGCACGTCCGCGCCAAAACCGGCACGCGCATTGAGGAAATGGCCCGGCTCTGCGATCTGGTCGATACAGCGATCCGGAGACGGATTCCGCACCAGGAGCTCGAAACCATCCTCGATAACATCGGCCTGCCCTACAGCCAGATGAATCTCTCGTACAGCAACTCCGGTCAGATCGGCCCGGCCGACGCCGACATCCTGGTCACGCTCACGGAAAAGCATCGTCCCACCGCCGATTACGTCCGCGAACTGCGCAAGACTCTACCGCGCGAATTTCCCGGCACGACGTTTTATCTGTTGCCTGCCGACATCGTCACGCAGATTCTCAACTTCGGACTGCCCGCGCCCATCGATGTCCAGATCACCGGCAATAATATCGAGGCCAGCCGCGCCTTTGCCGACCGCATTCTTCCGCAGTTACAGCGCATTCCGGGCGCAGTGGATTTGCATGTGCATCAGGTCTTCGACGAGCCGAAGCTTCACGTTCAGGTGGACCGCACCAAAGCGGCGCAAAGCGGGTTCACGCAAATCGACCTGGCGCGCAACTTTCTCACTTCGCTGAGCGGCAGCTTTCAAACCCAGCCGACGTTCTGGCTGAATCCGGTGAACGGCGTGAACTACAGCCTGGTGACGCAAACGCCGCAGTACCACATCCAGTCTTTGCAAGACCTCCGCAACGTACCGATCAGCGGTCCCAACCAGAAGCAGCCGGAAATCCTGAGCGATCTGGCCGACATCAGCCGCGAAAACGAGCTTGGCGTCGTGACCCACCTCAATATTCGCCGCACGGCCGATATCTATGGCTCCGTGCAGGATCGCGATCTGGGCGCGGTCGGGCGGGGGATTGCGCAGGTTCTGAATGCGAACGCGAAATATCTGCCGCGCGGCTCGCAGGTTGTGCTGCGCGGGCAATTCGAAACTATGCACAACTCGTTTATCGGATTGCTCGCCGGATTGGCCGGCGCAATCGTGCTGGTTTACCTGCTGATTGTAGTGAACTTCCAATCCTGGCTCGATCCGTTCATTATCATCACAGCGCTGCCGGCCGCGCTCGCGGGCATCATTCTGATGTTGTTCATGACCCACACCACCATCAGCGTCCCGGCTCTGATGGGCGCCATTATGTGCATGGGCGTGGCGACGGCGAACAGCATTCTGGTAGTCAGTTTTGCAAAAGAGCGGCTGCCATTGGTGGGCAGCTCGATTGAAGCCGCATTGCAGGCGGGCTCCACGCGGTTCCGGCCGGTTCTCATGACGGCGCTTGCCATGATCATCGGCATGGTCCCGATGGCTCTGGGCTTCGGAGAGGGCGGCGAGCAGAATGCGCCGTTGGGCCGCGCGGTGATCGGCGGCTTAGCGTGCGCCACCGTCGCGACGCTTTTCTTTGTCCCTGCAGTTTTCAGCCTGCTGCACGCATCACATAAAGCAGACGAGATGGAGACCGGAGACCACGCCGCCAACCGGCCCGTTCACGCCTGATTTTCGGAGAAGCAATGACTGTAGAAGAAGAAAATACAACCACCACCACTCACAACGCGAGCCCCGCAACCGAGACCGCCTCAGGGAATCCATGGCGCGGATTGCTTCTGGTGCTGCTGCTCGGCGCTGCGGTGCTCGCGTATCTCATCTTCACCGGGATCACCGCGCGCGCCCGCGCCGATAGCACCTTGCAACGGAACACTTTGGCTATGTCCATCCCCACCGTGGCGGTGGTTCATCCCAAGGCGAGCCAGGGAGCGGAGGAAGTCGTGCTGCCGGGCAACATGCAGGCATTTATCGACACGCCGATTTGGGCGCGGGCCAGCGGATACTTGAAAGCCTGGCATGTCGATATCGGCGCGCACGTCAAGCGCGGGCAATTGCTGGCCGAGATTGAAGCTCCCGAAGTGGATCAGCAGCTTCAACAGGCGCGCGAACAGCTTGCCACCGACCAGGCCAATCTGAAACTCGCTCAGATCACCGCGGACCGCTACTTAACTCTCTTCAAGACGGATTCGGTCGCGAAGCAGGACGTCGATAACGCCGTGCAGCAAGCCGCTGCAAGTACAGCAACGGTGCGCTCGGCGCAAGCGAACGTCGCCCGGCTCGAACAACTGGTTTCTTACGAAAAAGTTTATGCGCCTTTCGATGGCGTCATCACCGCGCGAAACATCGATGTCGGTTCTCTGGTAGATGCCGGTTCGAACAGTCCCGGCAAAGAGCTGTTTCATCTGTCTTCCAACTCGACCCTGCGCGTCTATGTCAATGTTCCCGAGATCTATTCGCGCGCGGCGAAACCGGGAGTGAACGCCTATTTAACGCTTTCCGAGTTCCCCGGGCGTGAATTTCGGGGCACGGTGGTCCGGAATGCCGATGCCATCGATCTCGCCTCCCGAACGTTGCTGGTGGAAGTCGATGTGAAGAACCCGACCGGAGAACTGCTGCCCGGCTCCTACAGCTCGGTACACCTCAAGCTGCCATCCAAAGTGCAAGCTGTCACTGTGCCCTCGAACGCGCTGTTGTTCCGCTCCGAAGGGTTGCGCGTGGCAGTGGTCCGGAATTCGAAAACCGAGCTGATTCCGGTTGTGCTGGGCCACGACTACGGCGATTCGGTAGAAGTGCTTTCGGGCCTGAAGGCGGATGACGCCGTGATTGTAAATCCGAGCGATTCGATCGTTGCCGGCCAGCAGGTACAGGTTACAGAAGCACGCGCGTAAGCAAGTGGCCGGGTTTTAAGAAATGAAAGGTATGAATTTCAAGGCGGGTCTGGCAGCAGTCGGTATGGCTGCTCTGCTTGCCAGTTGCAGTGTTGGGCCGAAGTATACGAAGCCTTCCGTGCCGTCCGCGCCGGCCTACTCGGAGCAGCCGCCCGACAGTTTTAAGGAAGTGAATGGCTGGAGACCGGCCCAGCCCGGCGATTCCAAGCTGCGCGGCAAGTGGTGGGAGCTCTACGAAGATCCGCAACTGAACGCGCTCGAAGAGCAGGTCCCGGTTGCCAATCAAACCTTAAAGGTGGCGGAAGCCAACTTTCGCCAGGCACGCGCGGCAATTAAATTCAACCGCTCGGCTCTCTATCCAACCGTGAGCGCGGGGCCGGAAATCACGCGGAACCGGATCTCGTCCAATCGTCCCGCCGGCTTTGGCGGCGCGCAGTACGCCGATTTCACCGCGCCGTTCGAGGTCTCCTACGATGCCGATCTGTGGGGACGCATCCGCCGCAGTATCGCCAGCGCACAGGAGCAATTTCAAGCCTCGGCAGCCGATCTGGAGAACGTAAAGCTTGAGCTTCAAACCGAACTGGCCGTTGACTACTTCGAAGCCCACAGCCTGGACCGTCAGAAGCAGATTCTCGACGACAATGTCAAAGCGTACGAAAAAGCGTTCGAACTGACCACGAACCGCTACAAAGGAGGCGTGGCCTCCAAGGCGGAAGTGGCCCAGGCCCAAACTCAGTTGAACCAGACGCAAGCGGTAGATATCGATGTGACAGTTGCTCGGTCCAATTACAATCACGCCATCGCCGTCTTGATTGGCAAGCCGCCAGAGGGCTTCGAAGTGCCGGTTTCGCCGCTCACTCGCGTGCCTCCCGCCATTCCCACGGGCGTGCCCTCGCAACTGCTCGAGCGGCGACCCGACATTGCCGTGGCCGAGCGGCGTGCCGCTTCCGCGAATGAGCAGATCGGCATCGCCAAGGCTGCCTTCTTCCCGGATCTGGTGATCACCGCGACCGGCGGTTTGGAAGCCGGCAGCATCGTCGACTGGTTTACCTGGCCGAGCCGCTTCTGGGCTGTTGGTCCGCAGATGCTCCAAACCATCTTCGACGCGGGCCGCCGGCGCGCGCAGGTGGAAACCGCCGAGGCCGGCTACGACGCAACCATTGCCAATTATCGCCAGACCGCTCTCTCCGCTTTTCAGGAAGTGGAAGATAATCTAGCCACGCTGCGTATCCTGGAGCAGGAATCCGCCAAACAGCACGAAGCCACCTTAGCCGCGGAAAACTCGCTCGACCTTGCGATGAACCGCTACAAGGGGGGACTGATCGACTATCTGGAAGTGATCACGGTTCAGAGCATCGCGCTCGCGAATGAGCGCACCGAAGCGGATTTACTCCGCCGCCGGATGGATGCCAGCGTTTTGCTTATCAAAGCACTCGGCGGCGGCTGGGATGTGAGCCAGTTACCGCACGGGTAGTGTTAAACAGCATCGATGAAGCCTGCCGCGATCCGCTTTAAACGTCTATGTAGTATTCTATTCTACAGTATGTGCAGATTGCGCCTGACCTGCTATGGCATCGGCCTTCTGCTTGCTTGTTTGCTGGTGCGTGGCATCGATTTCTGATCGCTGTCGGCAAGTCGCGTATTTATCTCTGACGGCTGATTCGCACCGTCTCCATCATTTGCCAAAGATGCACGTCGATGGAGTGAAACTGCGCCGGTGTGAGCGCTTGGATATTATCTAAGATGCCCGGCAAAGCGGTCGCAACACCCGTCTCGAACAGGTAGCAGGCATTTCCAGCGTAGGTCCCATAAAGCTGTCCATCGTAGGTTTGGTTCATCGCCTCACCGGCAGTCGTATATACCGAGTAGGAACGGGCGGCAATCCTGACCGATCGATGCCCGGAATTCTTCACGATGGGGTTGTCCGCTGCGGAAGAGGCCTTCTTTTCGCAGTCCGCGGGGCTCGCCGCGGGAAGAACCGAGTAAACAAAGCCGAAGCCTTCCAGGTTCGTCGCCGAGTACGGACCGATGATCCGGTCGCGTGGGAAGCCGCCCTCTTCATAGGCGAAGCCTTTCACTCGCTGGAGCCTTTCGTCACCGCTTGGCTCCAAATACACTATCAACCCCGGTGGAACGTAGCCGAACTGTGTTTCTGGCTTCCATATCGAGGGATAGCGGAAACTGACGCCGTTCTGCCGGTCGGTGTAGGTCGAGTCAAGAGACCATACTTGCTGAAGCGTGAGAGGCTTCGCGGGATCAGCGGCCTGTACACCCCATATTGGAGAAGGACGAGACACGGACAGCAGAAAGAGCGGAATTATAGCGAATAGGGATCGAGGCACCATTCGAGTCCTTCGGCCAGTATGGACGCAACTAAGCGGTCTCGCAGTCCCAAAACGAACCATCGCTGTTCCTTTTGGGACACCCTCTTCCCAAAATGGAAAGGGCCTCCTGCCGCATTCGCAACAGGAGGCCTTTTCGGAAACTCGAAAAACTACATCGCCAGGAAACGGCCGTGGACCGGACCACCGGCTTCTTCCATCTTCATCTTGAGGCCCTGGTAAACCGGACACACGTCTTCGGATTCATCCAAGCAGGTAGAACAGGTAAACACGTGCAACATCATCTCATCGCACAGCGCATCGGCGGCGGAACCCACAACCGGGTGGAATTCGCTGTTTTCGAAACAGCAGGTCAAGTGTTCTTCTTGCACGGGGAGCCTTGGATTCGAAGCGATCATTGTCGGGACTCGCCTAATCTACTGCAAGAGACGTGCCAAACACCGCGGTGGGTACAAACCTCGGTTAAGTGCCGGAAAACAATCGGCCAATTTTGCACTTCTGCTGGAAACAAACAGGTTAACGGGAAGCAAAATTATCTTTTTGGGTATTTCTTGCTCACTGGATAGTTATGGTCCCGATATTGCCCGTACCAACGCCGGTATAAGGAAATCCCCGAATCAGGGATGCAAACCGTCGAGGGCTGTGCGAAGCCAGGCTTCTACAGTCTCGACCGGTTCGTCCAGCCGAGCCGCCAATTCGCTCACGGAAAGCCCTTCGAAGTAAGCCAGTTCCAGAAGAATGCAAAAAATTTCCTTGCACTGTACGAAGGCATTGCGTAGCCGCCGGATCTCCTCCGGGGCGTGTTCCTGGACGCGTGTCTCGATGAAAAGCGACGGAGTATTTTCCGCGCAGACCCGGTTCGGCAACGTGTACCAACTCTCGCCAGCCCGCAGGCGATGAACGGCGCGGTCGCGCGCAATCGCCAGAAGCCACAGCCCCAGACTTCCCCGGTTGTACGGATAGCGCTGGATCCGGTTCCACAGCACTAGGAAGCTGGCGGCAAGAATCTCTTCGGCAATTGCTCTGTCCTTCACAATATGGAGAATCAGGGCGAACGTCAGAAGGCCGTAGCGGTCGTACACATCGCCCAGCGCTTCGGGTTCACGCTTCTTCAGCTTCGGGATCAGATCCGAGTCATCCCGGAATAAACCGAATGGCGGCGGTGCTGGAAGCGAGGTAGCCACGTCTAAGCCAGCGGGCATTATACCAGTACCGTTTGGAACCGGTCAGCGGGTGTGCCAACGCAACGGCTGGAACGTCGCGGACATCACATAAGGTATGTACGCCCGTATTGGGCTTTCATTCCTGGTTCTGGCGTTCGTTTCCAACTTTATGAGTCTGGCCGCGCAATCTCCATCCCTGCATTTTTCTCCCTGGCAGGTGAAGCGCGACATCGAGTACTCTCGCGTGAACGGTATCAGCTTGCGCCTGGATGCTGGGTTCCCGGCCGCCGCTGAGCGCGTTCCCGCCGTCATCCTCGTACATGGCGGTGGCTGGATTTCAGGCGATCGCCGCATCGATGTCGAGCCGCTGTTCAAACCCTTGAGGGAGGCCGGCTTTGCCTGGTTCTCTATCAGCTACCGCTTTGCCACCGACATCCTACGCTTCGGAGTGGCAATCGAAGACGTGGAATCCGCCATCCGGTTTGTGAAGGCGCATGCGGCGGAATTCAACGTCGATGGCAGACGGATCGCGCTGGTCGGTGAATCCGCTGGCGGCCAGCTTGCTGCGATGGCGGCGCTGCGGGGTCATGCGGGCTGTTCTGTAAGAGCAGTTGTGGCCCTCTACGCTCCCACAGATCTCGTGTATCTTTTGAAGAATTCCAGATATGTACCTACGCAGATTCGGGATTCGGTGGAGGGGAAGCCTTGGGAACGGCTGATTCTGGCCGGTCTTGCTCGGCTGTCCCCAATTGACAACGTCCGGCGCGACATGCCGCCCTTCTTGTTTATCCACGGAACGGCCGATCCGCTTGTACCGTTTGCGCAATCCCGCGACATGTGCGAGCGCATGCGAAAGGCGGGCGCGAGCTGTGAGATTTACCCCGTCCAAGGCGCTGGACACGGCATTCGCTGGTGGGAGTCTTATCCTAAGCTTGCTTCAGGTTACAAGCATAAGCTCGTGCAGTGGTTGAACGAACAAATGTGCAATCCGCTGACGGCTAAATCCTGAACGCAACAGAGCCGCGACTGCTAAGGAGCGGATTGGTTCTGATAATACGCCGAGATCTTTTCGTACACTTCCGGCGGAAAATCCAGGCTTTTATACACGTTGCACCCCTCGTTTTGATCAGACGCATCGCAGATGGGGAAATTCTGCTGGTTCATCCATTCCAGAATGCGTTCGCGTTTCGGCGGGTTGTAACCTCTCGCCTCCACTTGCTTCACTAAACCCCACGCCTTCTGTTCGTCGCAATCGGGATCTTTGGTCAGTTGCCGAACGATTTCTTCATCGGAAAGAAAATAGCGCGCAATGATGACGAACACCAGGCGGCCGTAATGCCCGATATCCTGGCGGCGATCGAGAGCGTCCAAAAGATGCGACATCATTGCGCTCTGCCGTAAGCCTTCCATTTACGTCCTCCAATTTTTAGACGAGTCGACTGTGGTCGGTGTTTCTCCTTTTGTTCCCCGGTGGGCGCTTCGGCTAAGGATTCGTAAATCTTAAAGAAGCTGCTGTAACTTAGAAGAACCGCACGCGTCCTTGTGAGCACGGTCAGGGTGGTCAGATCGGAACGCCCGTCAGGGATTCATCCAATAGCGTCTAGAGGTTTATTTTCGTTCGTACATGCGACCCGTGTCCTTTTTCGTCCCCGCGCTTGCCGTAGTGTTTGCGGTAGCGCGCCCCGGCGTGCCAGCCGAGCTTACGCAATTAGCGCATCCGAGCGTCCGCGTCACGGCCGCCGTCGATGACAGACAGTTGAAAGTGCTCCACGGCAACACACATCCGCTGGCAGACGCGCGCTTCGATCAGGGCACGGCGCCCAGCGATTTGCCCATGAATCGCATGTTGCTTGTGCTGACGCGAAGCACGCAACAGGAGTCCGCTCTTCAGGCCCTGCTCGCTGCGCAACAGGACAAGAACTCGCCGCTTTACCATCACTGGCTCACGCCGCAGGAGTTCGGCCAGCAGTTTGGCGCTGCCGATCAGGACGTTCAAACCGTTACGGCCTGGCTGGAATCCTACGGTTTCCAGGTGAACCGCATTTCAAACGGGCGGAATGTGATTGAGTTTTCGGGAACCGCCGGTCAGGTTCAGCAGGCATTCCACACCGAGATTCACAAGTACATCGTGAATGGTGAGGAGCATTGGGCTAATACCAACGATCCCGAGGTTCCCGCGGCCCTCGGTCCGGTACTCGCCGGAATTGTCACTCTGCACAATTTCAGCAAGAAGCCGCAGCTTACCGCGACCGCCAAACGAATCGAAGCAATCTATCAGCCCGGCGTGCAACCGCAGTTCACCGCATCCGATGGCACTCATGAATTGGTGCCGGCTGACTACGCCACCATCTACAACGTCAATCCCCTCTACAGTGCCGGCATCAACGGAAGCGGTACAACCGTCGCGGTAGTTGCCCGGACAGATATCAAGATGTCCGACGTCAACCAATTCCGCAGCACTTTTGGACTCTCCAGCAACCCGCCGCAAAGCGTAGTGAACGGCACCGATCCTGGCGACCTGGGCGGCTCAGAAGAGGCAGAAGCGGTTTTGGACACTACCTGGGCGGGCGCAGTGGCTACCGGAGCGACGATTAAGCTGGTGGTTTCGAAATCCACCAACTCGACGGACGGCGTGGACCTCTCGGAAGAATACATCATCGATAACAATCTGGGCGACGTTATGACCGAGAGCTTCGGCGATTGCGAGCACAACTATACCACGGCGGAAGGGGCTTTCTATTTATCGCTGGCGGAGCAAGCAGCTTCCGAAGGGATCACTTACACTGTGGCGGCGGGCGACTCCGGCGCGGAAGGCTGCGACGATCCCAACTCGGCCTCAGCCACCGGACCCATCTCACCGAACGTGCTGGCGTCGACGCCACACGACATCGCTGTCGGCGGTACGCAGTTCAATGAGGGCGGAAATGCCGCGTTGTACTGGAACGCAACCAATAATGCGGCCACTCGCCAATCTGCGCGATCTTACATCCCTGAAATCACCTGGAACGAGAGCTGCACGACCGGCACCTGCACAAACGGAAATACGCCGGGATTGTGGGCCGGAGGCGGGGGAGCGAGTACCTTCTATTCGAAGCCGTCCTGGCAATCGGGTGTTTCCGGCATCCCAGCCGATGGGGTTCGCGACACACCTGACGTTTCGCTCACCGCGGCCGGACACGACGCGTATTTGCTATGTCTCGATAGTTCCTGCACTCCGGACAGCCGCGGCAGAATCTATTTCGACGGCTATAGCGGAACCTCAGCGGCCACGCCTTCTTTTGCCGGAATCATGGCGCTGGTGGTGCAGAAATACGGGCGGCAAGGCCAAGCTAATTATGTGCTCTATCCGCTTGCGGCTTCGGAAAACTTAAGCCAGTGTAATGCGTCGAGCCAGTCCGGTTTGCCTGCGAGCACGTGTATTTTTAACGATGTCACAAGCGGCAACAACGCCGTTCCCGGCGAAGCTGGGTACGGTACCGCAACGGCCGCTTATCAAGCCACCTTCGGTTACGATCTGGCGACAGGATTGGGATCGGTGAACGTCACGAATCTGGTGAATCAGTGGAAGTCGGGGTTGTTGCCGTCCGGGGTTCAAGTCAACGTGGATAATCCCGGATCGGGCAACTCCGTGGTGGCCGGAAACATTACGTTCCTGGGTTGGGCTCTATACGATTTAGCTCCGATCTCGAGCATTTCGATCGCGATTGATAATGTCCCGGTTGGCACTACCACCCTGCAGTTGAGCCGGACCGATGTTTGTCAAGCATTCCCCAGCGGTGTCGACTGTCCCAAAGTAGGCTGGTCTTTCAATTTCGATACAACGACGTTGCCGAACGGACCTCACACAGTCGAGGCCACGGCGATTGCCAGCGATGGACAAGCTCGGACCGCTAGCTCTTCGTTCATGGTGGCAAACTGGTCCACGGCGAATCCGATGCACGCAATCATCGACACGCCGGGCGGAAGCATTTCTTCGTTCAGCGGCACAGCCGGGTTCAGCGGCTGGGCTCTTGATGATCTCGCGCCAATTGGTAGCGTGCTAGTCTTCATCGACGGCGTTCCTTATGGCACTGCCGCATACGGAGGGAACCGGCCTGACGTTTGCAATGCGTTTCCAAATCGCCCCGGATGCCCGAACGTGGGGTGGACTTTCACGCTGGACACAACGCTGCTTGCCGATGGCCAGCACGCTTTGGCTATCACACCGGTAACCTGGTTCGGGCAGTCTGCCACCTGGACCGCGCCATTCACGGTGAACAACTCTTCGGCAAATCCCTTTCAGTTGCACATGGACCAGCCCAATTCTCAGAGCGGCGCTTTCAGCGGACCGGCTAGGTTTAGCGGGTGGGCGGTTTCCAGTTTGGGACAGGTTACGAGCGTTGTGGTTGCCATCGACGGTGTTTCCTATGGCAACGCGACACCCGCAAACCGGCCGGATGTCTGCACGGCTCTCCCCGGCAGGGCCGGCTGCCCGAACGTCGGCTGGACCTATGTTCTTGATACAACGCAGCTTGCAAACGGCAATCATTCGTTCTCGATCACGGCTTATTTAAGTAGCGGCCAGCACGCGACGATCAGCTCTTCCTTTGCTGTTTCGAACGTCACTATCGGACTGCCGATCAAGATGATCATCGATAACCCGAATGGGCAGAATTCCGTGCTCTTTGGCAGCGCAACGTTCTCCGGATGGGCGATAGACGATAACGGCCTCATCACAAGCGTGCAGGTCTCGATTGACGGTGCTTCGCGCCGCAACGCGAACTATGGTTCACCGCGTCCGGATGTGTGTGTCGCGTATCCCAATCGCCCGGGATGTCCGGACGGATACGTCGGCTGGTCGTATTTGATCGACACGACGCTGATACCCGATGGCCCGCACACTGTCGATGTGACCGCGAGTTCGTCGACCGGAGATACGCTAACGCTCAGCGCGCCGATTACAGTGGCGAACTGGACAGCCGGGAATCCGATGAAGCTGAAGATCGACGATCCTGCCACAAACGCGGGTCCGCTGAGCGGAACGAACGCGATCGTCGACGGCTGGGCCATCAGCGATATCGCGAGCATTGCCAGTGTCACAATTTCGGTGGATGGAAGGCCCATGGGCAATGCAAGTTACGGGATCGCGCGGCAAGATGTGTGCGGGGCGTATCCCGGCAGAGCGGGATGCCCGAATGTAGGCTGGAGCTTTCCTCTGAACACGACGCAATTGGTGGACGGGACTCATACCCTTGAGGTCACGGCCAGGTCCTCGGGAGGACAGAGTACGACCATCAGCTCAGGGTTCACGGTTTCCAACGCGGTGGGAAATCCGACCATCATTGTGATCGATCAACCAACTGCGAACAGCACGCTCACCGATGCTGAGCCAATCAGTGGCTGGGCAATAAACACGAACAGCGGTGTCTCGATCGCTGGAGTTCAGATCCTCGTAGATGGCGTTTCCTACGGAAGCGCCACCAGTGTATACCGTCCCGACGTATGCGCCGCCTATGTCAATGCGGGTGGTTGTCCGAATGTTGGATGGGCTTTCTCACTCCATACCTCGCTGCTCGCAAACGGTAGTCACACGCTGGAGGTGAGAACCACGGCCAGTAACGGTCAGCAGAGGACCATCGGTAGACCGATTAACGTTCTGAACTTCCGTTAGAGTCGATTAATCAAACTCGCCACATAGCCAGCGCCGAACCCATTATCGATGTTCACCACGGTCACATTACTCGCGCAACTGTTCAGCATGCCGAGCAGCGCAGCCAGACCGTTGAAGCTGGCTCCGTAGCCGATACTGGTAGGCACCGCGATCACGGGACATCCGACCAGGCCGCCCACCACACTCGGCAGCGCGCCTTCCATGCCGGCACAGACGATCACGACCCGCGCGCTCATCAGCCGCTCGCGCTGATGCAGCAGCCGATGAATGCCTGCGACGCCGACATCGCAAATCGCATCCACCTGATTGCCCATCGTTTCGGCGGTCAATTGCGCTTCTTCGAGAACCGGCGTATCGCTGGTGCCCGCGCAGACAGCGGCAATGCTGCCCTTGCCGTAAATCTTGCGGTCGCGCCATACGCGAACCACTCCGGACGCTGGAAAATATTCAGCTTCGGGAGCAAGAGCCAACACGCGGTCGGCCATTTCGCGGCTGGCGCGCGTTACCAGAAGATTGCTCGATTTCGCCAGCAGCGCTGCCGCGATCCCCACCACCTGTTCCGCCGTCTTGCCATGGCCAAGAATCACTTCCGGCATACCGTGCCGCACCGCGCGATGATGATCGACCTTCGCGAATCCCAGATCTTCAAACGGCATGTGCCGCAGACTGCGAAGGGCGTCATCGATGCTGGTCTCTCCATCGCGTACATGCTCCAGGAGCGTTTGAAGTTGGTGAACGTCCATATCCCCTAAAATGGTAGCGTTACTTGCGAAATGGCTCGCTTCTGGACGCGTCTGCGGCTCACGCTCGATATGATCAAATTCGAGCATTCCATTTTCGCGCTGCCGTTCGCCCTAACGGGCGCGCTCCTGGCGCTGCGCGACGCCCGGTTTCGCATACCGGATCTCGGCTGGCGCTTTTTGTGGATTATCGTCGCCATGGTGGCGGCGCGGTCGGCCGCGATGGCCTTCAATCGCATTCTTGACGCCGAGATCGACGCTCGCAACCGCCGCACCGCGAACCGCCATTTACCCGCCGGACTGCTCTCGCGCCGTTTCGCATGGGGCTTTACGGCCGCTTCGTCGCTTGTCTTCGTCTGGGCTGCCCGCCAGCTTGGATTTCTCTGTTTTTTGCTCGCGCCCGTGGCGCTGGCGATTTTGTTTTTTTATTCATTCTCTAAGCGCTTCACGCTGTTCTCGCATCTGATTCTGGGTTTCTGCCTGGGGATCGCGCCCAGCGCGGCCTGGATCGCGATGCGCGGCAGCCTGGACCCGCGCATTCTCTGGCTCACTGCCGCTGTCATGTTTTGGACGGCCGGCTTCGATGTCATTTACGCGTGCCAGGATTTTGAGTTTGACTGCGCGGAAGGTTTGTGCAGCATCCCGCGCCGTTTTGGCGTGCGCGGTGCGTTGCTGATCGCGCGTTTACTACACGTGGCCATGATCGCGTGTTTAGCGGCACTGGTTGCCTCTTTTCACCTGGGGTCATTGAGCATCGCGGGCGTCCTTGCTGTGGTTCTGCTGCTCGTTTATGAGCACGGGCTGGTGAAACCAAACGATCTGTCGCGCGTGAATGCCGCGTTTTTCACTGTAAATGGATACGTCAGCCTGCTGTTCTTCGTCTTCTGGGCGGCTGATATTTTTAAACACCAATGAGCTCTCTTCTCGCATCCTCCAGACAGCCGGTCATCGAAGACCGGCGCTTACGGCCGGTTCTCGAAAAAGTAGAAGCCGGCGAGCGCCTCAGCTTTGAAGACGGCGTTGCGATGTTTCGCAGCTTCGACATCCTGGCGCTCGGGTACATGGCAAACCTGGTCCGCGAACGCTTGCACGGCGATGTTACGTATTTCAATGTCAACCGGCATATCAATCCCACTGACGTTTGCGTCGCCAGTTGCAGGCTCTGCGCCTTTGGCAAAAAGGCCAAAGATCCGCACGCCTACACGATGTCCTTAGAACAGGTCTGGGAGGTAGCGGGCAAGGGCTATGCGGAAGCGGTAACAGAGTTTCATATCGTCGGCGGGCTGCATCCGGAATTGACGCTCGAATGGTTTTGCCGGATGATCGCCGGCCTCAAGGAGCGCTATCCCGGCGTGCATTTGAAGGCGTTCACGATGGTGGAAGTGGCCTATCTCGCCAAGCGGGCCAAGATTTCTGTTCGTGAAACCCTGGAACGCCTGAAAGCAGCCGGAGTGGATTCCATGCCGGGCGGCGGCGCTGAGATTTTCTCCGAGCGCGTGCGCCGGATCATCTGCGATCACAAAATCGACGGCAACGAATGGCTGGAAGCGGCGCGTACCGCGCACCGGATCGGCCTCAAAAGTAATTGCACGATGCTCTACGGGCACTTAGAAACCGCGGAGGATCTGGCGGATCACCTCGTGCATCTCCGCTCGCTTCAGGACGAAACGAACGGATTTGTCACCTTCATTCCGCTGGCCTTTCACCCGGCGAATACCGCGCTCGCTCATCTTTCGACAACCACCGGGATGAACGATCTCAAGCAGATTGCTATTTCGCGGCTGATGCTCGATAACATCCCGCATATCAAGGCGTACTGGATCATGATGACGCCCAGCGTGGCGCAGATCGCACAGCGCTTTGGTGCCAACGACATCGATGGAACCGTGGTGGAGGAAAAAATCTATCACGATGCCGGAGCTACCACGGCCCAGCAACTACGCCGTCAAGACCTGCTGCGCCTCATTCGGGAAGCTGGCCGTGAGCCGGTGGAGCGGGACACTGCTTACCGGCCCGTCACGCGCACAGAATCGGCTTTTACGGTTTTGGTGTAGTTTACTCGGCTTCGGCTATCGGAGCGCCGCGCAGAAAAGAAAGAAGGCGGCCGAAGAGGCCGTTCCGGACATTCTTTTTCGGAGATTCGGGTTGTTGCGCGGGCAGGCCGGTTCGCAGGAAAGACTCGGGCAGGAACGAAGCCCCTTCGGCCGCCATGGAGACGAGCCACCGGTTTCCTGCATCATCCATGGTTTTCAACCGGCGCAGATCTAAGAGCAGCTTGCGGTTGCCCAGGCAGGTCTTGGCGGTGCGCCAGCAACCGGATAATTCCGACACGTCGGCTTCGGTCAGATCTCCCAAGAGCTCCAGACGGCAGGCATCGGTACCGTCGTGAATGTAGTATTTGAAAGAAGCGGAACGAACCCGGCTACCCGGGCGCGTTACGGCACTCGATTGGCTCGTGGGTTCCACCATACCATTACCGTGTGACTCCCGGCATGAAATCTCAGTTCCAGTTTTTTCCAATTCCTCTTATGCACAACGGGTAAATAGCCGGAAAGTTGACGTGGCAATCGCATCAAAGCTGGCTGGCAGACAAGGCCGGCTGCTCCTCCACGGTATTGGCTTTTTTGTCTCGCAACTGCGAAAGAAACGATGTGTCGAAGCGGCCCGCGACAAAGTCGGGGTCGGACAGGATCTCCTCATGCAGGGGAATCGTGGTGTGAATCCCTTCGATGACAAACATGCTGAGCGCGCGCTTCATCCGCTGAATCGCTTCCTCGCGGTTACAGCCGAACGCAATCAACTTGGCCACCAAGGAATCGTAGTACGGCGGAACTGTGCTGTCCGTATAGGCGGCGGTATCGACGCGCACGCCAATGCTGCCCGGTAAGTTTAGTCCCGTGATGCGGCCGGGAGAAGGAGCAAACGTTTCGGGATGCTCCGCATTGATACGGCATTCGATGGCGTGCCCGCGAACTGTCACTGGACCCGGCAGAATCTGATCCAGGCGTTCTCCGGAAGCTATGCGAATTTGCGCTTTCACCAGATCGATTCCCGTCACCATTTCGGTGACCGGATGCTCTACTTGAATCCGAGCATTCACCTCGATGAAGTAGAGATTTTTGTCCTGATCCATCAGGAACTCGACCGTTCCGGCGTTGGTGTAGCCGATGATCCGCATGGCTTCCCGCAAGCGATCCATGATTTTTTTGCGAAGCGCTGGCGGGACAGAGGGCGAGGGCGCTTCTTCGAGTAGCTTTTGGTGCCGGCGTTGGATGGAACATTCGCGCTCCCCCAGGATCTCCACATTGCCGAACTCGTCACCGAGCACCTGAAACTCGATGTGGCGGGGGCGTTCGACAAGCTTCTCCGTATAAAGATCGCCGGAGGAGAAAGCTGCCGCCGCTTCCGACTGTGCCTGGGAGAAAAGCGAGGGAAGCTCCAACTCCGAGCGCACGATGCGCATGCCGCGCCCGCCGCCTCCCGCGGAGGCTTTCAGCATGATGGGATAGCCAATGTCGGATGCAAGCGACAGCGCTTCTTCCGCGCCGCTCAACACGCCGCGCGAACCGGGTAAGATGGGTACACCAGCCTCTTCCATGATGGCGCGGGCCCGCTGCTTGAGTCCCATCTGGCGGATCACTTCCGGTTTCGGACCGATGAACTTGATCCCGGAGAGTTCGCAGACTTCCGCGAAATCGGCGTTCTCGCTGAGAAACCCGTAGCCGGGATGGACTGCGTCGACATTGGTGATTTCCGCGGCGCTGATCACGGCGGCGATATCCAGATAACTCCGCGCACTTTTCGCTGGGCCGATGCAGATAGCCTCGTCGGCGAAACGAACATGCAAGCTGTGGCGATCGGCTTCGGAGTAAACCGCGACGGTCTTAATGCCGAGGTCCTTACACGCGCAAATAACGCGTAAAGCGATTTCACCCCGGTTAGCGATTAGAATTTTGCGAAACATGTTTGTCGGTCTCGGCTAATCCGGACGGATCGTGAACAGGGTTTCGCCGTACTCTACCGGCCGTGCATTTTCGACGTGTTTGGCAACCAGTGTGCCGGGGAATTCGGCCTCAATCTCGTTCATCAGTTTCATCGATTCAATGATGCAGAGCACTTGCTTGGGCTCGATACGGTCGCCTACCTTCACAAATGGCGCAGCGCCGGGAGCTGGGGCGTCGTAATACGTGCCCACGATGGGCGATTTGACCACCTGGTCGCGATCGCTTTCTTTTGCGGCGGAGGGAGAAGGGGGCGCAGGCGTTTCGGGCGTCTGGACAGGTGGTAGTGTCGGAAACGAAGCGCCGGAGACCGGGACGGAAACTACTGTGGGCATCACCATTTTCTGATCCTTCGCAGAACCGCTGCTAATACGGACGCGGTCGTTGCCGCGCTGCAGTTCCAGTTCCGCAATGCCCGTCTCGTGCACCACGCGAATCAGTTCTTTGATCTCGTCAATCGTCATTGTTTATTTAGCCGCCATTCAAGAGACGGCTATAAGACGGCCAGCTCTTTCCCGGTCGGAGTTAAAATTTCACAGCCGTTCGAGGTTACCACCACCGTGTCTTCAATTCGAATCCCGCCCACACCCTCTTGATAGACGCCCGGTTCAATCGTAATGATCATCCCAGGTTCCAATTTCGTCCGCTCTTTCCGGCCGATTCGCGGATTCTCGTGAATCTCGAGCCCGAGCCCGTGTCCGGTCGAATGAATGAACAAGTTGTCCAGACCATAGCTACGCAGAACGCCGCGGGCCGCACGGTCGACGCTGCTACACGTTGCGCCCGGTTTGACTCCATCAATTGCCGCACGCTGGCTCTCCAGCACGGCACGGTACATGCGCCGCGTGCGCACGTCGAGTTTGCCAACGGCATAAGTCCGGGTCATGTCGCTCGCATACCCGGCGACCACCGAACCCATATCAACTAATAATAGTTGATCAGGCTGTATAGGCCGATCGGTGGGGCGGGCGTGGGGCAGGGCAGTCCGTGGGCCAGAAGCCACAATGGTTTCAAAGGCGGTTCCATCGGCACCGAGGCGGCGCATGCGGTATTCGATTTCCGCGGCGAAATCGACCTCCGCCATCGATGGTTTGAAGCGGCGCAGGGCTTGCTCCAGGGCCGCCGAGTTCAGCTTAACGGAGGCTTTGATGCTGGCGATTTCGGCCGGAGACTTCACCATCCGCAAGTCCTCTATCTTTCCGGAGAGCGGCTTCAGGCGAATGTTCTTCGCATGTTCTTTCAGATGCTGATAGTCAAGAAAGCTGATTCGGTTCTGTTCGAAGGCAACGGTCTTCAGCCGCAAGCGGTTCATCCATTTAACGACTTCCGGAATTAGCGGACCCTTAGCGATCTTCACCTCGCAATCGGACTCCTGGGGCGCTTGGGTCTGGTAACGCGGATCGGTGAACAGAAGAGCGCGATCTTCCGTGAGAAGGACCGCACCATGGCTTCCGGTGAAGCCGCTGAGGTAGCGGACATTTGGAAGCGCCGTGACGAGGAAACCCTGCACCCGGCCTTCCGCGAGCGCCGGCAGCAGATGCTCGCGCCGCGCTGAATACTCGGTATCGGTTTGCAATGGCGCCCTTTATGGTTTCAGCAAAAGCTTCCCGGTGGTCTTGCGCGCTTCGAGATCCCGGTGCGCTTGAGCGGCATCCGCCAATCTATAGACGTGGTGAATGTGGATCTTCAGGCGGCCCTCCCCAATCCAGCGGAAGACGTCGGAAGAACGCCACGTTAACTCGCCGGGTTCAGTGATGTAGTTGGCCAGCGTCGGACGGGTCAGATAAAGCGAACCTTTTTGGCTGAGAAGTAGCGGATCAATTTCACCGACTCCGCCGCTCGATTGGCCGAAGCTGGCCATAAGCCCGCGCGGCTTCAGACAATCCAGGCTCTTATGAAAGGTCGTCTTGCCGACGGAGTCGTACACAACTTCGACGCCGCGCCCGCCAGTGATGCGTTTCACCTCTTCGACAAAGTCGGTTTGGGTATAGAGAATGACGTGATCCGCGCCTTGACCTTTCGCAAGCTGCGCTTTCTCCGGCGTGGAGGTGGTGCCGATTGCTGTTGCGCCGATGATCTTCGCCATTTGAATCAGGAGAAGCCCCATACCCCCCGCCGCTGCGTGAATGAGGCAGGTTTGGCCGGCCTTCAGCGGATAAGTGGAATGCGTTAGATAATGCGCAGTCATGCCTTGCAGCATGGCGGCTGCGCCGTCTTCAAAGCTGACGTTTTGCGGAAGTTCGACCAACAGATGATCCGGCACCAACGCGTATTCGGCATAAGAGCCACGCGCCATGGCATACGCCACGCGCTGGCCGATGGGACGCTTGACTCCTTTCCCGGCGGCGGCTACTGTTCCCGCGCCTTCGTTGCCGAGTCTGACCGGGCTCTCGTTGAGCTTGTAAAAGCCCTTTCGGTAGTAAACGTCGATGAAGTTGACGCCGCTTGCTTCGAGTTTGACCAGGACTTCGCCTTCGCCGGGCTGGGGCTCGGGGAAGTCCATGTATTGAAGGTTTTCAGGACCACCGATCGGGTCGGCAACAACAGCTTTCATACTTAGCCGATTCTACGATGATGGCGAAGGCTCAGACTGCATAGGCGGGTTCGGGGACGTCGAGGAGACGCATCAGTTCGAGCCGCAGGGCGTCAATCAATGCGCGCCAGCTTGCATCGATGATGTTATCGGAGATGCCGACCGTGGCCCAGCTCCGGCGATGATCGCTCCATTCAATCAATACCCGAACTTTCGATTCGGTGCCGGCCTTTCCGAGAACGCGCACTTTGTAGTCGGTGAGCCGGACATGGGTAATGGCTGGATAAATGGAGGCAAGACATTGCCGCAGGCAAATGTCCAGGGCGTGTACAGGGCCTTGGCCAACTGCGGTTGAAGAGTGGACAGCGTCGCCGATTTGCAGTGTGACGCTCGCGGTCGTGATGCATTCGTCGTTCTGGAGCTTCGTCGAGACTTCGTAGCTCACAACATCGAACGGGTGGAATTCCGGATGGGATGCTTCGCGGACCAGGAGTTCGAAGGTCCCTTCGGAAGCTTCGAAATCGTAGCCTTGATGTTCCATTTGCTTGATGCGCTGCAAAATCTCGCGGCGGGCGGACTCGGCGAGATTTTCGCTGATGCCGAGTTGTTTCAGTTTGTACGTGATGTTGCCGCGTCCGGAGAGATCGCTTAACAGGACGCGCTGGCGGTTCCCGACCGTATCCGGTGCGATGTGCTCATAGGTGGAGGAATCCTTCAGCACGGCGCTCACGTGGACGCCTCCTTTATGCGCGAATGCACTCGGTCCAACGAAGGCTTGATCGCGGCGTAAGGGCAGATTAGCCAGTTCGGCGATGAAGCGCGCCAGATCGGTAAGCTTTTTCAGCTTATCCGGTCCAACTGTCGTGTGGCCGAGCTTCAGTTCGAGATTGGCGAGGATGGAGCACAGATTCGCGTTCCCGCAGCGTTCGCCGTAACCGTTCATGCAGCCCTGCACGTGCGTCGCTCCGGCCTCGACGGCAGCGAGGGAATTGGCAACGGCCAGATCGGCATCGTTATGGCAGTGGATGCCAATGATCCCATCGAACCGCTTGCGTACCTCCGCAACTACTTGGGCAATGCGACCGGGCAGCGTGCCGCCGTTTGTGTCGCACAGGCAGAGGACACGTGCGCCCGCCGATTTCGCCGCTTCGAGCGTTTGCAGTGCGTACGCGGGATTGGCCTTGTAGCCGTCAAAAAAGTGCTCGGCGTCATAGACGACCTCGCGGCCATGCCCAACCAGGTAACCGACTGTATCGGCAATCAGCCGCAGGTTCTCTTCTTCGGTGATCCCCAAGGCGCGGCGGACGTGGAAGTCCCAGGTCTTGCCGAAGATGGAAACGACTGGAGTTTCGGCGGCGAGGAGTCCGGCTATATTCGCATCCTCTTCGACCGAGTTTTTCGCGAAACGCGTTGCGCCGAATGCCGTGAGCTTGGCGTGTTTGAACTTCACTCCCTTCGCGCGTTCGAAAAACTCCTTGTCCTTCGGGTTCGAGCCCGGCCAGCCGCCCTCGATGTAATCGATACCGAACTCGTCCAGCTTCTCCGTAATAAGCAGCTTGTCTTCCACGGAGAAGGAGACCGACTCGCCCTGCGTGCCGTCCCGAAGCGTCGTATCGAAGGTGAAGATTTTCATAAAAGTGAAATTTCCCGGCTGTAAAACGAAAGGCCGCCGGTTGGTTTATCCCGCCCGGCGGCCTCTGAAATCCTATCTGGTGCACGAGGTCTCAGGCAGGGCCACTAATGGCCACGCTAATGATAATCCCGTTCACCAGAGAAAACGACATAAGCGCTAAGAAATGATTATAGCTGATTTCCCCTCGCTTACGCTCGGGGTTCTGTTCCAATTGTGTACGTCGCCTCTGCTCGGGGTTCTGTTTCGGGTTGTGTACTATTGTTCACGGGACTACATTTCCGGTGGAAGATTCAGCGGGGAAACAACAGCAGACAATGCCGCAGTGGGTGGCCGGGCGAAGCGAGGCGCTGGCGGCGACCCAGATCTGTCAGGAATACTTCAAGCTCACCAAGCCAAGGATCGCCCTGCTGATCGTGATTTCGACAGCGGTCGGGTATTGCTACGGAGCGGCGTCCGGCTTCAACTTTGTCACGTTCCTACATGTGCTTGTGGGCACGGCCTTGATGGCGGCGGGCTCCGCGACGCTGAATCAGTGGTACGAGCAGGATGCCGATGCCCAGATGAACCGGACGCGAACGCGACCGATTCCGGCGGGAACCATTCCGTCCCGGCATGCCTTCCTGTTTGGCTTGGCGATCTCGCTGTTCGGCGTGATCGAGTTGTGGATCTTCTGCGGCACGGTGGCAGCGGTAATTGGTTTTTTAACGTCGGCCGGGTATCTGCTCGCATATACGCCGCTCAAACGTAAGCACCCGATCTGCACGACGGTTGGGGCGCTGCCCGGCGCGATGCCTCCGCTCATCGGGTTTGCCGCAGCCAGCGGAGGACGTCTGGGCATTGAGGCATGGGTATTGTTCGGGATTCTGTTTCTCTGGCAATTCCCACACTTTCACGCGATTGCGTGGCTATATCGTGAAGACTACGAACGCGCCGGCATCAAGATGCTGGCTGTGGTGCGGCCGCAGGGAATGGCCTTGACGCTGGAAATTCTGGTGACACTGGTCCTGCTCCTTCCGGTAACGCTCGCGCCGGCATTTCTGCACATGGCGGGTAAGGTGTACTTTGCCGCTGCGTTTCTGCTGGATATCGCATTCCTGTACTTCGGCGTGCAGATGTCCCGCGAACGGAACCGGACACGAGCGCGCAGCCTGTTACTTGCGTCCGTCATCTATATGCCGCTGTTGTTCGGGTTTCTCGTATTTAATAACCTGAGATTCCTGATTTAGAACACGGCGAGAGACACCACGGGCGCGGAAGGCGCGGAATTCTATTCGGTTGTCGAAGAACTTCCGTGAGCTGAAGACCACGCCGGCACGCTTGAAGCGTGCGCCACAAAACAATCGAATCAGAGGCGTGTGCGTTTGATAGCTCACGGGATACAAACAAACCGGTGCCCGGCAATTGCTAGAGCGGCTTTGGAACGCCGGAACTGGATGCGTGAGCGTTCAAGTCTGTGGATGGTCAACTGCTACGGGGAATTCGTATCCGCGATCCGTTTAGGGTTCATGGTCCGATGCGCCAATGAGGATCCAACGGTTTCTCTCATTGAGTTAAAGCAGCGAAACAACGCATAACTCTCCAGTATGTTCGCACTCGCCCATCGCTTGCCCGACGCCCCGGTCGCGAAAGCCGAAATCCTGGGTACCCGGAGTGCTGGCGTACAAGCAGGAACTAATGCGGAATGGCTGCGTCTAGTAGAGTGACTGGTATTGTCTGCACTGGGGAGCAGCGTTATGCGTTGGAATTCGGTGAGGAATTTTGCTGCCGTCGCTCTATTCATCACGGCCGTTGTGCCGTCGATGGCGCAAGATCCAGATAACACGAATGACTATCGTTCACTTGTCAAGCAAGGCGAAGACGCTCTTGCCCGAAACGACCTCCGGCTGGCTGCGCGGGTGTTTCAACATGCGGTGGATTTGAATCCCTCGTCCGTGAGAGCGCACGAGGGCCTTGGCGTTGCGCTTCTACGCGAATTGAGCTCCGGTGCCGTGAATCCCTCCGCCGATACCGATGTGGCCGATCGCGCTGAGGAGCATCTGAAGCAGGCGGCGCAACTCTCCCCCTCCGCTGCCCGGCCGCTGTTGGAGTTGGCGGATCTCGAAGCTCTTCTTGCCGAGCATTCGGCAGACGAGCGGACTCGGGCGGAGCGATACAAGAACGCGCGCGACGCGCTGACGCAGGCAATTAGTCTCGATCCGAGTAAACCGGAAGTCTATTTGCGCCTCGCAACCATGGAGCGGGACGAGTTCGGGCCGGTTTTAGACCAGGTGAAGGCGCGCTACCCGAACAGTGCCGGCCCGATTCCCGATGTCGCTCTGCGAAAGGACCTGCAACAACGGTATCTCCAGTTAGTGGATGATGCGATTGCGAACGCGCAACGGGCATCCGAGATGAACGCGAATTCACAAAGACCGTTGCTTCTGCTTTCCAAGCTATTTCGCCAACGCGCTCTGCTGCGCGACACTCAGGAGCAATACGCAATGGATATGCACACGGCGGCCGACTGGGAACGACAATTTATGGCGGCCGGCGGTCATGTGAGCGCGCAAAAATAGATTTCCCTGGAGCGGAGCTTATCCCCGTCGAGCCGCTTCTACAGTAGTCGTCGGGTCGGCGCCTTCCCAGGAAATGTCTGCCGTTGGGCCGTAGGTGGAAGGTACCGGTTTGCCGAGCAGCCGCAGGTAGACCGTCAATTGCGTCCGGTGATGCGCTGTGTGGAGCACGCGCCGCCAAAAGATCCAGATCCGCTCGCGCTCCACATCGAAGAAGCGCGTTTTGGCGAGCCACCAGGCTTCGGTTTGAACGGCGAAGAAAGCCAGACGCGGCTCCGCGAGAGAACGGAGCCGTGCCGAATATTCTTCCGGGCTGGATGCTTGCGGCAGAACTTCGGACGGCTCCGGTTCGTGTGTCCCTAAAAATTCGCCAAAGAAGCGCCGCTCCGAGAGCAACTGGTGCTTTATCACTTCTTCTACGGTCATCGAACGGGAGTGCGGCCGGAAGAGGAGGTCGCCGCTTGAAAACGCGCGCCAGACAGAAATGACCTTGTTAATCTCGCTGGCGTACGTATCGAGAAGGTGCTGAAAGACGGGTTGCGAAGCACGGGGGATTTCGGTGATAGCGGAGTAGGCGTAGCGCATAAGACCAGCATCTCGCTGCAATCCCATGCGGGAAGTGAACTGTCGGTTGGCAGGATGAATCGTGCGCTACCAGGTCAGGATAGAATGCTACATAGCACGGCATCCTTATGGCAAAGATTCAGTTCCGCGTACTGTATCGGCAATTCCTGTTCCGCATGGTGGATGTCGACCTGCTTTCAGCCGACGCCAAAGGCGATCAGAGCAAGCTGTTCGGTCAGTTCACATCGCTTTTGATTTTCCTCAGCTTAGGGCTGGTGATTTTGGCGTTCGGTGTTGCCGGTGCCAATCTGAAGCCGGCTGCCCAACTGATCGTCACATGGAGCGCGGAGCATTTTCTGATTGCTACCACGATGCTGGTGGTTGCCCTTTTCGCGGTGTTGAGTTGGGACTCTACTTTCCCCGACAAGCGGGACGTTGTCGTCCTGGTTCCACTGCCGGTTCGAACGCGGACCATTTTCCTGGCGAAGATTGCCGCGGTTGCAACGGCGCTCTCGATAACCGTCATCGCATTGCATCTTGCCGCCGGACTGATCTGGCCAATTGCTTTGAATACAGGAAGCGGCGGTTTGTTGAGCGTCGCTCGTTCGTACGTGGTGTATTGGCTCATTATGTTCGCGGCGGGAGCGTTCATCTTCTGTTGCGTGTTGGGTGTGCAAGGAATCGCGGCGCAACTGCTCCCGCGGCAACACTTTCTGCGGGCCTCGTCGTTTCTGCAGCTGGCAGCATTTGGCCTGTTTGTAACGGTGTATTTCCTGGAGCCGAAAATAGTAGCGCCCGGACGCGTAATAAAGTGGTCACCTACCTACTGGTTTTTGGGGTTGTTTCAGCAATTGAATGGATCGCCAGCGCTGGCACCCTTAGCGAAGCGCGCGTGGATGGGTCTGGCGGCCGCATTCAGCACGACGGCGGGGGTCTACTCGATCTCGTATTTGCGGACCATGCGGAAGATTGCCGAAGCGCCCGATATCGTTTCCCGCTCGCGCCGGGCAAGCTGGTTGCCGGGTTTTGGAAACGGTTTCGCAACCGCAGTTGGTCAATTCAGCATCCGCACGGTCTTGCGCAGCCGCCAGCACCGCCTGCTGTTTGCTTTTTATCTCGGGATCGGGTTCGCGGCTGCGATTTTGTTTCCGAAATGGCCGGCAATGCGGGAACTTGCGGGAGAGTCACGCCCAGGCGGGGTGAGCTTGCCGGTGCTGGGGACGACCATCCTGCTCATGGCGCTTTCGGTCCTAGCAACCCGCATTGCATTCTCTCTACCCGTGGATCTCCGCTCGAATTGGATTTTTCGTATTGTGCCGGTTCCGCAAGGGTCTGCGTGTCTACTTGTCCGGCGGGGTGCATTTTACGCCATATCGGTGATTCCGGTTTGGGTAGGCTCCACGGTGCTGTCGTTTTGGATCTGGCCCTGGCAAACCGCCGCGAAACATTTGGTCGTTCTTGCACTTCTTGGAATGGTTTTTGCGGAGCTTGGTCTCTCGGGTATTCAAAAGATACCGTTTGCTTGTTCCTATCTGCCCGGAAAATCGAATTTCCATATAACATTTCTGCTGTCAACGATTGCCGTGCTCACTTTGATCGCAAAGGCCGTCCAATTTGAGAGTCGTGCGTTCGAAGACACGCGCAGTTACGCCGGAATCGTCGCCACGTTGGCAATTGTCGGGATTCTGGTCTGGTGGCGTAATGTAAGGTTTGCGAAATCGTTCGAGGGTGAGGTGCAATTCGAGCAACACGCGGATCCGGCGATCTTCACGCTCAATCTCCCTCGGGACAGCGCTGATCGTGTGGAAACAGTGACTTAGCAAAGCTACTCCGGTTGATACACTGAAAAAGAAAGCGCGATTCGATCCCAGGAGGTCTTGTTCATGGCTGTATTGCCGCGGCGGAAATCGGCCGTCGTGAATATCGGGGGCGTCAAGGTGGGCGGCACGAATCCGGTTGTCGTCCAATCGATGACCAACACCGATACGGCGGATTCCGCGGCCACCGTGAACCAGATCCTGCAACTTGTACGCGCCGGCTCGGAACTAGTACGCGTCACCGTAAATACGGAGGAGGCCGCGCAGGCCGTTCCCACCATCGTCGAAACCTTGCGCAGCTTCGGCGTCAATGTTCCCATCATCGGCGACTTCCATTACAACGGGCACATTCTGCTGAAGAAGTATCCCGATTGCGCCCGTGCGCTCGCGAAATACCGCATCAATCCGGGAAACGTCAATATCGGGCGAAAGCAGGACGACAATTTCCGCATCATGATTGAGGCCGCCATTGAGTATGACCGGCCCGTGCGCATTGGCGTGAATTGGGGGTCGCTTGATTCGGTCCTTCTCACCAAGATGATGGACGAGAATTCAAAATCGCCCGATCCTCTGGATGCGATGGAGGTCACCCGCCGCGCGATTGTCGAAAGCGCTCTGCGCAGCGCGGAAAATGCCGAGCGTTACGGTTTGCCGCACGACCGCATCATTCTCAGCGCCAAAGTCAGCAACGTTCAGGATTTGATCGATGTGTACCAGATGCTCGCGGCTCGCTGCGATTATCCGCTACATCTCGGGTTGACCGAGGCGGGTCTTGGTTCGAAGGGCATTGTCGCCACGACCGCGGCGCTTTCGGTGTTGTTGCAGCAGGGAATTGGCGACACGATTCGCGCTTCGCTGACGCCGCTGCCGAATGGCGACCGCAGTGAAGAAGTCATCGTTTGCCAGCAGATCCTGCAGGCGTTGAATCTGCGGAGCTTTACCCCGCAAGTGGCTGCCTGTCCCGGATGCGGCCGCACCACCAGCACGTTCTTCCAGGACATGGCCGACCAGATCCAAACCTATCTGCGTGAGCAGATGCCCGTATGGCGCGAGAAATATCCGGGCGTGGAAGAGATGAAAGTCGCGGTGATGGGCTGTGTGGTGAACGGTCCCGGCGAATCGAAGCACGCGCACATCGGGATTTCACTTCCGGGTACTTTCGAAAAACCGGTCGCACCGGTGTACGTGGACGGGAAACTCTCTACCACTTTGCGCGGCGATCGTATTGTCGCGGAATTTCGTGAGATTCTCGACAACTATGTCGCTCAGAAATACGGCGCCCCCGAACCCGTATCGGTTGGCTGAGCACGCCGATACACAAGCGCGGCGCGACCTCATCGAGCGTATTGCCGCCAGTCCTCAATTCCGAAAATCTCCGCGGCAGAAGCAACTGCTTTTCTATCTGGCGGACCGGGCTCTGGAGACGCCCGGCTGCGAGATTCACGAGCAGGAGATCGGTTCGGCCGTATTTGGGCGCAAACCGGATTACGACACATCGACGGACAACATCGTTCGCGTCAATATATATGATCTGCGAAAGCGGCTGCATGCCTATTTTTCGGCGAACGCGGCAAGCGAGCAGGTGGTTGTGGAGATTCCCAAAGGCGGCTATTGCCCGCTGTTTGCGCTTCGAAGCGAACTGGAAAGCGTGAAGAAAGAGGACGCGCCGATGGCCGCTGAGTCTCAGTTCCAGCGGATCCGGCGGCAGCCCTATCTTGTCCCGGCCATCATTGTCCTGCTTGCGATCCTCTGCACCTGGCTCGCGGTGCGAAATGCGCAGTTGAGCCGGAAACTCGCCGGATCGAATCCGCCGCCCGCTCTCGAACTCCTCTGGTCGCGCCTGTTCACAGAAGGCCGCGCGACCGATGTGGTGATTGCCGATTCCAACTTCGGCCTGTTGCAGGATTTCCTGGGTAGCTCCATTCCCGCGAATCGCTATTTCAACGGAGGATATCGAACGCAATCTGCCGGCGGCCTGAACCCAACGGACCAGCGCATCGCGGATCTGCTGATGTCGCGGAGCTATACCAGCACTGCCGATGTACGGGTTCTGCAACGTATTTTGCTGCTGAACGGGTCCAGAGCAGCCCGGATTCATGTCCATTTCGCGCGGGACTTTTCGCCGGACGATCTGAAGACGTCGGATGTCGTGCTGTTGGGTAGCAAACGCTCCAATCCGTGGGCTGAGTTCTTCGAAAGCAAGCTGAACTTCCGCTTTGAACAGGACGTGTCAGGCTACGAAGCGGTGATCAACCAGCATCCGAAGCCGGGCGAGCCCGTGAAATATCGGACCACGTCCGAGCCGCCGATGCTGAAGTCTTACGGAGTGGTTGCCTTCGTTCCGAATCTGGCCGGAACGGGGAATGTTCTTCTGCTGGAAGGCGCCGGGATGCACGCCACCCAGGCGGCCGGCGAGTTGGTGAGCAACGAGCGTTTGTGGCAACAGATTCTCGACCGGCTTCCGGTCAAACGCGGCAATCCGCTGCCCTGGTTCGAAGCTTTGTTCCGAACCGACGTGATGGGAGCCACGATGCAGCCGCCGCAGGTCGTCAGCGTGCGCCTGCTCCCGCCTCTAACAGGCCCTTAACAAGCTCCTCACGGTGAATTCGCTGGCGCGAAGCGAAAGCAGCGGGTTAACTTGGCCCCGGGGACTTGTAATGAGTAGACGATTTCGAATCAATGCAGCTCTGTTTGCCTGCCTGCTGGCAGCGACGTGTGTGCCCGCGCGAGCGCAGACCTTTGCCGGAACTATTTCGGGGCAGGTGACCGACGCGCAGGGAGCGGCGGTCCCGGGCGCGGCGGTAACGCTTACCAACACCGCGACGCAGGAAACCCGGAACACGACCACCGGGCCAGACGGCAGTTACACGTTTCCTCGCCTGCTGCCCTCGACCTACGAGCTTCAGGTTACGCATGCCGGTTTTCAGGAGTACAAGAGGCAAGGCATTCAGCTTCTGACTGCCCAGGCTCTGGAGGTGGACGTGCCGCTCGCGGTGGGGAGCACGCAGCAGACCGTAAACGTCAATGCCGCGCCGCCGCTGATCGATACGTCGGACGCCAATCGCTCGATGACGCTCAGCGCCAGCACGATCCAAGCGCTTCCTCTGAATGCAAGAGATGCACTTGCCTTAGTGCATACGTCGGCAGGCGTCGTTTCAGCGCGCACCGGCATGCCGGGCACCACGCCGGATCAAAACACAAACCGCTTTTCGCTCAACGGCAGCCGGGAGGAGGACACGCAAGTGCTTCTGGACGGCATCCCGATGCTGGGCCCGGATTGGGGCGGCCTGATGGTGAGCCCGGCGGTGGACGCGGTCCAGGAGATGCAGGTCGTGCGTAACACCTACGATGCCGAATACGGCAGGACCGGCGGCGGTGTGATCAACATCATCACGAGAGGTGGCGGACCGCAATATCACGGCGCAGCGTTCGAATTCCTCCGCAACAGCGCGATGGATGCAAACAGTTTCTTCAACAACAGAGCCGGACAGCCGGTTCCTTTGTACCATCGCAGCCAGTTCGGCGGCACCCTTGGAGGACCGGTCTGGAAATCGAAAAAGTTGTTCGGGTTCTTCAGCTACGATGGCCTGCGCGCAGGAGCGCCTGCGAACCGCCTAACCACCGTGCCGACGGCGCTGCAGCGCAGCGGCGATTTTTCCCAAACCCGTAACTCGAATGGTTCGCTGGAGACGATTTACGATCCGCTGACGACTGTGCCCGATCCCACCCGGCCAGGGCACTATATTCGTTCGCCATTTCCAGGAAACAAGATTCCCTCCAACCGCTTTGATCCCGTTGGGGTGAATGTGATGAAGTTATTTCCGGCCCCGAATCAGCCCGGCAATCCGGTGACTGGAACCAATACCTGGTTCGGTACGGGAGTGAGCACGAATATCTACAACCGCTACGAAGGCCGCGTGGACTGGGCTCCCGTCGAGAAGTACAGCACGTTTGTGCGGTTCACTATCGCCAGAGAAAACGACAACCCCGCGGTGATGTTCTCCCCGGCTGCCGAGACCAGTTATTATGCGCGAAATCCTCGCGAAGAGGTGACCTGGGGCAACACGTTCGTTCCGAGCCCGACATTCGTGGTGAATGTGTTGGCGGGCTTCGCGCGCTGGACGGAAAGCGACCTCTCGCCCGCATCGGGCAACGAAGAAACGCAACTGGGTTTGCCCGGTTCGGTGTATGCTCATTTCGCCGTGCCGGCGCCGCCGACCTTCAGCTTCGCCAATTACACGAGCTTGGGGTATGGACGCTTTCTCGCGGGTATTCGGGACGTCAGGACCTTAATGATCGGCGCCACAAAGGACATCGGCAGCCACAGCATCAAATTCGGCTACATGTACCAGCCGAACTATATGAACTTTACCGATGCCAACTCGCCGGGCTTCAGTTTCAACCAGTATTTTACGAGCGGGCCGGACCCTGACGCGCAGATTGCCGCGAACGGCAATGCGATGGCTTCTCTGCTGCTCGGTACAGGCTCCGGTGGCAGTTTAGGGAATCCGATCGAACCAGCCTCGAAAGACCCCTACCACGGATTCTACATACAGGACACCTGGAAAGCGACTCACAGGCTGACGCTCAACTATGGGCTTCGCTACGAAATTCAGGAGGGCCGCACGGAGCGCTTCAACCGTTTCACGCAGTGGGACGGCAACCTGGCGAATCCCTTGAGTCCCCAGGTGGGCCTGCCGCTGACGGGTGGATTGGTGTTCATGGATGCGAACAACCGCGATCAGTGGAATTCCAAATTCGCCAATTTGGCGCCCCGTGTGGGCATTGCGTACCGGCTGACGGATCGACTGGTGGCGCGCACCGGCTACGGCGTCTTTTTTGATCGCACCACCTTTGGGAGCCCGCTTGGCGCGGGCGTCGATGGCTACTCGTCCTCTACGCCCTGGACGACGAGCCAGGATGGCGGCCGAACACCGTACGCGTACCTCAGCAATCCTTTTCCCAACGGATTCATTCCGATTACCGGATCGTCTCTTGGCGCGTTGACGAATGTGGGGCAATCGGTCAGCGAATATACAAAGAACCGGCCGATTCCTTATATTCAGCAGTTCAGCTTCGACTTTCAGTATCAGTTGGGAAGCAACATGATGCTGGAAGTGGGATACGCAGGCACCTTGGGCCGCAAGCTGGTGTATGGTTATGGCATTCAACTAAATCAACTTCCGGATAAGGATTTAGCTTTGGGCAGCCAGTTACTCCAGTTAGTGCCCAATCCCTTCTACGGCTTCATCAGCAGCGGGTCACTCTCCGGAAAGACCATTCAATATGGGCAACTGCTCCGGCCTTATCCGCAATTTACGGGCGTCAACATCAATTTCATGCCGGGTGCATCGTCGAGTTACAACGCGTTCGTAACACGTTTCGTCAAACGGCTTTCGCACGGGATTACGGTGGAAGCATCCTATCAGTTCTCCAAGGCGATGGACAATTCTTCCCAGAGCGGCGCGCCGGGATTGGCAGACGGCGCGCGCGACTTCAACGACCTCGCCCGGGAATGGAGCATCAGCAGCTCCGACCAACCGCACAGCCTTGCTGTGTCGTTCGTGGCCGATCTTCCATTCGGCCATGGAAGAGCCGTAGGGAGTAACTGGCCAACCTGGGTCAACGCGGTCTTTGGTGGCTGGGAGATTAGCGGGCTTTACTCCCTGGCGTCCGGTCTGCCTACGTTCTTTACGGCGCCCAATAACACGAATTCCTTCGGCGGCGGCCAGCGGCCTAACGTAAATCTGCAGGAAGTGAACCAGGTGCACCGCACGCTCGCGCAATGGTTCAACACCGCGGCTTTCTCGCAGCCCGCGCCTTACACCTTCGGCAACGCCCCGCGCTGGATGACCGATGTGCGGTTCAGCGCTTACAATAATCTCGATTCCGCCTTGATGAAAAATTTCCAAATTACCGAGCGCCTGAGAGCGCAGCTTCGCGGCGAGTTCTTTAATACAGCAAACCGCACGCAGTTCGGATGGCCTGATTCCGGCCTGGGAGACACCAACTTTGGACAAGTTAACGGCACCGCGCCTGGGTTCAGTCCGCGCAATATCCAGGTGGGATTGAGATTGAGTTTCTGATTGCATGAAGCGGCGGGACCTGCTTTCTTTCGCCGGACTGGCGGCTCTTCCGGCTGGCGCGGCGCCGCGGCCGGACGCCAAGGCTGGGCTTCGTATCTATGATGTGCGCGGCTTTGGCGCCAAGGGAGACGGCATTGCTCTCGATACAGCGGCGATCAATGCCGCAATCGATGCTTGTCACTCTGGAGGCGGGGGAGTGGCCTACGTACCGCCTGGCACGTATCTTTCCGGAACGGTTGTCCTGAAGAGTAATGTCACGTTGTATCTCGAAGCGGGAGCCACATTGCTCGGCAGTAAGAACCTGGCCGATTACACGCCGCAGCCGGGGCCGCCCGCAAAGGGAGATGCCAATCAAAAGCATCTGATTTTCGCGGGTGACGCGGAGAATGTCGGGCTGGCGGGACCCGGCCGGATCGATGGCCAAGGGCCGGCCTTTTGGGTACCGAGCGGGCGCAAAGTTCCGCCGCCCGAAGATGCCTGGAAGGATGTCGCCACCTACGATTGGAGGCCGCTGGACCGCCCTTCTCCCATGCTGGAATTTGCCGGATGCCGGCATGTCTCGATTGAGGATGTGCGCATCGAGAATGCTCCCGGCTGGACGCTGCGCCCGATCAACTGCGATGACGTATTGATTCGCGGCATATCGATTAAGAATCCCGTGATCGGTCCGAATACAGATGGGATCGACGCCACGGGTTGCAGCAATGTGTTCATTTCGGATTGCCACATCGATACCGGTGACGATGCCATCTGTTTAAAGAGCGAGAATCCCTACGGCGGCGAGCCAAAGATTTCTCGCAACATCACGATCACCAATTGCGTGCTGACCTGCTGCTGCAATGGCCTGAAGTTCGGTACCGCCACGCGGGGCGGGTTTGAGAACGTCGCGTTCACGAATTCCATCATCGCGAACGAAAACGTCGATCTGCGGGCGCGCGTCATCTCGGGCATTGCGCTCGAGATGGTGGATGGCGGCTGGCTGGAAGGAGTCGTGATCTCGAACGTGCGCATGCAGCGCGTGCGCACGCCCATCTTTCTGCGCCGGGGCAACCGCCATTCGCGGCCGGACGGCACGCCCGGCATTCTTCGCGGCGTGATGATCGAAAACGTCAATGCGACAGGCTCGATCCTCACCAGCTCGATCACGGGATTGCCGGGCTTCCCGGTGGAAGACGTGACACTTTCGAATATTCGCATCGATAGTGAAGAGGCCGGCAAGGAGGACTGGGTGAATCGCGCCATTCCGGAGTTGCCGAAGGCGTATCCGGAGGCGCGCATGTTCGGGCGATTGCCTTCGTATGGCTTCTATCTTCGCCATGTCCGCGGGCTGCGCATGCGCGGCATGGAAATGGGTGCAGCCCAGGGGGAAGCGCGGCCCGCCCTTGTCTGCGAAGATGTGGAAGATTTCGACGTCGATGGCTTGAAGACCGCTTCCATCACGAGCGGGCAGCCGGTGGTGAACTTGATAGAAGCGCGGGATGTCTGGCTGCGTGGATGCGCCGCGCCTCATGGAACCAGGACGTATCTTCAGGTCGAAGGGGATCGCACGCAGAACGTACTGCTCAGCGGATCGTGGCTCGCGGACGTGAACACGGCGATCCAGACTTCGCCGGACGTGCCCGCAGGGACAGTGATCCATCGCGCTATAGTCTGATTTATGCCGTCTGAGGCCGAGGAACTCGCCCGGCTTCGCGCTGCCGTCGAAAAACTTTCGGTACAAGTTGCCCACTTGCAGCAGCGAATCGCAGTTCTCGAAGGAAGAGCGCTGAATACGGAAATAACCGCGCAGCCGGTGTCCATAGCGGGACTGAAACGCGAGTCGGAACGGCTCGAATCCCGCCTGGGGCTCACTATCGTCAACCGGATCGGCGCCATTACGCTCGCCATCGGAATCATTTTCTTTTTTAAGTACGCAGTGGACAACGCCTGGATCGGCGCTGCCGGAAGGGTGCTGCTCGGGCTGATTGCCGGGCTCATTCTGATCGGCGTGGCCGAGTGGCTGCGCCGGCGCGATCAGCAGGTTTTCTCGCAAGGCCTCGCAGGCTGCGGGCTGGCGGTTCTCTACACGTCGTTGTACGCGTCGTTCTCTTATTACCAGCTTGTGCCGGAGTTCGTGGCATTTGTTGGAATGGTAGCCGCGTGCGCTCTGGCGACGGCCGTTTCGCTCCGTTACCAGAACCCGGCGATTGCGGTTCTTGCGCTCGTCGGTGCGGTGCTCACGCCTCCGCTACTGCGAAACGGCAAGGGGCAGCCGTGGCTGCTATTCCCCTATTTGTCGGTGCTCGATATCGCCTCGGTTGCGATGGCAGTGCGCCGCCGCTGGCCCGTATTGCACGCCGTCACTTTCGCCGGAACCGCTATCTTATTTCTAATTTGGGCAAGCTGGCCGCCGAACCGGACTTTGCCGGCCAGCCTCTTTTGGCTCTCGGCGTTCTTCCTTCTGTTCCTGCTGACCACCATCTGGTCGTTTCAGAAGCAGCGCCAAACGTTGACGCTGGTCCTTCTTCCGTTGAACACTCTGTGGATACTGATCGCCGCCTGGGTCCTGCTCGGTGAGAGCCACGCCGGTGTGTTTGCTTTGTTCAGTTTCCTGCTGGCGATTGTTCACTTTGTGTTCGCAGTGCAATCGACGCCGACCCGCGGGCTTTACCCCACCCTTTACGTGGGGGCGCAGGCTTGCCTGCTAGTGGCGGCGCTCCGCGTTCTTGCTTCCTGGGCCGATGCGCATGCCGTTGCCGCAAACCGGAGCAGTCTTTTGAGCGAGACCGATTCGGTGTTTCTTGCCATCTACGCAGTCGTGATGATCGCAATTGGCATTCTGCGCAGCGCGGCCCTGGAGCGGATCATCGGACTCGTGCTGATTGCGATTGTGATTGCGAAGCTCTATTTGTATGACGTCTGGCTGCTGACGCGTTTCTATCGCATCTCGGCATTTGTGGCGCTGGGCGTGCTATTGTTGGCGGCATCTTATATCTACTCGCGATTCAAAGATAAAGTGGATGTGTTGCTGACGGGTAAACAGGAGCCTGGGCGATAGATGGCACGGACCGGCATGCTCTTGTTCGTTTTTGCAACGGGCATCAGCGCATCTACAGTTCCCACCTTTTACAAAGACGTTCTCCCGATTCTTCAACAGCACTGCCAGACGTGCCACCGGCCGGGCGAGATCGGTCCGATGCCGCTGCTCGATTACCAAGGCACGCGGCCCTGGGCACGCGCCATCCGCCAAGCCGTGCTGCTGCGCCAGATGCCGCCGTGGTTCGCCGATCCGGCGTACGGACATTTCTCAAATGACCGTAACCTGTCGCAACAGGATATACAGACCGTTGCGAATTGGGTAGACGACGGAGCGCCTGCGGGCGATCCGCGCGAAGCACCCCCGCCTATCCGCTGGACCCCGGGTTGGTCTATCGGCAAGCCGGAAATTGTTTTCGAAATGCCGGTCGCCTTTGAGGTTCCGGCGTCGGGCGTGTCGCCATATCAGTACGTCATCCTCCCTACCCGCTTCCAGCGTGACACCTGGGTGCATCTTGTCGAAGTGCGAGCCGGCGACCGGTCGCACACGCATCACATTGTCGCGAGTATTCGCGAGCCCGGTTCGTCGTGGCTGCGCGGAAAACCGGTGGGAGTGCCATTTGCGTTGCAGCCCGGCGAGGATGCAGGAGTGCGCGCGCAAGGCGAGTTTCTCGCAGGTTACGGTCCCGGCGCAGTTCCAGAACTACTGGGACCAGGCCAAGCCAAGCTCATCAAAGCCGGAAGCGATATCGTTCTTCAGATTCACTACACAACGAACGGCAAGCCAGGCCGCGATCGCAGCCGCGTGGGTCTCGTCTTGTTACATACGCAGCCCCGGCAACGCGTTTTGATGTTAGGCGCCGCGAATATACGCTTTCTGATACCGCCGGGGGCGCCGGATCACCGCGTCGATGCTTCGACTATGCTTCACCAAAACGCGACGCTCGTTTCGCTGCTGCCGCACATGCATTTACGTGGAAAATCGTTCGAGTTTCGCGTTGTTTATCCGGACGGCGAAAGGCAAATACTTTTGCGTGTTCCGCATTATAGTTACGACTGGCAGTTATCTTACTACCTCGAGAAACCTCTTCCACTGCCGGCCGGGACTTCCATTGAATGCACGGCGCATTTCGATAACTCAGCGAATAATCCGCGCAATCCCAATCCCACCAAAGCCGTGCGGTTCGGTCCTCAAAGCTGGGATGAAATGATGATCGGTTATTTTGAGGTGGCTACCAGTCTGAAATTTACGCTGCGCGATCTGTTGCTTCCCACGCGCCTTGAAGCGCCCCGGTCGAATTAGCGTCTACAATGAAGGCGCATCCGTGTCGGCTTACACTGCAACTCCCAAGCAGCGAACGCAGCGGTCGAAGCTGTCGCCCGCCCTCATCGCTGCCATCGTGATTGCCGCGTTGTATTTCGGCAAAGAGATCTTAGTCCCGTTTGCACTGGCGGTCCTGCTGAGCTTCTTGCTGACCTTTCCCGTGACGTGGTTAGAGCGCTGGAAGTTGGGGCGCACACCTGCGGTCATCGTGGTCCTCCTCTTCGTCTTTGCGCTAGGTTCCGGTTTGATTTGGTTGGGAGCTTCACAACTCTCAGGAATTGTGGAGCGGCTGCCGGAATACCAGACCAATATCGGGAAAAAGCTTCAACGGTTGCGGAATCCCGCCGGGCCGGGGCTGGCAAGAGCTCTGAACAGCCTGGAAAATCTCAAGGCTGGACTAAACGAAAACCGGCCGGCTCCCTCCGGATCGGGACAGCCGCCCGCTCCCGTGCCGGTGGAAGTTGTCAGCACGAACTCCGGATTCCTGGCCTCGCTGGGTGTCTTGAGTCCGTCGCTCATCCATGATGCCGCCATTGCCGGCGCAGTGCTTGTACTGACGTTGTTCATGCTGATCAATCGCGGGCAATTGCGCAACCGGCTGTTCCGGTTGATGGGGCAGGGACATCTGGTCGTGATGACCACCGCCCTCGACGACGCAGCTACGCGCGTGAGCCGGTATTTACTGACGCAGTCTCTCGTCAACAGCACGTTTGGCTGCCTGCTCGGGCTGGGCCTCTATGCGATCGGTGTACCCTACGCGCCGTTCTGGGGCGTGCTCGGTGCATGCCTGCGCTTCATTCCTTATGTCGGAACCCTGGTAGCGGGTGCCTGTCCGTTTATCTTGAGCCTGGCGGTTTTTAGTGGCTGGCACCGGCCCCTGCTGGTGGTCGCTCTGTTTGCCGGAATTGAAGGGATGACATCGAGCGTAGTCGAGCCTTGGCTGTATGCGACGCGCACTGGCATTTCGTCGCTCGCCATCTTGCTCTCAGCCGCTTTTTGGACGCTTGTCTGGGGCCCTATCGGACTGGTGCTCTCCACTCCGATGACGGTTTGCCTGGCTGTGCTGGGGCGGCATCTTCCGCCGCTGGAGTTCCTGCACGTATTGCTCGGTGATGAGCCGGTGCTTGCTCCGGCCATTCAATATTACGAGCGATTACTGGCTCTGGATGAAGATGGAGCCTCCGAGTTGGCGGAAACGCTTCTTAAAGAGAAAACGCTTCTTGACGTATACGATTCCATGCTGATTCCCGCCCTCTACGCAGCCGAACAGGACCGCCATGGCGAGCGCCTGGATAAAGAACGCGCTGCTTTCGTGTTGCAAAGCACGCGCGAGATTATCGACGACTTGGGCGAGCGCAGCAGGGCTGCTTCGGAATCACCGGCGGAGGAAGCTGATGTCGCTCCGAAGATGTCTTTTATCTGTGTCCCGGCGAGAGATGAGGCAGATGAACTAGTGGCCCTGATGCTGGCACATTTGTTGCGCCGTGCCGGGCACTATGTCGACGTAGTTCCCGTGGGAAGCGGCGACGACTGGCTGCATCGGGCGTTGAATAAAGGAGTCGATGCGGCGTTTGTTTCCGCATTGCCGCCTTTCGCTATTTTTCAGGCGCGCGCCGCTTGCCGGAAGCTGCGGAAGCTCGATGCTCATCTAAAAATCGTGCTGGGTCTCTGGAATTCGCCATTAGCGTCCGAAAAGATTAAAGAGCGTCTAGCTTCCGCGTGCTCCGATTCGATTGCGACCAGTCTGGCCGAAGCAATCTCCGCAATTCAACCCCCTGAAACACCTGCTGAGGCGGAAATCGAGGGTGTTGCGGCTAATCGCCAGATTTCCTGAGCAACAAACCACCCGCAAAATACACTTGTTACAGATGGCTTCGGTGGAGAGTGCGTTTACTGCGCGTTTCTGGTCTTTAATTGGCGCGACGTTTCTGGGCTTCCTGGGAATTGGAACGGTCTTGCCCGCGTTAGCGCCGCATATCAAATATGAATTAGGCGGCTCCGATCAGACTGTGGGCTGGGTGGTTGGTATCTTTTCGTTTGTCGCGTTGGGCAGCCGCTTGTTTTCCGGACCGCTGGCCGATCGCAAAGGGCGGAAGATTACCTTCCTGCTCGGCCTGTTGAGCTGCGCGCTGGCAGGCGCGGCATATCTCGCGCCCTTGAAATTGCCAGGAGCTTATCTCGGGCGGATTCTGCAGGGTTTTGGAGAAGCCTGTCTGTATACCGGCGCTGCGGCTTGGGCCGTGGAGGTTGCAGGCGTCGAGCGAAGTGGTCAGGCTCTTGGGTATCTGAGCAGCGCGATTTGGGGCGGGGTTTCCGCGGGGCCCGCGATTGGCCACTGGTTGGGTTCGTTCCAGCATGCCGCGGCTTTGCAGCTTACGACCGCAGGTACGGCTTTCGTCATGGCTATGCTCGTCAAGGAGGAGTTCCAGCCGGCGCCTCACGAAGGAGCGCGTCCCTGGCTTCAAACTGACTTAATCCCGCCGGGTCTTGCGGTGGGGCTTGCCAACGTGCATTATCCGGTAGTTGCAGGCTTTCTCATCCTGCATCTGGCGCACTACGGCAACTCGGGTCCCGCGGCGTTTTCGAGTTATGCGCTGGTGATTCTGTTTTCCCGGTTCTTCCTCGGCGGATTGCCCGATCGCATAGCCCCAGGCATTACGTTCTACACCGGTATCGGCGCGATGGCGATTGGGCTGGTTGCGATCGCCATGGGTCCGTCTCCTGCGATTGCGATTTTGGCAGCCGCTATCCTGGGATTTGGGTTTTCCTTTCCCTGGTCCTCTACGGCCGCAACCGTTTTGCGTAAGACACCCGAGTGGCAGCACGGTTCCACCATCGGCCTTATGAGTGCGTTTTGCGATTTGTTTGTCGGGCTCAGTTCTCTTGCCGCTGGATCGGTAGCGGGCCATTTCGGATATTCAGCCGCCTTCCTGATGGCCGCGCTTGCGCTGATTGCCGCGGCTGTTGCCGGAAAGTACGTCTTCTTCTCAAACGATGGGGAGTCGGAACGGCCCGGCTTCGAGGCTGTTTGCGTCAATGGTTCAGGTATCGGAATCGCGTAACGCATCCGTCGCGTGGGTGCGGCCGGCCGCGCGCTGGATTCTCCCCCACGTACCTTCACACGAAGTTGAAAAGCTCCAAAACGAACTGAAACTGCACCGGCTTGCCGCCGCCGTGCTCGTCCGGCGTGGATTAACGGAACCGGACGCCGTGCGCGACTTTCTGTCTCCTCGTCTCGATACGTTGCACGACCCCTTCTCCATGCGTGATATGGAGCGGGCAGCGGCCCGCCTCTGGAGCGCGATTCAGAATCGGGAGCCGATCGTTATTTGCGGCGATTACGATGTGGACGGCACGTGCTCGGTGGTCCTGCTGAAAAAGACTATTGAGATCCTCGGTGGAGCCGCGGAATTTCACATCCCTCACCGCCTGAAGGAAGGGTATGGGATTCACCAGGACGTCATTGATGAAGCATCCCGCAACGGCATTCGTCTCATCATCAGCGTCGATACCGGCATTCGCGCCAACGCTGTGGTCCACCGCGCCAATGCGGCCGGGATCGACGTCATTGTCACGGATCATCACCTTCCGGATGCCGAGCTACCTCCCGGCTTCGCGGTTCTGAACCCGAACCGGCCCGATTGCGAATACCCGAATAAATACCTGTGTGGCGCCGGCGTCACGCTGAAGCTCATACAGGCGCTGCTCAAACGCAGCGGCATGGCGCAGAGCAGGCAGTCCGCGCTGCTGGGTTCGTTTTTGAAAATTGCTGCGTTGGCGACTGTTGCCGATATCGTGCCGCTTACGGGCGAGAACCGGGTGATTGTCAGCAACGGCCTCTCCGGATTGCGGGAGGTTCGGAATGCAGGCTTGCGCGCCTTGTTGGAGGTGGCTGGGCTGGCGACCGGCGAAGCGCCTTCGGCGCACCAGGTCGCTTTTCGAGTCGCGCCACGCATCAATGCGGCTGGCCGAATGGCGACCGCCCGGGACGTCATCCATCTCTTCCTAACCGCGGATGAGACTCAGGCGCGCGAACTCGCCGGCAAACTCGACGCCCTCAACCGCGAACGCCAGGAGACTGAAGCGGCCATCATTGAGCAGATTCTGGAAGAATGCGAGCAGCGTGTTAATACGGGTGATGCGGCCCTGGTGTTTGCTGCGCCCGGATGGCATCTGGGCGTGCTCGGTATAGTGGCAAGCCGCTTGGTCGAGCGATTTTGCAGGCCCTGTTTCGTTTTGTCGGACGCCTCGGAGTCTGCCGGATTTGAAGCGGGATCTCTGACCGGATCCGGCCGCAGCATTCCCGCGTTTCATCTGCTGCAGGCACTGGAAAGCATGCCGGATCTGTTCCACAAGTTCGGTGGCCACCGGCAAGCCGCCGGACTAACGCTGCGCCCCGGCGCTCTGGAGGACTTTCAGAAGCGTTTCGCCGAGTTCGCGGCGGCGAAACTCGAACCCTCAGACCTGTGCCCTGAATACACAATAGATGCGCTTGCGGAACTCACGGAGTTGAACGACACATCCACCTCCGAAGTGCTTTCGCTGGGGCCTTTCGGGTTCGGAAACTCGAATCCCATCTTCTGCGCGCAGCGGATCCAAGTGGCCGGCGCGCCCAGAGTACTGAGCAACGGAAAACATTTGACCATTCCGCTCCTGCAAAACGGCCGCATGATTACCTGCAAGGCATGGAATTTCGGCGACCGCATCAGCCTCTTTCAGCCGGGCGCTTTTCTGGATATTCTGTTTCAGATCGAGAACGATCCGTTCGCCAGAAGCCGCGGCGAGGGCTCCTGGTGCGTGTCGCTGAAAGACGCGAAAAGCAACGAACAGAGCCGCGACCGTCAGGAAGCGGTAAGAGCTGAGGGCTGATAGCTGATAGCTTTAAAACATGAGCCAGTGTGTCTGGAAAGGTCTGGCGGCCGGCGCCGCTGCGGGCGTTCTCGGTTCCTGGGCAATGAACCAGTTTCAGGCTATGCTCAGCCGCGCTTCCCAACGTAGCAGGCAACAACAGCAATCCAGTGACGAGCCGGCCACGGTCAAAGCCGCACGCAAGCTGTCGAGAAGCGTGTTGCACCGGGATCTCGAAGACTCTGAAAAGGAATTCGCCGGCGAGATCGCACATTACGGCACGGGTGTGGTGAGCGGCGCGATGTATGGCGCGACGGTCGCGGCATTTCCAGTCGCAAGTGCCGGTTTGGGGCTTGCGTTTGGAACGGCCCTTTGGCTAATCGCGGATGAAACCATGGTTCCGGCACTTGGATTCTCGAAAGGGCCCATAGAATATCCAATATCGAGTCACGCTTCCGCCTTGGCCTCGCATCTGGTTTACGGTGTCACCACGGATCTTGCGCGGCGCCTCCTGCTTTGTGAACTCTAAGATGCTCGCTATAGATCGTGTTGCTCTCGCTGGCCGCTTCGTTAAACTTGTTCCGCTGGATGCCGAACGCGATGCGCCCGCGCTCTGGGAGCAATCGAGCGGGCCGGCAAACGACAAGCTCTGGGAGTATCTCAGTGAAGGTCCCTTTCCAGATTACGGCGTTTTTTTGTCGAGCCTGGAAGCGAAAGCGTCCTCTACCAGCGCGGTCTTTTTTGCGGCTGTCGATCAAGCTTCCCAGCGCGCAATCGGATATCTGTCTCTGATGAGGATAGAGCCGGTCCATCGCTGCTTGGAAGTCGGCAATATCCTCTACACTCCGGCCTTGCAGCGCACACGCGGCGGCACGGAAGCGATTTACCTCATCGCGCGATACGTTTTTGAGGATCTGCGCTATCGCCGCCTGGAATGGAAATGTAACGCGATGCACCGGGGGTCGCGGCGGGCGGCTCTGCGCTACGGCTTTCAATTCGAAGGTCTGTTCCGCCAGCACATGATTGTCAAAGGCAAGAACCGGGATACTGCCTGGTTTTCGATGCTGGATCGCGAATGGCCGCAGCGCAAGACGAATTTCGAAGCGTGGCTCGATCCGGCAAACTTCGATTCCGATGGGAGACAATTGACTTCGCTGTCAACGCTCAACGGAATCGCTCATGAACCGGCGTAACTTCCTCACTTCGGCCGCGGGCTCGGCAATTGGCGCGGGAATAAATGCCGAGCCCACAACGCGTCTGCGGAATATTCAGAAGCCGCTTGCCATCACCATGTGGGATTTCTCGTGGCTCGAAAGGCGCTGGCCCGGAGCAGGCTACGAGGACTGGGACCAGGCGCTCGATGAGTTAGTCGCGCGCGGATACGATGCGGTGCGCATAGACGCATTCCCGCACCTGGTAGCCGCCGCGCTGGAGCGCGTCTGGGAATTACTGCCCGTCTGGAGCGTTCAGGATTGGGGAAGCCCCGCGAAGAATCGCGTCCAGATCCAGCCCGCTCTCAACCAGTTCATCCGGAAATGCGCCGATCGCAGGCTACGCGTCGGCCTCTCCACGTGGTTCCGGCAGGACACCGGCAATACGCGCATGCACATTCGGAGCGCGCAGGATCACGGCCGGATCTGGAAAGCGACGCTCGACAGCATCGCTGGCGCCGGGCTGGTCGATCACCTGCTGTATGTAGATCTTTGCAACGAATTCCCGCTCGATATCTGGGCGCCGTTCCTGCCCAAGGGCCTAACCCGAAGCAGCGCGCAAGGCGCGAAATGGATGCGCGAAGCGATTGATGTCGTGCGCAAAGCATATCCGAATCTGGATTACACCTTCTCGCAAACCTCTGAATGGAGCACTTGGAAGCAGCAGGATATATCGATGCTCGACTTCATGGAACTGCACATCTGGATGGCGCAATCATCGGATTTCAACGACAAAATCGACTATCATTACGAGCGCTTCGATCTGAAAGGCTACGAGCACCTGGTGGACAACGGGCGGCGTCTCTACGAATCGAATCCTCAGTTCTGGCAATCGAAGCTGAAAGAGCGAATTCAGCTCGCCGCTGAGTGGTCGCGTACATTCGGCCGGCCGCTGATTACGACCGAATGCTGGAGCGTCGTCGATTATAAAGACTGGCCGTTACTCGCGTGGGACTGGATCAAGGAACTGTGCGAGGTGGGCGTGCAGTCCGCGGCGGCCACTGGACGCTGGGTCTCCATCGCGACCAGTAACTTCTGCGGACCGCAGTTCGTTGGTATGTGGCGCGACGCTGCGTGGCATAAAAAGGTCACGGGGAGGATTCACTCCACCCCGGTACGCCTTTAACCTTTGGTCACCGCTTCCGCAAACCGGCGGAACAGCTTCAACTGTTCGGGATGTTTCAGGATCTGGTCTTCCGGATGCCACTGAACCGCCAGCATGAATCGTTTATCGAGGCGTTCCAGACCCTCAATGGTCCCGTCCTCCGCATCGCGTGCCGAAACGCTCAGGTTTGCGCCCACACTGTCTGCTGCCTGGTGATGCCGGGAGTTCACGTTCCAGCGGGTCGCGCCGGCGATCCGGGCCAACAGACTGTCGGGCTCGATAGTCACCTCATGCACGGGAGCAGCCCGGTCCCCGTTTTCCGGATGATGGTGTTCCGAGGACGCCAGGTGTTGAATCAACGTCCCGCCGTGATAAACGTTCAGGATCTGCAATCCGCGGCAGATCGCAAGAATCGGCAAGTCTCGTTTGATGGCTTGATCGATCACATCCAGTTCGATCTCGTCCCGCTCCCGGTCAGGTTGGTCAGTCTCTGGCCCCGCTTCTTGTCCATAAAGCCGCGGGTCTACATCGGTGCCGCCCATCAAGAGTACGCCTGCCACATCGTCCATGTGCAGAGGTTCATTGGTCAGCTTCGATACGGGATCCAGGCCGGCTGCGCGTGCTGCCTCTTCGTATGGTTTCAGTTTGTGTAAGTGACGAAAAGGGATCAGAACTCGCTTGTTCACGCCGTCGGACCTCTTATACCGTTTTACACGTCGAACGGATTGGTTAGCATGAAGTCGGTGGCTGTACGTCAATTCACGCTTCTTCTCTGCCTGATCTGCCCGGCATTTTCTGCTCCCCGGCCTAACTGGCAGGAGCTGCGCACCCAAATTGAGAACACGTTTCACATACCGCAGCCGCTCCCGGAGCTAAGGGCGAAGTCATACGGTCAGTTCTCTCCGGCTTCCGGCGTTACGGCCGACCGCGTGTCCTACGCGACCGCCTGCGACCTGCGTGTACCGGCCATCGTGTATCACCCGGCGGGAGCCACCATTGCGCAGCATCCAGCCCTGGTAATCGTAAACGGGCATGGCGGAGATAAATCTTCCTGGTACGCGTATTGGGCGGGTATTCTCTATGCACGAGCCGGGGCAGTCGTCCTCACGTACGATCCTATCGGCGAATACGAGCGTAACAAGGATCGCCAGTCCCGCACGAGCCAGCACGATCAGTACGTTGCGCCTGACGATATGGCGCGCCGCATGGCCGGACTCATGTTTACCGATATCATGCAGTCCGTTGCCTATCTTGCGCAGCGCCCGGACGTCGATCCGAAACGCATCGCCATTCTGGGTTATTCGATGGGTTCGTTTCTCTCTTCGATTGCGTGCGCGATCGATACCCAGGCGCACGCCTGCGTGCTGGTGGGCGGCGGCGATCTCGATGGACCGGGCGGCTACTGGGACTCGAGCGGCAAAAAGATGTGTCAGGCGATTCCCTATCAGTCGCTGAAATTCTTAGGCGACCGGGGCGCCGTCCTGTTTGCGCTCAACGCCAAGCGCGGTCCCACCCTGATCCTGAACGGCTCCGCTGACACAACTGTCGACATTCCTCATCACGGGCCGCAGTTCTTCGAAGACCTCCGGAAACAGACCATCCACGAACTGGGCTCTTCGAAGGACGTTTTCGATTTCGCATTCGTGCCGGACGGCGGGCACCGCCCGTACTTTGTCACCAAGACGGCCGCGCTTTGGCTGGAAGAAAAGCTCAAATTTCCGAACTGGACGCGTAAGCAGATTCAGTCCATGCCCGAGACCCACATCAGCGAATGGGCTGCGCAGAATAAATTGGATTCGAAGAGTCTTTCGAACGAACACGGCGAAGGCGGAACGATTGCCTTGGGCGCCGATATTCCGGCCGTTCCGCGCGAGGAGCTATATGCTGTTCCGAAAGCCGTGTGGGAGTCGCAACAAGACAGTTATATGTATGAATCCTGGCTCGCCCGCGCCAAAGCCGCCGAATCAGCGCAACAGAACCGCGACCGTTAGGGAGCGGTCTTACCGCGCAAACATACTCCTTGTCGGCGGGGGCGGATCGGTGTGCTTAATCGCACGCCACAGGACGTCGTTCAACTCGTCATCATCCGCCAGATCTGCGTCGGAAAAATCCATTTTATTCGATGCGGCTGCGGCCGGAGCATTGGCCGGGTTTCGTTCGGTGAGCGAGATCTTTGGCGAAATGACCGTATAGGGCCGCGTATCCGCCTGGCGGCTGAAGGTCCCGAACATGGTGCGGCCCGCTGCGTCGAAGTGAGTCATCGGGCGCAGACCCAAAATCATTTCGATGGACCGAAGCACGCTCATCTGGTTGTACATCGTGGAATCGACGATGCCGCGGTGCGTGTATGGCGAGATCACCCACGCGGGCGCGCGATGCGAATCGACATGATCCGGCCCGTTCTGCGCGTCGTCTTCGATAATGAAGATCGCGGTGGATGGCCACAGCTTGCTGTGGGAGACCGCATCCACCAGCATTCCCACGGCATAATCGTTATCCGCATTGTAAGAGAACGGGGTCAGCGCTCCGGATCGCGTTCCCTCCGTATGATCGTTGCCCATCCGCAAGACTGACAATTGCGGCGCTTGCGCTTTTGCGTCAAACTCCTTCCACTCCCGAATAAATTCCTGAGCGCGCTTCACATCCGGGTAGTCCAGATCGAAGCCGCGATAGTTCATGTCCGTAATGGGCACCAGTGCTGGATCCCGTACCGCGTTCACCTGCTTCGGCCCGGTCACTTCTTTCAGCGGAATATTCGTCACCCAGTCGCCGTAATCCCGCACAGAAATGCCCGCTTGCAGCGCGTTGTCCCAAATGTACCCGGCGGGGGGCGTATTCGCGGGTTCGCCGCCTTCGTAATCGTAGGTCTTGCGCCGCCCAGCGTAGCTATTCGGCCACATCTTCACCGTGTAGTCGGGCGCGATCGCCGCGGCCGCCCAATTATGGCCCTCGGCGCTCACATCGGAGTTTTCATAAAAGTTGTCGTACAGGATGTATTCGCGCGCCAGTTCGTGCAGATTGGGCGTGATCCTCTCACTGAAAAGACTCAGCGACTTGTCGCCGTTGCCCTTTGCCATATCGCCCAGCACCTGATCGTACGTGCGGTTCTCCTTAATGATGTAGATCACGTGCTTGATGGGAGACTCGTGCTCTTGGAGGCGCGAGAAGTACGCTACCTGCTCGTCTTCCACAGGTCCGTAAATCATTTCATCGCGATAAGGCGAGTTCTTGAGCACCGTAGCGGTGAATTCGGAAAGCTGATTCTCGTCCGGCGCCGCAACGAAGCCCACGGTTCCGGTCTGGATGTGCGCCACATATCCGTGAGCCACCACCGGGCCGCCTTCATACAGCGGTTGCGCTTTTTGTGTCGGATTCGGTCCATCGGGATTGGCACGGCTCCCCAGGCCTTTTCCATTCAGAATCGCAAGTAGCTCGTTTGGCAAGACGCGCACGGCTGTCGGATACCAGCCGGTTGGAATGAATCCGAGCACTTTCGTGCGCGCCCCGGAAATGTCCGCCACCGCCACGGCATTCGCATCCGAGCAAACCACATAGAGCCGTTTCCCGGCGGCATCGGTTGCTATCGCGGTGGGCGTCATGCCGAGCGGATGCATCGGAGTCATCGACACATTGATCGATTCGAGCAAATTCAGTTGGCCATCGCTGGTTACACCGAGCGAGTAGACATTGTTCGTGTTGGCCGCCGCCACAAACACCCGTGCGACATACGATGGGGAGCCTTCACCCGCCGTGGGGGCCGGTTTGTTCAGCCAGACCATACCGCTCGAGTGTGGACCGATGCGCGTCTTCCCTAGCTCGACTCCGCTGACCGGATTGTGCTGATACACCGCGCCATCCGCCCAACTGGTGATCAGCAGCTCTTTCCCTCCCGGCGGAATCACAATGCGATACGGACGCCGGCCGGTTTTCCAGTGATCGATCAGCTTCCCCGATTGAAGATTGATAACCGCAATGCTGTCGTCGTAAAGATCTGCGGCATACAGCAGGTGATCGCCCGGCGCCACCGCAACGTCGCCAATGAAGGCTTTCCCTTTCTTCGACAAATCGGGAACCGCGGCGAATTCGCGCGTTCGCGTCAGTTTTCCCGTAGCGGGATCGAGCGCGAGCTCGTACACCATCGCGCGGCTGCCGCCGCCCACATACACCAAATCTTTGTCGGGTGACACAGTCAGGCCGAGCCAGCAGTCGGGCAGGGGAGTGCGGCCCACTTCACGCTTCTGCTCGATATCGATTACGCTGACAGAGGGCGGATTGTAGCCGCCGTTCAGAACCAGCAGATACTTCCCGTTGTTCGAGACCGCGGTGCTCATCGGAAACGTGTCGACCGGTACCTGATCGCCAGCCGGGCGAATCGTCCAACCGCTATTCAGCAGGAAGCCGCCCCCGTTTACCGGGCCGACTCGCTGAACCGGCGAATTCTGCGCAGGAGCACCGCTTACAAACACGAACCCTGCGATTGCAAGTGTGAAGAAAGAAAACTTCATTCCGTGAACCTGTGTGCGATGGGGAAGCGGCGGCCAACGCCGAACGCTTTGGGAGTGATACGCAGGCCCGGCGCGGCCTGTTGCCGTTTGTATTCGTTCCGGTCTACTTTCCGGATAATGTCTCGCACCAGCTCCTCCGGTACATGGATTTGCGATGCAATCTCGGGAACCGATTCATATCCCTCGATGTATCGTGACAGAATCGCATCGAGCGTTTCATACTCAGGCAGGCTGTCGGTGTCCTTCTGATCCGGCCTCAGTTCCGCGGACGGCGGCTTGGTGAACGTATTCTCAGGAATCGGCCCGCAAAGACCACGCTTTGTGTAGCGCTCGTTCGCAATCCGCGCCAGGCGATACACCATGGTCTTTGGAACATCGCTGATCACAGCCAGTCCGCCGCACATGTCGCCGTAAAGCGTGCAATAGCCAACCGCGATCTCACTTTTGTTGCCGGTGGTGAGCACGAGAGAGCCGAACTTGTTCGAGAGCGCCATCAGCACCATTCCGCGCAATCGCGATTGAAGGTTCTCTTCCGTTGTATCCGGGCTGTATCCGGCAAAGAGCGGCTGCAACGTGTGAACCATCGCGTCATAGCCGCACTTGATCGGGACCACCTCAAACCGAATGCCGAGATGGTGCGCGAGCGAGCGGGCATCTGTGATGCTGTGTTCGGAGGAAAATGGTCCCGGCATTCCCACGCCCATTACATTCTCTTTCCCCACGGCCTCGACCGCGATGGCCGCCACCAGCGCGGAATCGATACCGCCGCTTAGTCCCACGAGCACGCTGCGGAATCCACACTTCCGGACGTAATCCCGCGTGCCCAGTACCAGCGCCTCAAACGCGGCCTCGTCCTGGCTCATGGTAATGGCATGGTAATCGCCCTGCCCGGTCGCCGTATCGAAGAGAACCAGGTCTTCTGCGAAAGACTTAGCCTGGGCTCCGAGCTGGCCCTGGGCCGTCATCGCGAAACTGGTGCCGTCGAATACCAGTTGATCGTTTCCGCCCACCATGTGGACATAGACAACCGGCAGCCCGAACCGCTGCGTAGTGGCGTGAAAGATGGCTTCGCGCTGGGCCCGCTTGCCAATGTTCCACGGAGAGGCATTGATCGACAGGATCAACTCGGCGCCTTTTTGCGCCAGCTCTTCAATCGGATCGCGCGAGTAACGCCGGCGTTCCCAAAATTGCTTGTCGTTCCACGCATCTTCGCAGATGGCAATGGCCACCCGACAGCCGCGAATCGTGCAAACGTCTTGAGAATCGGCTGGTTGAAAGAAACGGCCCTCGTCGAAGACATCGTAATTCGGCAATAGCATCTTGCATTGCCGGAAGACGATTTGCCCTTGTTCGATCACGGCGGCGGCATTTTGCGCGCGGATAGCCGCCGTTTTGGGCGATTTCCCCACGTAACCCACAACGAGCGTTACATCGAGGCCGGCTGAGTCCCGAGCGAGACAGTCGAGGGTCTTGGCCGTACGCTCCAGAAATGAGTGCTTTTCGACGAGATCCCGGGGAGGATACCCGGTGAGTGCGAGCTCGGGGAACGCTACCAGTTCAGCGCCGCGGCGCTCCGCCTGCCGCGCGAAGTCCAGTATCTTTGCTGCATTAGCGTCCAGGTCCCCCACGGTATTGTTGATCTGTGCGAGGGCAATCCGCATGGGAACTCCCATTGTAGCGGCGGCTGGTTTGCACCTTTCGATACGTGAACGCGTCTAATACGATGTAGTGATCGAAGCCGTAGATCAGCGCTAGGCTGGTAGCAGAGGTGCTCGAGTGCGTCTCGCAAATCGCTTTTTTTTCGTTTCGTCGCTTACCTTCGTGGTGGCGGCCGGGCTGCTTGGCGCGCCGCCGCAAGCCCGAGGGCATGCCGGCGGAGCACATGCCGTGAATGGCAGATCTCCGGCGGGACTGCCACCCATTTACGGCATCAGCGGTCCTGCGCCTATCGGAGGAGTTGGTCCGGCGCCCATCGGCGGTGTCGGCCGCATCGGACCGGCGCCAAGTCCCGGTTTCGGATTCGGAAACGGGTATCGTTCCGGTGTTTACACGGGCCGAAGTAACGGGGGTTATGCCGAACGCGGCCGCCGCGGGCGAAATGCCGGTTGGGGACTTCCTTTCGCCTATTTCATGGCGCCGTATTACTACCCGGATTTAGCGTACGACAGCAGTTTCGAACCTCCTCCCCCTGTCGATGGAAACGCACAGGCTGCGGTCATGGCGGAGAACCGGCTGGGCGAGCAGATTCAGAGACTGACCGCGGAAATAGAAGAGTTGCGAAACGCTCAGCAGTCCGATTATTCGTCGGCCTCGGAAGCTCCGCCGATGCCGCCCGCCCCGCCGATCGTGCTGGTATTGCGCGATGGGCAGCAGCTCAAAACCGATAACTACGCGGTGATGAACAACACGCTGTGGGATTTTTCAAAACAGCCCGCGCGCCGGATTCCGCTGTCGAGCATTAACGTGCCTGCATCGGAAAAGGCGAGTGAAGCGAATGGAGCCGAGTTCCCACAAATTCCGACACCGTAGTTCTAGTGTTTTGAATCAACCTACTCAGCGCCGTGTTGCCCGCGCGCTCCGCGCCGGCGGCCCCGAGGTGATCGAGGTCGCTGTCGAGCAACTGCCTCCTCTGGGAGTAGGCGAGGCGCTGATTAGAGTCGAGGCCGCCGGCCTGAATCATGCCGAGACATTGATTCGTTCCGGCAACTATCCCGTTCGCCTGCCCTTTCCGTATCCGCTTGGTGGAGAGGGATCGGGGGTTGTAGTCGCGGCCGGGCCTGAGACGCCGATATCCGTGGGAAGCCGGGTGTGCTGGGCAGCGGTTATCGGATCATGCGCGACTTTTGTGACGGCGCCGGCTTCTATGCTCGTGCCGATTCCCGACGGCCTCAGCTTCGAAGATGCCGCGAGCCTGGCAGTGGCCGGCCTCACCGCCGGCGGGCTTGCGCGCGTCTGGCCGCTCACAGGAAGGGAAGCCGTCGTATGGGGAGCCGCCGGCGCAGTTGGTCGAATGCTTGTGGCTATTCTGGCAAGTCGGCAAGTCAAAGTTATCGGTATCGCCAGCGGCAAACGCGTGGACGCCGTTCGCGCTGCGGGGGCCGTTCACGTTATCGATCGTGCTATGGCGGATGTGGGTGCGGCGGTGCGCGAATATACCGGCGGCCGCGGTGTTGCCGCCGTGTTTGATCCTATCGGAGCGCCCACCTACGACACGAGCCTGCAATTGCTCGCGCCGCGAGGCTGCCTGATCAGTTACGGGGAACTGGCCGGTCCGCTGCCCGCCGTCAACCTCCATCAACTGTTTTCCGGGTCGCTTTTTGTCACGAAGTACAACGGGATGCATTGGGTGGAAGGTGTCTCCGAGTTTCCGGCCCTGATTTCCGAGGGGCTCACCCTGGCCGCAAAGAGACACGCGATCATCAGTGAAATCGCCGGACGCTTCGCGCTCGACCAGATCATTGATGCGTACCGCAAGTTGGAATCCGATCCTCACGGCAAGGTGCTCGTACTTCCCGGCCTCTAGTCATAGTCTTTGGCGAAATCGATAAGACCGGTGGCGCTTACCGTGTGCAGCTCAGCAGCTAACGTGGCGCGAACAAAATGTAATCATTTTTGAAAGCTGGATATCAGTTTGCGATAGAGGAATGGACGGAAGGGGAGCGTGAGCAGAAAATTCCGGCCTGTCGTTGAGCGTAGCAGCTTCGAGGCCAAATCGAATCTGTTCCGAAATATCGATTGAAAAAGGAAGACCGGATCCAGAAAGCGGATTGGCGGTGTGCGCCAGAGTATTCGGCGGTGTAAGCGCCGCAGCTTTGTTGCGGTGCATAGCGGAATAGCATATGGCGGCTCCAGCTCGAGTGTGTTTCGAATCTGGAGGAGATGGAGATCGAGGAGAGCAGCTTTGTGAATCTTCTCGAAGCGGGCGCGGATGGAAGGCCAGTTTAGTTCATTCGTAAATCGTTTTTGCAATAACAAGAGATCATATTGGGCCCGTAACGGCGGCCAAATGCGATGGCTGTATCCATGGTGAAGCTGCGAATGAACGACAAGGTGAACCATCAAGTCGTCAGGGTGAGGGATACGGACGGTTGCTTTTCCGAGCTGAAAAGGGCGGGCTCTTGCGATAACTTGTTCGGGCGAGAGCAGGACGGGTTCTGACACTTTACTCAACTGGCGGTGCAACTCGAGTGTGATGCGATTTGGATGGCGAAGGGCTGGGATGTGATGACGAGCGAATGCAAGAGGATCTCGATTCTCCGGCTGAAGTCCCTGCCGGAGAAAAAGACCGTACGCCTGGTTGAGCTGGGATTCGGGAACAAGAAGATCGATGTCGAGCAGAAGGCGATCGGCCTGGTTCGCGTAGACGCCGGTTAAGAGAAAAGCGAGGCCCTTGAGCACGACCGGTTTAATACCGGCCGAATTGAGGAGAACGGCGTGTGACTCAAGCTCCTCCAGCACTTGCCGGTTGCGGACGGCGTTGATCTGCGCGTAGCTCGCGAGGAAATCCCGTATGTCCTCGGGAAGTTCGGAAAAGATTTGGAGGTCCGAGAGATGCGAGTGGAGGGCGGACAGGACGGCTTCGTCGGCGGCAATGCGAGCCAGTTTATGCCAGTTCCAGCCATTCGCAGCGAGTTGGCGGCGGGCCTCGGCTGGCCGGCGGGACAGCGTGTTCGCCAGAAAGCGGTAGTGAGGGTCGTCGTGCCTGAGGTTAATGGGCATGAAGTGACACACTTCGAGCGTGGTCCGGGATCTGACCTGAATTTTGGAGCCGGTTTTCGGCTTTTTGATGGACCGTTAAAGGGACCGATCAGCCAAAATGGGATCCGTTTCGGGCAGTTCGAGGCCGTTCAGCAGGTTCTCGACGAAAGATTCGGACAAAAAGGACGACATCCAGCCGGCTTCCGCGCTCGCGGCTTTTTGCGGAACGAAGCCAAGCGCTGAAGCGGACTCGCTCCGCGAGCCAGACTGCTGTTTTTGCGGAACGAAGCCACGGTCTTTTTGCATCCGGCGAAGCGCGTTGAGAGCCCGGTGAAATGCGCGGTCGGCGCCGGTGATGAGGCGATGCACGGCATTCAGGTGGGCCATGTTGAATTCGCCGCTATTCACAAGGGCCGCCTCGATGCGCCGCGCCCGGCGGATACGCCAGTGGTTTTCGGCCATTTCGTTGACGAGAATGGATTCAGTTGGCGTGGCAGGCTGGTGTTCGGCGATAAGGGATCCCTTGAGAGCTTCCAGCTCGGCCGAATCCTCCTTGGAGATCGACACGACCTTGGCGGAGGGGGTGGGGCGCTCGACGGCGCGATCGATTAGACGAGTTGTCATACCGTTCGCGTTTTCGCATGCGGATGTGCCGCCGAGCGTGGGGGAATGGGCTAAACCGAAGAAAAGAAAGGGAGAAAAAATCTAGGCCAGCGCTTCTACAAGTTCCTCGCCGCGAGCCTTTGCGACCTGTTCCGATATCCAGGCATAAGTCTTTTCCAGGCCCGCTTTGAGCGGCTGCGAGGGGCACCAGTGGAGCTTCTCCAGGATTAAGCGGTTATCAGAATTGCGGCCCCGAACGCCCAACGGACCTTTGATATGGCGGATGGAGACTTGTTTGCCAGCCACTTCCATGATCATTTCGGTCAACCGGTTGATGGTCACCATTTCCTCGGATCCTATATTGACCGGACCGGAGAAGTCGGACTCCATGAGACGCCGTACCCCCTCGACACATTCGTCGATGTAGAGGAATGAGCGAGTCTGCTTGCCGTCGCCCCAGATTTCGATTTCGCCCCTATCGGGAGCTTCCGCGATTTTGCGGCAGAGGGCGGCAGGAGCTTTCTCGCGGCCTCCGGTCCAGGTGCCTTCCGGGCCAAAGATGTTGTGGAACCGGGCAACCCGAACCTGAACGCCATGGTTGCGCGAATAGGCGAGATAGAGGCGTTCGCTGAACAGCTTTTCCCAACCATACTCGCTGTCCGGAGCGGCGGGATAGGCTGAATCCTCAGAACACTTGGGGTTATCGGGATCGAGCTGATTGTACTCCGGGTACATGCAAGCGGAGGAGGAGTAGAAAAATTTCCGAACACCCGCCAACCGGCCGTATTCGAGCACGTTCAGGTTAATCTTGGCGGAGTTGTACATCACGGCGGCATCGTGCTCACCAGTAAAGATGTATCCAGCTCCGCCCATATCGGCAGCGAGCTGATACACTTCGTCAATCCCTTCGACGGCGAGCTGCGCAATCTCCTGGTCGCACAGATCGCCGACAATGAACTCGTCGGCTTGGGATTCGGCGTATTCGTGCCGCTTGACGTCGACGCCCCGGACCCAAAGGCCTTCCGACTTCAGTCTCTTCACAAGGTGGCCGCCGATGAATCCACCGGCGCCTCCGACTAATACACGTTTATTTCTCACTCAGGATTTTTCCTTTCTTGAAGACTTAGTTAAAAAGCCAGCTAGAAAAGCTGGCTTGCCGGCAGGATTACCGGCCCCACGAAATTCTGGTTCAGTAAGCGCCGTCGGCTGTCAGGACGACCTTGACGGTCCGGATTAGTATGTACATGTCCAGCCAGATGGACCAGTTGTAGACGTAGTACTCATCGAAGGCGACACGCGCGTCATAGGTCGTGTTGTTACGTCCGGATACTTGCCACAGACCGGTGATACCCGGCAGGACGCGCGTATACAGGTTGTAACCGCGACCATATTTCGGAATTTCGGCGGACACGATGGGGCGCGGGCCAACCAAGCTCATCTGACCACCAAAGACATTGAACAGTTGCGGCAGTTCGTCGAGCGAATAACGGCGGAGCCATTTGCCGACCGTCGTAATCCGGGGATCGTTCTTCAGCTTGTGATCGCGCTCCCATTCCAGGCGCTGTTCCGGATGCGACTGCAGATGTTCGGCAAGAACGCGGTCGGCGTTCACAACCATGGTGCGGAATTTGAAGGCTTTGAAGATCCGATTGTCGCGTCCAAAGCGGGAATGACCGAAAAACACCGGGCCTTTTGAAGTGAGCCGAATGGCAACCGCGACGGCCGCGAACAGCGGCGAGAGAAGCAGCAGGAGAGAACCACTGACGGCGATGTCGAGCGAGCGCTTGAGTATGCCCGCGCCACGGTGAAAGAGGCGTTGGGGAAGCTGCAAGCCGAGCTCGCCTGCGATTTCACGCGCCTGTATGCCCAGACTGCAGACGCCTTGCATGTCGGGCACGATCAGAACGTGGCTGAATCCGCGGCAGTAATCCTGAATTGCCTTTTGCAGCTCGCGGTTCGATTTATCCTGCATCGCCACGATGGCGTATTGCGCGATGCGCGTGGTTGCGATGCTGGGAGCGGATTCGAGGTCGCCTAAAACCGGCGGCATGTCGCTCGTCCAGGAAAGTATTTCCCGTTCGCTAAAGACGCCGGCGACCTTTACGCCCATCATTCCGTCGCGCAGCTTGCGCGCGATTCGCTGGGCGTTCGCTCCGGAACCCAGAATCACCGCAGGGATTCCCCACCAGCTCCTGCCGCTACAGTATGTCCGGGTCACGTGGCGGAACAACAGAATGACGGCCGGACCGAGCGCCCAGATCACCAGGAAGACCGAGCGCGAATAGAGGTCTTGAGCATGCCAGAGGTAAAGGATGGAGGCCCAGGCAAGAAAGACCGTGCAGAGCGAATAGAATACGCGGCGTATTTCCTCAGCCGGATGAATCAGGATGCCGGGGTATAGACCCTGGACCAGAGAAGCTGGAAAGAATATGGCCAGAAAGGGCAGGAACTGCAACGACGAACTTATGCGATACCCGGGCGTCGCGATGTGCCGCCCGAGAACGGTAAGCGCCGTCACCAGCAACAAACCTGCTACATCGGACAGAAGAATGCAGGCGGATGTCAAGCAGGCCGCACGCTTGGGGGAAGCACCCACGGCGGACGCGACCGAGGTTGCGAGCGAAGCGGCGAATACAGGTTTTGTAGCCATCAGAATGTCTCTCAGAGTTCGGGCTGGATTCCGGGAGAAGGTATGGGGCGGACGACGGGGCGCACGCAGGCGCGATTCAGGATCTGTTCAAACGTGGCGGCGATGCGCGAGATATCGAACTGCTGTTCCGCATACTGGCGGGCGCGAACACCGAGCCCGCGCCGGACCGATGCATTTTCTGCTAACCGAGAAGCGGCGGCGAGCCATTCGTCAGGATTATCCGGACTGACGGCGAACCCGGCGCCGCTTCGCTCGACGACCGAGGCAGCCAGATTGTCGCGCGGCGCGGCCAGCAGCAACGGGCGCCCGGCACACAGGTAGGTCAGGATTTTCGAGGGCACGGCAAACTCGCCGGCGTCTGTTTCGAGGGTTGCGAGGAGAACATCGGCGGTTGCGAGCACACGCGGAAGGTCGTCATAGGGCTGGAACCCGAGCAGCAGAAGGTTGTCGAGCTTGGGAAGTTTTTCCAGATACTCGCGGCCGACGCCTTCGGTGATGACGACAACTTTTGCCCGCGAGCCGAGCGACTGCGCGAGTTTATAGAGCAGATCGGGCCGGTGTTTCAGCCCGAGCGTTCCCGAGTAAAGGAAGACGGTGTCGGCCGTAAGCGAGTGTTTTTCGCTCCACGGGTTTGCGCGGGGAAGCACGTCCACTTCGTCCAGGGGCGCCCAGTTTTCGACCACGGTGATCTTGTCGGGCGGAATGCCCCAGGCAAGGAGGAGCTTGCGGAATCCGCGCGCAATAACCACCGTGGCATCGCTGTGCGAGGCAACGAGTTGCTCGAGCTTCTGGAAGGGCGCACTTGCGGCTGCGGCGAGCGCCCCGACCTTACGGCGCAGGTAAAACTCCAGCGCGCGGCAATATACGTCCTGCACCCAGTGGACAAAGCCAACTTCGTTGCTCCGGCAGTGCCACAGCAGTTCCGCCTGAACGTCAATGGGCGTGTTGCCGGAGAGTACGACATCGAAGGACTCACGCGAGAGGATATGCTTCAGGTCGCGAGCATATCTCCGATGGGCCACGAAGCGACGCGAGGCGGAGTACTTGCGGAACCTGCCGGATAGAGGGACCGGGCGGATGGAGAGATTGCCCGAGTCGGTTTGCGACGATTGCAACCGACCCTTCGGACCCTGCAGCCCGAGAGGGTAAACGTGGGTCACTTCGTGGCCGCGAGCGGCCAGCTCGCGACTGAGCTGGATTTGGAACGGATGACCGGCGAAGTCGTGGATCAGAATGCGCATTTGGAGCCCGAACAGTTGTTGTTTTTTGGGATTGAAACTTCTAGCGAGCGGCGAGCGCCGGAAAGAATAACACTAAAAAAGCGGTCACTCGTGAAGGTAATGTCGAAGTTTTCATCGAAACACGCCCTAGCACTGACCCGCATTGCAGACTTCTCAGCAGGGGTCAACGCCGCCCAGTTTTTCAACAATTGTGTGCTGCCCTCGAGATCATCAGGCTCGATCAGGCCAGCGCCGGCGCGCTGAATCTCTCGCCAGATGTTGACCTTATTAGAAATCAGGACGGGAGTTCTACAGGCGAGTGATTCGACAACACTTATACCGAAATTCTCCTGATGTGAGGGGAGAATATAGGCGTCCGCAGCGCGCATCGTGTTGTACTTGACATCGCCGTAAAGCGCTCCGGGCCAAATCACGTCATCAGCGATTCCTAAGGAGGCTGCGAGATTCTTGAAGGGTGCGACCTGGCCGTTGCTGCCTGGTCCGGCGATGACGATTGCAGTTCTTGGGAAGAAGCGGCGGACGGCAGCGAACGCTTTTAGGAGAAGATCAACCCCCTTCTTCTCATGGATTCGACCCAGAAAGAGAATGAAGTCGCGGTTACGTAGAGCCGGGTTGCTGGCCGTTAGCGCCTCAATGATGACGCGCTTATCAAACGTAGGATCGGCTTTCGGTTCGAGTATCCCGTACCCGATGACCGCGGGCCTGCAATGATAGGGCTGAAAGGCATTGTGCGCAAGCCGCTGTTCTTCTTCGGTTGTAAATAGAACGGCTTCCGCGTCACGTAGGACTTTGTGCTCGAGGAGGTTCCAGTACAAGGTTTTCTTGACATGCTTAAGCGGGTACTGAGCCTTAAACCAAGGGTCAAGGGCGCCATGTATCAGCAAAAAATACGGGACGCGTACTCTGCGCGTTGCACTCCAGACGGCATAACTGAAGTACATCCAGATGCTATGGACGACTACCGCGTCGAAGCGCGAGAGATTCGCTGCTAGCCAGCCATCCAGGTGCCTGTTGAAGCCGTACATCGACCTACGCCGACCCAGCGCGTGAATTGTTGGACGCCAGAATGGAATCCACGCAGATTGCGGATCGTCGAGGCAAGCGATCTCGACCGTGTAACCCCGGGCGAGAGCGCGGTCGGTTAAGTTACGTGCACCTTCGACTGGCCCGCCCCAGGCGGGATCGAGGGTGCGAAGAATGTGAAGGATTCGCATGGCAGTTACCGTGTAGGCTTGTGCGAAGGAAGCATCTCAATCTCGTAACTCGGTCACCCGCTCAGGGGTTAGCTGGCCCGACGCTACATTGCCCCAGCCCAGAAGGTTGCCAGCCAACTGTTTTCGTGCCGCCGGCTGATGCAGTTTGAGACCATTCCTGATCGTTCGTCTAAACGCTCCACAGTAAGCCCGCAACTTGTTTCCGTTCCGGTGCTTCCAGGCGATGTAAACGGGATTCACAATCTCTGAGTAGCCACGGCGAAACACACCGACGCGACCTGCAGCGGTTTCTATGTGAGCCATAATCGCCAGCTTATTTGTGACGATTTTTCCGAACCGCTCGCATTTAAGAGAGAACTCGAAGTCCTCCAGATAGCCATACAAAGCGAGACGCTCATCAAACGAGACTTTGCCCAGTAAGTGCCCTGGGAAACTCATCCGGCAGCCGTAAGCGGTGCGCGACCGTTCCAGGCTCGCTGCAGGCGGTAATGAGGCAATTGCCTGCGCGATCAGCTCTCGAGCAGATTGACGCGTCAATGATCCGGGTCGTGCGCCTCTCGCTATGTTCGTACCGTTCATGAGGGCGACATTGGGGTTGCACGCGTATGCCATCAGCATTCGCTCGGCGTAGTGTTCTTCTATCTCGACGTCATCATCGAAAAAGAAGATCACTGTGTCGGGATTCTTGATCGCATTAAGGGCCGCATTCCTTTGAGCTGGCAACCCGCGTGGACTTATTATGAGGGTCGCTTGCGGTAACGCGAGCGTTTCCGGAAGGACGTGTTCCCTCCCTGGTACACTGATTAGGATTGGACCTAAAATCGTTTGCTTCACAGCACTGAGTACAGATTCGTGGAGCATCTCCGGGCGGTTGACGGAACAGAAGATGAATACCGGCTCTGCCATATGAGGGAACTATTTCTGCTCCAGCCTTCGGCGCCTTACAAAAGACGCGGGGTTGCCAGAATAAATCTCGAATGCTGGAATGCTTCGGGTCGCGACGCTACCCGCGGCCAGCACCGCGCCTTGACCGATCACAACGCCTGGGCAGACTACGGATCGCGCGCCGACCCAAGAGCCACGTTCGCAGACGATCGGTTTTCGAAATAACTTCATGTTGGTCGCGGACCAGTCGTGATTACCCGTGCACAGATAGGCACCTTGAGATATACACGCGTGAGGTCCAATCGTCACTTCTGCCAAATTGTCGATCCAGAGGTCTTCCCCCAACCAGGAATACTCTCCGATGTTGAGATACCAGGGAAACTTTACTCGGAGACCAGGCTTGATGTATACGCCTTTGCCGATTTTCGCGCCAAATATACGGAGCAAGCCGCGGCGGAAGGCGGAGGAAGTTATCCAATGAGATCTCAGTAAAGGAAGCGCAACGAAGTACCACAAAGCTTCAATGAGCAGTGGAGCACCCCGAACAAGCTCAGTACTGTCGGGATGGCGGAGGTCAACTAGCGGGACATCCGACTGAAGCGGACTTGACTGGTTTGTGGTTCTGGCGACAGGCTGCATAGCAATCACAATGACGCTAACAGTGGCGATGGTTAGGCTAGCGGAGATATTTTACAAAAAGGCTGGCGCTAACAATTATTGATGTGACGAATACTACGTTAGCCATCATCCTTCTGTTGTGCGCTTTCATATTGCGGAGCTGCCAAAAGATGTGTACTATCGTTTGCTGCCAGATCTTCAACTAATCGCTGTACCAAGCCAGCGGCAATCTCTGGGGAGTAGCTGGAAGCCACGCTTTGCGCCTTTGAGCCCATTCGGGCAACCTCGCCCGCCGAGATCTCCGGGAGCTGCATCAGCAACCGGGCAAGCTCATCTTCATCCCACGGCGAAAACGTCCAACCTGTGCCGGGCATCACCAAATCAGCAGCGCAGCCGCACCGAGTGGACACGAGAATGGGCACTCGAGACAGCATCGCCTCCAATGCAACCAGACCCCAAGGCTCCCGTGTGCTTGGTAGGACACAAAAATCCGCTGTCCGAAATAAAGATGGCAGATCTTTCTGGGGACAGTACCCCAGGAACTCGACAATGCCGTCGACCCCGAGCTGCGCGCATTCGTGTCGAAGATGAAGGTCGAGAGGTCCGGTACCGGCGATAATCAGGCGGAGACCGGGATCACCGCCTCGAGTTTGTGCTGTCTTTGCCAAGGCACGGAATAGTGTGCTGAGATTCTTTTCCGCAGCCAGTCGGCCGACATAAATTAACCTCTTCGCCGCTCCAGTTGAATAGAGCTTTTGCTCAGGAGTTACGAAGAACTTAGGGTCGACCACCGCGCGTCTGCTCTCGATGTATTCCGGCGCCATTCCGAGCTTCGCTAAATAAGCTTTGTTGCTGGCGCCGTAGACGTGACCGCGGTCACAGCGACTAAGAAACAGCCGTTTCGGGAGTTCTCTGATCCAATACCGAGGAAAATCAAACTCGTTGCTTTCGCACCAGAGGATTATTTTTCGTTCGTGGACAAGCGCCCAGAGCCACGCTACCCAGCATTCGAGGTGTTGATAGCCGCTGATGATGACTACCTCCGGCCGAATGCGAGACAGAGCCTTCCAAGAGAAGCGAGCGCGAACATTCGATGCCACAGCCTGATACGGCCCATCATGAGCCAGTTGATATCTGTAGAGGTCGCGCGATAGTTTCGCTTTCTCCTCATGTCTGGTAGTGGATCCTGAGGCCATGTATATGACTTCGAATTCCAAGCCGGACGTCTTCATCGCTTGGAATAGGATGTGCGCGTAGTGAATTAGATGAGGGTAAATTATGGCGGCTCGCATACTGCGCTCTCCGATGGGCTTGTGAGTTGTAGGTCTAGATGAGTGCCTACTGTAGAAGATTGTTATCGGCCGTTGCTTGCCAGACCACCACTGAGCGGACAGTCATCGGCTGGCCTATGCCGGTAGTAAGTATAAGCACCAAGTGCTGCTTATCAATGATGCCGAACGTCCAGGGTGACTGACCCGGGGGCGGCGGCTGGTCCGTGTACTTGTCCCATGTGACTCTATCATCGGTTGCTATGCCATCAAAGTAATATTGCGCGTATCCCTGTCTAGTTGAGGTCGCCGGAACCCAGAGAAAGCCAAATCTATGGAATCTGGTGTAATCCGTAGTTTGAGGCGTTTTCACAACAAAATTGGTAAAGCGAGTGCCGCCGCGTCCCGCGTTACTGACACCGCAGAAGCTGCTTCCCGGGCATGTTTTGTTATAGATTCCGAACCAATCGTGCATTGCCCCACCGTAATAATGGCGAGGTGAAAAGGCCCAAACATCATATTCAAAGAAGTCTGCTTCAATAAAGTGCGTGTAACCCGGTAGCTCGCCAGGCCACTGTTGGCCACCGAGACTAGCAGCGTGTTCGATGGCCAAAGACCAAAATGCTGGCCACGCTTTGCGGCGGTTTGGCTGGGCCGTCCTCGCTGGATCAAATTTAAGCGTGGCCTCAAAATAGGCACCGCCTCCAAATGCCACTCCCACCCAGCGCGAGGCGGTTCGCGCGGGTGCCGCGGTTTCAAAGCTAGCGGCGAGATCTCCAGCGCCGAGTTCAATACCGTCGCCGGGATTTATTTGAACGCTCTCTGGCCGTGAAGGTTGTTGTCCGAAAAAATGGGACGGATACCACGCAAACCCCGAGCGCCCAGTGTTGTAAAGATCAATGCTCTCCTTAGAAAACGTGCTAGAGAATGTTTTCGTCAAATATCCCGCGGCCGCGGCTTGAGGCGGAACTTTAGGGTTTTCTCCCGCGGTCGAAGAACTCGCCCCATAGAGCAAAATTAGATGAACCGCTATGCCAGCAGACACCGCTTTGAGTGGTCGCGATTGCGTTGGCCCGAATGCCAGACCGCAAATCCTTTGTATCATCAATGCAGTACTCATTTCTTTTCGCTAACCAGGTACATGCCTAGCTAAGTGAATAACTTCCGACCGATGGATCAACGGAAGAGGAGTACCGGGTACGGATAAGGGGCTCCGTTTATTTTACCCAACTCCGTTTTTCCGACCGGTCGAAGAAGAAACATGAGCACGACAATCGAGACGGGATTTCCGATGTTAAGCAGCTTTGGCTCAAAGATCGCTTCCACTGCATATCCAATCACAAGCGCAACTCCAACGCTTGCACCAGGGGCGGAAGTTCGCGCCAGGCATAGCAATCTCCAGAAGGAAAGTATGAAAAAGCCAAAGAAAAGGCCGGAGCCAATGGTGCCAAATTGTACAAGCGTGTTAATGTAGCCGTTGTGCGCCTGCGTTATTCCGCCGACACTTATGAAGTTCGATTCCATGTGGGCACCAACCCCAAACCACGGGTGTGCGGCAAGGACGTCCATTCCGGCTCTCCACAATGCGGTTCTGCCGGAAAACCCGCTACCTACACCTCGATACGGATCGTTGATTCGAAACGCGCTGGCAAACTCATCGTATATTTGCTCTTTTGCTGTAGCGAAGGCCACCATTGTTCCAGTGACAATACCAACCATCAGCAGCAGCTTGATATCTTTACTGATGCGAGCCGATCGAAAGCAAAAGTATCCAAACACGCAGGACGCGGCAAGTACAGACAGCAGGGCAGACCGGGATTGGGACGCGAATATAATGGCGATGCTGACCAATTGAATCGCACTTCGAAAGAGGAGATTTTTGATCAGCGCGGCAAGGCAAAAGATGCTCAGGCAGACGAGCCCCCAGTAGTTCGGGTGGACGACTCCTCCAAATCTTCGGCCCAAGTCTGGCGTAAGCCTCCAGATTACAAGCGCAGATATGGCGGTAGCGATCACGTATATTTTCAAATCGTTCAGCAGTTCCGAGGGGGAGAGAATCCAGACCCCACTGCATACCAGCAGACAGATCGCGATTCCAACAACGTAAGCTAGCGAGGAGAGTTGATTCTCTGATGAGATGCTGCTGACCGTTGCCGAGCACACGAATAGAATCAGAAGCAGGCCGCCTACCTTAGATTCCTGATAAAAACGACCCTCAATGAACCGCTTCTCACCTGTCAAGACGCCGATTGCAAGTAGCGTCGTCAAGGCACCTATCTGCATGCCTGTTTCGATCCATCCTTCAAACATCGCTGAAGCCGCACTCAACATGAGTGAAATAGGGATCACCAGCGCGAGAAGGCTTTTTCTTTGAGTACTGTTTGACCGACTGCTAATTGAAAATGTGCTCGTCACGTACTTCTCTTTTTACACTGACACGATCACCAATCGTCGAAGGTTTAGCCAATTGCATTTAGAAGTCTCGCGCCATTTTCTGGCGGCGGAGCATTCCGCGGCACAGAGAATACTAAGATCCGAATACCCATCCTCGAGTGTGTTTCGGCGGTGGAAAATGCGGAAAGTGCATAATGCGTTCGATTGCCAATCTGAGCGACGAGCATTCCTGGCCTAACCTTTGCTTCTTTTGCCGAGAGTAGCGGACTGATGCGATTCGGATGCCTCGGTTTCAACGGGCGGTCAGTACTCTCAAGCTGGGAAAGCCGAACATTGAACGCATGAAGTCGGATGTATTGTCGTTGAGTAGAAGGTTGCTGCCTCTTATGACAAAGCATCCCATCCAAATATCGGCCGCGAGAAGGGCTGTTGCAGCACCTGCCATATTGAAACGGGGCATCAAAAAAAGTGCCACCATAAGAGAGCCAGCGGTTCCGGCGAGGTAGAGAATTGCTAGATGCTCGTGCAGGTTTGCCGCTATGGAAACGGCGGAGCTTGTGCTCCAAAGCGAGCTTGCGATAACGGTTGCAAGTAGGATGTAAAAGCACCGGACGTCCATTGCCACGCGCCCATGTGTCCATAGACGAAAGATTGTTGGCCCTAAAATGGACAACGCAATGACCGCAATGCACGCTAGCCAGAATGCGACCTGACAACACGCACGATGAAGCTTTCGCGCCAACGGCCAATTCCTCGCTCCATACGCAGCGGACAGCTCCGGCCATACAGCATTCTTGATCGCGTCGATAATCTGATAGGCGGATCGCGACAGCGTTCGCATGGGATTGAATGTCGCAACCGCTATAGGACCGAGCGTGCATCCCACAACGATTGTCATACCCTGGATACTCAAGGCATTCCCCGCCGGAAAGGCCGTAAAAGCAACTGCGGGGCGGATCAACTCTTTCGCCCGGCGCAAAGAAGCACGGCCCATGCCAGTTTCCATCCAGGAGAGCTTTTTAATAAGCACAAAATAGAGCAGGACGGTTCCAGCGGAGCGAATCAACGCGGCTGCCATTGCGACACACACAGGCTCACCTCTAAACATCAAGAGCGCTAATGTCGCAACATTTTCGACCAACCGCATCGCGTTAATGCTCGCGGTCCCAAGTGCATAGTATCCGTCGGAGCGGAATCCAGAGAGCAACATACCGCTTTGGAGACTGGCCAGCGAGTAAATGGATAGGAACGCGATTACGAGGCGTACTTGCGTAGGTGGAATTGAGGTGATATTTAGATATTGCGCCAGAGGAACAGTAAGCAGAATGGCCGACACGACTGCTGCAAAAAACAGGGAAAGTGAGGTTACTAGTACCCAGGTGCTTTGAAATGTTTCCACCGCTCCAGCTCGATCCCCGGCGGCGATACGCATTGCCATATCGTTACCGGCTACGCTACCAAATCCCATATCGGTTACGGAAAGATACGTGGGAACGGCACTCATGAGCAGCCATTCGCCGTAGGTGTGCGCCCCCCAAGTGCGCATGAACGCCGGCACGCTAACAAGCTGAATGAACGCCGTGATGAGCGGTCCCAAACCCGCCGCGGTAGTACCGGCAATAAGTCGTTCTCTAACAGTCATCTTTCTGATTGACTTTTCTGACGCATTAAAGCACGAGGAGACTCAATGCCTTGAGCCGCGGTGTGCATGGTATTATGTAACTCCGTTGGCTATGATTGCCTGCCGTAATAGGTTGACGTTCTCAGCTCGCGGCACGCTCCAGTGCCGCCTGTTGTTTGTCACCGTACGGTCGGTATGCGTAATAGCCGTAGTATCCGTTGGCTGAGCGCTTCGGGTTCCAGTCATTGAAGATGGTTCCGAGAACGCGAATGCGATCTTCAGAGAATCGCCGCGCGGCGGCGACCAGGGCATCGCGCGTCGTCTGCTCCGAACGCGCGACTAGTACCACGGCGTCTGAAAGTCGGCCGATCACACGTGCATCGGTCATCTGCAGCATGGGAGGCGTGTCGATCAGGACCATATCGTACTGTTTGCGCAGTCTCGTCAGAAGCTCGGACGTGTTTGGAGAGTAGAGGAGATTTGCCGCAGCGTGAGTGGGGGCGCCGGCGGGCAAGAGGTCGAGACCCGGGATCTCCGTTTTCTGGATCGCGGCCTGGATGTTCTCCGCTGTGAGAGTCTGTTCGCGAAGCAGGTCGGCCAGGCCGCGCTCGTTTGAGACACCGAACAACTCGTGCATGCGCGGCCGCCGGAGGTCGGCATCGATGACCAAGACCTTTGTCCGGATTTCTGCTATGGCGATGCCAAGGTTGCTGACGACCGTAGTTTTGCCTTCGGACGCATTGGCGCTTGTGAAGACAAGCACTTTCGGGCGGCTGCCGTTCTCGCCTATAAATAAGATGGAAGTCAAGGTGGAGCGGAAGGCTTCCGCCGTAAGGCTCGATTTGCGGTCGAGCGTCACGAGTTCCGAGGGGCGGACAGGCTTGTCTTCGGCTGGACCAGCCGTGATGGACGGCTGCGCTCGCCTCGAAAGCTTTCGTTTGCCGTCGACCGAGGCGCTGGGGATGGTGCCCAACTCGGGCAGATTCGTCCAGAGCTGCGCTTCGCCCGGCTGCTGCAAGCTGCGGTCGGCCCGCTCGCGAATGACAATCATCCCCATTCCGAAGAAAACGCCTGAAAGGAGGCCCAAGGGGAAGAGAATCCTGAAATTGGGCCAAGAAGGTTTTCCGGGGATCTCCGCCGGATCGACCACATGGACGTTGGTCGCGTGAAGAGCGGATGCGAGCGAAGACTCCTTCAACTGGAGCAGCATCGTGTCATATAGCTGGCGATTGCTGTCGGCCTCGCGCTTCAGGATGTTGTACTTGACGGCTTTTTCATCGAAGCCGGAGACGGCGCGCGTCTGGGCGTCGTAAGCGGTTGCGAGCAGCTCTTCTTTGCGCTTGGCTTCCTGATAGTCGTTGGCGATGCGCTTTACGATGGCATCGCGATCGTGCTGAAACGCAGCCTCCAAAGAAGGCAGTTGTGCCTGCGCCTGCTGAAGCTTACTGTATTCGGAGCCGTACGTCGCGGCTAACTGCGCGATTTGCGCCTTCAGAGTTGCGATGTTCCCGGCGGCTGTGCGGAGACTGTCGTCGTTCAACACGTCGGGTAGCGAATCGACGGGGCTATTTTTGGCGAGTTCATAGCGCGACTGCTTGGCGATGCGGTCGGCGGTCACTGCAGAGAGTTCCTGCTGGAGCTGTTGCAGCTTCTCGGTCGCGACATTGGTGTTGTCGTCCGTAAAAATCAGTCCGGAGGTACGGGCATAGGCCTGGAGCGCATCTTCGGCGCGCTCGAGCTTCGCCCGCTGCGCATTGATTTCGCCGCTCAGCCAATCATTCGTTTTCTGGGTGGTTTTCCAGCGCGCCTCGAGCGAGCGCTCGATGAATTCGCTGGTCAGTGTGTTGGCGAAATCTGCGGCAAGCTTCGGATCGGTCGACTTGACGGTGGCTTCGAGAATGCGGGTGCGCGGGATCGACCGAACGTGGAGGCTCTCGACCAAGTCCGCCAGAAGTTTTTCGCGATCCGTCATGGGGACTTTTTCCTGCAGGTGAAGCAAGGGGCGCCACCAGGAGTGGATACGCGGCCGGCTGGGAATGAGCGCATAGTCGGGATCGAGCTTCCTCATGACGCGTTCGAGGAGAGCGTCGCTTTGGAGAAGTTGGGCCTGCGTCTCTTCTTCCGAGGTGTCGTACGAAAAATCGCTTGTCGTTTCCGGGCTGGTCTGCTTCATGTTCATGAAATCCTCATTGACGTTGAGGACTTCGATGGAAGTGTGGACCTTGTACACGGGTTTCATCACGATTCCGACAACACCCGCGAGTACCAAGCCACAGAATGCAGACAGGCAAAGAGTTTTCTTATGCCGGCGGATCATGCGCCAGTATTCGAAGAGGCCTGCGGAATCGGGGCCGTCGCCTGCGTCGGCTGTGTAGTAGGGCGCCGGGACTTCAATATGCGCCATACGCCCCGCTGGGGCGGGCGCGTGGTGAACGACAACTGTGCCGTGCGCTGGTTGCGCTTGCTGACCTAAGTGCTCCATGTGATTAAAACCTTCCGTAGACCGCCATGCCGGTGGTCGTTTGCACAATCGATTCGAGCGTGCGATAGCCGATCGCCTTGCCCTTGCTATTGGGAATAAAGAGAATATCGTCGGCCTGCAGCGCGAGATCCGTTCCTTTGCCCGCCATAAGTTGTTTGATGTTCACGGGGATCTGAGTTCTGGTTTTGGAACCGGGGACGACGCGGAGGATTATGGCTCGGTCGGGCGCCGCGGTTTTGTCCAAACCTTGCGCCAAGGAGACGACCTGCAGGCTGGTAAGGCTGTCGTTTTGGCCTAGCGCAAACCCGCCGGGTTTGTTAAACGATCCGACCGCGTACACAACTTCGCTGCGCGAGACGGAGATTACGTCATCGGGCATGAGGGGGATGTTTTCGCCGGGATCGGAGGCCTTCAGGACACTGCGCACATTGAGGGAAGCGATGCTGAATTCTCCCGTTGGATCGTTATGCGCGTTGGGCAGCGGGATGGGTCCCCATTGCAGTTTGCGAGTGATCTGGATTGTGTTGCCCACGCTATCGGTAAAGCCGCCCGCGAGCGATAGAGCATCGAAGAGGTTTTTGGCGCCGATGAGCTGGTGAAGTCCGGGGCTGTTCACTTCGCCGAATACGGAGACGGGTTGGCTGTGAAACTCGGTCACGCTTACGACGGCCTGCGGATGCTTGAGCACTTTGCCGGCGAGCCCATCGTCGATTTCCTTTTCGAGAGCAGGAGCAGTGAGGCCGGCGGCGTGGAGACGGCCCACGAGCGGAATAGAGAGGTCGCCGCTCATGTCGATGCGGAAGTTCCTGTCGGTTGTGAATTGATCGTCGAGATCGGGCACGATAATGGAGATCTGATCGCCCGGCCCCAGGACATAGTCAGAGCCTGCTGTGATTGGCGTGGACTGTGCGGGAGGCTGGCGAGTGTCGACGGGCTCGATTCGCTGCTGCGCAGTGGCAATGACGGAGATAGATAGCAGCGGAATTGCGATGAAAAGGGTTCGGTGCATAGAAGTACTTACTTGGCTAGTTGCGTATGATGGCGGAGATGAGTCAGTTCGTTGGTTCGGGTGTCGAGATTCAGTTTAGGGCTTGAATAGTAATTGAGCTGTAGTAGCACAGAGCAGCAGAGCCGCACCCAGCGTCGACATGAGTCTCGAGGTAATACGGTCAGGCGGCTGATAACCATTCCCGGTCGATTTCGACTGAGAGGCTACGCTGCAACATGGTGACGGAAATCACCAGGCGCCAATCATTTTTCTTCTTGATGAGGACGCCTTCGACGCCTTCGAGCGAGCCTCGGGTAACACGGACCCGCTGTCCTTCGCTCAGAAACGCGTAGGGCTCGGCGGAAAGGCCGGAGCGAAGGGCCGTTTCGATCGCAACGATTTCGTTGTCGGGAATGGGGGCAGGATCAGCACCGAAGCCTACCACCGAGACTACTCCGGGAGTAGTGATGATGGGCGAGCGAAGCTTTGCGTCGAAGCGGCAGAACACATAGCCGGGGAATAGAGGAAGTAAGGTTTCGACGACGCGATCCGACCAGCGGCGCCGCACTTTGTAAGTGGGTAAATACGGTTGATATCCCTTGGCTTCGAGAACTGTGGAGGCAGTCTTCTCGTGATTGGCGCGCGTGCGAACGGCATACCAGGGCCGTGTTTCTTCCGAATAACTCATTATTGTTCGCTGGGCTTTCTTAGACAGGCTTCCGCCCTCTCGGTCCCAATGTCTCTTTCGATCCATTTGGCCGCTTGGCGCTCCTGAAAGGAGTGGTTTTTCTGTTACGTGTATTTCCTTCGTAACACGCTTTTCGGTAAAAATACCAGCAATTTTTGTATTACTTTAACCTCAGTAAGTACTGTGACGGGGAGGAAGAAAGAGGGGGGTAAGAGGGAGTAAGTGATCGGTTAAAGATTTGTGGCAGAGCAAGTTGCCGGTATCACGCGCGTGCTCGCCAGAAGGTACGGAGTATGCGGGTTATCGGAAAAGTCTTGGGCGCTCGAAAGGGGATTGGATCGCCGGTGAGGGTGGCGGAAGGGTTTTCGAGGAACAAGGCGCGGCACAGGTGGTCGCCATAACGGGAAGCGAGGTATTGGCGGGTTTGGTTCAGGACGGGAGGGCGATGTTGGGGATCGTGGGCATCGCTGGCGATGAAGTGAATGAGGCCGGAGTGGAGCAGACGATGCGCGGAGCGTTTGGCGGCGCGGCCGAAGTAGCCCAAAAACGACTGGGCGGTGACTTGAACGAGGCAGCCGCCGGCGACGTATTGCCGGAGGTATTGGGGGTGGTGCTGGAGGAGGGGATTCCGCTCGGGGTGGGTAATGACGGGAATAAAGCGGGCGCGAATGAGTTCGAGCAGGGCCTGCTGAGTGGTTTGGAAGGCGGGGTATTCGGGCAATTCCACCATCAGGTACTGGTGTCCGTTAATGGTGTATTTCTCCGGGTAGCGAAGGGCATCGTAGAGATTGGTGAGTTCCAGGTGGAAGTCGCAACCGAGATGTAGGCGGAGGAGGCCGGCGGCGAGGCGGGAGAGATTTTCGAATGCAAGTTTGACGGCTTCAGGACGATAAGGAAACTGAGGGCTGGCGTGCGGGGTGAGGACGATATCGGTGGTTCCGGCAGCGGCAGCTAAGCGCAGCATTTGGAGGCTGATCTCGGGATGGGCGGGACCGTCATCGAGACCGGGGAGGATATGGGTGTGAATGTCCACCATTAATCCCAGTTTAAATGCCGAATATACCTGAGAATTTGGGCTTGGCTAAACCGCGATTCAAAACTGGAATATGGGAATACTAGAGCTTTCAACGATGCGAAGCCAACTGTTACCGTTGGGCAGAAAGCTCAAAAGCCAATTCGAGGAGTTTTGATTGCGTTTTCATTTAAAATCATTCGGGTTATCGACGATAATCCTGTTAGTTCCAGTGGCTGCGTATTCTGGATCGATTCACGTGAATGGAATTTGCAGGGCGGGCAATTGTGGCGGCGGAGACGCGGTTGCATATGGCGCGAGTATCAGCTCGCCGTTTAACTTTAACTACACGGTCAATTCGGACGTGTATAACATTTCGGGAAGCTATGCGGCAGCATATGACACGAACGGGACATCCATTTCTGTCGATTTATCGGCTACGTATCTGGGACTTCATCCGACGGCGACCAATGATACGTTCGCAATCGATGTTCTGCAGCAGTATTTCGACGATAGCCCCGGCACGTGGGACGGTACTTACACGGAAACCATACCGATTACGATGAGCAGCAACGTGGGCGCGGGAAGCACCGTGACGGCGCAACTGCTCTATGACGGACAGAGTGTCGGGTTGATGGGCCCGTTCGGACCCGGATCGCACTTCGCGCAACAATCGGCCAATTTGAGCGGATTAACGGGCGATTACCTGAACGCCGATTACCAATTTGTGTATACGTTCGGGGCCGGCACTGAACCCGGAGCCGAAGTTTCGCTGGTGAGCTCCGTTCCAGAGCCCGGGCAGACACTGCCGCTGGCTTTGGCTGGAATCGCATTTGTGGGGTACCGATGGATCCGCGCGCGGCGAGGCCGGTTGGCGGCGTAAGGGCGGCGATCGGCGCGGCCGTGAGAAGCAATTACAAGCGCAACTTTGAAGGAGGCATTGTGAAGTCAGAAATGAAGAAGAACGTGAATGAGCCGGAGATGACGGAGTTGGGCCAGGAGCGGCGCGAACTGGTGCGAAAGATGGGCAAGTTTGCGGTGTATGCCGCACCGTTCACATTGATCGCGATGACCAACAAGGCGAGCGCGGCAACCGGCGCAACGGGTAGCGGCCCGCGGAAACACCGGTAAGGCTCCGAGGGAAAATTTTTGCCGCAGTGCGCAGTGTACGGGACCGAGAGCGCGGAGACCGTGCCCTGCGCGCTCCCTCCAGAAATCTGGGAGTTCCCGGTAAAGGACGGCCTAGTTGTGGCGCGCCCGGATGTGCAAGGTCTGTTCTGCCTGAATGACAGCGCGCGCGTGATTTGGGAAGCTTATCGCGCGACCGGTTGTTCGGCATCGGCGAGCGAAGTGCTGGCGGAAGTATTTGAGCTCTCTCTCGAGATCGCGCAACGCGACGTGGCGCGGACGCTGGCGGCATGGGCTGACTCGCATCTGCTGGGCCCGCGGTGCGCGGCTCCTGCGTTGACACCATCGACCGCTTATGCCAGAGTGCCGGTCCAGGCGGTGCATTGCCGGATAGGAAACGCCCGTTTTCGCCTGGAGATGGATTCGATCGAAGCAGTGAACGAAATTTTGCCTCGCATCGAGTCTATTCGGGTGGAACCGAGTGAGCCGGGCATTGTGATGAGAGTGTCAGAGGCAGACTGCGGCTTTGCAGTCCTCCGCGACGGAACCTGTTTCGCCGTCGAAGAGAGTGTCGCCGGTGCCCGGACCGTTCTGTTTCAAGAGATGGTCAGGTTGGCCGAGCCCGGTCGGGAATGGCTGGCGCTCTGCCACGCCGGCGCGTGCGGGATGAATGGACGATGCATCATCTTCCCCGCGGCGTCCTTTTCCGGCAAGACTACTTTGGCCGCTAAGCTTATGAAGAGCGGGTATGTCGCTTATAGCGATGATTTTGTAGGCTTAGAGGGGAGCCGCTTGTGCATACCTGCGATGCCATTTGCTCTGGCGATCCGCAGTGGCAGTTGGGAAGTTCTGGACTGCTTGTTACCGGAATTGCGAGATCGGGAGATTCACTTACGATTTGGGGAGCCGGTTAAGTTTTGGCCGTCGAACCTGGCGGAAGACGAAGACTCCGCGCAGCCAGTCGCAATCGTGTTTAGCCGTTGGGAAAAGGACGCTGCAGTATGCCTGCGGAGTCTGACAACTATGGACGCGCTCGAGCGCTTAAACGAATGCGGGTTTTGGGTAAAGCACGACCGGCAGAGCGTCGGAAAATTCCTGGGATGGCTGGAGGGTTTGCCGAAATACGAGCTCCGCTATGGAGATCTGGCGCAGGCGGTATCTTACGTGGATGACGTTTTATCTGAGGCCGGAATGCGCCTGAGGGATACCGGGTTGTCGGAAAGCCCTTGAACTCAACCTGGCGGATTTCTCTGACCGCGATTTTTGGCTCGGTTCGAATCACTCTCAAAACGGGCGAACACTGTCGATATGTTCCGTTGTCTCCAGAAAAGGCAATTTGCCGCTTGGCGTTGCGCTGGGGCAACATGGATGTAGAAATGGGAGGAATTCGGATGCTTTTGATGATTGCCGGTCTTGGGTTTCTAGCAGGCCTCGGAGTAGGATTCAGCGGCATCCTGCACGCCCGCGCCGGAGTGCGACGTTTCGAAGCGGAGATGGATGCCCGATTTGGTCCGGTGAATGGCCCAGCGCAGCAGGAGACGAACGCATCAGAGAAACTTCCTTCATGCGAGGACGCCTCCTTGGAAGCGGCCGCCTTCAGCTCATCCCTGATCTCAGCCGCGAATCTTCACTCGTCTCTGCCTTCCGCTAAACCTGGGCTGGCCGCCGAGGCGGATCAAACCATCGCCGATCGAGTCAGTCCCGCCAAGTAGCTCTGATTCCGCGAGGAGGCCGAGCGATGTCTTTCGGCATCAGCGGCAGCTCCTTTGGAGCGTTCAGTGAGGCAGTGATCAGTGTCTCCGCTCTCTCACAAGCGCGCGTGGACGGCCGATGAAATTGAGCCGTTTGGCCGAACGCTTGTTCGACGAGACACGTTGCTATCGAGCTGGCAGTTTTCCTCACGGACGAACGGATGTGAGCGTTTGGCAGGTCTGTTAGAACGGAAAGATGAAGCAGCGAGTACTTGGCCGTTCAGGCCCAACCGTTTCAGCAATTGGTTTGGGCTGCATGAGTCTCGGGATTGCTGATGTTTACACCAGCAGTGTGCGTGACGACGATGCAGCGGTCGCATTGATCTGCCGGGCTCTCGATCTCGGCATCACACTTCTCGATACCGCCGATATCTACGGACTTTCAGAGATGCAGGTGGGCAAGGCATTGCGTAGCCGCCGTGCCGGCGTCATTCTCTCCACGAAATTCGGTTTCGTTCTTACTGATCGCCCGGGAGTCGAACGAGCCCTCAACGGCAGCCCTGAGTATGTCCGGCGTGCGTGTGACAATTCACTGGAACGCCTGGACGTTGACTACATTGATCTTTACTATCTGCACCGGGTAGATCCACACGTTCCGATAGAAGAGACCGTCGGGGCGATGGCTCAACTGGTACAGGCCGGCAAAGTTCGGCATCTTGGACTTTCCGAAGTCTCAGCGGCTACCATACGCCGGGCGCAGGCCGTCCATCCAATTGCAGCCGTGCAGTCGGAGTTTTCACTCTGGACGCGAGAGCCTGAAGACGCTTTGCTGCCCGCCTTACGCGAGCTTGGCATAGCACTGGTCGCGTATAGCCCTCTGGGCCGTGGCTTTCTTGCGGGGCGCATCCGAACACTGGATGATTTGGCCCCGAATGATTGGCGACGAAACAATCCTCGTTTTCAGGGAGAGAATTTCACAAAAAATCTGGCGATCGCAGATCATCTAAGAGAGATTGCGACGAAGAAGAACTGCACCCCGGCGCAATTAGCACTCGCTTGGCTCCTAAGCAAGCCCGATGTGGTTCCGATTCCGGGCACAAGCAGCCTCGCTCGGCTTGAGGAGAACGTCCGGGCTCTCGAGGTGGAACTGTCGGACAGCGACGTCGCTGAAATCGAGGACGTATTGCCCAAGGCAGCCGCCGGTGCGCGGTACGATTCTGTGATGCTCGATTTGATTGATCGCTGATTGGCTTCGGCAGTTCGGGAGCGAGGCGTAGAAATCCGCTGCAGCTATAAGGTTGGGAATAGGCTTTTTCAGTAGTAGTCTTTCGACCGGCTCCTTCGGATGATCGTCAAAGCCTGAATAAGAGACGCGCTGAGCGGAACGAAGAAAGCCAATGCGCTACCACCGAGTGTCCTATTTATCCGGCGCGCGGTAGCCTCCGGAACGAACTCGCTAGAAGTGCTTCGGCAGTGGCGCCGGCCCCTCATATTTCAGACTTAGCGCCCAGTCGTCGTCCGAAGGAAAGTCGGGCAAATCCATCTCGCCGATATTGTTGGATCTTAACTTCCCGCCCGCAACATCCGACCACTCCCCTGTCCTCGGATTAAACCACCTGGCTCGATAGGCGCCCATCAACTTTGCTCCGCGGATCAGGCTTTTTGGACAGCCCTTTTCGAAATAGGCGAGAAAAATCTGCTGATCTTGCGTGCGCGCCGCGTACGCCCAGCCCTCATATCCTTTCACTGTGTCAGTTTGACTGGGAACAACGAACTGGTCCGGAACCAGGTCCTGATACCGCTTTCCAAGCGAAAGGATGAATTTTGACAGATACTGCATTTGAGCGCCGGAATGCCACTGGAAGGCATCCCACATGTGGGTTGGCGCGCTTGGCTCAATGTCCGCGCCCCAAATCCCTTCGGCTCCATAAACGTGGCCAGCCAATCCGCCTGACAGTACATTGCCGTACATCGCGGACCTGACATACTGGTCATCTTTCGGTGTGCCGCCCTGAGCTCCGTACTTATAGCCGCCTCCGAGACCGCGGGCGTCCACATAGCCGGCATAATAGGGCTCACCATCAAGGCCCGGCTGTGGATTGGGACTCCGGAAGATCTGTGTCAGATACCAGTAATATTCGTGTTCCCGCTTGTTGCCGGTTTGTTGCAAGGTAACCCAGGAGTGCTCGCCCCAATTCACGAGCGTGGAAGGATTCGCATTCGCCGAGAGCAGGTTGCCGAAGGGTGGCCGTCCATAACGCTGGAATGCAGTATCAATCGCGTCCAGGAACTCTCGAATCGTGATGCTCTCCTGAATGATGTCAAGGTGGATCGGGCTCAAAACGGTGTTGTTCGCCTGATAACGGGAGAATACATACTCGATGTAACGCGAGTAGGACTCCTTCCAGTTGTAATATTTCTTCCAACACTCGCTTGCATCGCGGCGCGCGACCTCGACGAAGGGAACAAATCCCTGCTCGTTCAAATAATCGATCTTACGATCCATGTACTTGAAATATTCAGGGTTGATTCGATCTACATCAGGAAAGACGTTTTCATAACCGGGCACTTTCCCCGGGAAGAGAAACGGACGGCCGCCTTCGTTCTTCATGTTCTTGGCAGTGCCCGTCCTCGCGTCCGGGCCGGTGCCGAACTCGAGCCACGCAGACCTTACGGTGGTGCGATCGGGATCTTTCATCACGATATGCCAGGGCTGCCCATCGTTGTCCCAATTGGGAAAGGCGGCGATGATGTTGACCCAGTTGTAGCCCTGAGATTTTCTGAGACGGACGTAGTCTTTGAATCCCGCTTGGGGGCCGATCGATCTCGGTGTATCGTCGTCGTACCAGCGGAAGCGATTTGTTGCGGCGGAGTACCAGGTATCGCCGATCACAAAAAAAGGAGTGCCGTCGCTCGTTTCGAGCGCGTGGTGGTTGGCGGTCGGGCGCAGGAATCCGCGGCGTAACGGATTAACCTGCTTCTCCGCTTCGGTCCAGCCGCGCGCGATGAAGGAGCCGCTCTTCCCGGAAAGACCGGGCGTTTGGGGATCCGAACCGCTGATCCACCTCCAGCGTCCCGGAGCGGTTGCCAGCACGCGTACTCTGAACGTGTTGCCTCCATCCCAGAAGCCGTATACTCGCTTATCGAAGCCCGGGCCTTTCAGGTCGACCCAGACGCGGACATCCGTGTACGCGTTGTTAAACGAGCGCTCCGATGTGAAAGTCAGTTCCTGCTTCTGCCAGACATGCAGGTCCTGAGCGAAGCCGGGCACCGGTCTCGAAGCAATCAGGATGAGGGCGGTAACGAGGACTAGCGCGTGATTGCATGCAGCATTTCTCCCGGGAGCGTTATCAGGCAGCATTCGATTATTTCTCTTGCAACAGCAGTATCCCGTTCTGGTTTGGCTTCCTGGTCAGCGGCGGACCAGCATATCGGAGCACCGTAAATTCAGCAAGGTAGAGTACACGGCACCCCTTCTCGAGATGACCTCCATAAGCTCCTTTCTCGGGGTTCGATAGTGCAATGTGTATATGCGGTTCGCCATCGGCGATAATCCCGCCACCGCTGAGGATCTCTGAAGGCCCCTTCACGGTTCTGTACTCGTTTTGAGCTCTCAGAGCTGTTGAGGCTACGAAATGATAGGTACACTCTTCGACCGATCCAGAGCTGATAATTACCTGACCATCGCGGATGCTCTTCGCTTTGATGACGTCCTCAATCGATTCAAGCAGCAAGGCGCCTCGGTCAAGAGACACGCGATACACGCCGGTAATGCGACTGGGTCCAAAAACCTGAAGTGCGGGAGGCTCTCCCTGTAGCTTGGTAGCAGCAAGGATAAGCGCTGAGGCGAGTAACAGTTTGGACATACGGGCCCAAGCTTATCAAGCCTGGCTCCAGACCGGAACATAGTGGCATCTGGTAGCAATCGCAAGCGCCGTACATCTCGCACCGGCGTCAGGGGTTTTCGCAAACAACCGGCCTCACCGCGCCCGGTGCGTGAACGTTCTCGGCACGGAAAACCAGCTTCGTTTTGCCGCCCAGTGTTCACGGGTCGAGCGATTCGCTCACATCAGCACGGTTTATGTATGTGGAGGAAAGCCCGGACACATTCGCGAGGAAGCCGCCCAACCTGGATGCTTCCGCAATCCGTATCAGCAAGCAAAGTTCGAAGCGGAACAGGTCGCGCCGGCAGCAATGCGGCGATCCCAGTGGCTATTTATCGGTTCAGCGCCACGATTTACGACCGCTCGGCTGAACGGGTGAGCCAGCTCAACTACTTCCATCAGCTACTGCGATTGGCGGCGATTAATCCACTGTCTGCCATTCCTGCGCTAGCAGGAGCGTGAGTTTTCGGCAAGGCTGTGTGACGAAACTGGGTCGCGGTTCTTGATGGGCTACTGCTCGTCAGCCGCCGCGAGTTCCTCCTTAACGAGAACCAGATTCACGGTGATTGAGTGCTTTCCCGGTTGCACCCGGACGTGATCGGATACTGCGATTCTTTTCAGGTCAACCGGACCTGGAGTACGTAAATCATCGACCCAATACTTTACGTGAAAGTCATATGCCCGCTCAGCGTAACCGTCGAAGATCACAATGCCACGATAGTTTGTATCTGGTTGGCCTGGCAGAGGATCGCCAACATTCTTTAGAAGTTCACTCCCATTCATGAGTTGCAATAGATGCTTTCGAGGTGACGTTCCATCGGGCCATGTGACTTCTATTCGAATTCGCCGCCTAGCGTCTGGCTTCGGGAGAGTGAAGTCCACGTTAGCAATGCTTTGTGATGGCTCCAGATGAATATTTGCGGCGTGTTGTCGATCACGGGAGTTAGGGTAATAGTAAGTGGGAAACGGATTTGAGTTTGAGGGCTGGCCTGCGAATATTTCGTTGCCCAACAGATAGTCGCCCGCGGGGAGATCGTGGAATTCGAATTGGCCGAGCCTGTTTGTCAGGGTTCGAAACACGTGTTCGGGAGTCGTGTTGCGTTCCGCTTTCCTCACAAGTTCTATAGTCGTGTTTACGGCCGGAGTTCCGCTTGATTTCTTCACAGTTCCGGAGAGTGCCGCTTGCGCCTGCAGGACGGGGAAGACAGTCGCACAACCCTCGTCCGGCACAGCGATCTTCCAGGAGGGGTGCTCTGGATTGAACGGATCGCGATTTGCTGAGATAACGTAGTTGCCCGGCTTTATGCCCTCGAAGCGGAACCCTCCACGGCTGTCGCTCAAAGCGATCAGCCTATTCCCATCGCCTTCCAGGATCACGCGAGCGCCTTTTAAAGGAACAGCGTCAGGATCATAGTAGGGGTTGTAGGGCCTGTTCTGAAATACCTTGCCGAACACAAAGCTGCCTGCGCTATGACGTCGGTATGCTTCGAGGAATCGGCGATCTTCCGGGAAATGTTCCACTGGGCGCGACCCTGAGCAGCCGTCAGATCGGATCAGATCGCTGCCTTGCAGTTTTTGACCGAAGATGATGTATTCAGTGTTCTGCTTGTAGTCTCTTTCGCAAATACCATGACCGGGATCGACGACAATCTCCTTCGTCCCAAGCGGCAGCCCTTTATATGCCGTTTCAACGTTAAAACGATAATTTCGGAATATATGGTCCGGGTCTTTCGGATCCCATTCGCTCGAACGGATCGATCCGAGGAAGACGACTTGTGCAACGGAGATTCTCTGGCAGGCGGGCGCCAATGCTTCATTGCTGCAGGAGCAGGCGAGTGCAGCGGCAGTGCTGGAGCCGATAAGCAAGGCCAATAGTCGAACAGGACTCACTTACATAGTGACAACTGGTCGAAAGGCTTTGTTCCCGCGTACGCTACACGTTGTCGGGAACAAGCCCGTTTTGGCCGGCCAGTGTGAATCATCATCATTCTAGCCGGAGTTTACATTCGCGTTGGCCCGGTGAATAGTGTCCCGGTAGTTCCACGGCATCCAATCGGCCGCTTTGCTCTTCAACTCCGCGGGATGCCGCTGCAACTCAGTCAGATAATCTAACGGATTCGCCCCGCATAGCTCACAGCTGTGAATCAGACTCATGAACAGATCGCCCATGCGAGCGCCGTTCCGTGTTTTATAAAACAGCGAATTCTTTCTGTGAAGAATAGCTTTCTTCAGCCCTCTCTCCGCAATGTTGTTGTCCAGCGGTGCGCCGGGCTCGCGCAAAAAGAGGGTAAGCCGGTCCCAATGCTTGAGCAGATATGTGATCGCCACTCCCAGACCAGAGTTCGGCTCCACTTTCCTCTCATCAAACTGTGCTTTGAGCCAAACTCTCAGTTGTGTCATCACTTGCCCGCTGTGTGTCTGGTGAAAGGCGAGGCGCTGCTCGGCCGTCATATTCTGCTCGCGCGCCAACGCATCGTTCAGATAGACTTCACGAAATGTTTCCAGCACGAACCGGCACTCTTCGGGGAAGTTGTGCGTCACCTCCACGAACCGCCGCCGCGAATGAGCTAAGCAATCGCCCACAATGATCTCGAGCGCCTTGGGCGGTTTCGGCAGATTGCGTGATAACGCATCGCACATCTGAATGGGAGGAGTCAGCTCCGCCGCCCGTCGCTTCAGCACATCGGCCAGATTTTCACCGGCGTGCTGACGCCCCGTGAAGAACAGCGCGATGTCTCTTCCTGGAGCAATCGAAACGATCCCACTGGTGAATACCCCGGTTCGCTCCGACGCCGCATCCGCAATGTGGGTTTGCGCCTTATTCAATGCCAACACACGCATGGAAGTGTCGTCGTTGTGGAGCACTTCGCCCTGCGCCGCCTGACGAATCAACTCCTCGTAAGCAGGCTGAAGCGCCGCAGCCGTTTCCGCCACAATCTCGCATTGCGTGGCGGCTGGCAAGGGAATGCCCAAGCTATCTTGCAGCCCTTCCAGTCGATTCCAGGGGAACCCGCTGCCGTAACGTAGCAGCGCGATCATGCTGGCTGCTGTTGCATCATACTTTTGATCTCCCACTCCCTCCGGAGTCTCTGCAATGAAGACCTTTCCGCAGAGATTACAGCGCAACCGTTCCAGTTCGTAGACAGTCGCGTCAATCGGCGCCTGTCCCTTAATGCGCACCAACACACCGGGGTCGTGTTGCAGGTATACTTTGCCGCGCTCACAATCCGGGCATTGGTCTCCGGAGGCCAACTGTGCGTGCCGAATCTGGATTTTACGTGCCCCGCCATAGGCGGCGGCACCATTACGCCCGTGTCCGGAAGGCGTTATCTTCTCGGTGCGCTGGCCGGCGGGCTTGTGATTCTTTTCGTTGACATCAAGGCCGGCTTGCTTGAGAACTTCGTTCGTCTTCTCCGTGCTCGATTGGCGCAAAAGCCGGCGTAGAGTCTGGAGCGTGGCTTCACGATTTTCCAACAGCTCCGTGATGTAGCTCAGTGTGCGGATCGCGGCTTTCAACTTTTCATAACCGTCCGGCTCAAGCGGCAGGGCTGTGTAATCCAGTCGCAGAGTCCGTGCAGTGGGATGCACGCCGTAGCGCTTCGCCAACTCGGCTGCCGCTATCCACAATGCCTCGGGTAACCGCGAACGAACCGGCTGTGTATTCCGAAACTCCTCAAAACGGCGGCGCAGTTGCTCCAACTCATCCGGAACGTCAGTAGCTGCTTCATGTGCCATCGCGCGCGGGCTCCTACCCTCGCTCGACGTTAGCAGCAAACCTCATCCCGTTTCATGCACACTTGCCGAAAAGTCACGCAGGAGCAAAGATCGATCCGATCCCATCGGATGGGGCCGCTCGGGTGTTCGAATTTCTGTTTTCCGCTCGATGGCAGCCGGGTAAAATCTTTCACATCTGCGCGGGACAACAGAATTCTCTGACTGTCGGTGAACTCTTCGAATTGAGCTTCGATCTGCTCGGCCTCGCAGAACGGAAACCGAAGATCCTCACTGAAAACGCACCGCCCGTAATGTCGACCGTCTCAACCTCCGGTGCGTCCTGCAGTAGCTCGATACTCGATGCGCGGTTTCGCGCGACATACGCTCGGCCCGTTTCGGTCCGCATCCACGTGGCAATGCTGACAGGCCTGGCTACAAAGTTTCCCAACATTGACCTGCAAGATCTCAAGGCGCACGCGACCCAAAGGTCCGATATCGCCTGACACTAACGTGCACGCAAACATTATTTGCGCCGAAGATACTTCCATGCCTTGATCGCCTCAGGCAGAGTAAGCGCAAAAATCGTGGCGTTCGCGATCGCTCCCGCGATGCAATACGCGCACCACTTCGGCGCCGCCGAAGGAAATGCCGCGGTCTACAACCCCGCCCTGTCCCCCTCCGCAAATCGCCTCAGCGTGAATGCGAGGCGGCCGCTCGGGAAGTACTACCAAAGCCTTGCGCTTGGCCAAGATGTCGGGACTGCCAGCTATGACACCTTCGTGGCCTCCATTGAGAAGCGCCTCAGTAGCGGCCTTACGCTCATCGGCGGGTATCGTTGGTCGAAGTGCCTCGACGAAAGCGAATCAGCCTTTTTCGCAGTCGACGAATACACGACCCCCAACCCTAAAGCTGATCGCGGGCGCTGCGGCTACGATATTCCGCAGCAGTTCCGATTTTCCTACTCCTGGCAGTTGCCTACCCCGAAGGCGATGGGCGCTTTGGCTCGCAATTTTCTGGGAGGGCGGTCTACAAGCGGAATCGTCGTGGTGCGCAGCGGTTTTCCGTTCTCCGTCTTCTCCGGGATCGATAACTCTTTCAGCGGCATCAATCAGGATCGCGCCGACCTCGTCGGCGATGCTTCAATGCCCGGCGATCGATCGAAAGCGCAACAACTCCGTCAATGGTTCAATACCGCTGCCTTCAGGTCCAATGCTCTTGGGACTTATGGCTCAGCCGGCCGTAATATCCTCTCCGGCCCGGATTACGCGGATATCGATTTTTCAGTAATCCGATCCTTTGCCGTCCCCATCGGACCAAAGGCCGAATCCCAGAAGCTGCAGCTTCGCGCGGATTTCTTCAACCTGCTGAATCATGCTAACTTCAACAATCCTAGCAACACCGTGTCGTCGTCCACCTTCGGACGGATCCTCACCGCCGGAGAGCCGCGCATCCTTCAACTCGCATTGAAGTTCGTTTTTTGATAGCCGGAATTCGTGTTTGAGAAAGTTGGTACGCCCGAGAGGATTCGAACCTCTGACCTTTTGCTCCGGAGGCAAACGCTCTATCCAGGCTGAGCTACGGGCGCATAGCGGAATTTTACGAACCCTTCTTCGCCATCGCCAGGCGGGTAGAGGTCGTGTGCGAACGCGAAGCGGAAGTCTTACCCAACGCCAGCAGTTCCTCGATGTGCTGGCGGATGGCGTCTTCCTTCATCAGGCTGTCCCAACGCTCATCTTCGGTCGCCGGCGTCTGATAGTGAATATAGCCGTTTCGGTCGATCAAGACCAACTGCGGAACCACGTACCGTGCGGCCATGCTGAATCCCATAAACGAAAGCATTTCGCTGCTCGGAGTCCAGCCGACCGGGAAATTCGTCTGAAAGTCTTTGGCAAAATTTTCCACCAGCAAATCGGCGTTCTGGTTTACGGCCACGTCAATCACCTGCAGACCGCGTGGACCGTACTCTTGTTGAAGCCGGTTCATCACCTTGGTCGCTGCCTGACAGTGCGGGCATGTGGTGAAGATAAATTCCAGCGCCACCACCTTGCCTCGATACTGGCTCAGCAGCTTCTGCCCTTGGTTTGGGATGCTGAACGCCAGTTCCGGCGCTTTGCGAACCGCCTCATTTCCAGCGGCAAACAAGGGGGCAACCGCCAGCACAAAACCGGCGAGGGAAGCCAAAGCTTTCTTCACGGGGTAAAACTCCACTCATCAGTGTAGCGTAAGAAGAACATCCGGGCGGATGCACGGGCCGCCGGCTCTTGCTGAAGCCGCTGCCAGTCATCGATATCGCTCAATCCCTCGACGCTGGAAACCGTGCTGCCTGTCCGATGAGCCACGAAATAACCGTCGTCTCCCGTGCCGGCCAGGGTGCTGCTATTCGAAGTCGAGACATCGCAGTGCTTCCATTTGCGGTGCAGGATCTGCTCGTATGCAGCAAAGAAATTAGTAGCCTGCTCCGGTGAATCCCAGACGGACACGTATTCCAGCACGGGCTTATGCTGTTTCCCGGCGGCGATGACTTTGAAATTCCCTCCCCGCAAATGAGGAGCAAGAGCGGTGGCCTTGGCCTGTCCCAGATACTGCCAAAGCAGCATCTCATGATCGAACTCGCCAACGGTGCCGTCCGTGAGTTGCTTGCCCTGATTTTTCAAAGCGAGTTTGGGGAGCTCCGGCGAGAGCGGCTTTTGGTGCGCGAAATACCGCTCGGGATGCATGATTTGCGACGAATCCAGGGGCGGGTGAATAAACACCTCGCTGAATGCCCGGTTGCCCATCTTCTTATAAACCGCATCGAAAAAGAGGATGCCTGCTGTGTAGGGGAAGAGAAGCGATTGCTGGATATAGAGCGGAGATCCTTTCAGCACCGGATACTCGCCCATGGACGTGTCGTCGTCCGAACCGGCCACGGTCTTGAGCATCTCGGGTGTTGGCACGGGCGGCTGGCCGGCTTGCTTCAAGTCATAGGCGATCATCAGCCAGGAAGCCTGCCCCTCGACGACGGCAGTATGGGCCAGATTCTCGTCATCACTCGCTGGACTCTCGTCCATGAACCGCTCCAGATTGAAGTGCTGATCCGCTAGCGCGTGTGACAGCTCATGCGCCAGGCTGGTGGTTTCCTCTTCGACCGAAGAATCTTCCAGCAGGAATAGCTTCTTCGCGTCGTAGTCGTAAAAAGCGGCGGCCTGCTCGGTTAGAAGATCGATAGTCGACTTACGCAAATCGAAATCCTGCGGCACCAAGCCGAACATCTTGAGCGCTACTTCGTCGGCGTGAATCTCGTCGGGCTTTAGAGTTCGCTTGATGCGCTTGGCCAGGAACTGCCGCAATTGCTTCTTGGACATGCGCCCGTAGGCCACCGGATGTTCTTGGGAGAGCCCTGAGATTTCAGAAAGCGTTTTGACGATCGAATTAATCTTCGCGAAGACGGGATCGTCGTTAGTTTTCGGACGTCCCGCGAGCAACAGCGAAACTGTGGCGAGTGCTAGAAAAGCGCAAAGAAGTCGGCGGGGCATTCGCGGCGTGCTCTCTCCAGCGTACTCAATGGTTTCCGATGCTATTCTGAAATCGCTCCCCCCTTAGTTTTCCATGGATTTCCTGGCAGGTCTTAATCCGCAACAACGCCAAGCCGTGGCCCATGTCGAAGGCCCGCTGCTACTGCTGGCCGGGGCCGGCAGCGGGAAGACTCGCGTCATCACCCATCGCATTGCGCACTTGATTCGGGCGCACTATATTCCGGGTCCGGCCGTGCTAGCCGTGACGTTCACGAATAAAGCGGCGGACGAGATGCGCCAGCGCGTGAATAATCTTCTGGGCGATACAAGCAAGGAAAGCACCCCGCTGGTTTCCACGTTCCATTCGTTTTGCGTGCGGATGCTGCGGCGGGATGGCGATTCGCTTGCGCAGATCCGGGAAGGCTTCACGCGCAAGTTCACCATCTACGACGACGACGATCAGCTTGCGCTGATGAAATCGATTTATAAGCAGCTTGGACTCGACGAGAAGTTCATGCAGTACCGGGCCGCGCTCTCTCGAATCAGCCACGGCAAGAGCCACAACGAGACTCCGTTGGACTGGTTCAAAGCCGCAACTGATCCGAAGCTCACGCGCCTTGCCAAGATCTACGAAGTGTATGAAGAGCGGCTGCGGCAGGCCAACGCGCTCGATTTCGATGACCTGCTGCTCGAATCCGTCCGGCTGCTGCGGCACGACGAGGCGCTGCGGCAACTCTACAACCGGCGCTTCGAATTCGTGATGATCGACGAGTATCAGGACACGAATCGCAGCCAGTACGAGTTGATGCGGCTGCTGACGGAAATGCGCCATAACGTCTGCGTGGTGGGCGATGAAGACCAGTCGATTTATGGCTGGCGTGGCGCGGACATTCGAAACATTCTGGATTTCGAGCGGGACTATCCGGATGCCGTGGTGATCCGGCTCGAGCAGAACTATCGCTCGACCAAGAACATTCTGGAAGCGGCGAGCTCTGTAGTTGCGAACAACAAAGAGCGCAAGGGAAAGTGGTTGTGGACCGATTCCGACATGGGCGCGAAGATCGGCTATTACGAAGCGCCGGATGGCGAGAACGAAGCGCTCTTCATTGCGGACACGATCGAAAAGCTGCTCGCGCGCAATCCGAGTGAGCGTGTCGCAGTGCTCTACCGGACGAACTTCCAGTCACGGCAGATTGAAGAAGCGCTGCGCCGGTATGGCCGCAAGTATCTGGTGGTCGGCGGATTCAGCTTTTATCAGCGCGCCGAAGTGAAAGACCTGCTGGCGTATCTGAAAGTGCTGACCAGCCCGCACGATTCGATCAGTCTGCTGCGTATCATTAACACGCCGGCGCGCGGAATCGGGAAGGGAACGATTGAGCAGATCGAGCAGTACGCGCTGGAGCACGGCTTGAGCGTCTGGAGCGCGCTGCCCCGGATGGTGGAGGAGAAGGTTTTCCCCACGCGAGCGGAATCGGCTATCAAGTCGTTCCTGCAACTCATGGGGAATCTGAACGAAGCGGTGGAAACCAAGCCGCTGCACGAGGTTCTGCGCGAAATTCTGGAGAAGACCGGCTACGAGGAAATGCTGAAGAGCGACACGTCGCCCGATTCAGAATCGCGTCTCGCGAACCTGGAAGAACTGGTGAATGCGGCGGCGGAAGCGGCCGAGCGGGGTGAGAACGCGGCGGAGTTCCTGGATCACGCTGCGCTTGTGGCGGATGCCGATTCGGTGGACGAGAAGGCGCCCGTATCGCTGCTCACGATTCACAACGCCAAGGGTTTGGAGTTTTCAAACGTGTTCATCGCGGGGCTCGAAGAGAGCCTGTTTCCGCACAGCCGGTCCCTGACTTCGGAGGCCGCCATGGAAGAGGAACGGCGGCTCTGCTATGTGGGCATGACGCGGGCAGAGAAGCGGCTTTATATGACTTGGGCGCGCTTCCGGCGGCGCTTCGGCGGCGGGCAGCCGGAAGCCTGCATTCCGTCGCGCTTTTTGAATGAGGTGCCGCCCAGCTTGCGAGAGAAGCTTTCGGTTTCAAAGCAGCCGTACGGGGACGAGGTGGATCTGTTTGCCGAACAGCACGATGTACGGCAATCTGTAAAGCGCAACCTGTATACCGGACGGACAGTTAACTCCGTCGACAACATCGCTCAGTTCTTCAAAGAGCGCGGGATGCCGCTGCCTTCGGGCTTCACGCAGCGCCCGCAAGCTGCGAAGCCGGCGGCTGCTGCCCCTAAACCGCCGCCAAAGCCTGCACGCAGTGGACAGGTGGTCCATCATCCGAAGTACGGGCGCGGAACGGTGCTGCGGCGCGAAGGCGACGGAGAGGATGCGAAACTAACAATAAGTTTCCCGGGTTACGGGTTAAAGAAAATTATAGAGAAATACGCAGGAATCAAAGTCGACGAATGAACACCAAGCACGTTACCGATAGAGAAGAACGCAAGCGGCTGAAGCGCGCCGCGCGGAAGAAAGCGGCTCCGAAGGCCAAGCGCGCGTCCGGTGTAGCACGCGGGTCGAACAAGAAAAAGGTGCGGCACATGGCCAAGGGCCAGCGCAAGCGCTAAGTGCTGGCGGGCTTCTGTTTCCGTTCTCGGATGCCGATTCCCGGGGTCGAGAGCTGGAAGCCCACGCGCTCCATAGCGCTCTGGATGTACTGGTTCGCCATAAACCAGCGCCAGATGTTGCCGGTCAGCAGGTTCTCGATGCTAAGCAGCGAGATGCCGATGTCGATCCCGATCACGTCCGGGTTGACCCAGAACTTCTTGTCCTCCCAGTTCGGGTTGAAGGCGTCGGTGAAGCCGTAGCGCTCATAGACCCGGCTGCCGTACATGTTATACATCTGCTGCAAGACCGGCAGGCAGATCTGGGGCGCGAACATGAGCGAGCCCGCGGCAGCGCAAGGTACCAGGGTCCCGTTAATAGGTCCCAGGAAGGGGGGACCGCCCCAATTAACGTAACCGTCCGGGCTATCCGAAACGGTGATGCCCCACATGTCAGGTCCGTAATCGCCATAACGGGAGCGCAAGCTGATGCAGAAATCCCGGTGCGCGTAGGTGGCCATCTGCGAATTGAAGAAATAGTCGATGTTCGAAGGATCGCCATCGCGCTGGTGCCGGAAATCGACCCAGGCGTGCGAGTACTGGTGCGTGAAGAGCGGCCCGCCGCTGACAAATTTCCATTGGTCGTAATGGACCAGCGGGCGCGACCAGGCGTACCAGCTTTCGGCCGGGATCGGGTGGTGTGCGGAACCGATCGCCAGCAGATACAGTACGGAAGCTTCGCTGTAAGATGCCCAGCGCGAATCCAGGAACCCCGAGCCGGGGAGAGCGCCATGGCTCAGTAGGAACGGGCTCCCATTGAGCATCCAGACGAAATCCACGCGCTCGAAGATCTGCTTCGCGAGTAGCCGGATTTCACGGTCCGAGCTGAAATAGGCTTGGGCCGTCAGGACGCCACAGAGGAACAGGGCCGTGTCGATGCTCGAAATTTCCGAGTTTAGGCGCCGCTCGCCGGAGGTGGCATCCAGAAAATGGAAGTACCATCCGTGATCGTGAAACGCGTGCTGCCAGAAGTAGCGCAGCGTGGTCAGAACGCGCGTGCGAGCCTGGTCTTTTGGGACCCAGCCGTGGCTCGCGCCGATGCAGAGCGCGGTTAATCCAAATCCAGTAGCGGCGACGCTCCCAACGTTATTGCCGGACCGTGCTCCGTCGTTGCGGGCGCGGTCCATCACTATTCCGGTGTGCGGGTCGACTTGCTCCCAAAAGTAGCGGAAACAGCGCTTGGCGTAGTCGTCCAGGAACTGGCGGTCGGCTTGGGTCAGGAGGACGGGACCGGCCGGGGGCGCAGTTGCGGCGAGGGCGCTCTTGGCAGCGAGCGCTGCGCCAGTGGCCGCGAACAAGAATTCACGGCGCGAGTAGCCTGGATCGCTCGGTCTCACGGCTGAACCTGATAACGATAGTGCTGAGATGGAACGAATATTCTCTTTGCAAAATTAGGGCCAGGGCGCGACTGTCGACAGGCGGCTCCCTCACGGTCGCGGTTCAGTTGCGGGGCGGTGAATTAAAAACTGAAGCGGGCCTGGAGTTCGATAATCCGTCCGGCTAATGCAGCCTGCGATTGTCCGAACAGAGGATTGCTGGTGGTTCCGTCGAAGCTGATGACATCCGCCACGTTGAGGTTGGCGCCCTGGTTCAGGTTCAGCAAGTTTAGTTTATTGAAAATGTTGAAGAAATCGGCGCGAATGTCGAGCCGGGCGCCTTCTCCGAAGATTTTCATCTTCGGAAGACCGAAGGATTTCTGGGCCGTCATGTCGACATCGAAGTAGCCCGGTCCCCGTAAGAGGTTGCGTCCCACGGAAGGGGCGGGCGGAATGCCAGTAGCCGGGAAGGAAGGCACGGTGAAGTAGGAGAGCGCGCTCTTGGGAAAATTCCCGTTGACGGTCATGAACGTGGAATTGCTAGAACTGGTTCCCATGCCGCCGAGATATTCGGCGGGCCGAAGGCCGCAGTAGCCGCTGTTCGGGTACACCAGATTGCACCCGGTGTTGTTGTAGAGCGGGGTCCACGGGAACCCGGTGTAGGTGTTCAGAATCCCGCTAATCTGCCATCCGCCAAAGATTTTTTCCTTCCAGCCGTTGCCTTTGAAGATGCGCGGGCTCCACAGGCCATAGACCTTGAACAGGTGAGTGACGTCGAAATCGGCCGGACCGCGGGCATAGTTGAGTCCGAAAGGATACTGGTCGATGTAGTAGCTGTTCGAGCCTTCGTCGATGGCTTTGCTCCAGCGGTATTGCATATCGATCTGGAAGGTGTTTGCGAAGCGATGCTGGATTTCGGCGAGAAGCGCGTTATAGTTCGCGTTGGCGCTGTTATAGAACCAGTACAGTTTTTGAACGCGCGGATTGAGCGGCGCATAGAGCAGGTTCAGATTGTTCTGGATGGTGAGATGGCGGCTCAAACTTCCCTGATATCCCAGCTTCGCGACCCAGTTCCCGCCCAGATCGTAGTCGGTATCGAGAGAGAAGCGATAGGTGCGGGGAGTAACCAGGTTTTCCGGAAGAGCATTCAGCGTGACCGGCGCGCCACTGGCGGGAAGGCCGGTGGCGGGGTTCAATGGAGTGATCGCGTTCGAATTGATCGGCCAGCCGGAGAACTGATGAACATCGGTGGGAACGCCATTAATGTACAGGAGATTTGCGGTGTTTAGCGAGATGTTGCTGACCAGGGGCGGGTTTGTGCGCCCGTTCAACGTAATGGCTTCTTCCATGCGGTTGTAGCCAATGCCGAAGCCGCCGCGTATGACGATGCGCTGGCTGGGCGAGTAAGGCTGCCAAGCGAAGCCGATTTGCGGTCCCCAATCCTGGTAGTCGGGCTTATACAGATCGCCGCCTACTTTCAAGGTCAACCCGGTCAACGGGTCCGGGCCGTTGCCCAAAACGGCGTTGCTGATGTTGCCGTATTTTTCGTGAACCGGAGTGAAGTATTCCCAACGCAGGCCGAGGTTCAGGGTGAGGTTCGGCCGTATCTTGTAATTGTCCTGCACGAAAAATGCATAGATAGAGGACCGGATGTATTTCGTGGCGCTGGTGGGCTGTCCCGTGGTGGGATTGAAGTTTCCAGTTTCCAGATAGGGCGAGTCATTCGCGAGGTCCCAGATATTGCGGAAGGTGAATTGGGGCCGCGCAGCGTACGACAGGTTATCGTTATCCTGCTCCTTATATATGTCAGTCCCGAATTTCAGCGAGTGATTGCCGAAAACCGTGCTGGCAGTGTCGCGGACATTATAGGTGGTCTGATTGAAGATGCTCGGTCCGGGCGCGCCCAGGTATTGAAGGGTTACGGATCCGAAAGCGTCCACGTTGTCTTGCGGCAATCCGAAGGGTTCCTGCGGATTGCTGGAGACCTCATTCCAAAGCCAGCGGGTGACGTTGAAGCGGGCTTCGTTCAGCCACGACGGAGAGATCGTATGATTCCACAGCAGCGCGGCATCTTCGTTGGTGCGGTCGTTGTGCCAGAGATTGGCGGCGCGAACCGGGCCGTTGTAGTTGGTGGTGTCGACCGGCACATAGTAGGTGCTGAAGCTGATCAGGTCGCGGTTGGTGGCCTGGAAATCGAGCCGCCCGTTGTACTGCTGGGGATTGCTGGTGGTGGGATTGGCGGTCTGGACGAACATCACGTCGGGGATGCCATCGAGACCTGCGCCGGCGCCAAAATTGCCGTTATTGACATAGCCGGGATCAGCGGCGCCACGCGGCAGCTTCAGTGGCGATCCAACGTCGAGCCCCATATATCCGGATGAGCCGAAAACAGGTTGGCAGAGCGCGGGGCTCGAGATGCCGGCTTGCGCGCAGGTCTTCGGAATAATGGCGCTAAACGCCGCGCCTTCTCCGGGATAACCGAGAATCTTTGCAGAGATGTAGTTCGGAACCGCTGAACTAACGGTTGAAATGAATTGCGGCGTTTCGTACCAGTTCTGCGCCGTGCTGACCGAGTCGTTGCGAAGGGTTTCGTAGGAAAAGAAGAAGAAGAGGTGGTTCCGAACGATGGGGCCCCCGAGACTTCCGGCAAACTGATTGAAGCGATCGGTATCCTTCTGCACGGGATTACTGGGACCGTTCCAGCGCTGATAGGCGTTTAAACCGGGGCGGTCGGCCTTCATCATGGCGCTGCCGTGAAAGGTGTTGGTGCCGTTTTGAGAGACGACCAGGACCTGGGCGCCGCTGTTACGGCCGTATTCGGCGTCGTATGGATTGGACTGTACTGTGACTTCCTTTACGGATTCCTCGTTCGGCGTGATGACCGCCGCGCCGCCCCAAGCCAAGCTGTTCACCTCGACGCCATCGATTTGGAAGCTATTGGACTCCGTTCGGGTACCGTTGGCGGTCGCCTGAACCTGGTTTTCGGTTTGAAAAATGCTAGTCGTGCCGTTGGGAGCTCCAGGTCCGACGTTTCCCGGGAGAGGTTGCGAGCTGCTGCCGTTTGCCCCGCGAGCATTGTTGCCGAAGGTTCCCGGAGCGAGTGCGACGGCTTGGAATGGATCGCGCGCAAAAGTGGGCAGCGATTGGATTTCCTGTCCCGTCAGCGTGCTTGAAATGGTGGCAGTCTCGGTGTTGATAAGCGGCGTGGCGCTAGCATTGACGGTGACGGTTTGCGCGGTTGGCTGCGCCACGGTGAGCTCCACGTCCTGCGCCTGGGCCTGCTCGGAAGTGACGGGGACGTCCGTCAAGGTTTTCTTAGCAAAGCCGGTTTTTTCCACAGCGATGTTGTAGTGGCCGGGCGCGAGACCGCTGATGGCGTAGACGCCGGAGCCGTTGCTGGTGACACTGCGCGAAGTATTGGTTTCGGTGCTAGTTATGGTGACTTTGGCGTCCGGGATGACGTCGCCTTGCGGATCGCGTATTACTCCTTGCAAAGTGGCGCGGTATTGCGCGATTCCGGAGATGCAAAGAGCGAGGGCTACACAAAAGCCGGCGAATATGAATGAAAGCCTGCGGACAAACGTGTTCCTGGTCATAGTTCGTATTGGCTAACCCCTTCCTGTTTCGGCCGGACGCACCGATATTTGGTGGCGATTTGCGGTCGAGCAACCGTTTGACGCAGACAAATTCGAGAGATTTCCTGGAAGGTGCAAGGCCAAAGGCCTACTCCGCGAACCCGCTTTGCGGAAAGAGGATGGGCCACGGATACACACGGACGGAAAGCCAAGAATCTCGTAGCTTAGGCGGCGCGCTTCTGTTGCCAGCGGTGGTACCGGAGGGCGAAGCCGAAGTT
>DASRGE010000058.1:0-297121 GCA_035651215.1 Bryobacteraceae bacterium
AAGCTCTCACCGAAAACCGGCACAAAGAGTTCGACCCGGCCCCATTTGGGTTCGAATTTTCAAGCGAACAAATCGGCCACATCAAACGCCGCGCCATGGCCCTCTATCCCAACACCTATGTCAAATACCTCAGCCGCCCGGTCAACGCCGCCTAGTTTTCGGTGGGACGCCGTCGGCCTGCGCTTCCCGAACAGAACCCCGACTGTCAAGGAGGGGTCAAGCTGACCGCTGCTCCAATATGCTCAACTAGAAAAATCGTGCGCAATCGCCTGACGGCCCTGCTGTGGGCTCTCATCTCCGTAGTGGGTGCCGTGTGCCTGGCCGCTCTCGCCAGCAGCCGCCACGAACCGGTTAACAGCCTCTGGTTGGTCGCATCCGCCGCCTGCATTTTTCTGATCGGCTTCCGCTTTTACGGAAAATTCATCGCTGCGAAAGTCATGGCGCTGGACGACCGCAGAGCTACGCCGGCCGAGCGTTTTCGCGATGGCCGCGATTTCGAGCCGACCAACAAATGGATTCTCCTGGGCCATCATTTCGCCGCGATCGCCGGACCAGGCCCGCTCGTTGGCCCCACCCTGGCCGCGCAGTTTGGTTATCTGCCCGGCGTGCTGTGGATCTTGTTCGGCGCCGTGCTGGCCGGAGCGGTGCAGGATTTTGTAATTCTCTTTTGCTCCATGCGGCGGGATGGCAAAACCTTGGGACAGATGGCGCATGAGGAAATCGGCCGCGTCGGCGGTATCGTCTCGCTCTTTACCGTGCTGCTCATCATGGTCGTATTGCTCGCGGTCGTTGCCCTCGTCGTCGTCAACGCTCTAAAGGGAAGCCCTTGGGGAACCTTCACCATCGCGGCCACCATTCCAATTGCCGTATTCATGGGCTTGTATCTGCGATACATCCGGCCGGGCAAGGTGCTGGAATGCTCAGCCATCGGCTTTGTGCTGGTGCTGCTCGGCATCGCCGGCGGGCAGTGGGTCGCCGGATCTGCGCAATACGCCGCTTGGTTCACCTTCGGAGGTATCGCGCTCGCCATCGCCATTATGCTCTATGGTTTCCTCGCGAGCACATTGCCTGTGTGGCTGCTCCTCGCGCCGCGCGATTATTTGAGCACCTTTGTAAAACTTGGTGTGGTGATTTCGCTCGCGATTGGAATTTTGTTCACGCATCCGCAACTCCAGATGCCTCCTCTCACGCGTTTCGTGAACGGAACCGGTCCCATCTTCGCCGGTAAGGTCTTCCCGTTCTGCTTTATTACCATCGCGTGCGGCGCGATCTCCGGCTTTCACGCCCTGATCTCATCCGGCACCACTCCGAAAATGATTGCGAAAGAGTGGCACGCCTGGCCGGTCGGTTATGGCGGCATGTTACTCGAAGGCTTTGTTGGAATCATGGCCCTGGTGGCCGCTGCTTCGCTCAGTCCTGGCGTCTTCTTCGCCGTCAACGCGCCCGCCGGAGTAGTAGGCGCGAATGCGCAGGCAGCCGCCGCGACCATCAGCGGATGGGGATTCCCGGTGACAGCGGCGGAGATGATCCGGCTTGCTCACACCGTCGGGGAAACAACTCTCTTCAGCCGGACAGGCGGCGCTCCTTCACTTGCTCTGGGCATGGCGCATATCTTTGGCGGCGTGTTGGCGCGGACCGGATTCGGCAACGGACTGCTTAGCTTCTGGTACCACTTCGCCATCATGTTCGAAGCGCTCTTCATTCTGACCATCATCGATGCCGGCACGCGCGTCGGGCGCTTCATGGTGCAGGACCTGGCCGGTCACATTTATAAGCCGCTGGGCCGGACCGGTTGGACGCCCGGAGTGCTCGGAGCCAGCGCCGTCATCGTTGTGGCCTGGGGCTACTTTCTGTACCAGGGCGTGATCGATCCGCTCGGCGGAATCAACTCGCTCTGGCCTTTATTCGGGATTTCGAACCAGTTGCTCGCCGCCATCGCGCTATGTGTGGCCACCACCGTCATCTTGAAAACGCGGCCTGCCCGGTACGCCTGCATCACAGCTATCCCTTTAATCTGGTTGAGTGTTGTCACGTTCACCGCTGGGCTCGAAAAGATCTTGTCTCCCGAACCGCGGCTCGGCTTTCTGGCGCATGCGGCCGCCCTCAGCGACGCGATCGCAACAGGCAAAGTCGCGGCTGCGAATCTCGCTCAAACGCGCGCCGTGATTTTTAATGAACGACTCGATGCCGCAGTCTGCGCTGCTTTCCTGCTGCTGGTACTTGTCATTCTTGTAGAAGCTTCGCGCGTCTGGTACGGCTTGTTGCGCGGCACACGAGCCGCCGTGACTTCCGAATCGCCTTTTGTCCCATCCCAGCTCGACCCGGAGAGCATATGAACCATCTGGCGATGTGGCGCACGCTTCAGCGTGCCGTGCCGAACTTCAGTTCGGCATCATTTTCGGTTCTCTCGACGCTCCTCAATGAACTCTCCGACCAGAACGCCTATCAGCGATATTTGAAAATGAATGGAGTGACTCACTCGTCCGCGGAATGGCGGAAATTTATCGATGGCCGCTACCACCGCAAGTACCACCAGGCAAAATGTTGTTGAGAACCAACTGAACTCTGATGTCAAAACCAGGAACATGGCTGCTGGCCGCCTTCTTTGCGGCCCTATCGCTAACTGCAAACGCCCAAACCGCGCGAAATTCCGCGGGATCGCCGCAACTCCCCAACGCCCCCGGCAAAGAGACCGTTCAAAAGGTCTGCGGTAACTGTCACAGCGCGAACCTCGTTCTCGGGCGGGGCATGACGCGCGAAGAGTGGAGTGAAGTCGTCGCCTCCATGATTTCCCGCGGGGCCAAAGCCACGCAGGACGAATTCGCCCAGGTCATCGATTATCTCGCCAAGAACTTCCCTCCAAAATCGGCTCCGGGCGCAAGTCCCGCTTCCCCTCGTAGAGGCGGAGGCGGTGGATTTACGGTGGGCCCGAACGACAAGCAGATTGTGGATGCGGCATCGGCGGACCGCGGCAAGGCGATTTACTCCGCCGGATGTGAAAGTTGCCATGGTGACAAAGCCCGCGGAACCGAAAAAGGACCCGACCTTGTTCGCTCCGTGCTCGTTTTGCACGATCGTTATGGAAGCACGCTCAAACCTTTTCTTGCCAAGGGTCATCCCTTACAGAACGGCGCCAGCGCAAGCCTGAACGATCAACAGATCAAAGATCTTTCGAATTTCCTGCATCAGCAAGTCAACGACACCTTGCGGAGCGGTCCCTATTCCAAAGTGCTGAACGTGCTCACAGGCGATCCCAAAGCCGGAGCGGCTTACTTTAACAGCGCCGGTTGCAACCAGTGTCACTCGCCTACGGGCGACCTGGCCGGGATTGCTTCGAAGTACGACCCGCCCACGCTGCAGCAGCGCTTCCTGTTTCCTCGCACGATTGGCTTTGGCCGTCGCGGGCTCGCGCCTACCAAGCCGGTGACGGCGACTGTCACCTCGCCCGATGGAACAACCGTCTCGGGCGCTTTGGATAAGATCGACGATTTCAACGTTTCCTTGCGTGACGCCTCGGGCGAGTATCACGCCTGGAAACGCACTCCCGATTTGAAAGTTCAGATAAACGATCCGTATTCCGCGCATATCGAACTGCTCGATCGATACACGGATCGAGACATCCACAACGTAGTGGCTTACCTGGAGACTCTGAAATGAAATGGATTCGCGCCGTTGCTCCGGCGCTACTGATGGCGGCCCTTCTCGCCGCGCAAGGCCTGACTTCGGAGAAAATTCTACATCCTACTCCGGACATCTGGCCGACTTACAACGGAGATTACTCCGGCCGCCGCTTCAGCAAGCTCGACAAGATCAACACCTCGAACATACAATCGCTCAGCCTCGCTTGGGTGTATCGAATCAATTCCGGCGGAGATAGAGTTGGCGGCGCTATTAAATCCACGCCTCTGCTGGTGAATGGCGTTCTTTATTTTACGATTCCCGATCATGTCTGGGCCGTCGATGCGCGCACCGGAAAGGAAGTCTGGCAATTTACCTGGCAGCGTTCTCGCGGCGGCATTCATTTGGGCAATCGTGGCGTCGGTATCTACGGTAACTGGCTCTATTTTGAAACGCCCGATTGCAATCTGGTGTCCCTCAACATCAAAGATGGAACGGAGCGCTGGCACAAGCAAGTCTGCGATTTGGACCGCCTGTATTACGCGAGTGTCGCGCCGATTGTCATCGGGAACCATGTGCTGGTTGGCGTCAGCGGCGACGACCTGGACATTCCCGGATATCTGGATTCGCGCGATCCCGAAACCGGAGATCTGCAGTGGCGTTGGTATACCGTGCCACAGAAACAAGGCGATCCGGGTTTGAACACCTGGCCCAGTCTGGACGCTGCGAAACATGGCGGCGGCATGACCTGGGTCCCCAGCACTTATGATCCGGACCTGAATCTGGTCTATGTCGGGACCGGAAATCCGCAGCCTGTCATTGCCGGCAAGGCGCGGGAGGGCGACAACCTCTTTACAGAGTCGATTGTGGCGTTACATCTCGATACCGGAAAAATGGCCTGGTACTTCCAATGTTCGCCGCACGATACGCACGATTGGGACGCCGTGCAGACCCCGATCTTAATTGATGGCGAAATCGACGGCAAGCCCCGGAAACTCGTCGCGCAAGCAAGCAGAAACGGCTATTTCTTTGTCCTCGACCGGGTGACTGGCAAGAATATCGTGACTAGTCAATTCGTGAAAACCAACTGGGCGAAAGGCGTCAAGCCCAACGGCGAACCTATTCCCGATCCAGCCAAAATGCCTCAGATCGATGGCGCGCTCGTGTCGCCGAATCAGGGCGGTGCTGTGAACTGGCCTCCTTCTAGTTTCGATCCGCAAACCGGACTTTTCTATGTCAATGCCACCCGTGCCTATAGCGAATACTACATATTTGACACCGACGAGAAGCCCGAAGGCTGGGGCGGTAACGATCGCGGCGGTTGGGCGGAATCCATGTTGCAGGCCCTCGACTACAAAACGGGAAAAATCTGTTGGAGCCATAAATGGGAGGGTGCGGGCATTCGCTCTGGCGTGCTGAGCACTGCGGGCGGACTTGTATTTGCCGGAGATCCAGTGAACAATCTGGTGGCGCTGAACGCGAAGACTGGCGATCCGCTCTGGCATGCTAACTTGGGCGAGGCCATGAGCAACGGGCCCATGACTTACGAGTTGGATGGAGCCCAATACTTGGTCGCGGGCGCAGGTGATACGCTGTATGGCTTCGTCATGAACGCAACAGAACCCCGACAGTGAGGGAGCGGCCTCACGCTGACGATTGGGCCAGCCAAACCGCCGATCTATGGCGCGACTGCGCCGGCAGATCCGTCCCAAACGCCCGTACCTACAGTCCCACTGAGCAGCGCGAAAATGAAGAAGCCTACGATGAAGCCCTACAGACTGTCGAGGCGGATATCGAGCGGGCCGATGAACCCGGCACACGGGATCGGCTGATCGCTTCCTTCGCGCGCTTCTCGGCCAAAGCTCTCGGTCTCGACCAGGAATCGATCGATCTGCTCACGTCGCAATTCCTGCCGGCCGGTACGCAACTGGCGCAATGGGCGCGGCGCTTTGACGCCGATTTAAGCATGGCTTCCATCATTCAGGCGACTCGGAACGCCTGGACCGCTTGCGGACTGCAGCCTTTATTAGGCGTCCCGATGAAGCTTACGCCGTCCATCCTCGGCTACAGCTTGCTCTATCCGTACACTGACAACTATTTGGACGATGAAAGCATCTCGGCAGAAGCAAAGCTGTGGTTCAGCCGGCGTTTCCGCGACCGCTTGGCCGGACAACCGTTGCCGCCGGAGAACGACCGGGAACGCGCCGTATGGGCGCTCATTGCCTTGGTCGAAAGTCAATATGCGCGTGAGTTCTATCCTCAGGTCTTCGATTGTTTACTGGCGATCCACGGTGCCCAGGAGCAGAGCATTGGCCAGGGCTCGCTGGGCGAAGCGGATTGTTTGCGCATAAGCTGCCGGAAGGGAGGCACTTCTGTGCTCGCCGATGCTTGCCTGGTCCGCGGGTCATTGGACGCAATGGAGAGCCGGTTTGCTTTCGAATGGGGCGTGCTGCTGCAATTGGGAGACGACCTGCAGGATTTACACGATGACATGCGCCGCGGTTCGGCTACTTTGTTCTCTCGGGCTGCGGCATCCTGCAAGCCATTGGACGGACTTACTGTTCAACTCCTGAATTTCAGCGCGCGGGTAGGGGAGCGGATGGACGAGTTGCCGCACGGCTCTGCCAGTTTCAAAGAACTGCTGAAGATGAGCTGGCGATCTCTCATCATCCGCGCCGTTGCCGATTCGCATGAGTTTTTCTCCCCATGGTTTTTGCGCGAGGCGGAGCAGTGTTCTCCATTCCGCTTCGAGTTCCTGCGCGCCCGCTCGAAGCGCCTGGCTAATCAGGAGGGGCTCTATGCGGGGCTCTTCAATAAATTCATCGAAGCCCCCGACCATCCACAATATTCACTGGAGGTTACATGAAGCAATTTCTACTCGCCACCGTTCTCGTCGTGCTCTCTCAACCGCTGTTCGGACAGGGAGCGCCGCCGCAGGGAGCCGCCGGTCAACCGTACACAATCGAGTATTACTACAAAGTGCAATGGGGACGCCAGCAGGAGTTTCTGCAATTGTTCCTGAAGAATCACTATCCCTTACTTAAGAAAATGGTCGAGACCGGCCGCATGCTCTCGGTGAAGATTGAGACCCCTGCCTATCACATGCCCGAAGAGGCGCGCTGGGATTACCGTGTCACTATTCGCTTCAAGAATTCAACTCTCGCCACGACAGCCAATCCGGACGAGGAGAAGTTCATTAAGGAACTATGGCCCGATCAGCAGACCTACCAGCGCGAAGAGCAGCGACGGTTTGAGATTCTGTTGGCGCATTGGGATCTGCCGGTTAGCGATATTACTCCAAACCCTTGATGTTCCGGCAGTCCTTTAAAACGATGTGGCTCCCATCCGCCGTATGAATCTCTGTATCGATGAATGTCCAGTTCTCGGCATCGGCGATGGTCCCCGCCGCCTTTGCGGCAATGTTCAAATGTTCGAACAGAAAATCTTCAATGGGATCAGACGGATAGCCGCTCACCTCGAACGCGCTCCGGGCGCCTGTCGCGGTAAGATCCGATATCTGGACATCGCGCAAATGCGGCATTCCCTGGCTGGTTGGAACTGGCTGGGCCAAAATCCGATAATAGGGCGGAACGTTCTGAATACCTGGCGGGATCTGCGCATAGCTGTACCGCGGATTCCAGTTCAAGGCGACTCGCACGGGAACTGCTACGTTCTCCAGGTGAACATCGCGAACGTTGATGTGATCGACCGTGCCGCCGCGCGTTCTGGCTGATTTGAACAGAATCCCGTTCGGCGCGCCTGCGAACACATGCAGCCCGGACACGTCCACACGCCGGATGCCGCCCGACGTCTCGCTGCCCACCGTAAAGCCGGCCGCGCCCACCCGGACCGTGCAATCCCGAATCGTGACGTCCTCGGTGGGCTGATTGACCCGCAACCCGCCGGCATCGCGGCCCGCTTTCATACAAAGCGCGTCGTCGTTACACTCTATATCGCATCGTTGCACCAAAACATGGGAAGAGGAATCGACATCGATTCCGTCCGTGCTCGGGCCGCGGCCGCCGATATTGTTGCGAATAGTAATTCCATCGACCCGGAGATCGTGAGAATAACAGAGATGAACCGTCCAGAAGCCGGAGCGCTGAAGCGTCAGGTCTTCCAGTTGTACGTCGGACGACCTGTAAATTTGAATCAGCCGGACACGCTTGCAGTCGTAGTCCGCGGCCCAGCGCAATCCTTTGCCGTCGTATTGCTTCCGCAGCGCCCAGTACTGGTCCCACCAATATTTGCCGTTGCCGTCGATACTGCCCTTGCCGAAAATCCGCACGTTCGATTGTTCGTAAACATTCAGCAGCGCGGACGGCCAGGTCATCTCGATCCCGGCGATCCGGGTTGGCATTTCCGGATACGCGGACGTATCCTGCACGCCTCGAATCGTGACGCCTTCGTTTACTCGAAACTGCACGCCGGATTTCAGGAAAAGCGCGCCGGTCAGATATACGCCGGGTTTGAACACAACCGTCCCGTGCGCGCGGGCCGCTTCGTCGATCGCTCTTTGGATGGAGGTTGTATCGATTGTTTGGCCGTCCGGCTTGGCGCCGTAATCGGTAACTTGGAATTCCGAGCCGTTGGCAATGGCGGCCAGCAGAAATGCCGTCGCCGTCAGAGAAAAGACATTTCTCATTATCTGGCGCGCCCGGAGAGGCTCGAACTCCCGACCTAATGATTCGAAGTCATTCGCTCTATCCAACTGAGCTACGGGCGCGTGCCTCCATTATACGAGTGCGAGAATTGTGGTAGGCGAGATGGGCTCGGGTCACGAAACGGAGGTCAAAATTCGTTTGTCAAACTCCGCCGGGATGGCCAGCCGTTTAACCGGAGCCGGTCTGAAACTCTCTGTCCCGCGCCAGTTTGAAGCCAACACACTGTACGACACGAAAGAGCAAAACTTGCGCCAGAGAGGCATGATCCTCCGCCTCCGAGAGGTGGGCGAAAAGAACGTCATCACCTGGAAGGGACCGGGAACACCAGGCCGGCACAAGAGCCGCGCCGAATTGGAGACCCAGGTGGAATCGCTGCAAGCCTTGAGCCAAATCCTGGGACAATTGGGCTATCTCCCGTCCTTCCGGTATGAAAAGTTCCGGACGGAGTTCTCCGATCCTGCGAATCCCGCAGGCACCGTGACGTTGGACGAGACCCCGATTGGCGATTTTCTGGAACTGGAGGGTCCGGGCGACTGGATCGATCGGACTGCAAAACAGCTTGGATTCTCGGAAAGAGACTACGTGCTGGAAAGCTATGGAACGCTGTACCTGGCCCATTGCGAGCGCCGGGGGCTGCAACCCGGGAACATGGTATTCGCGTCCCAACCTGTATAGCCATGGCCAGCCCGCATGTACCAGCTCTCCACTTACAATGACTTCAAAATGGCGGAAACACTGACTGCCGAAAGCACAACCTTGGAGCGGGCCACCCGCGACCTGAACCGGGTACGGGAAGAAATCGCTAAGGTGATCGTTGGGCAGACGCCGGTGATCGACGGTGTCCTGATCTGCCTGATCGCCGGAGGACACGTCCTGCTCGAAGGCGTTCCCGGTCTGGGAAAAACGACCTTGCTGCGCACCCTCTCGCACGTGATGGACCTGCGCTATTCCCGCATCCAGTTCACGCCCGACCTGATGCCCGGCGACATTGTCGGCAGCATGATCATGGAGAACGACGAGCACGGACATAAGACGCTCCGTTTTCAGCCCGGCCCGGTTTTCGCCAATCTGGTTCTGGCGGACGAAATCAATCGCGCGACTCCGAAGACGCAATCCGCTCTACTCGAAGCGATGCAGGAGCGCACGGTGACCAGCGGCACCAATACCTATTCGCTTGAAGCGCCGTTTCTGGTCATGGCAACGCAGAACCCGATCGAGATGGAAGGCACTTATCCTCTCCCGGAGGCCCAGCTCGATCGTTTTCTGATGAAGATCCTGGTTACCTATCCATCGCGGGAGGATTTGAGCCGCATTGTCGACGTCACGACGCGCCGTGACGAGGTAGAACTCAAGAAGATTATGGACCGCGAGCAGATCGCCGAACTGAAGGCAATCTGCAAGCGGATTATCGTCGCACCGCACGTTCAGGAGTACGCGATCGACCTGGTAATGGCCACCCAGCCCGGCGCGCCTTCAGCCCCTGCATTGACGAATCGCTATATCCGCTACGGCAGTTCGCCACGTGGAGCGCAGGCCCTCATCGAGTGCGGGCGGGTTCATGCATTGATGAACGGCCGGCTGCATTTGAGCATTGAGGATATTAATGCAGTTGCGGGCGCGGTGCTGCGGCACCGCATCATCTTGAACTTTGACGCCCATGCCGACGGAGAAACCACGGAGACCATTCTGCAAAAGATTCTCAGCGGCATTGCGGCCCGCGCGTGATGGACGACAGGGTAGTACAGCATGCCGGAGCCGCTGGTTGATCGCCACTTTCTAGAACGGCTGGAGCAGTTAACGCTGCACTGGCAGAAGTCGTTCAATGGGCTGGTGGGCGGCCACAATATTTCGCGGTTCGCGGGCGCAGGCCAGGAGTTTCTCGACCATCGCAGCTTTCACCAGGGCGACGACTTGCGCGCCGTGAACTGGCGCGCTTATATGCGTTTCGAGAAGCTCTTCCTGAAAATGTTCCAGGTGGAGCCGCGCGTCCCCGTGCGCCTGCTGCTCGATATCAGCACTTCTATGACGGCCGGAGCGGGCATTGGAGACGCCACTAAGTTCGATTTTGCCCGCCGCCTCGCGGCTGCCCTGGTGTACATCGGTCTGGTGCGGCTGGACAGCATTCTCTTACAGCCGTTTTCCGCCCGGCTGCATGACCCGTTTCTCTCAAGCGGCGGCCGGCACCGCTTCCAACCAGCCGAAAATTTCTTGCGTAGTCTCAAGCCGCACGGAAGCACGAACTACTTCGCAGTGGCGAAAGAGTTTCTTGGAACGTATCCGCAGCGCGGGCTGACTATTATCGTTTCTGACTTTCTGGACGATCAGGACTGCTTTCAACCTCTGCAGTTTATGGCAGACTTCGGACACGAACTGCTGCTCATTCAACTGTGGGGTGAAGAAGACCGCTCGCCGGGTGGGAAGGGCGAACTGGAGCTCATCGATGCCGAAACCGGAACGCACGTCAAGATTGCGCTCGACGAGAAGGCGCGGGCCGATTACACGGAAGCCTTCGACCAGCACGCCGAGCAGCTAAAGAGGCTGGCGTTGCGGAATGGCGGGAGATACGCGGGGCTCTCGACGCATACCCCTCTCGAAGAGGCTATGTTTGGACCTCTGACCATGGTGGGAGGCGCATACTGAGATTGCCATGTTTTTCCTGAATCTCACCGCAGGCGAGTTTTTCGGTCTCCTGGCCGCGCTGGGTGGGATCATTACGGCGCTTTATCTGCTCGACCGGACGAAGCGGAAAAAGGTCGTTTCTACCCTCCGGTTCTGGACGCCCGCACTCCGCGCTGAAGAGCAACAACACCGGAAGCGAATGCGCGATCCGTGGTCGTTATTGCTGCAGCTTCTGAGCCTGGTGCTATTGTTGCTTGCCATTGCGCAGACCGAATGGGGGTCGCGCGAACGGCATGGCCGGAACGACATCATCTTATTGGACACCTCTTCGTGGACCGCCGAACAATCGGGGCAGGGCAGCTTGCTCGATCGTGAAAAGATCGCTGTCCGCCGCTACCTTGCAAGGCTGCCCGCGCGAGATCGAGTGATGCTGGTGCGCGCTGACGCATTGGCAACTCCACTGACTCCCTTCACGCCGGATCGGACGGTTGTCCTGAACGCCCTGAGTGCGGCGGCTCCCGCGTATTCAGCTCTGAATATGCGGCAGGCTCTGGCGTTCGCGCGCGAAGCCAAGGACTGGTCCGGTGGGTACAACGGCGAAGTCGTGTATGTTGGTCCGGAACTCGTTGGACAAGAAGATGCCAACCGGCAAGCCGTCACCAATTTGCGCGTGCTTCCCATCCCAGCGGATCGCGAAAATTGCGGCATCAAACGTCTGGGTGTACGAAGGGGCGACGAGGACCCGGATTCCTGGGAAGCTGCAATCACTCTGAAGAATTATGGCTTCAGCCGGAAGACAGTCCGGCTGCAAATGCAATTTGCGCAGACGCCGTTCGCGAGCCGTACATTCGTTTTGGGGGCTCAACAGGAAATTGGGGCTGAATACAAATTCACCACAAGGACTGCCGGGCAACTCACGGCGCGGTTGGAACCAGGTGATGCGCTGGCCGCGGATGACACGGTTTCACTTGAATTGCCGGGCAGCGCGCGATTGCGGGTGGCGGTATTTAGTAATCGTCCCGATGTGCTCCGCCCGCTCCTGGAAGCGAACCACCGGTTATTTGTAAAGTATTTCGCCCCGTCCGCTTATGCGCCGCGCCCACAAGCGGATGTCATGATCCTCGATGAGATTTCTCCAGCGAGCAAACCAGAGATTGCGAGTCTGTGGACTATGCCGGATCCGGAAGCTTCCCCGTTACCTGTCACAGCAATGGTTAGCAACGCCGTTGTAAAATCGTGGCATCCGGAAACCGCGCTAGCCAGCGGACTGCATGAAAAAGAGATGCGCCTTGCAAGCAGCGAAGTCTTCCAGACGTTTGAGGGAGACCTGCCTGTCGCGAGCGTAGATAAAGGCCCGGTTGTTGTGGCGAGGCCCGGTTCCGCGGGCCGGCCGCGCCTGGCCGAGATCGGGTTTGATCCGTTCAATGGCGATCTGCGGTTCGAGGTCACCACGCCGCTTCTGTTTGCAAACTTGCTGCAATGGCTAGCGCCGGAATCCTTTCGTGAGCTGGATGGGTTAGCCGACCACGTGGGGGCGGCAACAATCGCGCTGAATCCGCAGGAAGCGGCCGCGCATCTTCGCGTGACCGATCAGCAAGGGTTTGCGGTGCCATTCACCGTGCGAGCCCAGACTCTCCAGTTATTTACGCCCAGGCCGAGCGTCGTCCGAGTGGTTTCGAATAACCGGGAGCGCGTGCTGTCCTTGACTCTTCCCGATGTTGCGGAGATCGAGTGGCATCCCCCCCAAACGGCGAAATCCGGTCTTCCGCCTGTAACCAGAACGGCTGCGGCGCTTGATTTGTGGAAGTGGTTTGCCGTGCTCGGAGCGATTTGTCTTTTTGTGGAGTGGGTGCTGTTCGGACGCGAACGTTTCCGTGCGCTGCGCCGGCGGACTATCGCGCGGCAGGCTGAACCCAACCGGGAGTTGGTCTTGAAATGACACTCGCGCATCCATCTTTGTTGCTCGCGCTTATCATTCCGATCCTGTGGGTCGCCTATTGCTGGCGTGGAACCGTGCGGCGACCCGCGCTTTTGCTCAAAGGTCTCAGCTTTTGCGCGATCCTCCTGGGGTTGTCTGAGCCAAGAATGGTTTTACCCGAAACGCGTACGGGCGCTGTGATCCTGGTGGATACATCGCCGAGCGTGACTGCTGCTGACCTTAATAAAGCCGCCTCGCTGGTCTCCCAAATAGAACGGCACAAGGGCAGAAACTGGATGAAAGTCGTTCCATTCGCCAGCGAAACGCGCAACCTGCTTCCGCAGGAAGCCTCGCACGGCGTGCATTTCGTCCGGGCCGCAAACCTGTCCGGAACCGGAACCAACCTGGAAGCGGCTCTTGTTGCCAGTATGGGCGCTGTTCCCAGTGGTTACATACCGCGTCTGGTATTAATCAGCGATGGCAATGCGAATGAGGGCAGCACAGCGCGTGCGATTGCGCAATTGCAGACGCTGCACGTTCCCGTCGATACGATCCCGGTAGCAGGGCGGCCGAGCGACAGCTTGCGGCTCGAATCAGTTTCGATGCCCCGAGAAGCCTATGCCGGCGAGCAGATTCCTATTGACGTCGCGCTGGATTCTCCTGGCGAAGGCCGTGCAACGGTGCAGATTTCAGCGGACCGCAAGGATCTGGGGACAAGTTCCATCCAACTCGCGAGCGGCATGACGACCGTGCGCGTGCACGCGCGTGTGAAATCGAGCGGAGTGATTTCGATCTCCGGAAAAATCATGGCTGGAAACATGGGCGAAGCTGCGTTCGAGCAGGCGATTCAGTTGAAACGCGCCAAGGTGCTTTACCTTTCGCAAGACCCTCCCGGAACCGGCGCTAACTTGCTCGAAGCGTTTCGGGATGCTGATTTCGAACTAACCCGCGACGCATCGTTGTTGAATGGACCATTAGCCGATGTTCAACTCATTGTGCTGAACAATCTGGATTTGAACGCACTGACCGAAGCTCAGAAGAGCCGGATTGAGGAATACGTCAAGAACGGCGGCGGCCTTTTGCTTATTGGCGGTGAGCGGCAAGTGTACAAGGACGATAAGCAAATGGATGCGCTCGATCGCGTGCTGCCGGCGAAACTCGCTCCCCCAAAAACGCCGGAGGGAACTTGCGTTGCGCTGATTATCGACAAATCGTCTTCCATGGAAGGGCGGAAAATCGAGCTGGCCCGGCTATCTGCAATCGGTGTTGTCGATCACCTCCGGCCTATCGATACCATCGGCGTTCTTATCTTCGATAACTCTTACCAGTGGGCCGTGCCGATGCGGCATGCGCTGGATAAATCTCTCATCAAGCGTTTGATTTCCGGCATTACTCCGGACGGCGGAACACAGATCGCACCGGCCTTGGCCGAAGCTTATCGCAAGGTGTTGCCCTCCAAAGCGACCTTCAAGCACATCGTCCTGTTAACAGACGGCATTTCCGAAGAGGGCGACAGCTTCGATCTGGCAAAGGAAGCCATGCAGCATCAGGTCACGATCTCCACCGTTGGGTTGGGCCAGGACGTGAACCGCAGTTATCTGGAAAAAGTGGCCGAGATATCGGGCGGGCGCAGTTACTTTCTGAACGAGCCGCAGGGATTGCAGCAGATTTTGCTGAAAGATGTTCAGGACTACAGCGGAACTACAGCCGTAGAGAAGCCGCTGACGCCGATTGTCGACCGGAATGCCGAGATTCTGGACGGAGTAGGGATGGAAAACGCTCCGCCGCTCAAAGGCTATGCGCGTTTCGTGGCGAAACCGGAAGCGGAAAAGATCCTCAGCATCGACGCTCAGAAGAAAGATCCGTTATACGTGCGCTGGCAATACGGATTGGGCCGAGCCGGCGTCTTTACCTCGGATGCGAAGAGCCGCTGGGCGGAGCCCTGGGTCACGTGGCCGGGATTCGATCGATTCTGGATCAATGTGAGCCGCGATTTGCTGGCGCACACTGACGAGACCGAAGCGAGCGCCCAGTTTGACACCGCGGATGGCGACATTCTGGTTACGTACCGGCTCAATCCCGATAGTAAAGAGCCTGCTGCAGTACCCGCGATCTTTGCGATTGGCCCGAACGGTTTCGAGAAACCCGTCCGCGTGGAAAGAAGTTCCCCCTATATTTATCGCGGGCGTTTGCACATCGGCCGGCTTCGCGGGCTCTTCCGAATCCGGCCAGTGAGGGATTCAATGGCATTTCCGGAGATTGGTCTATACCGCCAGGAGGAGGAATCGCAGGATTACGGATCCAATGAGGCATTGCTCACGCAGCTCTCTAATTTGACGGGAGGACGCTTCAATCCGGCGCCGAGCGCGGTATTCGATAGCGGCGGACGCATGCTCTACAGCAACTGGCAGCTTTGGCCGGGCTTCCTCGGCCTCGCTATTGGTTTGACCATAGCGGAGTTGATTGTGCGCAAATGGCCAGGTCTGCTGGAAGGATTCAGAAGGAAATGACATTCAAGACGCCGCGTTCGTAGCCCATCTTCCACAAAAAGTTCTGGTACTAACCCTTGCGCTTCCTACCGTTTATATGGTACTTTTGCTCCCACTGAGCCAATTCAGCGCAAGGCTCACGAACTGACAGGAGGCGAGTTTTGTCACGACTGTGTGGATTAGTACCCGTAGTGTGTCTAATTTTGTTACCGGAGGTTGTGAGCGCTCAAACGGGTCCCCAGAGGCGTACGCTAGTGACCCAGAGCGTGAATGAAGCGCAGTTGGTTCCTCTGCGGGGAAACACGCGGCCGGAAGCAAAGCCGGCCAATGATCGTGGTCCGGTACCGGACGGTTTTCCGATGCGCCACCTGCTCTTGCAACTGAAGCGCTCCCCCGAACAGCAGCAGGCACTCGAGCAATTCCTGGCGGGGCTGAACGATAGTAAGTCATCCAGTTATCACAAGTGGATTACTGCCCAGGAGTTCGGGGCCCGCTATGGTTTGTCCGATGAGGACCTGGCAACCGTCACAAACTGGTTGCAAAACTATGGTTTTTCGATTGACGTTGTTTATCCCAATCGCGTCACGATCGCGTTTTCCGGAACCGCGGCGCAAGTCCGCCGCGCCTTTCATACGCAGATCCATTATTTGAACGCGCACGGCGCGCGTCACATCGCCAATATGAGCAATCCGCAAATTCCAGCCGCGCTGGAGCCGGTGATTGCCGGAGTGGTTTCGCTCAACGATTTCAAGCCGAAGAAGATGCTGGCGCAACAGCCGAACTTCACCATAAGCGCGGATTTTCAGCTTGTTGTTCCGGACGATCTCGCTACCATCTACAATTTTTCTCCAGTGTTTAACTCCGGCTATTCGGGCCAGGGTCAGACTATCATGCTGCTCGAGGATTCGAATCTCTACAGTCCCGGAGATTGGATGGTATTTCGCAAAGTGTTTGGATTGGCGAAAAGATTTCCGAACGGATCCATATCGGAAGTCCATCCCACAAGCGATGTTTTCCCGTGCGTGGATCCTGGCGTGAACGGAGACGATGTCGAGGCGATTGTCGATGCGGAATGGGCCACTGCAGCGGCTCCTAATGCCAACATCGTGATGGCATCCTGCGACGATACGTTCGATTTCGGAGGTTTCATTGCGATGCGGAACGTGCTCAATGGGCCGGGATTTCCGCCCGCGATTATAAGCATCAGCTACGGAGCGTCGGAAGCCGATTGGGGAGCCGCGGGCAACGCCGCCATACTCGATCTTTACGCGCAAGCAGTCGCCGAAGGAGTTTCCGTATTTGTCTCTTCCGGAGACATGGGAGCCGATTCCGAACTTGCGGACCAGAATGCACCCGCAGCGCACGGAATCAATGTGAGCGCTTTTGCCTCTACTCCTTACAACGTCGCCGTAGGAGGAACGGATTTTCAGGACACTTACTTCATGAACAACGGGCTCTACTGGAGCGGGCGCAATTCGCGCACTTACGGTTCGGCTCGCTCTTACATTCCCGAGATTCCGTGGAACAGCTCCTGCGCCAACCAGCTCGCCGCCACTTACTTGGGGTTTCCAGCCACTTTTGGGCCGGACAGCTTTTGTAATAGCCCATTAGGCGCGAATTTCGCAGCAGCGGTAGCGGGCGGAGGCGGCCCTAGCGGCTGCGCAAATGGAACGCCGGCGATTCCGGGAGTGGTTGGCGGAACCTGCGCGGGATATGCGAAGCCTTGGTGGCAGAGCATGGCGCCCGGAAATCCGGAAGATGGTGTACGCGACCTGCCCGACGTTGCATTGTTTGCTTCAAACGGCGTTTGGGGACACGCGTATTCTATCTGCTATTCCGATCCAGCTAACGGCGGAGCCCCGTGTCTGAGCACTCCCGACAATTGGTCCGCCATTGGTGGGACTTCCGTTTCCGCCCCCATTATGGCCGCTCTTCAGGCATTGATTAACCAACGCACTGGAGAACGATGGGGCAATCCGGACCCGATCTATTATTTGCTCGCGAATTTGCAATTTAGTCTCGATAGCGGCGGCGCCTGCGATGCCAGTCTCGGGAACGGAGTCGCCATTTTTTGCATGTTTCACGATGTAACGCAAGGCGATATCGACATTCCCTGCACGGCCGGCAGTCCGAATTGCTATCGGCCATCGGGCGCGTTGGGGGTACTATCAACCTCGACGTCTTCCTTTGCACCTGCCTACAACGCTAACTTTGGTTGGGATTATGCGACGGGCTTGGGCAGCGTGAATGCGTACAATTTATTTGTAAATTGGCCATCATTCTAGGACTATGCGAACTCACTTACTTGTTGTCACGATATTACTTACAGGGATTAGCGCGAGTGCGGATAATCTTGTGACAAATCCCGGTTTCGAAACCGGCGACCCTAGCGGCTGGACTCTGGCCGGTAGAGACTCGGCGCCAGCCTTCAACGGAATTTATTATGGCGTCGATCCCGCGGATGCACACTCGGGGGCGTTTGGCGCCTACTTCGGTCCGGTGGGTGGAGTGATGACATTGAGTCAGAACTTGACTGTCATGCCGAACACCGATTACACAATCAGCTTCTGGCTGGCGCAAGCGCCTGCGACTCCGGCGCCGTATATCAATTCGTTGGACGTTTCATTTGGAGGCCAGCCCTGGATCACTCAGACCGCCGTGCCGCAAGCTTCGTACACGCAGTATGCGGTGGTTGGCTTTTCGCCATCCAGCACGACAACATTGCAGTTTTCGTTCCGGAACGATACCGGGTTCTTCTCGTTAGACGATGTTTCCGTATCGCTTACCCCGGCTCCGGAACCGGCCGTTTGGATGCTGTTACTCGCAGGCTTCCTGTGCTTCATCGTTCGCCGAAACAGAGCCGCGACCGCTAGGGAGCGGTTTTTTCGTCCTTAACTGGCGCCTTTTCCAACTCCGCTACGCGACGCTCCAGCGCGCGCAATGTTCGCAGCATTTCCGGTAGGCGCGGATACGCGGCCGACGCCCGCAGCCAGTCACGCGAATCGAACGCGGGCGATCCGCTCACGATAGCGCCCTCCGGCACATCGTGACCCACGCCGGATTGCGCCCATACGGTCGCGTTCTTGTGAATAGTCACATGACCGGCGGATCCCGTCTGGCCGGCCATAATCACGTTCTCTTCGAGGACCGTGCTGCCCGCGAGTCCCGTCTGCCCGCAGATGATATTATCTTCGCCGACTACGCACGCGTGGCCAATCTGGCAAAGGCTGTCGATCTTTGCGCCTCGCTTGACGCGCGTCTCACCTAGTGTCGCTCGATCCACCGACGTCAGGGTCTGAATCTCAACATCATCTTCGATCACTGTGATGCCGGACTGCACGATCTTGTGCTGGCGTCCATCGTTCCCTTTGGCGAATCCGAAGCCATCGCCGCCCACCACCACGCCGTTGTGTAGCGTAACGCGATTACCGATCCGCGTATATTCGCGGACGGACACATGGGAGTGCGCGGTGAAATCGTCGCCAATCGTACAGCCTTCGTAAATCACAGCGTGCGGATGGAGCGCTACACTAGCCCCGATCGTGGTGTTCTCGCCAACCACGGCATACGGGCCAATCGAGGGGTTCGGCCCGATCTTAGCCGTCGGCGCAATGCATGCTGTCGGATGAATGCCGGGCGCCGGTTTCGGCGGATGATAGTAGAGCGCCAAGGCCCGCGCGAAATCGTGATAGGGGTTCGCAGAAATCAGTGTTGCGGCTGAACTCTCCTTCACCGGTGCTGCCGCGATGATCGCCGAAGCACGCGTCCCCTTTGCCTTCGGGGCATACTTCATGTTTGCCAAGAACGTGACCTCGCCGGGAACCGCGCGTTCGATGGTGGAAACTCCGGTGATCTCGATTTGCGCGTCGCCGAGAAGCTCGCAACCGAGCAATTCGGCGAGGCGCCCGAGGGCAAAACTAGCCATACATCAACTTTCGGATACAACCGGATTGCTTAACTCACCGATACCCGGAATTTTCACGGTCACTTGATCGCCGGGATGGAGATAGCGGGGCGGTTTGCGCGCGAAGCCGACGCCTGCGGGAGTTCCGGTAGATACGACATCACCCGGTTCGAGCGTGAAAACGCTCGACAGGAACGTTATTAGATCGGGAATCTTGAAAATGAGTTCACGAGTATTCGAATCCTGCATGATCTCGCCGTTGATCTCCAGTTGAATATCGAGGCTGTGCGGGTCGGGAATTTCATCGGCCGTGACGATCCACGGTCCCATGGGCGCGAACGTATCGAACGTTTTGCCCATCAGCCATTGCGTTGTGGCGCGCTGGTAATCGCGCGCGCTCACGTCATTGACAAGCGTATAGCCGAAAACATGTTTCGGCCAATCGCCGGCTGCGATCCGGCGGCCTCCACGGCCGATCACGAACGCAAACTCCGCCTCGAAATCGGGAGCCTTCGAGACCTTTGGCAGTACGATGTTGTCGCCCGGCCCGATAACCGCGGTCGCAAATTTATTGAAGATGGTCGGAACGGCGGGAATCTGAGCGCCGGTCTCGGCGGCGTGATCGCGGTAATTTAGACCGACACAGATCAGCTTGCGGGGGCGGGGAATCGGCGCGCGCAGTTTTACGGAACCCAGAGCATAGCTCGCGTTGACGGGAGGCGCGTGCACAAAGCTCTCGGCTTTAGCGCGGCCTTCCGGGCCGGACTCGATAAAATCCAGCATCGTTTTGAAGCCGACCGGCGAGAGGTCAACAACTGTGTCATGCGCGGAAAGAACCCCGGGGCGAGCCAGGCCTCCGCTTTCAAACGTAACGAGGCGCATGTTTGCATCTTAGAACTATGCGGGAGCGGGTTCTTTGGGCTGCCGGATACACGCCGCAAGATTCTGGTGGAAAACCACGCTCCTGCGCGCTGCAATTCTCTTTGAACCGGTGGTACGGACAGTGGAACCAGATGCTTGCGGCGAAGTAACGGTGCTTCTGCGGAAGATAAGTGCTGGCGAGGCGATGCGGCCGACAGACTGATTCCGCTGGTGCTCGGCGCTGGACCGGCTCGAGAAATTGAGTTCCCGCCAGCGACTTTGATTTGCTCGGGTAGGAAAAGCGCACAGGCTGTTTGTTGACCGTTGCGGCTAGGTAACAAAGAGCTGAGCTACGCAGCCAAGCGATCCCTAGTCCTTATAGGGATCGAACTCATGCGGACCCGCCATCGCCACACCCACAGGCGTGAGTGTGTGCAGAATCTTGATCGTGCCGCCGTGATGATTCAACACCTCGGGCAGGCGCTTGTACGCCTGCGGCGATTCGTCGAGTCCACCGCCGCGTAATGTCACGCCTTTCTGCTGGAGCCAGTCGTTCATCTCCTCCGGCTTGATCGTCCACTTCGCTTCATTGCGGCCCATCGTGCGGCCGGCACCGTGGACCGTCGAGTACAACGCGGTCTTCGATACATCAGACTCAACCCCCTCGATGATCACCGCGTCTTCACCCATCGATCCGCCAATGAATCCGCGCTGGCCCGGAAACGCCGGAGTTGCGCCCTTGCGAATCACCATGTAATCCACGCCATTGTGCGTTTCCGCCCAGGCGTAGTTGTGGTGATTGTGGACTTCTTCGAGGATTTTCGCCCCGAGCAGTTGCGCTACTCGATCACACACCCACGTGCGTCCCGCATACGCATACTCACCTGCGAGTTGCATTCCCTTCATATAGTCGCGGCCGATCTCTGACCTCAGCGGCAGAACGAGCGGCGCTACATCCATCCCGGCCTTGCCGCCGCCGAGCCTCACGAAGTACGTTGCGATTCCGTGTCCGAATCCGCGCGAACCAAAATGCACACCGATCCACACACGATCCTCTTCATCTGTGAAGAGATCGACATAATGGTTGCCCGAACCGATGGTTCCGAGCTGCTGACGCGCTTTATCCTTCAGCGGCTTTGCGTACGACTCCCTCCATACGGGAGAATCGAACAGCCGCGAGTCTACGGTCTCGTTGTTCTTCCGGCCTACACCAAACGAGAGAGTGTTCCAGACGTCATCCATGATGCGCTCAATATTTGCGCGAAGCTCCGCGCCCGGCATATCGGTCAGCACTGCTTTGTTTCCGCAGCCGATGTCGAACCCGACGCCACTCGGGCTCACAGCCTCGCGGTAGGCAACGACGCCCCCGATTGGCACTGCATAACCCTTATGGTTGTCGGCGCACAGTACGCCCTTCGTCGCATGCTCGTTCTCAAGCGTTCGCTGCATCTGTGCGAGTGCTGCGCGGTCCGGATATCCGAACACCGTGATCTGACCATCGTTGATCTGGTACATCGTTTGCTCTCTATCCTTGGTGGATCGTCAGATATGGCGGCCATTGCGCGGAAAATTGGCTCCGAGTGAAGGATTCGAACCTCCGGTTGGTGCATTAACAGTGCACTGCCTTACCACTTGGCTAACTCGGAATAATTTCCATAAAAGTCAAAAGCCCCTGCGCCTTTCGGGTCAGGGGCCTGAGAAACCTTGCGACGGAACGTCTTGTCAGCTTCGTGTCAGATCCAACCCACACGTAGGCGTACCCTGCGCAAACGGTCGATTACCATTGGCTGGCACTGCGAACCGGGTTGTCGGTTGATGCAACATTTCGTCGTCTCTTTTAACGTATCTCGAATTGCAAAAGTTCGCAAGCCAATTCGACGCGGCGGCTGGCTTCTACTGGAGTACAATACTGTTCCGCTCACTCTTCCGAAAATTTTTGGCAGGGGGAGATGGGATTAACTCCTCCATCCCTCATCAGGATGGCCACAGTTTCCCAGCGCAGCAACATTTCGCTGTTCACTAAACCACTACCCAAACGGCTGATGCGCGGATGTCCCGGCTGGCCCCACACTGAAGCCATGAGCACTACTACAGCAATCACTGATCTGAGCGGTTTATCGCATGCAATCGTGGATTTAATCCACCGAACATCTCACGGTGTTGTTGCCGTAAGGATCGCGCCGCATCGTGTCGCCAGCGGTGTCAGCATCCGAGAGAATTTGGTGGCGATTGCCGATCATACGTTGCGGCGAAACGGGCAGATCACGGTTTCGCAAATCGACGGCACGGAAGGAAAGGCGGCACTCCTGGGCCGCGATCCAACTATCGACGTCGCCCTCCTCCGGGTGGAGGATGTCAAGTTGCAGCCCTTGTCCGCAGCCGACCCCAGCACCTTCCGCCCGGGTGTTCTGGCGGCTGTGGTCGGTTTGACAATGGATGTCGGTCCGTCCGCTAGTTTGGGAATTCTGGGGGCGATTGGCGGAGCCAGACACACCTGGCGAGGCGGCATGCTCGATTCATTCGTTCGCCTCGATGTAAACCTCTATCCGTCGCAATCCGGAGCGGCGGTCGTCAACCCCGAAGGCCAACTCATCGGACTCGCAACGCCCGCTCTGTTGCGGCACTCCGCGGTTGCCGTGCCCGTGAGCACGCTCAATCGCGTAGCAGAGGAACTGCTGAAACAAGGCCGAATCCGCCAGGGCTATTTGGGCGTCGGTCTACAACAGGTGAGCCTTCCACAGAATCTGCGCGAAAAGTTGAAAGCTCCAGCCGAATGGGGCCTCATTTTGCTCAGCGTGGAGCCCGATTCTCCGGCTGGCCGGGCAAAACTGCAGGTCGGCGACATTCTGGTCGCGCTCGACGAGCGGCCGGTCGGCGATGTCGATGAGCTGCAAATCGTCCTTCGTGGAGAAACAGTGGGGCGAACCGTCACCGCGGCGTTGATTCGTGGAGGAGAGCCTATCGAGCTACCCTTAACAATTACCGAGCGCGAGAAGACGGAGAAATGACATGGCGATTCCCGTTCCAGGACGAATCGTGGAAGCGCTTCGCCGCTCCACTGTACAAATTCAAAGCGGAAATACTCGGGAGCAGGGCAGCGGCTCAGGAGTCGTGTTGCCGGATACCCAAGTGGTCACGAACGCGCACGTGCTGCGAGATAAGCAGGCAATCGTCGAATCCTGGGAAGGCAGGCGGCTCACTGCAAGGCTTGTCAGGATTGACCGCCGGCGCGATTTGGCGTTGCTCCACGTTCCGGCGCTGGATGCCCCGCCGGTCGTGTTGGGAGATTCGGATCAGCTCAGAGTAGGATCTCCCGTTGTCGCGGTTGGGAACCCGCTCGGTTTCATCGGCGCGGTTTCAAGCGGCATCGTCCATGCGATTGGTCCAGCGGTTGAATTGGGAGGTTTGAGCTGGATTCAAGCCGACATTCGCCTCGCACCGGGCAACTCAGGCGGCTTATTAGCCGATTTTCAAGGCCATATGATCGGGATTAACACGATGGTCCTCGGCAATGGCCTTGCGCTCGCTGTTCCCAGCCGCGCGGTGCAGCGCTTTTTGACTCGGCCGCAGGATGGACGATCGTTGGGCGCGGTGGTGCGGCCCGTACGTGTGTCCCGCAACGAATTGGGAATGATGATTCTCGAAGTCATCGCCGGCGGCGCGGCGGAACAAGCATCGCTTCTGCCGGGCGATATTCTCGTCGGCGGAAATGGAACTCGGTTCCGCTTTGTCGATGATCTTGCAGCTGCCATAGAACGAGCTCCGGACTTACTTCTTCGTTTGGAGTTCTATCGCGGCGTGCAGAATGCGCTCAGGCAGGTAACGGTGAAACTGCTGCCGGAGCAAGTGGCGACAGCGGCTTGATTCGCATTATCATTGTTGCTGAAAATCCAACGCACGGGGAGGCGTTGGCCAAGCTCCTTGCCGATGACGAGCGCCTCGATATCGTGGAGATGGGCACGCCTGCGCGCTGGCGCGGTCGCGAACCATCGATCGCGGCCGATGTTCTCGTTGCTGTAAACATTCGCTCGGACGATCTGCCAAACGATGGCCCTCCCGCTGTTGTATTGACAGATCGTGATCCGCTCGGCATGCCTCTGCAAGGGTCCATCCGCGCGTGGTTGCCTCGCAATGCTTTACCTGCCGAGATTGCGGCGGCTATTTCCGCCGCGGCGTGCGATCTCACGTGCCTGACTCAGGCGCAAGCGCGGCGCTGGCTCCAGCCTGCTTCCATCGATCGTGATGAGGAACCGGCATTGCTGGAAACGCTCACGCCTCGCGAACTACAAGTACTCCGAATGCTAGCCGATGGGCTGGGCAACAAAGAAATCGCGGACCGGTTAGGAATTTCCGATCACACCGCGAAATTTCACGTGGCGCAAATCCTCGCAAAGCTCGGGGCTGGAAGCCGCGCAGAGGCCGTAGCGATTGGAATCCGCCGCGGCTTAGTCCCTATTTAGCCCACACAGTGTGGAATTCACGCTGCTACAGGACCCCGCGTAAGCAAGGGGCCTCGCGCGCCGACGGCACAACTTCACGAAAACTCAAGCTCCACCTCGTCCACATAACACCAGCCCCAATCCTCTCCCGGCTCGATAGACCGAATAATCGGATGCTGTGTTGCGTGAAAGTGTTTGGTCGCGTGCTTGTTCTTCGAGGAATCGCAACAGCCAACGTGTCCGCACGTCAAGCAGAGACGCAGATGGACCCACCGGTCTCCGGATTTCAAACACTCCTCGCAGCCCTTTGTATGCGGCTGCACATTGTGAGTCTGATCTAAATGTTTGCAGGCATTCATGGCTTTGCCTCCTCTCGTTGGCTGAACGGAATTCTGACAATGAATCGCGTGTCTCCAGGCGATGACCGGAACCCGATATCACCCCGGTTATTTCTCACCAGCCGCGCCACGGTATCCAGGCCCAGCCCGGTGCCTTCGCCCACGGGCTTCGTCGTAAAAAACGGCTCGAAAATACGATCCTGAATTTCGCGTGGAATGCCCGGCCCGTTGTCGATCACTTCCACAATCGCGTGCGTCCGGTCCTGGCTCGTGCGAATCCAGAGCTTGCCCTTGCCGTTCAACGAATCAATGGCGTTTCCAATCAAATTGGTCCAAATTTGATTGAGCTCCCCGCCGCGCACGGTCACCTTCGGGATCGTTCGATCGTACTCGCGCGTCACTTCAATGCCGTGCTTGAGGCGATGCCGCAGCATGATCAGAGTGTTCTCGATGCCCTGATGGATATCGATATCCTGCACCGGCATCTGATCCATGTACGTGTATTCTTTGATGGCTCGTACCAGGTCCGAAATTTTCCCCGTGCTGCTCGAAATCTCGTCCACCAGCCGCGTAATGGTAAACGAAGCACTCAGCCGGATCAGCACATAACCGAGAAGATCGGCCGGGACTTCTTTCGCCACATCCTCCAGGATGTCTTTCGTGCATCCGGCATCCACCAGGGCCATCGCCAAGTCCCACGGCTTTTCAATATGTCGCTGCTCCAGCCACTCGGCAATCGCCTCCTCGCGTTCGCTGCGTTCCAAAGAATCGAGCGCGGTTTGCGGACCAGCCAGCTTCGCCCAATCGCAATCGAGCTGTGCAAGAAACACGCGCGCTTGTTGGGGCAAACCTCGCCGGTCGAGTTCCAGCGCCGCTGACCGTACATTCTTGATGGCCTCACGAAGCGAATCCGCCGCGCGGCGCGCAGCCGCAGCGGGATTATTCAACTCATGAGCCAGTCCCGCCGAAAGCCGCCCCAAGGCCGCCAGCTTTTCGCGCTGTTGAGTTGCCACTGTCCCCTCGCGAATCCGCTCGGCGAGCAAACCGATCAGCCGGTCGCGCAACACCGGCATCCGCTCCATCATTTCCGGAAAGTGGTCTTTGGGCAGCAGTCCCACGTGGGTGGGGAGAGAGGCATGCACGGTGGCGGGATAGTGAGTCATGCGCGAATAAGGCAGCATACCCGTGACTACGCCTTTGCCCGCCACATAGGCGCGCCCCGCTTCGCGCTCCGCTTGGATCTCTCCATCGAAAATGACAAAAAGATGATCCGCGGGCGCGCCTGCTTCCACGGCGACTTCGCCCGCGCTCAAATCCACCACCGTCATTTGAGACGCCATCCATTCGAGACCCTCTTGCGAGAGATCCGAAAAAATAGGAATCCCACGGAGTTCTTCCACCGTGGGATGCGCGGTCCCCTTCAACGGCAACGTCTCGCTGCTCATAGCTCACACCTTGCTGAGATATTGGTGCACGAATTGAATGGCAACCGAGCCCTCTCCTACTCCGGAAGCCACGCGCTTAATCGAACCGTGGCGCACGTCGCCCACCGCAAACACGCCCGGAACGTTTGTCTCCAGAAGCCCGGGATCGCGGTCCAGCGTCCAGCTCTTCGGCCGTTTGCCATCCTTCAATAGATCGCGGCCGGTTAAGACAAATCCGCGGGAATCGCGATCCACAAGCCCGTCGAGCCAGGCGGTTCGAGGCTCGGCGCCAATAAAGATAAACAGAGAACTGGCGGGAACCTGTTCAATTTCGCCGGTCGTGTTGCATCGGACCGATATGGATTCCAGGTGATTTTCCCCGTGTACGGCCACCACTTCGCTCAAATACTCCACTTGAATATTGGCCGTTTTTCGGATCTGATCGATCAGGTACTGCGACATGGTTGCCGAGAGCGACGGGCCTCGCACCAGCATAATCACCTTGCCGGCATATCGGGAGAAAAACATCGCTGCCTGTCCGGCCGAATTCGCTCCTCCAACGATATACACATCTTCCTCGCGGCACGAAACCGCCTCCGTCTGTCCGGCGCCATAATAGACGCCCGCTCCGTGCAGCCGGTCCATGCCGGGGATGTTGAGCTTGCGCCACTGCACTCCCGTCGCAAGCACCAGCGCATGACATGAGACCTCGGTGCCATCGCTCAGCCCCAGATAGCGATACGGCCCATCCACTCGAATATGCGTCGCTTCCTGCGGAGACACAATCTCCACGCCAAAACGCCGGGCCTGCATCACAGCGCGGCGCGTCAAATCTGCGCCGGGCACTCCCGAAGGGAAGCCCAGATAATTTTCGATTTTCGAACTTAGTCCGGCTTGGCCGCCCGGCGCCTCGCGCTCCACCATCACGGTCTTTAATCCCTCGGAGGCCCCATAGACTGCTGCCGCCAAACCGGCAGGTCCCCCGCCCACAATCGCGAGATCATAGAACTCCAGCCCGGCGCGTACACGCAGCCCCAGCTTCGAAGCCAGCTCTGCCGTGTCGGGCTGCTCCAGCCGCGCCCCATCCGGAAAACAAACGATGGGCACTTTCAGTTGCTCGGGGCCGATCGCGTCCATGAACTGCCGCACTTCCGTATCGCGCTCGGAGGCATCGGCGTCGAGCCACTGGTACGGCACTTGGTTGCGAGCGAGGAAATCCCGCACCTCGTAGGACTTCGGAGACCATCGTGTACCTAACACTCGCACTCCTTCGAACGGAGGTCGATATTTCGAATACCAGTCTTCGAGTAAATCATCCAGCACTGGATAGAGATGTTGCTCGGGAGGGTCCCACGGCTTCAGCAGATAATGATGAAGCTGAACGTCGTTAATCGCTTTGATCGCCGCATCTGTATCGGCATAGGCGGTAAGCAAAACGCGCTTGGCATCCGGGTACAGCTTCATTGCTTCGGTCAGCGTTTCAATCCCGTTCATCTGCGGCATCCGGTGATCCACCAGCAGCAGCGCAACCGGATCGGACCGCTCCTTCAGACGCCGTAGAATTTCGAGCCCGCTTCGACCCGATTCGGCGCGCATGATGCGGTACTTGCTTGCGTAGCGGCTGCGAAGATCGCGTTCAATCGCATACAGCACCTCCGCTTCATCATCGATTGTCACTATCGTCGGACGCGGCATATATCGGCGAGACTAGCAGATTGTGTGATGCGCAGGAACGGGTTCAGGATTCCCGATTCTGTAATCTGTTCTTAGTGGCCCGCCGCAGATTTTTCGTTCCTGAAATCCGGCGTGGAACAGCCGAACTCGCAGGCAGCGACGCTGAGCATCTTATTAAGGTACTGCGGGCCGAAGCAGGACAGGTCTATGAAATATCGGACAATCGCGATGTTTACCTCGCTTCCATCGAAGTGGCACGCAAATCGCTGGTGTCCTTCCGCGTCATCGAAAAGCTTCCGGCCCCAGCGCCACCTGTAAGCAGTATTCTTGTTGCCGCGCTCATCAAGTTCGATCGCTTTGAGCTGCTTGTCGAGAAAGCCACCGAGCTGGGCGTCTCCACGATACTGCCGTTTCAAGCAACACGAACCGAGCGCGGATTAATCCAAGCTTCCGTAAAGCGGCGCGAACGTTGGGAACGGATCGCGCTCGAAGCCGGCCAGCAGGCACGGCGTGCTCAGTTGCCGCGCATCGAGCCGGCGGTCCGTCTGGTTGAAGCCTTACATATAAATGCCGGTGTCCGTTTACTACTCGACGAAAACCCGGACGCGCCGCCGATTTTGAATGCATTGCCAGCGGCCCGTCACACCACCGATACGGTCGCGTTATTGATCGGGCCCGAGGGCGGATGGACGGACGAAGAACGCGAACAAGCCAAAGAGGCAAAATGGTTGCCCTGTTCTCTGGCGCAAACCGTTCTTCGCGCCGAAACCGCTGCGATCGCGGGTTTAGCAATCCTTCAAGCCGCCTGGTATTGTGCCGGCGCTGCTCGAGCAGAACCCCGATCGTGAGGGAGGGGCTTTCCCTCAACTCCTCCGTGACAGGATATCCGCGCTTTCATGCCGGCTCCGGTTCGCCTTCACCGCTTTCAGCGTGAAATAAAATCGCGAGCCTTCGCCCAGCTTCGACGTAACCGAAATTTCTCCCCCATGCTGTTCCACGATCCGCTTGGAGACCGCCAACCCCACCCCGACACCCTCTTGCGCCGTGCCCAATTGTTTAAACATGCCGAACACATCCGAGTGATACTTCTGATCGATTCCGATTCCGTTGTCCTCAACACAGAACTTCCACATCGGTCCTTCTGCGCGCGCGGAAATGTGGATACGCGGTGGTACGCCCTGCCGCCGGTACTTAATCGCATTGGCTATCAGATTTTGAAACAATTGCACCAATTGCAGCCGGTGTCCCGCCACTCGCGGCAAATCGTCGTGCGTAACGGCCGCTCCTGTTTGTTCGATGGCCGCCTGCAGGTTTTGCAGCACGGTCTTCAAGATTTCTTCCGTGCTGACGGATTCTTCCTTAGATTTCCCGGCGCTGGTCAAACGCGAATATTCCAGGATTCCCGTGATGAGCTGCCGCATACGTGCCGCCGCTTCTGCCAGTAACGAAAGGTGTTGCTGGCCTCGGGGCGGCAGGTCTTTCGCGCAGTCCCTTTTCAGCAACTCCGTAAATACGGTGATGGTTCTCAACGGCTCTTGCAGATCGTGGCTAACCACATACGCGAACCGCTCCAAATCCTCGTTCGAACGCGTCAGCGCGAGATAGTAGTCCTGTAGTCTGCTGGCAGCAGTAACGAAGGCGCGGCTCACGTCTGCCAGCTCGTCGTTTGATTCGACATCGGGAGAAATATCGAAGTCCCCTTCAGCTAATTGATGGGCAGCAATTTTCAAACGGGATAGCGGTCTGACGATGCTGCGGCTTATATGAATGCCTAATGCCACTGCGGCAGCCAGCGCGGCGAGCGCCGTGACCATCAAAACAATCTGCGCGCGCACTTCTCCGGCCTCGATTTCGTTTGCGGAGCGCAATCTCTGTTCGGTGACATCCGAACTGACGTTGTCGACGAGATCCCGGACGCTGTCGAGAATGCCGTCCACCTGGTTATTGAGCCGGAGCGTAATTGCCGTCCAGTCTCCGGTTTCGAGGAGACGCTGCATGGCGTCAAACTGGTCGCTGACCGCTTCGCTTAATGCGCTCAAAGTTCCCGGAACAGGTGTGCCGGTTTCGCGAAAATAACTCAGCGCAGTTCGGATGTCGCTCCCGGTTTCCTTTCTGGAGCTGTCGGCCAGTTCGCCGAACGCCGCCGGATCCTGCTGTTTTGCCGCTTCATCCAGCCTGCGCCGCATTCGTCCGATATCGCCGCGAACACGATACAGCGCGATGAGCTTGCCATCCACGGTCGCCAGCGTCCGGGCTCTGTGCAGAATGTTTAGAAATTGCGAACTGACGATTGCCGCCCCAATCGCGATCACTAGGGTAAGGGTGCCAAATGCAACCGAAAGCCGCCGCCCGATCGTCACCGTTACCTCTCGCCTGTATCGCCCGGAGCGAGCGACGTCGCCTGTGTGAATCCGGTCAAATGTTCGATCTGCGCTTGAATATCGGCGGCTCCCTGCGCGGCGCTCACCTTTCCCGCAAGAATCATGTGTACTCCGTGAGCGTAGGCGCGCGACACGTTGTCATATGCGGATCCAGCAACGGCCGCGGGACGTCGGACCGCGCGGTTCGGTAATCCGGCCACAGTGGCGAGGAAAGGATTTGCGTTCAACACCTCCGGATCCCGGTATAGCGCCCCAAATGTGGGCAAAAACCCGCTCCCGATGACTCTTCGCTTTTGAACGGTCCTACCGGTCATGTATTTCACGAACGCAATGGCTTCTGGCAAATGGGTCGAGTATTTGGACACGCCTAAATACCATCCGCCCATCGCGCTTGAATGCGGGTCGCTGCCGGCCGGCATCGGCGCCACCGCGAACCGGTCTTTAACGTCCGGCGATTTCATCGCCAAATGGTACACGTAACTCCAATTGCGCAAAAACATCGCGTGGTCGCTTTCCCACATATTGCGGGAATCCTCTTCGAGATACGCGAGGACTCCGGGGGGTGAAATGGTTCCCACCCATTGTGCGGCCCGCGCGAAGGCGTGAACCGCCTTCGGATTGTTTACGTCGACCGTGCGGTCCGGCTCCAAAAAATTCCCGCCACCTTGCGACGTTTGCCACTCCAGCGCATTGCAGGTGAGGCCCTCGTAATCTGCTCCCTGCCACACATAACCCCAGAAATCGGACTTGCCGCGCAAGCGTTCTCCCTGTTGAATCCGTACGGATTGCTTCTCCAATTCATCCCAGGTACGTGGCGGATGCGAAAACCTATACTTCTTCAGAAGATCCGTGCGGTAATAGAGCAACCCATATTCCACCAGAAACGGAGCAGCGATAAGCCGGCCGGAAACCGTCGCGTTTGCAATCGCTGGCGGCGATTCGTCCGGCAATTCTTCTCGCAACGCGTTCTTCAGATCCGCCAGATAGTCCGCCAGTATGCCTGTCCAGATCGTGTCGATTTCAAAAACGTCCACCGCTGTGGATTCGGCGCGGAACAAATTCAATTCCTGCTGGAGACGCCGGGAGGCCGATTCCGACCCCGGCACGAGCCGCACTTGTATGCCCGTCTCTCGCGTAAACTCGCGAACCAGTTGCTGATCCAGCCGGTGGGCTTCACCGGCTGTCCACATCAGGACGGAGATGGATTTCTGGTGCTGTCTCGGCTGCGGCCGCTGGCAGCCTGCGAGCGTCACCAGAAAAACAACTGAAATGACGCGCCGGACAGGAGGGCAATGGAACGCCACTTACGCCTTCCAGCATACGCCAGAAAGAGAATATGCGACAGAAATGCGCAACTCAGGCGCCTGCAGAAACCCCGCGCGTAAGCAAGGGGCTCGCCGCTTTCGCCCCTATTTAGAGAGCTGCCTTCCTCAACCGCTCCTGCGCCTGCCGGATCGTCTCTTCTTTCTTGCAAAAGCAGAACCGCACAAATTGTGCGCCGCTCTCCGGGTTTTCGAAGAAACTCGATCCCGGCACTCCGGCAATTCCCGCTTTCTCCACCAGAGCGCGCGTGAACTTTACGTCGTCTTCATAGCCGAAACCTGAAATATCGGTCATGATGTAATACGCGCCGTTCGGCCGAAAACACCGGAACCCGGCCTGCTCCAAAACATCCAGCATCAAATCGCGTTTCCGCCGGTAATTGTTCGCCAGTTCCGAATAGTAAGAATCGGGAAGCGCCAGCGCCGCCGCGCCCGCCTGCTGCAGCGGTGCCGCAGCGCCTACAGTCAGAAAATCGTGCACCTTGCGAATTGTGTCCGTCAGATCGGGACTCGCCAATACCCAGCCAACCCGCCAACCGGTCACGCTGTAAGTCTTACTCATGCTATTGACGAGCACGGCGCGGTCGCGCATACCGGGAACCTGAAGAATCGGAGTGTGTACGGTGCCGTCGTAAATGATGTGCTCGTAAATCTCGTCGCTGATCGCGAGCGCGTTGTACTCCTGGCAAAGCTGCGCGATGAATTCCAGCTCGCAGCGGCTGAATACCTTACCCGTCGGATTGTTCGGCGAATTGAGAATAATCGCTTTCGTGCGCGGCGAAAACGCGCGGCGCAGCTCGTCTGGGTCGAACGTCCAATGCGGAGCGCGCAACTGCACGAATTTGCGTGACGCGCCGCTCAACAGCGTATCGGGACCATAATTCTCGTAATACGGCTCGAAAATAACAACTTCGTCTCCCGGATTTGTAACGGCCAGCAGCGTCGCAATCATGCCTTCCGTTGCCCCGCACACGACCGTAATCTCGCGCTCGGGATCGAGCTCCAGTCCGTAATGACGCTGGTATTTGGCTGCAATGGCATCGCGGAATGCCTTTGCGCCCCAGGTGATTGCGTATTGATTAATATCGCTGAAAATAGCCTCCGCGGCCGCCTTCTTCAAGACTTCCGGAGCAGGGAAGTCCGGAAAGCCCTGCGCCAGGTTCACGGCGTTGCAGCGGGCCGCGATCCGCGTCATCTCGCGGATCACGGATTCGTTGATCTGTTCCGTCCGGTCGCTTCGAAATCGGTTGGCGAGTTTCTCAGCGGATGGCATCGACACCATCGTATCTTTCACTCAATTGGCCTACGCCTACGGCTCCCGGCGGCTTGTCGCGGCTCCGATAATTCGGGCCAAATCGCAAATAGAACCCCTCCGCGACATACAGATGCGCCCTCAATAGAATCCATCCCACCGAACACATAAACAACGACACAAGCATCTGGCCATAACTGTTGCGATAACGCAGAACTTTATTCAGGAAGATTCGTAGCAACAGCAGCAGCACGATCGTCCCCGCGATAATACCGATGCCCTCTCCGATCCATATGGAGCCTAGAGGCGTCTGTGCAACCGGGAGTCTTGCGAGGGATAGGCAGAAATAGACCAGCAATCCCGCCAGCACCACGATCCAACCCGTTGTGATGGCCTTCATCACCGGAGAAGCTTTCAACGGCTTCAACCAGATATGCGCCGCAATCGAAAGCGCTTCGCGTAGTTCTTCCGTTTGCCTGGTGGTCGCCGGATTGCTGACAATCGAGGCAATATCCCGGAAACGCCACGCATGCGCGACGCCTCGCTGCACCGGAAATTCCGGCAGACATACATCGAAATCGGTTCGAGTCATCAAATATCCGCTCAGCATGAGGGCGTCGGCTTCGCAGTTCGAGAAAGAGTCGAGATCCGTTCGAACACGCGCGAGCAGCGTCTGGACATCGCGGCGCACATTGTAATTGGTCATCACATCGCCAGGACTCCGCCGGACCGCCCGGTCGGGAGAATCGATCCAATCCACCGGCGTGCTCTCCAGTCCTTTCTTGAGATGGATGTACATCAAGCCGTGAATTACGCCGGAATCGCGCAGCGCGGCCAGATACTGATATTGCGCCTCACGCACGCGCGACATCAGGATGTTGTTCGATCGCTGCATCACGTCGATGCGCCCGCCGCCCGGATCTTCCGACAACCCCGTCTGACCCGAGGCATCGCTCACCAGCAAAACCGTGCAGTCCTGCTCCAACAGGCTGGTTACGCCCTGGTTATCGTAAGCCCCCCCATCCACCAGGCGCGTCACGTAGTGCGTGGGGCGATTGGGATCGTACGTCGTCCCATACAGACCGTCAAATACCAGCGGATCGAAGAGGGCGGGCACACAGGCTGATGCGGCCACGGCCTCGCTCAGCCTCACTCTACTTTTTGTAGAGCCGGGCTCCCGATAGGCAAGCGGCGCATCCTCGTGATACATGCGGCGAAAACGGTCATTTGCGTCGATATCGGCTTGAATCCCACGCGCGGGTGGCTCTCCCATAAAGGAGCCCGTGAATTGCCAGTTGTGGCACGTATTCAGAGTGGTGGAATTCAGAATCAGAATGGGAACTTTGTCGCTCCGGCCCCAATTGTCGTACTTTGGCCGGAAGCGGCCTTGAGTGCCTTTCGGCGTAATCAGAATGTCCGACAAGCTGCGCCGCTTGCCTTTGAATTCATCCTCCACCAGGTCGTACAATTCGCGGTCATATAACGTTGCCAAACGCTCCGTCATAGAGGAATTCCTCGACGTGAGCACGCGCAAATTCGTGCGGAAGCCCATCAGCATGCGCAGGCGGATATTCCGCTGGACGCCTTTCAGAAATTTGTGCTCGACATTCTCGATAATCTGTATGTAATCAGCTTGGTCGAGCTTCTCCTTCTCTTGCAGCCGCTTCCGCAGCTCTAAGTAGTAAAACGCGCCCACAATGGAGCCGCCGGATACGCACGAGAGCACTTCTACATGCCGCAGCACATCGAGTTCGGCCAGTCGCGCCAGCATTCCGATATGAAATAGCGAAGCGCGGAATCCGCCTCCCGAAAGCGCCAGTCCGACCTTTCCCAGTAAGAATGACGTGGTGGAGTGTTCATCGCCCGTCAGAGCTTTGATGACCTGGCCGGGAGAATCCTGTTCTCCGGCAACCATCGCCCGCTTCGGATGAATCAAGCTCGCCAGCTTTGCCACCTGCCGGGCCGTCGTTTCCAACTGCCACGGAGCATGCGGCTGCGCCCGGGCTTCCGCCATCCAGCGCTCCGCCTCCTGAAAATCGCCCAGCCCCAGATAAACTTCGCCAAGAGTCGCTAGAAACCAGAACTGGGAGCGAAGGTCAGGCTGGCTCTCGGCAATGTGCAACAGCGCGTCGCGTACCGTTTCCCGGATATGTCTCGCTTCTTGCTGCAAAGTAACCTCGCCGGCCGTATCGGCGCCAATGGAAGCGAGCAGATCCAGCACGAACGCAGCGTTTACCGCGGTGTACCCATAATCGAGTTCGATTCCGAGCGCCATTCCTTCCCGGTAGTAAAGCAGCGATTTTTCCAGATGCTCTCGCAAACCGTAAGTGCGCCAGCGCTGCTTCCAAATGGCGCCCATAAGGCCTAAGGCATCCTGTCGTTGCGCCCGCGTCAATGTTGCATCTTCCAGGAGCTTCGAGTCGATGCTTTCGGCCTCCTTCAGCCGCCGGTCCGGTGGCAGGTCCGGATTCTTATACGTACACAGGGCCAAATCGCGCTGGATTCGATACCGTACCTCCTGAGACGCGCCTTCGACATTCTGCGACGCCAGCAAGAGTAATCGGTACGAATACTCCAGGTTGTTGTCTTCATCCCGCACTTTCCGGGCGAGGTTCAATAGCTCTTCAGGGTTTCTGGTGCCGCCGCCGGCAAAGATTTGGCGGGCAACCGTTTCGCTTGCGGAAAGAGTTCGTTGCATTGCGGGGCTCCGGACCGAGTTAGTGTATCGCGTTTTGAAGCCCGGTTAGTACAGAATATGACGAAGAGGCGAAACCTTGAAGGGAACCATCGTGGCCTTGGCGGGCCGGCGCATTGACGCACCTGGAGCCTCGAGTCCCCGTTTCCCTGCCGCAAACACGAATCAGATTCTCAAGCGGATTCGCGAAGCTCTCTCCGCTCAGCAAGCCTCCATGTTGATCTCCTCGGCCGCTTGCGGCGCTGACCTGCTGGGCCTGCAAGCGGCCACACAACTAGGCATCAAAAGGCGCGTGGTGCTCCCGTTCCCACGAGAAAAGTTCCGGAGCACCTCCGTTGCCGATCGGCCTGGCGATTGGGGCGCCCAGTACGACCGGATACTCGACGATGTCGAACGGGCGGGCGACTTAGTCGTACTCGGCTATCGTGACGGAGATTCGAGCGCCTATACCGCAACCAACGAAGCGATTCTGAACGAAGCCGGTGGGGTGGCAGCCGCTTCGGGGCAACGAATCATTGCGCTGGTAGTGTGGGACGGGCAATCGCGCGGCCCCGACGACATCACGGAGCACTTTCTGAACGAAGCAGCCCAGCGCGGCCTCCACATTCATCAGGTGTCCACCCTCTGCCCCCCGGCCGCCCATGCAAGCGTGCCTCAATGACTTTGTGGTGCGGACTCCACGCAAACTCACACCTTTAGTGCGACAGCATCTTTCGGACATCGCGTTGCGGCGGATCTCCGAATAACCGTCTGTATTCGCGATCGAATTGAGAGGCGCTCTCATAGCCGACCAGGGCGCTCGCGCTGCCCGCGGTCATGTTCTGATTAAGCATTAACTGACGGGCTTCCTGCAAACGCAGCAACTTCTGGAACTGCACGGGGCTCATGCCAGTAATGGTGCGAAAGTGTTGCCGGAAAGTCGTAGGGCTCATGTTCGCGTGTTCGGCAAGTTCACCCACACGCATTTCGTCGGCGAAGTGCTGCTTGATCCACGCCACCGATTGGGCAATCTGCTGGGTGGGGCTATTCGCGCTGGCGACATGCCAAAAATGCGGAGCGTGCAGCCCCGTGAGCAGACGGATGGCGATCTCGTGCCGGATGAGCGGGGCGAGTTGCGGCAATAAAGCCGGTTCGTCGAGCAGAAGAATAAGGCGATGCAAGGCGTCGAGCACAGGCGCATCGAGCCGTTGCAACGAAATCGGCTCGTAGGTGGCGTTCTTGTGAGAATGCGGCATGGCGACCTCAGAAGCCGCTTGCAGGATCAGATTCTTATCGAACTTGAGCATGACGCCCAGGTAGGGATCGCGGGGTGTTGCGCGCGTGCTGGAGTTGCTGAAAATGGGCGCGTTCCCGGCTGCCGATATGACGCCGCAGCTCTTTGCGTCCAAAATCACCACGCCCAATCTGACAATCCAGGTGCGAGATGACGCCTGGACCAAAAATCCCGAAGACGCGCAAAAGACCTTCGACATGCTCGGAACCAAGGACAAGGAAATGATTTGGGTTGAGGGCACAACCCACCGCTTCCGCCATGGCTATAACTACTTTGGCCGGTATCCGGAGAAGGTTCTCGCCTTCTTCGAAAAACACATGAATGCGGCGGCTTCCGCTACAGCTTGAGGAAAACCCCTTCCTTTTTGATGCGGTATGAAAAAATGATGGTTTGCGAATAGCCGTAGTTTTACTTGCCCTCCTACCCCTATGCGCTCCGGGTTCTGATCTCGACGGATCGGATCATTCTCCACATCTGCTCCTGAATTTTCGAACCTTGCGGCGGCTGAAGCTCGATCGCCAGCGGCAAACCGTCCGGTGGCTTAACTTTGAAAACCGCGTGCAGTCCGTTCCGGACTCACCGGAGCGCGGCTTCGAACTGGCTCTGTACTATGCCGTGACGCATGACCAAGCGCGCGGCAGGGAAGCGGTTCAATGGGCCTTGGCGCATCGCTGTGAAAAGCGGCAAGTGGCGCTGGTGCTCGATTGGTGCGGTCCCCTGGCGACCACGGACGAGCGAGCCAAGTTGGCAAAAAGCGACTGTGCGCACGCGGGAATGGGGGGGACGGCATTTATTCTGTCCATGCGCGACAAACTGTTTCTGCAAATTGCCGCAGGCGAGGACGTGGACGATCCGGAATCGCCGCAGTGGAAGGGGCTGGTCGCGCTGCTTCAAAAAGGACAGTTCCGCAATGCTCAAAACCTATACGCCGCAGTGGAAATTATCAACGCTGTGCGATCCGCAACGCGCTCCGATCTTCGCCGAATGGCGGCCCAATTTTTTGAAACGCTTCCGACCGAATTCCTGCTTTCGATGAAGCCGTCCGATGTCGAGCATCCAAGCTGGATCGCTCACGTCGCAGCTCTGGCTCTGGTCGCGTTGGATCCTAATCTGCCAGGCTCTCAATATCTGCAGGGATGGTCCATGGAATCAGTGCAGACCCTGCGAGATGGCCCCGGCGTTGCTTACGAATTCTTGTGGGCGGACCCCTATTTGCCCGGGATCGGCTATCAGAATTTAGATCCGTGGGTCTACGACGCGGAAGGCAGGCTGTTTGCGCGAACCGATTGGACGCCAAGCGCATGTTGGATCGGGATCTCGGCAAAAGGCTTGGAAGAGACACAATGTCCTTCCGGCTGGGCCGACAAAATAAACCAGTTCGGGCATATGACACTAATCCCGTTCCATGGCTCCTGTGTTCCGATCCCGAATCCAAAAAATGGCGAAGCTTCGATTCTCTGGAAATTGCAGCCGCACCAGGCGGTTGTATTTAGCAGCCGGACTGGCCCACAATTCTTTCAGGCAGACGGCGCTGGCATTTGGCGCGTCCCGGGGAACGTCGGCGGAAAAATCTGTCCCGCTTCCCGCGACCGCACGCAGCAGAATCTAATCAAATAACAACGGAGCCGCGACCGCAAGGGAGCGGTTTCTGCAAGGAGGTATCAAGGCATGAACATGCGTATAGCCGTGCTCGCGGTTGCCCTTCCCATGGCGATCTGCGCCCAGAACTCAGAGGCCGGACTGTTTGCCGGTACCTGGAAGCTGAATGTCGCGAAATCGAGGTATGATCCGGGACCTCCGCCTAAGAGCGAAACCGTGACGATCAGTTCGGATGGCAAAGTTGATGTCGTCTCAATCGATTCGGCTGGCAAGCGGATCGAATGGTCGGTTGTGCTAAAGAACGGAGTGACTTCTCCGGTTAACGGCTTGAATGCGAAGGTCACGCACAAGCAGCTCAATGACCATACCACGGTAGATGATTGGAACTTCGGAGATTTCTCCCAGGTCGGCAAAGCGCTTCTCTCGACGAACGGAAAGGTGATTACCTACGATTTGAGCGGCCGCGATGCCAGCGGCAGGGCCGTGCAGAACGTCGAGATCTTCGACCGGCAATAGCCGCTGATAAACTGGTGATTCATGATTGCAGCGACACAACTGCGTCCGGGCATGGTGGTGAAGTTCAATAACGAGCTCCATTCCGTGTTCAGCATGGTGCACCGCACCCCTGGGAATCTTCGCGGCTTTGTACAGGCCAAAATGCGGAACCTGCGTTCGGGTTCCATGATCGAGCACCGCTTTTCCTCCGAAGATAAAGTGGAACGGGTATCGCTCGACGAGCACGAGATGGAGTATCTGTACGATGACGGCGAATACTACTATTTCATGAACACCGAAAACTTCGAACAGATGCATCTGACGAAAGACATTCTCGGCGACGGTGTTCTGTATCTTACGCCGCAATTAAAGGTCAATGTAGAATTCTACGAAGGGAAACCGATCAGCGTCGAACTGCCGCCCAGCGTCGAAATGACCGTATTGGAAACCGAGCCGGGATTAAAGGGCGCGACCGTTTCCAACGTGACGAAGCCGGCCAAAATGGATACGGGCTTAGTGGTTCAGGTTCCGCCGTTCATCAATCAAGGCGAGCGCATTCGCGTGAGCACCGCCGACGGCAGCTATCAGGAGCGGGCCTGAGCGGAAATTCTCTTTTTTTTATAGACGGTAAAAACCCGTTTTACCCTTTAAATTGGCTCTTCAGGTAGTTGTAACTTAGCCGTAATGCGTCAACGGGATCGCCGGGAGTCTGGTCCTGCTCCACAAAATAATGCCGAACACCGGCCCCTGCGGCAGCGGACAATACCGCCGGAATATTGATCGATCCGCTTCCTACGGATTTGAACGCGTCGTGTGGAACCTGTTCGCTGTATTGCACCGGCACGCTCTTCGCCTTATCTTTCAAATGGACAAGCGGAACCCGGCCGTTGTACTTCTGCAACATCTGAACGGGATCATGGCCGGCAACGCTGACCCAGAAGATGTCCATCTCCAGAAATACGAGATTGTCTGTCGTCTCCTGTAACAGAATATCGAGCAAGGTGCTGTTGCCCATCGGCGTCAAATCGTGAGCGTGATTGTGATAGCAAAGCGTCAAGCCATTGCTTTTCGCCTGCTCGCCGAGACTGTTCAGCATATCCGCGTACTTCTTCACGCCTTCTTGCCCGTTCTTCGGCAACGGTAAGTAAGGCACCACCACATATTCGAAGCCGCGTTGCTTGGCGCTGCTTAGCGCCGCGTTAGAGTGATCGGTTCCCAAATGTAAACTAACCGCGCGAAGATTGGTCTGCTTCAACGCCGGCCAGATCTGATCGAGGTTCCCGGCGGTTGTTTCCACTTCGGTGTAGCCAATATCCTGAATGGCTTTGAGCACCTTAGCCGGATTTTTCCCAATGATGTTGCGAACCGTGTAGAGTTCCACGCCGAGATTCTGCTGCGTGAGCGGCTCTGCCAGCAGAGAACGGGCCGCGGGGAGAGCGGTGGCAGCCGCGCCGATGAAGGATCGCCTGGAAATGCCTGACATGCTCTTCATCTTACTGATCCGTTATGAGCGCATGGCTCCGTTGTCGACGTGCTCTTTCGCCGGACGATTCGCAACAAGACAAAACCCAATGCAGCCAAACCGAGCGCGATGACGGTAAGCAGTAGCCAGTGCTGCGTAATGAACCGGGCGGCGGCCTGACCATACACGCGCCCCAGTACCGCTAGACCAAAATACCGAATGGCCCTGGCGCTGGCAATAACCGCGATGAAGCGCGACCAGCGCACTTCCAAAGCACCCGCACAAATCACAGGGATCTTCAGCGGAAGCGGGATCGGCGACAACGCCGGAATAAATACGGTGATCAGGCCGTAGCACTCGAACCACGCGTGCAGGCGCGCGCCCTTGCGGCTCGAGATATGTTTTGCCAGCAAAACTTCTCCCCCTTTGCGCGCGATGCCGAACAGGATTATGCTGCCAATGAGCGACCCGGCGATGGCGCAAAGTGCCGCCAGAAAAGCTACGTGGGGATCTCGCGCTGAGATCGTAACCAGTAAAATGTCGACTCCACCGACCACCGGGAGCCCCACAGAATCAAGCGTGGCGAGCAGTAATATACCGAGAGGACCCCAGGAAAGTAATGTTCCAGTGAGATCTCGCCAGAAGGAGACCAGCGTATGAAATACCGTCAGGTGATGCTCCGCGAGTTACTGTTCCGTCTCTGAGCCCAGCATACCGAACAGCTGCGGTTCGCCAATCACGGGAATGTTAAGCGATCGCGCTTTGTCGAGTTTGGAGCCGGCCTCTTCGCCCGCCACTACATAGTTCGTTTTGCTGCTCACCGAGCCTGCTACTTTGCCCCCTGCACTCTCAATGCGTGCTTTTGCTTCGTCGCGCGTCAGTGTGGGAAGTGTGCCCGTCAACACGAACGTAAGGCCGTTGAGCGGTCCTGCCCGTTTTCTCTTTTTGGTAGACGTGAATTGCAGACCCGCCTTTCGCAAACGCTCAATGAGCTCGCGATTGCGCTCTTCCGCAAAAAACTGGCGGATAGAATCGGCGACCTTCGGGCCAATCTCTTCGGCTTCCTGCAACCCTTCCATAGGGGCCGACGCGATCGCATCGAGGCTTCCGAAATGATCGGCCAGGATCTGCGCCGTCCGCTCTCCGACAAATGAAATGCCGAGCCCGTTCAAGACACAAGCAAGCGGCCGGCAGCGTGAAGCACCGATATTGTGAATCACTTTCGATGCCGATTTCTTGCCCATCCGCTCCAGTTCGATCAGTTGCTCTTCCCGCAAATCGTAGAGATCAGCGATGCTATGCACCAGGCCGCGATTCAACAACTGGTCGACCAGCGCATCTCCCATTCCGTCGATGTCCATCACATGCCTGCTCGCAAAATGTAAAAGGGATTCGCGCAGCCGCGCCGGGCAGTTCGTGTTGACGCACCGGCTGGCCGCTTCGCCCTCTTCGCGAATGACGTGGCCTCCGCAGACCGGGCAAGTAGAAGGCATCTTAAAACGCCTGCGATGCGCGCCCTGTTCTACCACCCGAACCACTTTGGGGATCACATCGCCGCTACGCTCCACCAGAACCGTATCGCCTATCTCTACGCTGAGCCGCGCAATTTCATCCTCGTTGTGTAGGGTGGCGCGCGAAACCGTAACGCCGCCTATAGCTACGGGCCGGAGATGAGCAACCGGAGTGAGCGCGCCGGTACGGCCCACCTGCACTTCGATGTTTTCAAGCATCGTGGTTGCCTGGCGCGCAGGGTACTTGAACGCGATCGCCCAGCGCGGAGATTTGGACGTCCACCCGAGTTTCTGTTGCTGCTCGACGGAATCGATCTTAGCGACCACGCCGTCAATTTCGTAGGGCAGGGAATCGCGCTTGGTTTCCCACTCGCGGATAAATTCGAGCAGCTGTTCGAAATCCTTGCATTTCTTCCGGTGCGGATTCACTTTGAACCCAGCCTGCACCAGCGTCTCCAAGCTGTGCCAGTGACTGTCCAGAAGCGGGCGGCCATCGCCGAGCAGGAAGTATGCGAAGTAGTCCAGTTGCCGCGCCGCGGTGATTGCCGGGTCGAGCGCGCGCAACGCGCCGGCGGCCGCATTCCGCGGATTGGCGAATCGCGCGAGACCAGCGGCTTCCTGCTCTTCGTTCAGGCGCTCGAACGAGCGGCGCTGCATCACCACTTCTCCGCGGACCTCGAAAGCATCATGCCCGTCCACTTTTTTGCGAATGCGTAGAGGAAGCGAGCGGATCGTGCGCGCATTTTCGGTCACGTCTTCTCCAATGCGTCCATCGCCGCGCGTGAGCGCTTGCTGAAAACAACCGTCGCGATAGTGGGTGGCCATCGATAAGCCATCCAGTTTCAGCTCCGCCACATACTGATACTTTTCGGATTTCAAAAGCCCTTGCACGCGCGCATCGAAGTCTCGCAGCTCCTGCTCATTCAACGCGTTATCCAGGCTCAACATCGGGGAGCTGTGCGGGACCTTCACAGCGCCTTCGCGCGGCCGGCCGCCGACGCGGACCGTGGGGGAATCAGGCGTGCGCAACTCCGGGTGCGCGGTTTCGAGATCGCGAAGCTCGCGCATCAGTTTGTCGAATTCGGCGTCCGTGATCTCGGGCTGATCCAGAACGTAATAGCAGTACTCGTGATGTTCCAACTGCTTCCGCAACTCTTCGGCACGCTTAACGAGCGACTCTTTCATTCCCTGAACCTATAATGTGAGCTTGGAATCGTTCCACGCGAAACGCGCAGCCATTGTTTATAATCCGGTCGCGAGAGGGCTCTCGCGGCGGCAGCACTCGCTTCAACGTACCATTACCGTGCTCGCCCAGCAGGGAATTGAGGCGAAGCTGGTGGCGACGCATGGTCCGGGTACTGCCGGAATGCAGGCGCGGCGCGAGATCGAGGATGGCTGCGATCTCATTATTGCGGCTGGCGGCGATGGCACCATCAACGAGGTTGCAAACGGAATATTGCATACGCGCGTCCCGCTCGCGATTTTACCGGGTGGAACAGCGAATGTGTTGGCGCGCGAAATGCGGCTGCCGGTTCATCTGGAACGCGCGGCGGCCATCATCAGCAGCTTGCGTCCGCAGTCTGTGGCCGCGGGTGGAATTCGCATTGGAGCGAGTGAGCCGCGCTGCTTCGTCTGCATGGCCGGCGCGGGCCTGGATGCCGAGATTGTGTCCAGAATCAATCTGGACCTGAAAGCGGCGACCGGAAAGTTTGCGTATTATGCATGCGGATTCGGACAGGTACTCCGGCCGCTGACTGAGTTCGAAGTGACCGTCGATGGGCGGAGCTTCGAAGCGAGTTTTGCGCTCATCAGCCGGGTCCGGAATTATGGGGGCGATTTGGAAATCGCGCGCGGCGCGTCGCTGCTCCGCGACGATTTCGAAATAGTGTTGTTCCGCGGCACGCAGAGCATTCGTTACATCCCCTATCTTGTCGGCGTGACGCTCGGCTGTTTGCACCGCTTTAAGGGCTGCACGGTTCTGCATGGCCGGTCGGTGACATGCCAGGTTCCCGCGAATCGGGAAATCTATGTGCAAGTCGATGGCGAACTGGCGGGCCGGTTGCCCATCCGAGCCGAGATTATTCCCGACGCTTTGATTTTGTTAGCTCCGCACGAGTATCTGGCTCGGGAGCAGTCTTTCGTTGCCGTTCCGGCCTGCGCCTGAACGCCGCGAATGGAGAACGTCACTCATTCCCTAACCGGACTGGCACTAGCACGTGCCGGGCTGAATCGTCTTTGTCCGCGGGCTACTCTGCTGCTGATTCTGTCGGCGAATGCTCCGGATATTGACATTATCGGTCTTCGGAATGGCCCACTGCACTATCTGGAAGTGCATCGCGGGTACACGCACTCGCTCCTGTGTTTACCACTGATGGCTCTGTTGGCACTCCTTGTGACTGCTGCGATTTGCCGGCAGAAGCTCCCGTGGATTCGCGCCTGGCTGCTATGCTGCCTTGGTGTCGCGAGCCATTTGCTTCTCGATTGGACGAACAGTTATGGCGTGCGGCTCGGGTTACCGTTCTCGTCGCGCTGGTTCCATCTGGATCTAAACGCTCTCTCCGATGTATGGATTCTGTGCGTTCTGGTGCTGGCAGCCCTTTGGCCTTCCTTTGTGAACCTGGTAAGCAGAGAGATTGGTGATCGCCATTCGACAGGGCGGGGCAGCGCGATCTTTGCGCTCGTGTTCTTCTTGCTTTTCGATTTGACTCGGGGTGTATTGCACAACCGGGCCTATGCGCAGTTGAATGCGCGGCTATACGACGGCACTACTCCCTTGCAATTGGCCGCCTTGCCCGATTCCCTGAGCCCGCTTCACTGGACAGGAATCGTGGAAACCGGTCGTAGCTATTTGCGAATGCCTGTCCATTGTTTCCAACCCATCGATGAGCGGCAGGCGAAGGTTTTCTACAAGCCTGCAATTGGGCCAGGGCTTAAAGATGCAGCCCGCACTCCGCCATTTCTTTATTTCCAGTACTTCGCGCGATTCCCAGTCTGGTCGGAAGAGCCGTTCATGCTGGACGATGAACAAGGCAAGCGGATCGATCTAAGTGATTTACGATTCGGCGCGCCCGGCGTGGGGTCATTTCACTGCATCGCTATTGAGAACAGCCGGAATCAAGTGCTGAAGTCCTGGTTTACATACGGCGCCGGAACTGCATCTAGTAAGTGAATGCAGCCAAGCGCGGTAGTCATCGGTAGCGGGCCCAACGGACTCTCCGCAGCCATCGTACTGGCTCGCGCGGGATTTTCCGTGGAAGTGCGAGAGGCAGCATCTGAGCCGGGGGGCGGCACGCGCTCCGGCGAACTCACGCTCCCGAGCTTCCTTCACGATTACGGATCGGCGGTGCATCCCATGGCGGTCAGCTCGCCGTTTCTCGCGGAACTGCCGCTGGCTGAGCACGGACTGAAATGGATTTGGCCTCCCGCGTCGGTAGCCCATCCGTTGGACGATGGCACCGCGGTGATGTTGGAGCGCGATGTAGCCACGACAGCCGCTCAGTTGGGTGAGGACCGGACCACTTACAAAAAGTTGTTTCATCCGTTGGTGAGCCGTTGGCCCACTCTCGCCCGTGAATTTCTTCGCCCTTTAGCGCGCGTGACACGGCATCCGTTCTTGGTGGCTCGCTTTGGATTGAACGCTCTCCTGCCCGCAACCGTGTTTACGCGGATGGCGTTCCAGAATCCTCGCACGCGCGCGTTGTTCGCGGGATGGGCAGCGCACTCCGAACTGCCCCTGGAATCGCCTTTGACTTGCGCCTTTGGACTCATTTTCGGCATTTCCGGCCATGCCGCCGGGTGGCCTATTCCGCAAGGCGGGTCGCAGCAGATTGCGAATGCGCTGATCAGCGTACTGAAGTCTTACGGCGGGCGAGTCGTCACGGGTTCGCGCGTCGCGAGCTTGAGCGAATTGGGCCGACCCGACATCACAATGTGCGATGTTTCGCCGCACCAGTTTTTGCAATTGGGGGGGTGCGCGGTGCCGCGTTTCTATGCACGTTGCTTGCAGCGATATCGTCAAGGTCCCGGAGTTTACAAGATCGACTGGGCTCTGCGCGAGCCGATTCCGTGGAAGGCGAAAGAGTGTGCCCGTTCGGCGACCGTGCACGTGGGCGGTACGCTGGAAGAGATCGCGGCCTCCGAACGCGCAGCCTGGAGTAATCAGGCTTCTGATAGACCGTTCATTCTTCTCGCTCAGCCGACTCTGTTCGATCCCACCCGCGCACCCGGTGGGCTGCATACGGCCTGGTCCTATTGTCACGTGCCGAACGGCTGGCGCGAGCCGATGCTGACGCAAATGGAGGATCAAATCGAGCGGTTCGCGCCTGGGTTTCGCGACTGTATTCTGGCGCGAGCCGTTCACAATCCCGAGCAAATGCAGGCATGGAACGAAAACCTGATTGGCGGCGATATCAGCGGCGGCGCTCCCACGCTGAAGCAATTTGTCCTGCGGCCGACCTGGCGGAGGTATCGTACACCCTTACGCGGCGTCTATTTCTGCTCATCCTCTACGCCGCCCGGTGGCGGTGTGCATGGCATGTGCGGGTATTGGGCCGCGCAATGGGCGATTTCGGACTTCCGGGCGGCTCACGCCCGCTGAATAACACCCGCTACCCGGTCAAACTCCACCCAAACATCACTCATTTTGATCGGCTTGGCCACATAACCGTCCATCCCGGCTTCGAGGCAGCGCTCGCGCGTGCCTTTCATGGCGTGCGCGGTCAGACCGATGATCGGCGTGTGCCGGTGTAAGAGGTCTTCCTTGCGCCGCAGTTCCGCAGTGGCTTCGTATCCGCCCATTTCCGGCATCTGAACGTCCATCAGGATTAGGTCGAAGTCTTCTTCGTCGTAGGCAGCGAGCGCCTGCCGTCCATCGCCCGCGACGCGTACCGCGTGTCCTTGCTTCTCGAATAGTCGCCGCGCGAGTTGTTGGTTGACAACGTTATCTTCCACCAGCAGAATGCGTAGACTCGGCCGTGTTGTCGAACTCGCTTGTTCCCGAACTGTTTCTTTAGATGAAGGAACCACCCTGGACAGCGCGGCCGTAATTGCCGCCTTCAACGCTCGTTGGCTGACCGGCTTCATCACATACGCCGCGATGCCCAAGGCTTCGCAGCGCTGGATCTGTTTGCCATGTCCGGCGGAACTTAACATCAGGATGGTGGTTTTGGCCATGCCCGGAAGTTCCCGAAGCTGTTCGACAACCGTAAATCCATCGGCGCCCGGCATGCAGAGATCGAGCAGAATCAGGTCGAACCGCTCCCCTTGCCGCTGCGAATTTCGAACGGCATCGAGCGCGCCCGCGGCATCGGCCGCGAGGGTGGTATGGGCGCCCCAGTGCATCAGAACACGATTCAGAATGTTGCGATTTGTGGCGTTATCGTCGACGATCAGCACTCTCAGGTCCTGGAGCCTGATTGGATCGGCCTTGCCGGTAGCGACCGGATTGCGCCCAATTCCCAAGCATAGCGTGAAAGAAAAGGTGCTGCCTTTTCCTACCTCACTGCTGACTGAAATCTGGCCTCCCATGGCTTCCACCAATTGCCTGCTAATCGTCAGCCCTAGCCCCGTGCCGCCATACCGCCTGGTAGTGGATCCATCGGCCTGCGTGAACGCCTGGAAAATGACAGCTTGCTTTTCCGCGGGAATGCCGATCCCTGTATCCGAGACGGAGATCTCCAGCAGCAGCTTGTCTTCGCTTCGCGAGCGCTCTCGCGCCCGTACCACGATTTCGCCCTTGTCGGTGAACTTGATCGCGTTTCCGATCAGATTCACAAGTACCTGCCGCATGCGCCCGGCATCTCCGACCACCATTTCGGGCAACTGCGGCGAGATGTCGTCCAGCAGTTCGATTCCTTTCTCTTCCGCGCCCGCGCACAGGGTCCTCAAAACGTCGCCGATCTCGCCTTCCAGATCGAACTCGCTATTTTCGAGCGTGAGTTTGCCGGCTTCGATTTTCGAAAAATCCAGAATGTCGTTGATAACGGTCAACAGAGCATCCGCGCAGGATTTTACAGTCGTGAGATAGTACTGCTGCTCGGAAGTCAGTTTGGTATCGAGCGCCAGTTCCGTCATTCCGATGACGCCGTTCATCGGCGTCCGAATCTCATGACTCATGTTGGCCAGGAACTCGCTCTTAATACGGCTCGCCTGTTCTGCTCGCTCTTTCGCAGACTGCAACTCCGCAGTGCGTTCCGCAACTTGTAGTTCGAGATTGTCGCGATGGCGGCTCAATTCTACATCGCGGAGTTGGATCTGGTCCAACATGCCGTTGAAGCTCTGGGAAAGCAGCGTCAGCTCGTCATTCCCGGCAATCGAAACACGCCTGCAATAGTCTTTATTCTCAGAAACGTCCCGCGTTGCTTTCGCCAGCTCCAAAATGGGTTGCGAGATCATGCCCTGGAGCTTTGATCCACCCAGGAAGGCCAGAAGCAGCGCGCCGGCAAGAATCAACGCGGAGGTCACCAGGTACTCTCCGATCAAGGCATGAAACTCATCCAGGTTGGAAGCAAGGCTGATGGAGCCGGCCGGCTGTTTGCCGAGCAGGATAGGAGTCGCCAGATAAAGTCGGTCGGGGCCAAACTCGATCGTTCTACCGAGCTTGCCGCACGGCTTACGCATCTCGGGTGTTCCGCGGGAATAGGTGGCAAACGTTTGGCCTGAAGCATCGCAGAGCCATGCCGAAACGACGTTGGGCTTGGCGCGAAGCGCCGCCAGCACACTCGTGGCGACGTCCTTATCATTGAAGGTCAGGGCCGCGGCGCTGTTCGCGCCGAGCACATCGGCCAGCATCGACAGATCCTGGACCGTGCGCGCTCGTAACCGTAGAAGATCGTTGGCGCAAAACGCGGCGCAGGAGCTCACTACGGCGATGCTCGACGTCAACAGAATAAGCGTTTGCAGCTTGCGCTTGATCGTGATGTTTCCAAAGAGCCGCATTTTCCTGTTCCGGTTTCGCTATTCGACGCTCACGGCCAGGCTTAGTAGCCGGGCGCTGATGTTCAGCCCCGCTCGCTCGGCGGCAGTGTTATTGATCCGAAAGCGCACCCGATTCGAGTCGAGCACGAAAGTGATCATGATTGCATCGGGCCGTTCGGTTTTGCCGCGCTGCGCCTCCGAAACGAGAAGAACGCTAGCGGATTTGGGTGCTGCCAACAAATTGGAACGCCGTGGGAGCTCCTCTTCCGGAATAAACCAAACCTGACAACCCTTTACATCCGCATCCGCTTTGATCTGGCGCTCGACGAGCGGATGGTCGTCTACTTTCTTGCCATTCAGCGTCTCTTCAAGAATTCCCGAAAACGGTTGCTCGCCGGAGGTGCAGATGGTCAGTGGATCGGTAGCGCTCGCGAAGGTTTTTGGCGGCCACTTAATAAATTTGGTGAAATTGTAAAGAAAAGCGGCCTTCACTTTAAGCTCGGTGACGGTATCCGCGTGCGCCGTGGTCGCGGGCAGCAACCCGAGTGCGCAGAAGAAAACAACCAGCTTCCTGTGCGCCCGCTCATAATGCATGAGCTCTCACCAGCCCCTCGTCTTCGCGCGCCGGAGCGCCTGCTAAAAGGACCACGCGATGCTCCCGAAAACGCTGCGCGGTATCTCCGAACTGACGGTCGCCTGGCCGAGGTCGCCAAATTCGATATGCTGCGGGCTGCTAAGATTCTGCCCCACTAGGCTCAATTGAACCCCTTTGCGGAGCTTGTAACCGAATCTCGCATCCACGCGCACGTATGCCGGCACGTCAAGCGCATCCAGGCGGCCGACATAATAAATGGAATTGTCGAACGAGGCCCGGCTGCTTACGTTAACAAACGACTGAATCCCGAACTGCTGCTCCGGCGCCGTACCGTTGATCGGAAGCGCATTATTTGAGAACGTGACGCTGTTGAACTGCGCTTGGATGGGCGCAAGCAGAGCGGGCGGCAGCATCCCGCCAAGTGCATCCAGACTCGAAGTTGCGGCCGTTCCGGAGAAGTAAGCGTTCGATCTTAACCACGAATACGTGCCGGTTATCTTCCACCTCGGAACGACGTTCCAGGTTAGAGTTCCTTCGGCCCATAATCGCGCGCCTGCCGCCCGTTCTGATAGACAATGGGCAGATTCAGGATTATGCCGGTTGGAGTGGCGGCGAGACCGGGCGCCGTTACGCCGAGACTCTGCAGGTGATCGTAGAGACTATAGAACGTCGCGATATCGAACGATACCCGGTCGCTGATCATCCGGCGGTATCCGGCCTCGTAATCCAGAACCGTTTCTGCCTGTAGATGCGGGCTGCCCAGCTCCTCTTCGGCGATGGCGAAACCCGGGGCGATGGGGGTCGCGGGGTATTGAAGATTGAGCGCTGTTTCCATCCGGGAAGGTTGACGGGCCGCTCGCGAGGCCGCCGTCCACAAAGTGCTGGAATCCGTTAGCGTCCAGGCCAGCCGTGCGCTGAGTTCATACTCGAATCCGGTGAACGCGTTGTGCTCGAACTTGGAACCCGCCGTCAGCGAGAGTTTGTCGCTCAGCGAAATCTCGTCCTGAACGAATGTGCTGAACAGGCTGTAAGTTCTGGCCTGCGGGACGAGCCGGATTCCGAGGCCCATTAACCCGCCCGGGGTCGATGCGAAGATATTGTCGCCGGTGAAGCGGTAGCCGCCGCCCAAACAATGTTATTTCTCGATCCGGCTTGAAATTGATTCTGAAAATCCAAATCGAGAGTATGCAGGTTCTCGCTCATGCCTGTATCGCTTCTCGAGTAGTTCGTCTCATAGACCTGAAGCGAGCTCTGGGAGCGCTCCGAATGAGTTCTGGTCCAACGCCCCATGACATCGAAGCCATGGTTTGCAAGCTCCGTCATTACAGGCGGAACTCCCGGGAACGCGCGCTCGTCGAGATTGCCGTTCGTGCTAAAAGCGTTCCCTTCCAGCGTGAGCGAATCGGTGGCCGACAGTTTCTGGTCGAGACGGAATCCGCCGTGTTCGACATCCCAGCCGTTGTTCAAATGCGATCCGTCGTGCGTGGGCAGAGCGCCGAATGCGGAATATCCGCCGGAGATGCGATAAGCGCCGGAATCGCCGATTTTTCCGCCGAATTGCGCCAGATAGCCGGCCGTCTGCTCCGATCCGGCTCCCGCCGTGACTTTGGCTCCTTGGGTATCGCGGGCGCTCATGGTGATGATGTTGATCACGCCGTTGACGGCGTTGGCTCCCCAGACCGTGCCGCCGGGACCTCGGATGACTTCAATGCGCTCGATGGTGTCGAGCGGAATGTCGATTTGATCCCAATAGACGCCCGAGAAACTGGGCGTGTATACAGTCCGGCCGTCCACTAAGACAAGCAGCTTATTCGAATAGAGACCGTTGAATCCACGCACGCTGATGGCCCAGCGGTCCGGTTCCACCTGCGCGACCTGGACGCCGGGAGCCATCCGCAGCAGGTCCGGAATGGTGGTCGCGCCCGAGCGTTGAATCTCCTCCTGGGTGATGGCATACACAGCGGCGGGTGTCTTCCAGAGCTTTTGATCCTTGCGAGCCACCGATGTGACGTCGATATTCATCAGCTCTTCGATGCTCTTATTGGCGAAATCGCCCTGAGAAGACGGGCTTTGCGCCTGAGCGCTGAATACGGCTGAGGCAACCAGCAGAGCAGCCGCAGATTTCCTGAGATCCTTTACCAACCAGATTCTCCCGAGGCGCGATGTGGCCCCTGTAACGGAGTGGGACCGATTCGGGCAAGTTCTCAGTGCGGGCGCTTACGTTTCGTCTAGTGCGGAATAACTTCCTTGACACAAACCAGCTTCATATCTACTTGGCCTTTCGGCGTCGTGATGTGACTGGTGGTAGTCAGCGTTTGGCCATCATCGGACAGCTCCCAACGATCTTCGATGAGCTCATCCTCGCCTTTAGAGTCCTTCATATTGGTGCGGACCATGAGCGCCTTGCCATCCCAAAAGCAGTGGCTCTCGGCCTCGCGCCCGTTGATGATGTTCTTGGTGATCGAGCCGTCGGTGAAATAACTGACGTCGGCAACGGTCGTCTTTTGTCCCGTGGTTTGAACTGTATGGATATTCAGCGTCGGATCATGCTGATCGATTACGCGCACCACGATATCGGGCATTTTAAACCCGCCGAAATCGCTTTTGTCTTTGACCATCCGCCACCGGCCGGAGAAATTCGGCCGGGCCGGAGTTGATTGATTCTGGGCAGCGGAAGACAGACCCGGCAGCACAAAGGCAAGGCACCCACAAAACGCCAGGATCCGGAAACGCAGCATCACCTTCATTTCTTCAGCGCAATCATTGCGATCAGGACAATTAGCACTACCGTGAGTATGCCCAGAACGCAGAAAAAGATAATCAGCTTTTTGTTCGACGGCGCGGGGACCGCGGTCTTCGGTGCTTCTGGAAGTTTCGCCTGCGGCATGGCGGCGGCAGGCATTTTCGGCGGCTGCACGCCCGGAATGGCTGGCGCCTGCGGCAGTTTCACACCGGAAGCGGCGCCACCCGGAGCGGGATGGGCCTGCTCCCCCGCCGGAGCGCCGACCCGGGACGCGCCCAGTCCGCTCATTACCGCGGTGTATTCGCTCGGCGCGTGCGCGGCGGGCGGGGCTGGGGCAGCAGGCTTCGGCACTTGCCTTGTCTCGTTCACAGACTGAATTGGGCTGGCGGGAGCGACCGGGTCGTGCAAGATTGAAGCCGGAGCCTGCGGCGCGACGGTCGAGGGCTGTTGTGCGGGAGGTCCCAAATCTCCCTTCCCGAATATCCGCGTGTATTCGCCGGGCTCCGGCGCGGAAGCCGGAGGAGCGCTGGGCGCTGCCGGAGCCCTCTCGAACATATCGTCCAGATTGGATGCCCTCCTTTCGGGCGGCGCTGGGCTCTCCGGCGCACGCGAAAACAGCTTGGTGAACTCGCCCGGCTCGGACGAAGGTCGCTGCGGAAGCGGGCTGCTGGGACGCTGCGGCCGCTGAACGCCCCCGGAAGGCCGCTGCACCTCGCGCGTTTGCAGACGATCCTGAGCCGGCATCGCGTCGGGCGGATTCTTCGAAGCGGCCGATGCGCCCTGGAAAAACCGGGTGAATTCACCGGGGCCGTCTTCCACCGGAGGTTTCTCGGCCGGCGGAGTTGCCGGCGCTGGCTTCGATTCTTCCGCCGCTGATTCCGTCTTCGACAGAAACATCCGTGTAAATTCGCCGGGTTGCTGTTTGGGCTGCTGCTTGGATTCCGCCGGTTTGGCCGGTTCGTTCCAGACCGGCGGTGCTTCCGGTTTGGCGGCGGGCTGAAACATGCGCGTAAATTCACCCGCTTCCCGCGAAGCGCCTTGGGATGGAGTCTCGGGCGTCAAGATGCCCACTTTGGGCGTGGCGAGCTGGGTGCGATCGGGGTCTTCCGCCGGGGTAGCGGCCTTCGGAGGCGGTGGCGCCTCTCCGCTGGTTTTGGTTTGTCCCGCTGTTCCTCCCGCGCGGTCGATTTCAAACTGCAACCATTCGCGAAGCTGGAGACACTGCGGCTCGCCCTGTGTAATCACATACCAGAAACCCTGCTCTTCCCCGTAATCGAGTATCAAATTCCGTGCCGAGGGGGACCGGAACACCGCCGACATCAAGAGCCGCAGTAGGCTTGCCTGCTCGGCTGGAGCTTCGGTTGTGGAAACGCGATGGACAAAAACGGTCCGTCCGGTGGAAACTTCTTTGGTCTTAAAGGTGTGCACGGGATCGGGCTTGATCTGCTCTGGTTTCTGATACTTTCCTCCGAGAAATTCCGTTGTTTCCATAGCAGTTGCCTCCTAATTCTCACACCGGGCGTTCCCGATTACCACTATGATATAGAGGATCGGGAAAAGCCCTTCTTCTGTGAGACATCTTTCAAGAATTGTGTGGGCCGAAGGCATGTACCTGGGGCCGCACCACTTCCAGGCGCAGAGCCGGTACTTCGAGGACGCAATCGAGTTTGCGGCCGGCTCGCTCTGGTTCAGTCCGTTCGGCTTGGCCGGGTATGAGCTGAACGCCGAAGCGTTGCGCAACGGCACGCTGCTGCTGGTCCACGCCCGCGGAATCTTCGAAGACGGCCTTCCTTTCGACATGCCCTCTTCAGACCCGCTTCCGGAGGGCCGGCCGGTCGAGGGATTCTTTCCACCCACCTCGGAAAGCCTTCTGGTATATCTGGCGGTTCCGGAGCAAAAACAGCTCGGCGGCAATTGTACGCTGGACCCGCAGAACGCGAACGGCACGCGCTTTCTTGCGGAAGAGCGTCCGGTTTTTGACGAGATCACGGGCGGCGACGAAAAGCCGGTGCGCTTCGGCCGCAAGAACATCCGCTTCTTATTTGAAGGCGAAAAGGCCGACGGCTGGCAGTTGCTGCCGCTCACGCGCATTTTGCGCGACGGCGCCGGACGCTTCATTTTCGATGAGAGGTTCATTCCGCCCGTGGTTCGTTTCGGCGCGAGCGAACGGTTGATTTCTCTGACGCGCCGCTTAATCGACATACTTTCCCAAAAAAATGCCGTGTTTACCGGCACCAGCCGCGGCTTCGACCGCCAGCAGAGCGGCATGTCCGCGCAGCAGATTTCGAGCTTCTGGTTCCTGCATGCCATCAATAGCGCGCTCGCCGTGCTGCGGCATCTCTATTCCTCGAAGCAAGGTCATCCCGAAGAGCTGTATGTCGAAATGCTGCGGTTGGCCGGCGCACTGTGTACGTTCGGCCTGGATTCCTCGGCCGCCGACCTTCCGCTTTACGATCATCTCGATCTCCAGGCGTGTTTTGAAGGACTGGATCTGCATATCCGGAATCACCTGGAACTGGTAATTCCGAGCAACTGCACTTCCATCAAACTGGAGCAGACGGACCGCTATTTCTGGGAAGGCGATATCAAAGATACGCGCGTGTTCGGCCAGTCGCGCTGGTTCCTGTCGATCGGTTCGAATATCGGAGAAGCGGAACTTATCTCCGGCACTCCAGCTTTAGTGAAGATCTGCTCGGCCCGGTTCATCCACAAGCTTGTGGAGCACGCCTTGCCCGGCTTGCGGATGCAACATGTTCCCACTCCGCCCTCGGCGCTAGCTCCCCGGATAACGAACCAGTACTTCTCGATTAACCGGAACGGGCCGTGCTGGGACCACATGGTGGAAACGCGCCGGGCAGGCGTTTACGTTCCGGGCGAGATTCCGAATCCGGAGTTGGAACTGCTCGTGCTTCTTGAATCCAAATAACTAACCTATGGCTACTGTGCCCGAAGTTCGTCCTGGGGTGGCAGCGGAGTTGCCGGCCCGCATGGATAATCTCGCGCTTGTTTTTCAGGAGGTGCTGACGGTGATCGTGCGCCTCCGCGCCGGACGCCAGCCGGTGAGCGATCCGGAAAGCTTTCGCGCTCACGTGCGAAGCGCCCTCGCGAGCGCCGAGCAGGAAGGATTGCGGCGCGGCTATGGGGCCGAGGATCTCCGCGTCGCCACCTTTGCCGTGGTGGCATTTCTGGATGAATCGATCCTCAATATGCGGCAGCCGATTTTTGCCGATTGGGTGAGGAAGCCCCTGCAGGAGGAGATGTTCGGCGTGCACGTCGCCGGCGAGATCTTCTTCCGCAATGTCGAACGGTTGCTGGCTCGAAAGGATTCCGAGCCGCTCGCCGACTTACTGGAGATTCACCAACTCTGCCTGCTGCTTGGCTTTCGCGGACGCTACAGCGCATCGAGTACTGCCGAGATCCGCTCCATTCTCGCTCAAATCGAAGAGAAGATCCGGCGCATTCGCGGCGGCGCTCCCGAACCCGCCTGGCGCATTTTGCCCGAGACCGTGGTTCCGCCGCGCGACCGCTGGATTCCCCTTCTGCGCTGGGTCGCGATCGGTTGCGTGCTGCTTGCGATTATTCTTTTCGTCGCATTCAAGATTTCGCTTTCATCCTCGGCTGGCGATTTGAACAAAATAGCCGCGGGAATGTCTTAGTAGGAGTCTCATTTGAAGCCCGCCAAATCGACTTGGATTGCGGTTGCGCTATTTATCCTCTGGCTGGTCCTGATGTGGTTGCCTGGCAGGTTCCTGGGCCTCAGACCGCCGTTCCTTTATTACTTGACCGGCGGCCTTTGGGGCATCGGTCTCATCGGACTTGTGGGTTATCTGCTGCTGCGGCCGAAATCGAATGCGCAAGCGGGCCAGCCGGCTGATGCCGATGCCCTCTCCGAAATTGACTTCAACTTTGGCGAAGCGGCGCGGCAGCTGCAAGCCGGGACCGGCAACGGGAAGCTGAGCACGCTGCCTGCCGTATTTCTGATTGGAGATGCCGGCTCGGCCAAAACGAGCATCGTCGCGAAGTCCGGATTGGAAGCGCAGTTACTCGCCGGGCGCGCCTATCAGGATCATCTTGTCGCACCCACCAAGTCGCTAAACATCTGGTACGCGCGGAAGACGCTGTTTCTCGATCCGGGCGGCAGCCTGCTGGAGGATCCGGCTGGCCGCAAAAAGATTTTCAAGCGATTTCTGCCCACGCGCTGGAAAGCGGTCGCGGGTGCCAAGCTGCCGCCCAGCCGGACGGTTGTTCTGACTGTCGATTGCGGCTTATTTCTGCGCGCGGGCGGCGCCGAAGCGCTCGCCGCAAAAGCCCGCAGTTACCAGGCTCTTTTCTCGGACCTGTCGCGCGAATTGGGATCCAGCTTCCCGGTTTACGTGCTGTTCACGAAGGCCGACCAGATTGCTTATTTCCGGGAATTCGTCGAGAACTTCACCGAGGGAGAAGCCTCCGAAATTTTCGGCGCGACCCTTCCCGTCAAGCCCAAAGACCAGCAGCAAGGCAGCTACGGCGAACAGCAAACGCAGCGCATCACCCGGGCGTTTCAGGACCTGTACTACTCGTTGTGCGACAAGCGGCCCGCGTATCTCGCGCGCGAGCACGATGCGGCGAAGCTGCCCAATGTATACGAGTTTCCGCGCGAATTCTCGAAGCTGCGCGGATTGCTGGTTGCGTTTTTAGTGGACCTGTGCCGGCCCAGCCAAATTGGCACGAGCCCCTTTTTGAGAGGTTTTTATTTCACCGGCATCCGCCCGGTGACAATTCCGGATCTCGCTCCGGCCGCGCAGGTACAGGCTGTTTCCGAAGAGCCGCTGGATGCCGGAGCAACGCGTATTTTTGGCTCCAAGGGGCGCGGCATGGCGGCGCTTGCTCCGGAAGTCCCGGAGGGGCGTGCGCGCAAAATCCCCCAATGGGTATTTCTGGGGCATCTGTTCAACGACGTGATTTTGGCGGACCGTCCCGCCACCACTGTTACCCAGCGGAACGTCAAATTGAACTTCACGCGGCGCTTGCTGTTAGCTGCCGTCGCGGTATTGGCGCTTTGTTTCTGCGGCTGGTTTACGGTTTCCTACGTCAACAACAATCGTCTGGTGCAGGATGCCATTGCGGCTGCGCGCGCGGTACCCTCCGGCGGTCTCGCTTCCGGGCAATTGGCGTCTTACGATTCGCTGCAGCGCCTTACACGGGTGAAGGACACGCTCGCCGTTCTGCGGCGCTACGACACCGAAGGCGTACCGATGGGATACCGGCTGCTGTATGCGGGCGACGATATCCGGCAACCATTGCGGACCACTTACTATGCGCTGTTCCGGAAACTGCTGCTCGCACCAACGCAGGATACCCTGACCGCCATCTGCACTAAGCCGGACGCGTATTCGGGCCAGGGTTACAAATACGTCTATGACGCTCTGAAGGCTTACCTGATTACGACCAGCTTTCACGAAAAGAGTATGCCCGATTTTCTGGTGCCTGTCTTGATGCTGCACTGGCAAAACGATCAGCAGGTGGATAACGAACGCCAAAAGCTCGCCCGCGAGAACTTCGAATTTTATGCGCAGGACCTCGCGACCTACAATCCCTATCCGCAGTTTTCAAAGCCGGATAGCGGCGCAGTGGAAACCGCCCGCGCGTATTTGAAGCGCTTCGCGCAGGAAGACACGATCTATGAGACCGCTCTCGCGCAAGCGGGGCAGGGGCAGCGTTCGATCGTATTCAATCGGGACTATCCCGGTTCTTCGGAAGTAGTGATCAACCGTTACGAGGTCAATCCGGCGTTTCGAAAGAGTGGATACACGGCTTTTCAGAACCTGTTGAAAGATCCCGATAAGCTCTTCAGCGGGGAAGAGTGGGTGCTGGGCCCCAATTTCTTCCAAGCGTTCGACAAAGCGAAGTTGGTGAAAGATCTTGCTGCGCGTTACCAATCGGATTTCGTCAAAACCTGGCGCGATTATCTGCGGCACACTTCCCTGGCGCCGTATGGGAGCGTTCCCGATGCAGCAGCCAAGCTCGGCAAGATGACCGGTCCGCAATCGCCGCTGCTCCAGGTGTTGTGTGTCGCTTCGAACAACACAGCGGTTCCGAATAAAGACATCTCGCAGATCTTTCAGCCGGTGCAATCGGTGGAACCGCCCGGCTGTTCCGATCATCTCGCGGCTCCGGCAAACAAGGACTACGTGGACGCGCTGCTTCATTTGCAGACCGCGCTCCAGACCGTCGGTCCCATTGCGAACGCCGATCCCAACAACGTTGCCCAAGCCAACACGCAGCAAGCTCAGGCGGAGGTCGCGGTCGGCCAGTTGGCGCGCAATTTCACCATCGACCAGGGCGATACGAAGACCGGCGTGGATTCCAGAACAGTGGCGATTCTCCGTGAACCGATCACCGGTGTTCCCGCGCTGCTGAAGGGCGCGGGCGCAGGGCCCATCAATGCCGCTGCCGGCGGAGCGTGCGCCGCAATCACCCCGATGTTGCGCAAGTATCCGTTCAATCCGCGCTCCAGCACGGACGCGACTCTGGAGGAAGTCAACCAGTTTCTGAAACCCGGTGACGGGGAGCTGGCGAAACTGCTGAATGGTCCTCTGAAGCAGTACGTGACGCGCGCGGGCGATCAATACATCGCTGCAACGGGCCAGACGTTATCCGTTACTCCCGCGTTCCTCAATTTCATCAATCGCGCCTCGCGCATGTCGGAAGCACTGTACAAGGGCGGCGGGCAAGCGCCGAACTTTACGTTCACCATGCAGGCGCTTCCGTCGCCGGATGTATCGCACATCGCGCTGACCATTGATGGCACGACGATGAATACCGACTTGAAAGGCGCCGCTGTCAGTCAGACCTTCCCCTGGCCGGGCGCCAGTCCCGGTGTCAATTTTGCGGTGAGCTTCGGAGGACCGGCGCTAAGCAATCCGCCGATCACCGGACTCTGGGCCGCCTGGCACTTTGTCGACCAGGCGCGCCGGTGGGAAGGCCCGGGCGGCCAACTCAATCTGGAGTGGACGCAAAAGAACGAATCGGGCGTCAGCATGATCAACGGGCATCCGGCGTCGGTACGCTTCGCGCTCGATCCGCAGAGCTCGCAGATCTTCCGCCCGCAATATTTCAGTAATCTGGCGTGCGTGAGCAAAGCGGTGCAGTAAGGGGGAGCAAATCGAACGCCGCTCCCTCACGGTCGCGGTTCTGTCCAGGCTTTGCAGAACCACGCGCGTAAGCAAGTGGCTGCTTCCTTGTGGTAAGACGAAATCTGACCTAAGTTAATTGACGATAGGAGTCGAATATACGTTCGTGGACGTCCGTCCGGATCCCGATTTTCGTGTCCTCTTTGAATCCGCACCCGGATTGTACCTGGTGTTAACGCCCAAGCTGGAGATTGTCGCCGTGAGCGACGCTTACCTGGAAGCGACGAAGACGACACGCGAAGAGATTCTCGGCAGAGGGATCTTCGAGATATTTCCTGATAATCCGGAAGACCCTGCAACCTCAGCCGTGAGGAACCTTCGGGCATCGCTGAACCGCGTGCTGGAAAGCAAGGTGGCGGACACCATGCCCATCCAAAAGTACGACATCCGCCGTCCGGAGTCCGAAGGCGGAGGCTTTGAGGAGCGATTTTGGAGTCCTCTCAATTCGCCCGTTTTCGGTGAGAACGGGGCGTTAACGTATATCATTCACCGCGTCGAGGACGTGACGGCGTTCGTCCGGCTGAAGGCGTCCGTGAATTCACAGCAGGCTCCGATCGATGTACTGACCGAATCGACCGAAGGGAAACTCTATGAGCGGCTGCGTCAAGTGGCGGAAACGAAACGCCAGCTCAAAGAGGCGAATGCGGAATTGGCCCGGCTTTACAAAAGGACCGCTGAGCTCGACCGGATAAAGACGCAGTTCTTCACGAACATCAGCCACGAGCTACGAACCCCGCTTGCCTTGATCATTGGACTTACCGAGCGATTGCTGTCGTCTCGCGAATTAAGCAAGGAGCAGCGCCGCGAACTACGCGTCGTGAATCGCAACGCGCACCAGCTTTTAAAACACGTGAACGATCTTCTGGATCTCGCAAAGCTCGATCAGAACGAGCTCAGTCTGGCGTACGCGGAAACCGACCTGGCGCTCCTGGTAAGGCTGGCAGCGAACAACTTCGAGAGTCTTGCGAGGGAGAAGAATATCCATTTCCTCATTCAGGCTGATACGCCTGTGCGCGCCGAAATCGATTTGGACAAAATCGAGCGGGCGTTGCTTAACCTGCTGTCTAACGCTTTCAAGTTCACCCCATCCGGAGGAAGCGTTCGTTGCACGCTTGCGAAGGAAGATGGAGGCCAAGCCGCACGAATCGAGGTCGCCGATAGCGGCCCGGGGATTCCCGTCGAATGGCGGGAGGCGGTGTTTGAGCGTTTCAGGCAAGTGGACAGCGGCCTCACCCGGCGATTCGAAGGGACTGGCCTCGGCCTGCCGATCGCGAAGGAATTCGTGGAACTTCACAGGGGAGCGATTTCGGTTTCAGAAGCGCCGGAAGGCGGCGCCCTGCTGACCATGACCGTACCAATCCATGCGCCCGAGGGCGCCACCCGGGCAAGAGGTGATGACGAGTCTGCTTCGCTTCACAAATTGGCGAGAGTCGCAGCCGAGGAATTCGAAAGCAACAGGTTCGAAGACAGCCCGCCGCCTGGCGACAACCAAGGGCCGGTAGTGCTGGTTGCCGAAGACAATGTCGAGATGAATGCGTTCATCCGCTCCAGCTTGAGCTCGTCTTATCGGGTTTACCCGGCATTCGACGGTCAGGAGGCAGTTGCGAAAACCGTTGAGTTGAAGCCGGACGCAATTGTATGCGACATCATGATGCCGGAACTCAGCGGGGCGGATTTCGTGCAAATTATCCGGCAGTATCGAGGATTCGACAATACTCCCATCCTGATGATCACGGCAAAAGCAGACGACGAGCTACGGCTTGAGCTGCTTCGCAGCGGCGCGACCGACTATCTGACCAAGCCCTTTTCCGTGGATGAGCTGCGCGCAAGGATTCGGAATCTGGTGAAGCTGAAGCTCGCCGTGGATGAAGAGCAGAAACTGAGATCGGAGTTGCAACAAAGCAACTCGCGATTGCAAGCCATAAATCGGGAACTGGAAGCGTTCGCCTATTCGGTATCGCATGATTTGAGGGCTCCTCTCCGAAGCATCACGGGGTTCGGCAACATTCTGCTGCGCGATTACGCGCCTCGCTTAGATGAAGCGGGAGTGGCGTCCATTCAGCGCATGTGCCGTGCGGCGGACCGAATGGGACAACTGATTGACGATTTACTGAACCTATCGCGCGTCAGCCGGTCTGAGATCAACCGTCAGCCCACCGATCTGTCGGCCATTGCTTTAACCGTCGTCCGCGAGCTTGAAACGGCCGACCCTCACCACAGCGCCGTTGTGGTCATCGAACCGGGACTCACGGCAAAAGCCGACCCGCGGCTGATGCGAATCGCCTTCGAGAACCTGTTTGGCAACGCCTGGAAATTCACCTCCAAGACGCCACAACCGCTTATCAAATTTTCGAAGCAGTCGATCGACGGCGAGGAGGTATTTTCGATCTCCGATAACGGCGCCGGTTTTGATATGGAGTATGCTGGAAATCTATTCACCCCATTTCAGCGGCTCCACCAGGCGCACGAGTTTCCGGGCACTGGAATCGGCCTAGCAATCGTTCAGCGCATCGTCCACCGGCACGGAGGGCGGATTTGGGCGACGGCTACAGTGGGCGAAGGCGCGACTTTTTGGTTTACACTAGGCTGAGCAGCGTCCGAAAGCAGCATTACGGATGAAGTCACAGGTAGTTGAAAGTACAGAGGAACGGCCCGCCCCCGCTGTGGCGCATCGCATGAACCGGCTCATACTCTTGGTGGAGGACAGCGAAGATGACGAGGTCCTCACGATTGACGCCCTGAAGACAGGCGGCATTACGAACGAAATCGCCGTGGCCCGTGACGGGGCGGAGGCGCTCGAATATTTATTCGGCTCGAAGAATGGAGACAAGCGATTGCCGGCGGTGGTTGTGCTTGATTTGCGGCTTCCCAAGGTGCCCGGGCTTGAGGTGCTGCGCAGGATACGCGCAGCCGAGCGCACCAAGCGCTTACCGGTTGTCATTTTGACCTCTTCGGACGAAGAATCCGATTTGAAAACGAGCTACGGCAATGGCGCGAACAGTTATGTTCGCAAGCCTGTACGCCACGAGGAGTTTGTTAAAGCCGTCCAGGAACTGGGGCTCTATTGGCTGATCCGAAACGAACCGCCCGTGGAGTAGTTGCATGAGCAGCCCGATTCGCGTCCTCATCGTTGAGAACGTTCCCGACGACGCAGAACTTTCGGCAAACGCCCTCCGCCAAGCCGGCTTCGAGCCGGAGGTTCAGCGCGTCGAGACCGAACGCGAGATGCGGGAAGCGTTGGATCGCTCGAAGTGGGATCTGATCCTTCTTGACTACGCACTGCCCACCTTCAGCGGAACGAAAGCTCTGAAAGTTTGCCAGGAAAAGGGTTGCGAGGCGCCTATCATTATCGTGTCCGGCAGTGTGGGCGAAGAAACCGCTGTAGAGATGATGAAGCAGGGCGCAGACGATTACGTCATGAAGGACAAGCTGGTCCGGCTGCCGGCCGCCGTCCGGCGCGCGCTCTCGGATGCGCAAGTGCGCCGTGAGCGCCGCATCGCGCAGGAAGAACAGAAGCGGTCGGCGGCCCAGCTTGCACAAGCCAATCAGGAGCTGCAACAGTTCATGCACTCCGTCAGCCACGACTTCCAAGAGCCCCTTCGCATGATCAGCGTCTTCACGGACCTCATCAGACGGAAATTGGAACACATGGATGCAGATCTGAATGAATACTTCAGATATGTGATAGACGGCGCCCACAGGATGTCAGCCCTGCTGGCCGATCTGCAGGTTTATGCGGACGCGACCAGTCTGGATGCAAAACCTGTGGAACATTCGGATGCTGAAATTGTTCTGCAGGAGGTACTGGCGAATCTGGCCTCGGCTATTGATGAGAGCGGCGCGGTTGTTGTGCACGATCCGCTGCCTACGGTGCCGGTGCGGCGCTCGCATCTCATCCAGTTGTTCCAAAATCTCATCTCAAACGCCATTAAATATAGAAGCCAGGCTCCTCCCACCATTCGCATTACGGCGCACAGGGAGGGCGACGAATGGTGTTTTGCTTTTTCTGATAATGGCCTCGGCATCAAACCGGAGTATCACGATCGCGTTTTCGAGTTTTTCAAAAGATTTCACGGCAACGGGATTCCCGGCACGGGAATGGGTCTTGCCATCTGCCGCCGTATTGCGGAGCGTTATGGCGGGCGAATTTGGCTGGAATCCACCCCGGGCAAGGGCTCAACTTTTTGCTTCACGCTCCCAGCCGGCGAAGCGACGGATAAAAGCGGAAACCAGGCGTTTGAGCCAGCCGTATTGCTCAACTCTCGCCGGACATAAATGACTCAACGCGATGCGATCTTGAATGCGGCCGGCTGTGAACTGGCCCGCAAGAACCCGCAGATCTTTACGACGGCTGTCGAGGAATACTGCACGGTTCTACAACTTGCCGTGGAAGAAGCGGTGTCCGGTACGGACCGGCACACGTTCACACGCGTGCGAACATTGGCGCGGAAGTTGGGCGAACTTGATTGTGTTCCGCAGGATTTCATAGTTGTCCACCTGTCCGCGCTAGCCACGGTCGTCAAAAACAAGCCACACGAGATGGCCAAAGCCTGTGTATGGCATTCGCGGCTACTCCTGGTGAAGATGATCGGTGAGCTGGCGCTGTTTTATCGAGAGCAAGCCCGAGCGGAGGGGCGCTGATGGATTTACCCAGGGCGGAACCCGCGCCTGAAGTGTTGTTGCGGCTATTTGTAACCGGCAATTCGCAGAGATCTCTTCGCGCCGTGGAAGGGGTTCAAGGCATGTGCAAAGAGTTCTTTGGCGATGCTGTCTGGTTGGAAGTTGTGGATGTGACCGAACACCCGGATGAAGCGGAACGGGAAAAAATACTTGCGACGCCTACTCTGATTCGCCAGATTCCAGCGCCTCCGCGGCGCCTCGTCGGCGACATGGGCGAGGCTGAAAGACTTATTCAACTATTGGGCCTCAAAGAATTCGTTCGGTCAGAAAGGCGTAATGAATAACTCGCGAGAACTAAAGAGACTCAAGACTCATATTGCAGGGTTCGACCTGATCAGCAATGGGGGGCTCACGGCCGGTCGGACCACTCTCGTCAGCGGAGGGCCGGGAAGCGCCAAGACCATCCTTGCAGGACAATTTCTGGCCGAGGGCATAAAACACGCGGGCCAGGCGGGTTGCTTCGTAACGTTCGAAGAGAAACCCGACGATATCCGGCGCAACCTATCCTCGTTCGGCTGGGAGATCGCAAAATGGGAGAGCGAAGGAAAGTGGATTTTCGTAGACGGCTCGCTGCACCCGAAAGATGAACCGGTGATGATCGGCGATTACGATCTCGGCGGCCTCATGGCTCGCATCGATCATGCGGTCCGGAAAATTGGCGCACAGCGAGTGTCGCTCGATTCCATCGGCGCCATGCTTGTTCAGTTCGGCATGCCGGCAGTGATCCGGCGCGAGTTATACCGCGTGGTTTGGCAACTGCGCGATATGGGCGTTACGTCGATCATTACCGCGGAGCATACCGGTAACAGTGAAGCGCCCGTTGAAGAATATGTTACCGACAACGTCATCATCCTTCGCAACACGCTGGAGGACGAGAAGCGGCGCCGGACTCTCGAAATTCTAAAGTTTCGTGGAGCTTCGCATTCGAAAGGCGAATTTCCGTTCACAATTGCGGAGGATAGCGGAATCATCCTGCTGCCGCTCTCTTCCATCGAGCTGCGCCAAAAATCTTCAGACAAGCGAATTACGTCGGGCATTCCCGAACTCGATACGATGTGCGGCGGCGGTTTTTACCGCGATTCGGTCGTGCTGATTTCCGGCGCGACCGGGACAGGCAAAACGCTGACGGCCACGCAATTCCTGGCTGCGCTTGGCGAAAACGAGCGCGGTTTGCTTTTCGCATTCGAGGAGAGCAGAGACCAACTCTATCGAAACGCACTGGGTTGGGGAGTGGATTTCCCGGCTTTGGAGAAAGCAGGTCGTCTGCGCATCGTTTGCGAGTACCCCGAGGTTGCTCCGCCCGAGGATCACCTGCTGCGTATCAAGAAGCACATTGAAGAATTCAAGCCGACCCGCGTGGCGGTCGACAGCTTATCCGCTCTGGAACGGATTTCTACGCTGCGAACCTTTCGCGAATTTGTTCTGGCCTTAACGTCTTATTTGAAGGACAAGCAAATTGCGGGATTGTTTACATCCACCACACCCTCGCTGCTCGGCGGCTCTACCGTCACAGAGGCGCACATCTCGAGCGTCACCGATTCGATTATTCTTCTTCGCTATGTCGAAGCGTTCGGAGAGATGCGCCGGGGCATCGCCGTTTTAAAGATGCGCGGTTCACAACACGACCGCAGCATCCGGGAGTACACCATCGATTCCCGCGGAATGCATGTGGGAGAACCTTTCCGCAGCATCTCGGGCATTCTCTCCGGAACGTTCACTCATTCGACAAAGTCTGAGTTGCAAACGCTCCAGCATCTGTTTGAAGAGACCGACGCGGAAGAGCGCTGAGCAAATTCCGGAACAGGCGACCGGTAGGGAGCGGTTACGGAACAGGAACGCCCGTTACCTGCACACTCGCGCGCGAAAAGAGCCAGCATGCGGTTCTCGAGGCGGCCGAAGAACAGGGCGGCCGGCTATTTTCCGGGGAGCCGGGAATCGGGAAAACAACGCTGGCAGAAACATTTCTGGCCGGACCCGTACCCCGGTTGCACCGTCACATCGCAGCCGGCCGATGCTCGGAACGGCTTTCCGGGGCCGCGGCTTACCTGCCCATCCTGGAAGGATTGGAATGCCTGATGTGCGGCACCGCGCTGGAAATAATCAGGCATTATCCTTGCCCGCTTATCCAATGGAAGGTCCTGCTTTCAGCAAGGAAAGCCGCCTTGTTGTGCCGCGACTCTGACCGCGCCGAGTGCATGTTGAACCGGGCAATGAACGCTCTCGAGGTTTTAGCCGATTCCATTCGAGAGCCGAAGTTTCGGGAGAAGTTTCTGGCGTCCGCGGCGATCTAAACCGCACGCCCCTGCTCCACTAAGCTGCTAAGTGTGGCACGTTGTCTCTTGATTTGCGGGGCTCACCCCGATGATGAAACGTTTTTTGCGGGCACTATGGCTAAATACGTGGGCGAGGGCGCGCGCGTCTCTGTTCTGTGCGCCACGAGAGGAGAACGCGGCAACACCGCAGACCTCTGCTCCATCCCGGAGCTGCCGAAGCTGCGTGAGGCGGAACTGAGAAGATCCATGCGTGTCCTGGGGTTGCGGGATGAGGACGTTTTCTTTCTGCCGTATGAGGACCAGAAGTTACATCTCGCGCACCTTGAGGAAGCGCGAGCCCACATTGTCCGCGTAATTAGAGCGGTCAGGCCGCAAGTTGTAGTCAGTTTTGATGCGCACGGCGCAAACGGGCACACGGATCATGTCGCGATGAGCCGTTTCGTTTCCGATGCCGTGCCATCCGCCGCCGACGAGCGCTGTTGCCCGGAGGCCAGCAAACCATGGGTGGTGCAACGGCTCTTGTGGCAGCCCCCGCATCTTCCATGGCGCTTGCCCGCGGGTACGAACATCAGCAGTTGTTTCGGGACGGATTTTCTGATCGACATCAGACAGTTCGCTGATAAAAAGCGCGCTGCTATTCTGGAACACAAAACGCAGCTCCCCGGCTTGGAACATTTGTACTTGCTTAACGGAAATACGGAATGGACACTCAATCGGGAGGTGTTCCGTTTGGCCTGGGGACCGCGGCCCAAGCGAGTACCATCCAGCGATTTGTTTGAGGGACTTAAGCTCTGATTGCTATCGCTAAGCTACCCGGCTTTCAGCAGAATCTTCCGCAGTTGATCGAGCGCGCTTTGCGCAGCAAGCGTGCGGATGCGTTGGCGGTCTCCCCCGTGTCGAATTCGTTTCACCTCGATTCCACGAGGACCCGCTATTCCGATGTACACAGTTCCCACGGGATTGAAGTCCGTTCCACCGTCCGGTCCGGCATAGCCTGTTACCGAGATTGCGTAATTAGCTCCGCTGCGTTGTAATGCACCCTTCGCCATCGCCGTAGCAACCGGCTCGCTCACAGCGGAATGCTCCGCCAGGATCTCCTTCGGCACACCCAGAATTTCGCGCTTCTGCGCTTCGTTGTACGTCACATAGCCGCCGACAAAATAATCCGAACTGCCTGGTTGGTCCGTGATACGCGCGGCCACCAAGCCTCCCGTGCAGCTCTCAGCGGTCGCGACCTTAGCGCGATGCTTGCGCAGCAAACGTCCAATGACTGCTTCCAAAGGCTCTTCGGCATTTTCGGTATATACGCGATCACCGAGGATTTCTGCGATGGGATTGCCCACTTCCCTCAGCAAAGCGATGGCCTCCTGTTCGGTCTCGCAGCGCGCGCGAAGCTGCACGAATAGATCGCCTGGAGACGAAAGTACAGTCGTAACCGGGTTCGTGTACTTGGAATAAATGGGCGCGATTAGCGTGTCGAGATCGGATTCGCCGATGCCGGTAATCCGAAAATTCCGAACCCGGATCACCTGCCGCGGGACCACGTGCCGGAGCCGCGGCAGTAGTTCGTTTGCCACCATCGGTTTCAACTCGCGGGGAGGGCCCGGCAAAAGCGCCAAAGCGCCGCGATTGGTGGAGAGGAACTGGCCGGGCGCTGTGCCATTCGGGTTTGGCATTGCCTCCGCCCCCTCCAGCAGATACGCTTGCCGGAGATTGTTCTTCGCCATGGGCCGGTTGATTTGCCGGAAGCGGCTGATCAGAACCGATTCCTGCTCGAGCGACAACACCAACCGCCGCCCGAGGGCCGCTGCCGCGGCATCGCGGGTCACGTCGTCTTTCGTGGGCCCCAGTCCGCCGATCAGGATCACAATATCGGTACGTTCCACGGCTGCCCGGATAGCGGCGGTCAAGCGCTCGCGATCGTCGCCGATAACCTGCTTCACCACAACCTCCACTCCCAACAGGTTTAAATGCTCTGTGATGATGAGGGAATTTGTATCTACGCGCTCCGGAGTGAGAAGCTCGCTTCCAATGGCGATGATCTCGGCGTTCTTGGCCATGCTCTATTGATTATGCAAATCATCGGCTACAAAGAAACTCCTTCCGAAATACAGCAGCAGGCCAACGACGCAGGCGGTTCCCAGCACCAGGAGCGACACTTGAAGATGGGGCGGCACCCTGTTCCCAGTTAGGACCGGGACACTCGCCGGGCGGTAGAAAACATAAGTCAGGAACAGATTCACAACCTGGATGCCCAGCAGAATCAGACACACAGTCCGCGGCAACATCAAGAGAAAACCGAGTAGGCCGACGGAGATCGCAATGATATCGGCGTAAGAGCTGTGGGGCGTATAACTCTGCCCCGGACCGAACATCACCAGGCACCAAACGAGCAGGTTCAGAATTACTGCGGCAACGATGGGCCCGCTGAAAGGCACGGCTCGCGCGCGGTTTCGCCGAAATAGCAGAATGAGAGCTGCGAGCCATCCGACGTTTGCGATGCCTACAGCGCCCCAAATCAAATCCCGGCCGGAGCGGTCCGGCGGCAGAGCACCTGGAATCAAAGCCGCCACTGGATGATTTCCAACGAGAATTCGCAGGTTGAGCCACTTATTATGCACGATGGCGCTCACTGGAAGGCGCGTATAAGCGTCGCGCAGGTCGTACCAGAATGAATTGTTGTCCGGCGGACCCACGGCTGCCAAATGCAACTTGAGAAGCCGGTCGCCGGGCGGATCATAAAACTTCTGATAGGCCCTCCATGGCCCCAGAAAAATCACCGTGACCAACACGGCCAGCGCGATTGTTCGAAACGTGACGAGATCGCGCCGGAACAGCAGAATCAGCAGGATTGCAGACATGCTGAAAATGCCGCCGGGATGAGCCAGCAGCGCCAACGAAAAGCTCAAAGCAGCCAGACCCGCTTCAAAGTTCGAGAGCGCATGTTTTTCGCGCAGCGCCTCGATCAGGATCGCTGGAATAAACAGGATGAGCGCCGCGGCCAGCAACTTCGGCCAGACGTACACGCTGTTGTAAAACAGAAAGCCGGACAAGATCAGAAACGCGAGCACCTGTCCAATCCGGTGCTCGCTGGTTCTTAAGCTCTTTAGAAAGCACCAGACACCGCAAATCCAAAAACATTGCAGCGCCGTACTCACAAGCTGGTACTGCATGCCGGGATTGACGAGCTTGAAAGGCCACTCCAGCAAGACAATGCCCGCCTGCAGCGGCGGACGATCGCTGCTCAACCAATCTCCGCAGCAGAAAGGCCGGAGCGGGGCGCCATCATAAATCTTGTGGGCAAAAATCAGCGGAATTATGTTGTCACCCGGCAGAACTTCGTTTGAGAATCTCCAGTTGCCCAAATCGCCGCCGGTCTTCACTGGATTCGAGTACAAGAAAAACAGACAGATATAGCACACTCCGGCCACCAGCACGTAACTGAATGGAAGAGCAATCTGCTTCACGAGTTTCCGCAATTCCGCTTCGTGCCGGAGCATCGGCGCGAGAGCGATTATCGACAGAGCCAGCGTGGAATAAGAGATGGTTCTTCCTAGCCGCCGGTCACCGAAATAAGCCCAGAACGCAATATAGCCGAGCGTGGCGTTCGTGAGGATCACGATCATTACGGCGACGACGGGTGATAAATATTTACGCCGCGCTATCACAAGGGTGACAGCCAGCCCGGGCAGGAGGATCAAAGCAAGGAGGTACGTAAAAAGCGCGGCGAGAAAAACGGCACCCATCGTTAGGGCAAGGATCGGCCGGCAATCCCGACATCAACGCGGAAGAGCGCATTGTGCGTCGCAAGGACCAGCCCTCGTGAAGGCGTGAAGGCCATCCCGACAATACCCGGTCCGGACAGAAACTGCTCCGGGTTCCGCGACTTGTCCACACGAACTACGCCGCGCCGCCCGTGCAAGGAGCCGGCCACGTATAGCCGTCCCTCGGCGTCGAATGCGAGACCTTGCGGGCGGCCGATGCCCCTGTAAAATGTCTCGACCTCGCCCGCTTTAGAAATCCGGTATACCGAATCGAAGCTGGATGTCGTGGGTCCGGTCACGTACAGGTAATCCTCCGGGCCGAACGCCAGATGGTAAGCCGCGATGGAGGGCTCGAGCGTTGCAAAGACGTAGATCTGCCGCGACTTGCTGATTTTGAAAATGGTCCCGCTGCGGTCGCCGACATACAGGTTCTCATCGCGATCGAACGCGATACCGGTTGCTACGCCCATGCCTTCGACGAACACGGACATATTGCCGGTCGGCGTGATCTGGTAAACGATCCCGTCATAGCGGCTCGAAACGTACAAGAGACCGTCGCGATCGAACGCGAGGCCGGTAGGATTCATCAGGTCCGTAACAAACGGCTTCGAACTGTAGTTCGTATCGATCTTATAGATGGAGACAGGCGATTTTTGCCCCCGCGATCCACTAAACGTGCTATATACGTTGCCTTCGCTATCGATGGCGGGATTGGCGACAGGATGAAGGCTGTCGGCGATTTGGATGCCTAAATGTGTTTCGTGAACATGGCTCTCACCCTTTTCGGTACTGACCACCAGTTCTCCCACTTCAGCGGACTCCGGGACGCGAGCGATGATATAGGAATCGCCCGCGACCACCAGATGGGCGTTCTTATTGCCGAATCGTACATTTGGTCTTCCCCCGGAAGCTAAATTTTGCCCGCGGATATGAAACTCCCCGCCGGCAATGGCTGCAGGAGGTTCCACTTTCGCAATAACCGGCCGCGCAGTGGATTGATCGACTGCCTGTTGTTTACTCGCCATACGTTTAATAGAGTCTCAACCTGCCACCTATATACAAGATAAGCGCCCCGTAAATTCCGGCCGCGATATCGTCGCAGATGATGCCGGCACCCTCGGGTAGTTTCTCAAACTGGTAAACCGGCCACGGCTTCCAGATATCGAAAATGCGAAACAAGAGAAAACCGGCGAGGAATGTCTTCCAATTCAAAGCGGCGGCGCCTAGCAGCGTGACCCATTGTCCCAGCACTTCGTCCGCCACCACGATGCCCGGATCTGTTGCCTTGACAAGCCGGGCTGTCCGCGTAGCTGCCCACACCGCGGGCGCGAACAGAGCGCCTATGAGGATCAGCAACGTGATCCGCCCGGCACCCGCAGAAAAATGGATCACGGCCGCAATCAGGACCGCAGCCGCAGCGCCGGCCGTGCCGGGTCCCCAAGGAAAATACCCACAACCGAACCAGGTCGCAAGCGTGAGGGCCGCGCGGTTCACCGGCCAAAACCTTCGGGTGGCTCCATTTCTTCGGCCTCTTCCAATTCGTTCGACCGGTTCGGAGTGGAAATAACGTATTTTTCAGAGGCCCAATTGCCCAAGTCGACGATCCGGCAACGCTCGCTGCAGAAGGGCATGTTCGGATCGTCGAACGCAACTTCTTTCTTGCAAATAGGGCAACGGACTTTGGCTGCCATCAACTCTTATTATCGAATGGTCGCCAGGTGGGGCGGACGGTCTTGCCGTCTGCCCAGAATCGGAAACGGATTCGCCGCCTGCCGCGCCGTGAAAAATCGCTCGGGCGCATCGACAAGCTCTCCCACCAGATCGTAATCGTGGGCTTCGGTGATGCGGATTCTGCGGATCTCGCCAGGCTTCGCTTCCCCCGGACCGAAATCGTTGATGTAGCAGATGCCGTCGATCTCGGGCGCTTGTGTCGCGAGGCGCGCTTCCCACAGCAGCTCAGTATCTTTCGACGGGCCTTCCACCAGAACGGGCAATTCAGAGCCGATGAGTTGCTTGTTCCGAGCGAGCGAAATGCGCCGCTGCAGAGCCATCAGTTTTCGTTTGCGATTGTGAATCGTGCGTTTGTCGACTTTGCCGTCCAGATGATAACTCTGGCTTGTTTCTTCGTCGCTGTAGGCGAATACCCCCAGGCGATCGAACTCCGCGGTCTTCACAAAGTGGCAGAGGTCTTCAAAATCCTGCTCGGTTTCGCCCGGAAATCCGACAATCATGCTCGTGCGGATGGCAATACCGGGAATCGTAGCACGGATGCGTTCCAGCAATTTCAGGAAAATATCGGCAGTGGCGCCACGCTTCATTCGCTTCAGCACGCCTGCGCTGGCATGTTGAAGCGGCATGTCGATGTACTTCACTAACGATTCATGCTCGGCAATAATATCCAGCAGCTTCTGAGTGACTTTGTTGGGATAGGCGTAAAGGAACCGGACCCACTTTGGCAATTCTGTCGGGATCTGCGCCAGCCGTCCAAGCAAGTCCGCCAGTCCGTTCTTGAGGCCGAGATCCTCACCGTAGCAGGTTGTGTCCTGGCCGATCAGATTGATCTCGCGCACGCCCATTGCAAACATTTGCGCAGCCTCGTTAATCACGCTTTCGAAGCGGCGGCTACGGAACTTGCCCCGAAACTGCGGAATGATGCAGAACGAACAAGGATGGTCGCAGCCTTCCGCGATTTTGATGTACGCGGAGTGCCGCGGTGTCGTGAATACGCGAGCAGTGAGATCGTGATACAGGTACGGCACGGGCGCGAGCGGCTTCGGTGTCAATCCTTCGCAAAGGGCGGTGATCTTTTCGAGCTCGTTGGTTCCGAGGACGGCGTCTACTTCCGGAATGTTGCTCTGAATTTCCGGCCGGTAGCGCTCCACCAGGCAGCCCGCCACGATGAGCCGCTGGGCCTTCCCGGTCTTCTTGTACTCGGCCATTTCGAGAATGGTGTCGACCGATTCCTGCTTGGCCGGATCGATAAAACTGCACGTGTTGACGACGATGACGTCGGCTTCGGCGGGATTGGGCGTCAACTCGTGACCATCCGTCACGAGCTGACCCATCATGACTTCGGTATCGACCAGGTTTTTGGGACACCCGAGGCTTACAAATCCGATCTTCAAAGGGCTACAAATATCCAGGGGAATCTTCAGGATAACAGAGCCCGAAGCGCTTTAATCTTGTTCCCTCCTTATGCCCGCTGCTTTGCCCACCTTTTATGCAAAAACGACCGCAACCGCAGAATCGCCTGCGACTTCAATTGCGAGATACGCGACTCGTGCAGATCGACAATCTTCGCGATCTCCCGAAGCGTCATCTCCTCGTAATAATAGAGATTGAGTACAGTTCGTTCGAGCGAGGGCATCCGTTCAATGGCTTCCGCCAACAGTTGCTCCAGCTCGCTGCGCTCCAGAATCTCGGAAGGCCAGTGCTCTTCGGCGTCCGAGAGATACCGCAACAGATCGCATCCCTGTTCCTCCCGGCCGGCGTTTTCGAGGCTACCCAAAGTGAGGCCCCGAACGTCTGATAACCACTCCTGGTATTCCGGTATGGATAGGCCCAAACGCCGGGCGATCTCTTCCTCTGTAGGTGTCCGGTGATACTCCTGCTCCAGCTCCGTGATGCAGGCTTCGATCAATTTGGCGCGTTTCCGCTGCTGCCGGGGTGCCCAGTCCAGCACGCGTAAGCTATCCAGAATGGCGCCCCGGATTTTATATTCCGCATACGTCTTTAGTTTGACGTGGTGCTTTGGATCGTAGCGGTCGATGGCTGCGATCAAACCCAGCACCCCGGTCGAGATCAGATCGTCGAGGCTGACCGATACCGGAAGCCGCTCGTGAATCCGCCGGGCAATCAGCCGGACTTGCGGTAGGTGCTCCAAAATCAGTTCGTCTCGCGTGGGGATCCTCTGTTTTGGAGCTTTCGGGATCTCCGTCTCCTGAACGGTTGTGCAGTCTCGTGCCGTAGTCATGCGTATCGTGCCTACTGGACCTTCGGCTGTTCTTCGCCAAAACTTGAGGCCCGGGCCCGGCGGACCGGAATAATTCCGTGTTCAGGTATTTGCTGGGAAGGTAGTCAGAAATTTCGGAAGAGTATTATCAAGGCTGGCAAGAAACCCCATGTCTACCCTGGAAGAACGAAAGCGCAGAGGCGAGGAGTTGATTAAGCGTTACCGGCCAGTCAGTGGCGACGATCCTTATGCCTGTGCCTCAGACGCGATTACCGATATCTTGCTTTTTGTGGCCCAAAACGAATCGGAAACGACGCAACTGCTTCAATCGGCCGAGGTGGAATATCGAAATGCCGCGGAGGGCGAGGCATTTCTTTCGGAAGGTTGATACCCGCCCCGTTCAGTGATTTCGGATTCCCTGTCTGAGTTGATTCAAAAGCTCTTCTCGTTCCGCGCCGTTCAAATCGTGCTCCAATCGGCGCAGAGCCAGGCCGACAACGTCGCGATGGTGCAACTTCGAACCAATCGCGTTGTCCTCGCTCAGTTGTAGCCAAAGGCTATGCAGCTTGTCGACATCTTCGGGCCACAAGCGAGGGGGGTGCGGGCCTAAGTTTACGTATGCAGCCGGCCGCCCGGCGGTGATGATCTCGAGCGAAAACGGATGACGCGGTTCGGGAAGCCGTTCCCAGGCAAGGCCGATGCGCCGCGCCAGTTCATCGGAACTCATCCGCGGAGAGACGCCGGTCACTAGGCGCGATACCTTCAGTTGATTCGCCGTCTGCACCAATGCATCGAACGGATCGTTCGATGGCACTACCAGCAGTTCCACCGGCTTGCCCTCTTTTTCCGCCATGTTCACAACCGCGGTGAACAACTCCTTTTCGTCTTCTCCGAAGACCTGCTCCTCCTTAAGGGCGTATTCGCTGTCCGGCCCCAGTATCCTCACCGTCATCACGACGATATCGTTGCGCCGTAGATCTGTTCTCTGAAGCGTGCGCCGCAGGTGCTGCATGTTGGCCGGATTTCGAACTGCGACTAGCACGCAACCGGGTCGGGCATGTAGCAGCGTGGCATCCAACTGCGGCTGCTGCTGCAGATTGAATTCCTCGAGCGCGTGCTCGTGCGTCATCTTGTGCTTGCGCAGGTTGACGCGCTCCGATATGGTGAAGACGACAAAAAACACGACCGTAAAAGTCACGCCATAGATGGTTGCGTTTTCTTTGGAAAACAGATTGACTACCGCCGTGGTCAGCAGCACCAGTGTTGTCGCGGCGAGTCCGATTGGGATTTCTTTCCCGCCAATGTGCAGATTGAACGGAACCTTGTACTCCTGATCGTGGCGCTGAAACCGCAATGCGAGAACTCCCAGGGCCTTCATGGTGAAACTCCAGACAACCCCAAAGGCATAGGCCTCGCCCAGTAGGTAAACGTCTCCCCGGCTCAGGATGATGGTGGCCAACTGCAGCGCTGTGATGAAGTTGATGATCTGATAAGTTGTGCCGAATTTCTTATGCGGCTTACGGAACAAGTCGAGCAGAATGCCGTCTTCCGCTACCCGGTTGAGAATACCGTTGGCCCCGATTAAAGAGGTATTCACTGCGCCCGAGAGGATCAATACCCCTACGATTACGACAAACACATGGAATGCAAGCCGCAGCAGCTCCGGCCCTGCCAGATTCATAGCCAAGCCGCCGATCAGATTATCGACATAGTTCTTGCGAATGTTATCCGGGATGATCATGGCTGCGAAAAGCGTGATCAAGCCCGTCGAGAAAAGCGCATAAATGCAAATGATATTCGCCGTAATTTTGAGATTCTTCAGCTTGGGCGAAGCGATCTCCCGATACACCTGAGCAAGCGTTTCAAAACCGCTCATCGAAAGCAACGAATGTCCGAACGCGATAACCACGGCGACGATGGGAATGGTTGGCCAGAACGTGCCCTTCATCCATCCCAAAGATTCACGGGTCAACACCAGGTGGCTGGGAACCGGGGAAGGCGGCAGTTCCCATCTTCCGTAAAGCAGAATCGTCAGAGGGCACCACACGAGCAGGATAACCACCATCACGGTGGTCAACTGCATTATCTTTAATGCCGCTGAGCTCGATTCATGGATACCGCGAATGTTGCTGCGCCAAAAATAGAGCGTGACAATCACGCCGAAAAAAGCTGCGAAGGTGTTTGGGCTGATGCGATAGGGCTGGTGCGCGAACCCGAATAGCTCATTAATTAAATAAGCCAGGTATTGTCCGGCGCTCACGCAACTGATAGGGCCGGTTAGAATATAGTCGAACACCAGCGCCGATACCGACACTTTTGCGGCAAACGGGCCCATGCTGTCGCGCACCACGACATACACGCCGCCCCGCACGAACATCCCGCAGCTTTCCATGTACACCGAACGTACGGCGAAGCTGAACAGCATCACGCCCAGCACGTACCAGGCGGCCGATTTACCGATGGCCTGCTCGGCGATGCCGCCCGCATAAAACATCGAGGAGGCGAGATCGCTCAGGACGATGGCAGCGCCCCTCCAATAACTGATAAAGGACAGCGCAACGGTCGTGGCGACAACTACCTTCGACATCTGCGCTTTGTTGAGATTCATCGCCATTGACGTAAGTAAAGATTTCAGTATCGCGCGAACGGCCCGCCCGGACTCAGGGCCAGCGAAATGCTTTGGGCGTAATGGCGTCTGTAAATGTTGATGCCGGTTCTCAAGTACGGGGCCGGGTGGGCGGCGTTTCTGGCTCTCTGGCTACTGTTTGTTTCCACTATTAGCTTAAGCGAACTGGCGGCGGGCGCGGTCGGCTCCGGTATAGCTTTACTGGCACTGAACCGGTCAGTAAAGGCAGACCCGCTGTGCTTTCACCCTAGGGCGCACTGGCTGGCGGAAGCTCGCCGCTTACCCGGGATGCTTCTGCATGGTCTTGCGGCTCTTTTTGCGGTTCTGATCCGCAGAGTTCAGGGTAAACGCCCAACATCCGTTCTTCAACTGGCCCGCTTTTCTGCTGGAGGTTCCACGCCGCGGGACGGCGCGCGGCGCGCGCTGCTGGTACTCCTGCTGACGACACCGCCAAACTCCGTCATTATAGACATCGACACGGAGCGGAATCTGGTAATGTTTCACCAGGTGAAGAAGACCTCTGTGCCGGAGATAGTGCGCGAGCTAGAGGCTTGATACCTCATGTGGATATTCGCCAGCATTGTCGTGTTGATTTGCATGGTCCCTTGTTTCCTGCGCTGCATTCGAGGGGATGCGATGAACAGGCTGGTGGCGCTCGAAGCAGCTAGCACGATGGCGGCGATTCTTCTCATGCTGCTCGCCGAGGGATTTGGCCGCATCCCATTCTTTGATATCGCCCTGACGCTTGCATTCCTCGCATTCGGAGGTGGGCTCGTTTTCGCCAGGTTGCTGGAGCGCTGGCTGTGACGATTCAAATGGTTGCCATCTGGTTGCTGCTTGGCATCGGCTTGCTTGCGTTTCTGTTTACAGCGGTTGGCCTGCTCGCCTCCAACGACGTTTATGTCCAAATCCAGTTCCTTTCGCCCGGCGCTGTGGTGGGCGCCGTAGCCATCTGTGCCGCTGTGCTGGTGAAGGAGGGGTTTTCGCAAGGCGGGATGAAGGCAATTGCGATTGCCGTCTTGCTCTTGTTGGCGAATCCAGTTCTATCGCATGCCACCGCTAGGGCGGCGCGAATTCGGAGGAAAGGACAATGGCCCCCAACCGCTGCCGAGGCGATTCCCATGGCGGACGACGCGCAGCCCTCTCGTTCCGCCGGTGAACATCCATGATCGCGATTCTGGAAGCTGGAATTTTGATCTTTGTAGCGCTCGCGGGAACCGCCGTCGTACTTACCCGTGACGCAGTGGCGCAAGCAATTGTAGTTAGCTTTTATGGTCTTCTGCTGGGCATCATGTTTTTTGTTTTTCAGGCGCCCGATGTCGCGCTTTCGCAGATCACGGTCGGAGCGGTAGCACTGCCTCTCATGATCCTTTTAGCGCTCGCCCGTGTCAAAAAACACGAAAATGACCAGACCGATTAGGACGCTGTTCTTTTTTGTGTCGGCAGCCCTGCTCGCCCTGGCTTTCTGGCTCAGCTATAGCGATTTGGCGCCTCTGGGGCGCAATACCAGCGCTTATGGCGATCTGGTCAATTCGATCACCGTGCCGCAACGCCACATCACCGACGCCGTTACCGCCGTAAATTTCGACATTCGCGGCTTCGACACACTCGGGGAAGAATTCATTCTTTTTGCCTCCGTGTTGGGTGTTGTGTTGTTGATGAGAAGGAGAAGCGATGACCCGATGGGCGATCACGAAGACAAAGCGCGCGGGCGCATTGTCCCCTATCCGAGCGATGCGGTGAGAGTAACCGCCCTGCTGCTGCTAAGCCCGATGGTTCTGTTTGGCCTCTATATCGTTTCGCACGGACAGCTTACGCCGGGAGGCGGGTTTCAAGGTGGTGTCGTTCTTTCCACGGCGCCACTCCTTTTCTATCTGGCGAGTACCTATCCTCAGTTCCGCGCTGTTACACCTCCCCGGCTGATTGAAGCTGCGGAAGCGGTCGGCGCCTCCGCGTATATTTTCATTGGCGGGGTCTGCATGGCGCTAGGCGGGCAATTTCTGGAGAATGTGCTGCCGCTCGGAAAGACGGGCACGCTCGTTTCCGGTGGAACCGTCGCTCTGATCGATCTGGGCGTCGGTCTGGAGGTAAGCGCCGGATTTGTTCTGATGATGCTCGTGTATCTGGAAGAGTTGATGGAAGCGAAGGAGCAATGAGCTATCTTCCGTATGCCGTCGCGGCGTGGTTATTTATCATCGGCCTCTACGGCGTGATCACTAGCCGGAATCTTGTTCACCTCTGCATCTGCGTGAGCGTAATTCAGTCCTCGAGTTACGTGCTCCTCCTGGCGATCGGATATCGGACCGGGCGTCCCGCCCCGGTTTATGCCGATATACCGGCGGGAACGCCTGCGGTCGATCCGGTCGTGCAGGCTCTAATGCTGACGGATGTGGTCGTCGAGGTCACGGTCATGGCGCTTCTACTCGCGCTGGCGGTTCAGGTACACAAGCGGCTCGGAACGCTCGATCCCGACCGCCTCCGCAAACTGCGAGGATAAGCGATTGCGATATGCGCCAGTCTTGCCGGTTGCCATACCGCTTATCGCCGCAGCTCTGCTCGCCGCCCTCAGCAAGGCGATTTCCCAAGCGGCTTCTCTAATCATTGCCATCGCGGCGACGCTCGGCGCAATGGGCGCCTGCGTTTTGCTGGCCGGCGCCTCCCGCTCAGAAAGCATCGTGTATTGGTTTGGAGGTTGGCGCCCTCACGCCGGAGTGGCGCTTGGCATCTCCTTTGTCATCGATCCCCTCGGCGCCGGCATGGCCGGCTTTGCAGGCATCCTCACTTTGGCCGCGCTCGCGTTTTCCGCCAAGTACTTCGACACGGCGGAAAACCACCTGCACGCACTGATCCTCGCTTTTCTCGCGGCCATGTGCGGATTCACGCTGACCGGCGATATGTTCAACCTGTTCGTCTTTTTTGAGCTGATGAGCGCCGCCGCGTTTGCGCTTTGTGCTCACAAGACGGAAGATCCCGGCAGCCTGCAAGGCGCCTTGAACTTTGCCGTCACAAACACCATCGGAGCGTACTTTATTCTCACCGGCATCGCACTGCTCTATGCTCGCATCGGGGCTCTGAACATGGCGCAAATCGGGCAGACGCTCGGCCGGGAACACCCCAACAAACTTGTGTTTGTCGCTTTCGCTTTCGTTGTCTGTGGATATCTGATCAAGGGGGCGCTGGTACCGTTTCACTTCTGGCTTGCGGACGCGCATGCAGTTGCCCCCACTCCAATATGCGTTCTGTTTTCCGGCGTAATGGTGGAATTGGGCCTCTATGCGGTCTTTCGCGTCTATTGGGCCGTGTTCGACCCCGTGTTCCATATCCACATCGCCGGGCTTCGAGCCTTATTCCTCAGCGTCGGAGCTCTCACGGCTGTATTGGCAGGCGTTATGTGCTATTCGCAACGGAACATAAAGCGCCTCTTAGCGTACTCCACCATCAGTCACATGGGGCTCATGACCATTGGAGCTGGTTTGTTCGATCCGGTCGCGCTGAGTGGCGCTGCGATTTACGTGCTCGGGCATGGCCTGGTGAAAGCGGCGCTGTTTCTCTGTTCCGGAATTCTTCTGCACCGCTTCGGCACTGTCGATGAGCTGGAACTCCATGGCGTTGGAAAACCGCTCAAATGGACCGCCGCAGTTTTCGTTCTGGGAGGTATCGCATTGGCGGGAACCCCATTCTCCGGGATCTCGGCAGGCGATGCGTCTTTGCACTCGGCCGCGGAACATTTGGGCTACCATTGGGTCCGCTGGATTTCTCTATTTGCGGGAACAATGACCAGTGCGGCCGTTCTCCGCGTCGCCGGCCGCGTGTTTTGGGGATGGGGGCCCGCTCGGGAACGCGCCTCCGGGGCGGCGCCCAAGAGCGATGAAAAACGCGAGACGCAGTCCGGCCATAAAACGATTCCCTCGTCGATGTTCCTCCCGGCGGCCGTGCTGCTGCTCGCCGGTCTTTTTCTGGGTATGATGCCCGCGCTTCCCCAATCTACCTTGAAAGCCGCCGCGCAATTCACAAATTCGAGCGCGTACGATGCACGCGTGCTGGGCGGAGTGTCGATCGCCATTCCTGGCCCCGCTATGCCGGAAACAAATGTTACCTTCAGCCTGATTGCCGTGGGTTTGGCCATACTCATTCCGGCCGCTCAGCTCTTCAGCCGGCAAGCCCGCGTCCTCTCAAAGGCGATTGGCCCCGCTATGAAATGGCTGCATGCGTTGCATAGCGGTCATGTCGGTGACTATGTCGCGTTTCTCACATTCGGAGTAGCCGTGTTCGCTCTTGCCTGCGTTTTTATTCTGCAGTGACACTGGATCGCGCAGTTACAGAACCCCGCGCGTAAGCAAGGGGTTGCGCCCGGATCAATTCCTTCGCTCTGTTATTCTGGGATTTTCTGCTATTCAACACGGCCGTTGATCGTATCAACACCGGGAATTCGCTTTTCCTCATGTACATCAAAAAACAACGTCTGCTCACGCCGGGTCCGACGCCATTGCTGCCCTCGGCGCTGCACGCGATGATGGGATCGGATATCCATCACCGGACCGAGGATTTCCGCGCACTGTATAAGCAGGTCCTCTCGGATCTCAAAGAAGTTTTGGCAACCTCGCACGACGTACTCGTCCTCGTCGCTTCCGGAACCGGGGGGCTTGAAGCCGCCACCCAAAATTTCTTTTCACCCGGAGATGAAGTGCTGGTCTGTTCGGCTGGCAAATTCGGCGAACGCTGGGTCGAACTCATGAAAGCGTGGGGCATGAAAGCCACCGTGCTGACCGCGCCATACGGCGATGCCGTTCAGCCGCAAGCTGTCGAACAAGCCCTCGCAGAAAACAAAAATATCAAAGGCGTTTTTGTTCAGGCTTCGGAAACCTCCACCGGTACGCAGCATGACGTGAAATCCATGGCACTGGCGGTCAAGAAGACCAATGCCATTTTCGTTGTGGATGCGATTACCGGCATCGGCACCATGCCGCTCGATATCGATGGCTGGGGTCTCGACATTGTGGTGGGCGGATCGCAGAAGGCATTTATGATTCCGCCCGGACTCGCTTTCGTAGCCATCAGCCCGAAGGCCTGGGCGCTTGCCGAATCCTCGAAGGCGCCGCGCTACTACTTCGATCTGAAAAAGGAAAAGAAGAATGCGCTCAACGGCGAATCGGCTTGGACTCCCAACACGGCGTTATTGCTCGCTTTCGCCGAGGCTTTGCGGTACATCAAATCGATCGGCATGAGCAACCTGGTGGAAAACGCTCAGTTGCTCGCCAAGGCGACTCGCACCGCCGTCGGGGAACTTGGCTTAAAACTCTTCTCCAGTTCGCCCGGGTCGTCCGTCACCGCCGTTCGTCCTCCCGCTGGAATGGATTCGGGCGTAATCGTGAAGGAGTTTCGCAGCCGTTTCAACGCCATCATCACGAACGGCCAGGGAACCATGAAAGGACAAATCTTCCGCCTCGCGCACTTGGGCTACTTCGATTTTCACGACCTCTTCGCGATCGTTGCCGAGCTGGAAATCATCCTGGCCGCTCATGGGCAGCCGGTTCGATTCGGCTCCGGAGTGGCGGCCGTCCAGAATGTGTATGCCGATGTGGCGCTTGGCAAAGAAGTTTTTGCGCTGAAATAGCTCTCCACAATGAAAATTCTTGTTGCTGAACCGCTCGCTCCGGCGGCGGTAGATTTACTGCGCGCACAGCCGGGCTGGGATGTCGCCGTTGCTGACCCGAAAACGTATGAGGTGCATCTGCCGGATTGCGACGCCCTGATTGTGCGCAGCGCGGTAAAGGTCAATCAGAGCGTACTCTCCAAGGCAAAAAACCTGCGCGTCATCGGACGAGCCGGGGTAGGTGTAGATAATGTCGATTTGCCGGCGGCCACGGGTGCTGGCGTGCTAGTGATGAATACGCCCGGCGGCAACGCCGTCTCCGTCGCCGAACACACGCTCGCTCTGATGCTCTCTATGGCTCGTTCGGTGCCGCAGGCCAGCCTTTCCACGCGGTCCGGCAAGTGGGAAAAGAAGAAGTTCCTCGGCAATGAGCTGCGCGGGAAAACGCTGGGGATTGTCGGCTTGGGCAGCATCGGCCGCGAGGTGGTGCGGCGGGCCAAACCCTTCGAAATGCGCGTGATCGCGCATGATCCCTATGTCAGCCCGCAAAGTGCGCGGGATTTGGATGTGGAACTCGTCTCGCTCGAAGATCTCTACTCTCAAAGCGATTACATCACGCTGCATGTCGGGCTGACGCCGGAAACCGATCACATGCTCAACGCCGCCGCATTCGAGCGGATGAAGCCCGGTGTTCGGATCGTGAATTGCGCTCGGGGCGAACTCGTCCATGCAAAGGCTCTCCAGGATGCAATCGCGAAGGGCAAGGTCGCTGGTGCCGCTCTCGATGTCTTCGAAAAGGAGCCGCCCGGCGAGGACCCGCTATTTCAATTAGAACCAGTGGTTGCTACGCCGCATATTGCCGGGTCCACGGAAGAGGCGCAGGAAATCGTCGGAATTCGCATCGTCGAGCAATTGATCGAATATCTAAACAGCGGCGTCGCGCTGAACGCCGTCAACATGCCCTCGCTCACCGCCGAGCAATATCGCGCGTTGGGTCCGTACGTGAACCTCGCTGAGCGGCTTGGGCTATTTCTGAGTCATATTGCAGCCGGGAACCCGCACACCATCCGGCTCGTGTACTTCGGCCGGATAGCCGACAACAACACGCAGATCCTACGTAGCGCGGGATTGGCGGGAGTGCTCAGCCGCTCCATGGAATACCGCGCCAATCTTGTCAACGCGATGCAAATCGCCGCGCAGCGCGGCTTTCGCGTGGTGGAGGAGCGCGAACCGGGACAGTCGCACATGAGCTCCGTCCTGATGGAGCTTGTATCCGATGCCGGCTCTTTTTCGGCCGTCGGCTCCGTCGTGCTCGACCGGCCCCGTCTGCTTCAGGTAGAAGGCATTCCTTGCGAGGCCACGTTAGACGGCAATCTGATGTATTCGAAAAACGAGGACGTGCCCGGCGTCATCGGCTACATCGGAACCGTGCTTGGCAAAAACGGGATTAACATCGCGAATTTCGCGCTCGGCCGCGAGGAAGCAACCAAACGTCAGCAGCCGCTTACGGCAATCTCTATTATCGAGACCGATCAACCAGTCCCCGATCCCGTCATCTCGCAATTGCTGGAGATGAAAGCGGTCAAGTTTGCCCGGCGTGTGCCGCTCAGCAAACTTCAGAACCATCACGCTTGAATATGTGGGGTCAGCTGACCTTACACAACAGAGGAAGTTCTGCCACTTCCTTTTCATTTCCTCGCAGTGGGTCGCACTTCTACTTAGTAGCGGATGGGACGTTTGCTGCCCGCGTGGGTCATCGCGCGGGAAGCGAGCTAGAGGCGCTCTGTTTTTGAAGGCAAGATCCCGTACACCTCAACAGCATTGTCGTAATTAGGGACATACACCTTACCGGCAACCACCAGTGGCGGAACGAACTTGACGAGCTCCTCAGGCGGTCGCGCTTTGCGTCTTCCTCGCTATTCCAGAGTTCTCTTAGTGTCTGGCCGTCGAAGGCATGCAGCACTCCAGGAGCGTTGCCGCGGTCCGCGCTGCGGCCGTTTGTTGTGGTAGCCCACAGTACACCGGTGTCGGGCTGCGTTCCATCCGAAGAGACTGCGAGTGCGCCGCCAGGAGAGCCGTGCGAAGCCACTGTGCCCTTCGCAAACGGCGTTGTCCCAAGCAACTGCCCGTCCCAGCGGAACGCTTTGGGAAAAGTCGGCCTCGCACCAAATTAGCAGCGTGGGCCCGCTTGGTCCTACCCAGTACACGAGTCCAGCCATAACGCGGCCTCCGTTTACGCTGATCGTTTCGCGCATTCCGTGGTACTCCGGGGTCATGTGCCCGAGGTCGTTCGCGTTCAACAGAAACACCATGCCGAGTTTATTGCCGTAAAGCAGCCTGTTCGTCCCCGGAATGAGCAGCGGGCCGGTGGAACCCAGGTCCACATCTCGCGTATTCAGGTGTTCGTAAGCGTGCGGCGTGAAATAGTCCCACCACAACTCCGTCAGGGCCGACCCGGGATTTGAGAACTGACGTTCGAAGTTCCGCTTGCCGTCCCAGCCGCCGTTTCCAATTCGTAATAAGCCGCGCCCCTTACGTCGACTGCGGGTCCTCTCCCCGATTGCCAGATGCCGCCATCCGCCGTATCTGGTGTGGTGCAGAAAGCACCGGTCTGCTGGAGCGTGCGCGCGTCATAACTCATAATCCAACCGTGATACGGCCGCAGGTCTTCATGAGAAACCCAGGCAATTAGAATCTGCCCGTTTACCAAAGCCAGAGCCGAACGTTGATTTCCGGCCTTCGGATCGAAACGCACAAAACCGTCGACAGCGTCGCGCGCGGCCCCGCGTACAAATGCCTGAATCGCGGCCGCTGGAGTCTGATCTGCGCCATCGCATAGATTCAAGCGGTGCAGCCGCTGAATATACTCTCCATCCTCTTTCGTTCTGGCCACCAGATACAGCGACTTCGTGGAAATGTTGATTACCGGCGTGTCCTCGATGCCGACATTGCCCACAATGTTCAGATTGTTGTTGTTCGTAATGTCTGTAATGGGAACCGGCGTAATGCCGGCCAACTCGTTTGTGAAATCGCGCATCCACAAAGGCGGGCCGCCTTGATCGGCATCGAAAGCATAGACCTTGTCGTTCATGGTCGCAACATACAGCAGGTTGCGGGTGCCGCGCCCTGGAATCTGCACGCCGGCAATGTAAAGCGGTTGAGCGAATGCCGCGCCATCCACGTAGTAGCTGTAGAGGTTCCCAAATTCCGCAACGTTTACGTTTCTGGAATTCAGCAACTTTCGTGCGTGTTTGTTCCGGTAGAGAAATGGTCGTAACGATTGCGGACGACATTGACGGGAGTGGCTGCGAGCACTAAAGCCGCCAGACACACGAGTACACAACGCATCTAGAATTTCTGGTCTTTGACCGCGTTCAGGCTGGTATCGGCCCTGAACGGGTAATCACGTATCTTCAATCCGTCCACGTCTCTCAGCACGAGCGCCGGCACACCCGAAGCGTGTTGCCCATTCACGTCTATAAGCTTCGCTTGCGAAACGTTCTGCAGCAGAAAAGGAGACCGGAAATCTTCCTTCAAATAACTTACTTCCACTCCGTTCAACTCCAGCCTGTTAACGTGGCGAATGAAGAACCCGTAGGCCGGGATCTCGCCGAACGTGCGTGGCTCCGGATACATGTTCTCGTTTTCGGGCGGCGCGAGAACGGCATCCTCCTTTGTAGCCCCTCCCTTGTAGTAGATGTGGATGTTGCTGGAGTTTCACATCCTCTATATCGTGGCCGGGAATGCCGCTAATGATTGAGCCATAGCGCGGATCGGCATTGTAAACGATGAAATTGTTAACGTTGATGCGCCGCAATTCGCCGACAGGGGTACCTTGGGGAGAGCGCAACCGGCTTCCCAACCTCAGGAAAATCGGCGAGTTCGCGATATCCCGCATCGTTACATTTGAGATGATGACGTCTCCAGGTGGCCTCCGTCCACAGTCTCGAGCGCAAGGCCCCGGCAGTTATTGAAAACACTGTTTGAGATGGTGATGTTCTTAAACCCGCCGCTCGATTCCGTACCGAATTTGATACGCCCCGTCGGACCGGGGCTATTCGGCTTGTCGAACAGCTTGCGCTGGTAGGTCCCGTCGAGAAAAGTCCCGGGATCATATCCGGTCACTAGGGAATTGGTAATCGTGACGTTCTCGACATCGCGAAAGAAGCCCAGCGCGTAGTCGGCTTTGAGACAGATGCCGTCGTCGTACGGCGAGTTGACGCTGCAATTCGAGATATGCACATTGCGGCATGAATCAATATCCATGCCCTCGCGGTTAGTGTCGATTTTAAGATTCTCGATTGTGAGATTGTCAACCCCGGTGGCCAGTATGCCGAACCACCCACCCTGCAGAATGGAAATGTCTTTGATTGTGACGTTACGGCACAATTTCAGGCTAATCGCCTTATTCCCCTGGCGCGGCCCGCGCTCCGAGCGCGTAAGACCTTTACCATAAATGCGCCCCGTGCCCCGAATGGCAATATTTTCAAGAAGCTCTCCCCAGATCAGACTGTTGTGAAAATGGCTGTGACCGAAGTCCTGGTACTTGTCCCACTGTTCGGTTCTGCAGCGTCATAGGCCCGCGGGTCGGATGTCGCTAGAATAGTCGAGCCCTGTTCGAGATAGAGCGCCACATTACTCTTCAAGTGGATGGAACCGGACAGCCACGTACCCGGGGGAAAATAAACCGTACCGCCGCCTGCGCTGTTCGCTGCATCGATGGCCTTATTAATTGCGGCGCTATCGAGCGTATTGCCGTCACCAACCGCCCCATAGTTCGTGATATAGAAAACGGGCGAGCCGGGTTCCGCGGCTGCATGTGCCGAGGCGAGCACACAGAAACAAAGGGCGAATTTAACGATCTTCATCGGTAAAGTTAAAGTCCATAGTTGGCGTGCCGCCCGGTGCCGGGTCAAGTAGAAGCTTGCGTATCTAACCGTTTTTAACGTACGATGAGAGCATTTCAATGCCGGCTCAGGTGCAAGACGGTTTGGTCTCTTCTACCGCTGTCCAACAACAGATAGAGAAGATCCTTCAGAGCAGGGAATTCAGCGGCTCGGAGGTCTTGCGAAGTCTCTTATCTTTTCTTGCCAAGCATTACGTCGATAAGCCGGGAGAAGTAGTCAAAGAATATGAGTTGGCGGTCGGCGTACTCGGACGGTCGGCGGGATTCGACCCGCGCGTCGATTCGGCTGTCCGGGTTCACGCGGCGCGGCTGCGCGCCAAACTGGCGGAATACTACATGTCGGACGGGTCGGACGACGCCATCCTGATTGAGGTTCCAAAAGGTTCCTACCAGATTTCGTCACGTTACCGGACGTTAGAGGCGGCACCGCACCAGGAGCTATCTCAGCCGCCGGCAGTTGCGGAGCCGATGAAACCATCCTACGGGAAATGGTTTGCGCTAGGAGTTGCGACAGCGGCCACCTTGGTGTGCCTAGGGTTCGGCATCTGGGTTCTGGCACGGCCGGCTCAGGCGTCTGCCGTGGTGGAAGCCTTCTGGCGTCCGTTTTTCCAATCCGCTCAGCCGCCAATTATCGTTTTTTCCAATCATCGGTTTACCGGTTCTTCGGCTACCGGATTGCGCTATTTCCGGGAGGGTATCGATTTGCCGTCGGAGAGCAATGATACCTATTCGGGTACCGGCACTGTGATGGCTGTCGGAGAGTTGAGCAGCCTTCTGGCGCTCCATGGCCGCTCACCTCAACTGAAGAGAGCGGAGTTGCTCACCTGGGACGAGGGGCGCGACGCCAACGTGGTCTTCGTGGGAGCTCCGGAAGCAAATTCGCGGTTGCGCGAAATGGCTCCGCTCGAGTATTTCAAGTTCAAATCGTCCTACGAGCAGCCAGAGTTTGGAACTGGAGGAATCGTCAATATTCATCCGGGTCCAGGTGAGCAATCGATCTATTTCGGTTCGGACAGACCGTTCGCCTTCGACTATGCAGTGATTGCCGTGTTGCCAAACCTGAATCCGGAGCGCAAGGTTTTAATTTTGGCCGGAACAAATACATACGGCTGCCAGGCGGCCGCCGAGTTTATCCTCCGGCCGGACCTGCTGAAAACTCTTTATACTCGACTCGGAGTCCCATCCGGCGGGAAACTGCCCGATTTTGAAGCACTGTTAAAGGTTGGAATCAGCGGCGGAGTGCCCGTCCAGCCGCGGCTACTGGCCGTTCACATCCACAAGTCAGCTCCTGCGTCGCAATAGTGCGTTCTCCGGTGCGTTAACAACCGTTTTCTACAGAGCTTCAACTTGACAGCCCGCGGTGCCGCGCGAAATCATCAGCTCAGTCTCACGCGAATTTCGGAGGGGTGAGGGCGCCATGTGGTTGCGATCTAGGCCGATTTTACTTCTGTTTGCCTTTTACGCCTGGGCTCAGGTGAATATGAGTAACCTGATCGGCGTCGTGCGGGATAGCTCGGGGGCGGCTGTGCCGGGCGTCACCATCAAGATCACGAATACCGGGACGGGTGCCGTCCGGCAGGAGATCACCGATGACACGGGCCTGTACCGCGCAACTCTGCTGGAAGTCGGAAAGTACACGGTCGAGGCGGAAAAACCAGGCTTCCAAAAGTTGCTGAAAGAAGGAATCCAGTTGCAGGTTGGCGAGACTACCACGGTGGATCTCACGCTGGAAGTGGGAGGGCTCTCGCAAAGCGTCACCGTTTCAGCGGAGGCTGAACTGCTGCGAACGGAGACCGGGTCCATCGGAAGTACTTTACAATCGCGCAACATCCAACAATTGCCGACCATCGGGCGTAATCCCTATGTCTTTGTCGCGCTGACAGCCGGTATCCAGTACACCGGTGACCCGACCTACGTCAATCCCTGGGACGCCAGCGGGCCGTCGGCTTTTGCCGCCAACGGGTATCATCAGGGCTCTCTGTTCCTGCTCGACGGGGTACCGAATATGCGGATGGACGTCGTGAGCTTCAGTCCCTCTCCCGATGCCGTCGAAGAGATGCGCGCCCAGACCAACGCCTTCGACGCCGAATATGGCCACTCCGGGGCGGCCTTCATCAACGTCGTCACGCGGAGCGGCACCAACCAGTTGCACGGGACGGTTTACGATTACCTCCGCAACAATTTTCTGAACGCAAACGACTTTTTCAGCAACCGAAGCGGGCTGAAGAAAAGTGAATTTCATCAGGATACATACGGCGGCTCGATCGGCGGCCCGGTGGTCCTGCCTAAGATTTACAACGGGCACGACCGGACGTTTTTCTTCTTCAACTACGAAGGCACCCAGTTACGCCAAGGCGGAAACACAACCGAAATTGTGCCCACTGCTGTGCAGCGCAGCGGGAACTTCTCGCAAACCTTCAATACCAAAGGTCAACTGATTACCATCTATAATCCGAACACCACGGTGTTGGGCAGCAATGGGAAATACACTCGTGCTCCGTTCGCCGGGAACGTAATTCCCCCATCCATGCTCGACCCAGTCGCTCTGCATCTGTTGAAGTATTATCCGCTGCCGAACCTCACTCCACCGCCTGGTACGCTCCAGAATTTCGTGGGCAACGGAGTACCGTCCGGTGTCAGTACGCGCGGTTGGAATAGCTTAATCTCCAGATTTGATCAGCGGATCAATGACGCGCAAAGTCTGTTCGTGCGCTTTGGCTGGAACCACCGGACCGACACAACGAGCCCGTATTATGGCATTCCCGGGGCCGATACCGAACTCGGCGATGCGGATGGTTTCTTTCGCGCGAACATCGCCACAGCCGTTGGCTACACCTGGGCGATCAACCCGCGGACCGTGCTGGATATTCGGGTCGGCTTAACTCGATACGGCGAGGGGAACGTTGAGAACACTTATGGTATAGATTTGACAACGCTGGGTTTTCTGGCGAGCTTCGCTCATTCGACTCCGGCCCCGGTGTTTCCGAACATCAACATGAAGGATGGCGACGTTTACATCCTGGGCCCGGGCAACACGACGAGCCGCCTATACATCAATCAACTAAATCCAGTGATCAACATCCACAGCATGTTCGGCCGGCATGCGGTGAAATATGGGTTCAACTTCATAGGGGTTCAGTACAATAACTTTTCGCCCGGACACTCCGGCGGAATTTTCACGTTCGACCGCACGTTCACCCAAGGACCAGATCCAACGGTTTCGAGCTCTCTCTCCGGCTACGATTTCGCTTCGTTCTTGTTGGGTATGCCGGGGAGTGGCAGCGTCGACTACAACGCTGTCCCGGCAGAAACGATCAAATATTTTGGGTTTTACGCGCAGGACGATTGGAAGATTACCGATCGGCTGACGTTGAACCTGGGGATGCGATTCGAACACGAAGGGCCGATCACCGAACGCTATAACCGCGGAACGTCAGGATTCGATCCGAACGCCGCGAATCCGATAGCCGCCCAGGTAGCGGCCAACTACGCCGCCCATCCGGTGGCTCAGCTTACACAGCTAAACGTTCGCGGCGGGCTTGGCTTCCTCGGCGTCAATAGTACGCCGTCCGGCTATCTGGCGGTACCGGCGCTGTATTACGAGCCCCGCTTTGGTTACGCTTACCGCATCTCCGACCGGATCGTGTGGAGAGGCGGGTACGGAATCTTCATCGCTCCGAACAATAACAATGGTTTTCAGACCACGGGATTCAGTCTGACCACGCAAATGGTTACCTCACTGAATAACAATCTGACTCCGTTCAACACGCTCGAAAATCCGTTTCCGTCCGGTGTGGCGGTACCGCCAGGTGCTGCCGGGGGTCTGCTGACGGGAGTTGGACAGAACATCAACGCGGGCGTCGCGGCTCTGGGCACGGTGCCTCCATTCAAAGATGCCCTGAACCAGCAATTTTCCACCGGATTCCAGTTTGTGTTGCCCGGCCAGATTTCGCTCGAAACCAGCTATGTGGGTAACAATGTTCAGCACCTGCCTATCACGAACTATAATTCGACCTCGGGTGGCCGCTCCATCGACGATTATCCGGTTGCGGACCTGGCGCTTGGAAACCTGCTCAACAGCAAGGTCGCCAATCCGTTCTACGGTGTTGTTACCGATAAGACGAGCGCCTTGAGCCAATCCACGGTCGCGCTTTCACAGCTTCTCAGGCCCTTTCCGCAGTTCACCGGGATTACACAATCCGCGTTGCCGCTCGGAAGGTCGCACTACAATGCTTTGCAGCTCATGGCGAATAGAAGATTTTCGCAAGGCTTGGGCTTATCGTTCGCATTTACCTTCTCGAAGTACATGCAAAATGTCAGCTATCACAATATCAATGACGTTCGCCCCGAGAGCGTAATCTCTCCCGACGACCGCCCGCGAAACTTTGTTGTTTCCGGCTTGTATGAGCTACCGTTTGGACCGGGCAGACGTTTTCTCAGCAGCGGTAATCCGTTGCTCAAGCGTTTAGTGGGTGGCTGGGAAGTAAGCTGGATTGGAACATATACTTCCGGACAAGCGCTATCGTTTTCGGGCACGTCGGGAGCATCGACCTTCTGGGTTGCTCCCTCCGACGCCGAGCGCGTAGCTACATCGAGCAGCAATCCGCATGCGGTGAACCAATGGTTTGACACGACGCAGTTCGTGCCACAGGCGCCGTTTACGCTGCAACATACGTCCACTGCACTCGCCAACTTACGCGGGCCCGGAATCGGAATGTGGGATATTACGCTCGCCAAGGACACACCGATTACGGAACGCACGACATTCCGGCTCGAGGCGCAAGCCTTCAACGCCCTGAACACTCCCTTTTTTGGTAACCCGAACACGACTGTAACGAGCGCCAGTTTCGGACAGATCACTGGCTTATATTCAGGGAGCGCTTCCCGGAATATCCAGTTGGCGGCCCGGATCAGCTTTTGAGGAGACGGGGTGGATCCTGAAGATGCGTGTATGGAAATCTGCTGCACTGGCGGCGCTTGGCATTGCTGTGCAACTTGGCGCCGCTGCCGATCTGTTTCATGATGACTTCTCGCGATTTCCACCCGGCTGGCTGACATCGCCGGTCGGCACTTTGAACGGTGCCATTCAGGAATATCATTACCTTCTCAACCGCGGTGTACCGCTCGGTCCGTGGGAAAACGCGATTTCACACCTGGACGCGTGGGTTGCAGGGGACGAAGACGGAAAGCCGTACATTGAAGAGCAGCTCGATCCCAGTGCCCGCCAATTCACGAATCCTATCTTCATTACGGGCGACCCGGAGTGGGACGACTACACGGTCGAGGTAAAGATAAAGCCGCTGGCGCTTACGGAGTTGGCCGGGATTGTGTTCCGCTATCACACGAACCGCCATTACTATGTGTGCGGCCTGACCCGCGGAAACGAGCTGCGAGTCTTGCTTCATCTGCCGCTCGAGCCGGCCTTCCGGGTACAGGGTTGGAAGGAGCTCGCAAGCGCGGACTTCGTGTACGATACAGCGCGCTATTATCTGCTCAAAGTAGAGATGGCCGGTCCCCGCATCCGTGCTTACGTCGATGGCAAGCTCGTCTTAGAAACTTCGGATACGGAGTTATCCAAGGGTAAAGCCGGAATCACAGCAGGCAGTCCAGCCCGTTTCCAGGATTTTCACGTTTGGACATCCGACAATACCGCGCGTGAGATTGCCAAACACATTCGGGTGCGCGAGGCCATGCTGACCAGGCTGCGCGAGGAAAATCCGAGGCCGAAACTGTGGAAGAAATTTGAGACGCCGGACTTCGGAGCAGGCCGGAACGTGCGTTTCGGAGATTTGGATGGCGATGGCAAGCCGGACATGTTGATTGCTCAGAACATCCCTCGCGTGCAAGGCGACAGTTTCGATCAGATCAGTTGCCTCACAGCCGTTACTTTGGACGGCAGAATTCTATGGCAATCGGGCAGGCCGAATCCGCGTAACGGCCTGCTGACCAACGACACGCCGTTCCAGATCCACGATATCGATGGAGACGGCAGGAATGAGGTCGTGGTAGCACGCAATTTTCAACTGCAGATTCTGGATGGCCGCTCGGGAGAAATCCGGCGCTGGGCGTGGATGCCCAAAATGCCGGTTACCGATCATCTACATCCGTATGAGCGTGAAAACGGCGATTCAATCGCGTTCGTCAACTTTTCCGGCGACAAGGACCGCCGCGAAATTCTGGTGAAAGATCGGTACACACACTTCTGGATCTACGACAACAAGCTGGGATTGCTTTGGAAGGGCGACGGACAGACCGGCCACTACCCGTATCCCGTGGAGTTAGAAAGAGGCTACGATTCGCTGATGATCGGCTACTCGCTTTGGAATCGTGGCGGCGTCAAGTTGTGGAGCCATGATGCCGACCTTCACGATCATGCCGACGGAGTCATGGTCGGCAATCTTTCGGGCGATCCGAACGCCGAGCCGCGAGTTTACGCGAGCGGCAGCGACGAAGGATTCCTGATGTTCAGGCTCAACGGCAAGATTCTGAAGCAGGTTCGCGTCGGGCACAACCAAAGCCCGAGCGTCGCCAAGTACCGCCCCGATCTGCCGGGTCTGCAATACATCTCCGTAAATTTCTGGAAGAGTCCGGGGATTGTGACTCTCTTCGATGCCCATGGAAATATCCTTGCGCAGGACGAGCCGATCCACACTGGCAGTCCGATGCTGCCGGTCAACTGGCGCGGTGATGGACAGGAATTTTGCCTCCTTTCAGGAAATACGCGGGAGGGAGGAATGATCGACGGCCATCTGAGGCGAGTGGTCATGTTCCCGGACGACGGCCACCCGGATCTCGCTGCTGCCGTCCTGGACGTGACCGGGGACCAGCGCGATGAAATCGTGCTCTGGGACGAGAAGCGGGTTTGGATCTACACTCAGGACCGCCCCTTCACAGGCCGGCGGATTTACGTGCCGGTGCGGAACCCGAACTATAACGATTCGAATTACCGGACCAATGTCTCATTGCCTGCCTGGCAGGAGGTCAAAGTCAAACCCTGAAGGAAGATTGCGTATTTGATGCTCGACAAATTGGTCGTCCTGTTATTCCTCAGTTGTACATTCGCCACGGCGGCGCAACCGTCCGCATTTCCGGGCCGAGGGCTGGCGTGGCATCCGTTTCTTTATTGCGGTGAATGGCAGAACCGCGGCCACTCCCCGCAGAGCATGGACGTAATTCGTGGCGGCAGAGTCGTCTGGACCTATTCCATCCCCGGCAGGGAAGAATTGGACGACTGCACCATGCTTTCGAACGGAAACATCGTCTTCTCTCGTCGGCTCGGGGCCAGTGAGATCACTCCGGAAAAGAAGATTGTCTGGAACTATGACGCTCCCCCCGGAACAGAAATCCATACGGCGTATCCGATCGGCACGGATCGCGTTCTCATCATGCAGAACGGAAGTCCGGCCAAGCTGATGGTCATCAATAAAATCTCAGGCAAAATCGAAAAACAGCTCATCCTGGAAACGCGTGTGCCGGATCATCCACACGGGCAGTTCCGGCATGTTCGCATAACGAAAGCCGGAACCTTTCTGGTGGCGCATATGGATCTGGGCAAGGTTGTCGAATATTCGCCCGAGGGGAAGCCAATCTGGTCTGTTCCGGCGCCCTCGGTATGGGCTGCTGTGCGCCTGAAGAACGGCAATACGCTCATTAGCGGAAATCAAAACGGTTACGTGCGCGAAGTAAATCCAAATGGCGAAACGGTTTGGGAGATTAACAGGAACGATCTACTCGGGTGCCCTCTATACACCGTGCAGGAAGTCGAGCGGCTGGCCAACGGAAACACTCTGATTAATAACTGGTCCGGCAGTCTGCCGCTCGCGCAATGGCCCGAAGTCGCTCAATTGATCGAAGTGACTCCGGATAAGAAAGTGGTCTGGGCCTTGAAAGACTGGAAGACCCTGGGACCCGCTTCGTCTACCCAGCTTCTCGATGAGCCCGGAGTGCCTGAGAATGGCGATCTACAACGTTAAAACATGGGCAAACTCGATTCTCATCAACTAGTCCGGCGCGCCTGGTTACGCTGGTTGCCGGCGCCTGCGTTAGCTGCGTCGCTTGCTTCCGCTCAGCCGGCGAACGCGTCCCGATCCTCGAACGATCTCGGCGCGCGCACCTATAATATCCGCGATTACGGCGCGAAGGGCGACGGGACGACACTCGATACCAGCGCGCTCCAGGCGGCGATTGATACTTGTCATCGCGATGGCGGCGGCACCGTGCTGGTTCCACAGGGTACTTTTCATATCGGCACAGTTGAACTGAAGAGCAATGTTACTTTGCATGTGGCGGCTTCGGGCAAGTTGCTCGGTAGCGCCGATGGAAAGCAGTACCACGCTGTCGATGCCATTCCACTCCACGGCGACTCCACCCTGCAAGACGGAAATTGGGCGCTGCTCTTTGCCATCAATGCGAAGAACGTGGCAGTCGAGGGCCCGGGCATGATCGATGGCCAGGGATTCCAGTTTCACTCTCCGGTTCGCGGAACTCCTCCGCCCAGCGGGCTCGGCGGTAACCGGAGGCCCTACTTGCTTCTCTTTTATCGCTGCCAGGGTCTTACGGTCCGGGACATCGACCTGTTCCAGAGCGCGTACCACTGTGTGCGTGTAATCCAATCCGCCTTCGTGCACATGAATGGTCTGCGCATATACAACCGGGTGAACAGCAATAATGACGGGTTCCATTTCATCAGCAGCGAACACGTGACGATTTCGAATTGCGACGTGCAATCGCAGGACGATGCGTGTGCGCTGTTTGGGAGCTGCAAATACGTTAGCATCACCAATTCGTCTTTCAGCACTCGCTGGTCGGTATTTCGTTTCGGGGGCGGCGTGGCTGAGAATATCGCAGTCTCGAACTGCTTGCTCTACCAGGTGTACGGCTGCCCTATCAAGTTTCATGGCAGCCCCGGATCTCGATTCGAAAACATGTCGTTTTCGAATCTCATCTTCGACGATGTGACCGGTCCAATCCATATTAGCCTCGGTCCATCGAATCGGCCACAGTCGTTTCAGGAAAGCAGGCCTCCGGCGGTCGCGCGCAATATCTCGTTCAATAACATCCACGGCACGGTAACCACGAATCCACCGCAGCTTCCGGGAGTACCTTTCACCAGTAATTATCGCCCCGGAGAAGGGCATTCCTGTATTACCTTGAACTGCGTTGGCGGCGCAACGCTGGAGAACATTACGTTCGAGAACGTGCATCTCACCTTCGGCGGCGGCGGAACGGCCGAGGATGCCGCGCGGCGCGATCTGCCGCAGATTGCGGGTGAGTATTTCATGCTGGGTCCGATGCCGGCCTACGGCTTCTACGCCCGTAATGCGCAGGCCATCACTCTGTCGAACATTCGATTCCAGGTAAGCCATCCGGACCTGCGCCCCGCTGTGATCTTCGATCACGTGTATGATGCAGCGATTAACGGGCTCGGCGTAGATGGCAACCAGCACGCAGAGTCTGTCCTGCGCTTGATAGATTCCAACCAGGTCTTGCTAACCGCGTTGCGGCTGTTGACGCCTGCCGCCGTGTTTCTCCAACTCGAGGGTGTAGCAAGTAACGGAATTACTGTCGATGGAGGGGATCTGTCGAAGGCAGGCGCGCCGCTGGCGTGCAAGAACGGTGCTAAAAACACAGCGGTGAGAATACGAGGTTGAGGATCGATTCTCTTCACTCGGGTAGTTGTATCGTACGCGTGTCTCCCGATCCGACGATAATGGACGCGCAGGAGTGCGCCTCGCCGTGATTACGTTGTGGCTTTGCGGGAACAGGCTTGCCATCCACGAGCAGCGTTGCGGATGAACCCGGAAAGCAGCCCTTCCAAACCAGAGAAGGCCCCGTGATGTTCTGCAGAATGGACTTGCTTAGCCCGTCGTGCCGCAGGCGGATCGTATTGGCACGCACGGGCACGTGATCCAGTTCGGCCCATTGTGTTTGAGAGGGCAAGTGCGGAATCGTTACCAGGCTGTCGTCCACATAAGTGCTGTCCCGGACGGCTTGGCGCGGCTCTGCAGCTTCGATCTCAATACCCATCAAGCCAATCACGACGGCTCCCACGACCGAGAACGAAACTTCGGGATATTCCCGGCGGCTCTTGTCTTCGCGCGTGAGATCGAGAATCTGCTCATATGCCATATCGGGTTTGCCATACCGATACAGGATCTCGGGAAGATGGGACTGGCCTTCAACACCCATTCTTTCCTTCTGCTGGATCGCGTCCACAATGGATTTCAAAACGGCGGACGACTTCTCGCTGTCGTCCGCGACGCCATAGTAAAGCAGCGAGGAGTTCATTCCCTGTCCTTCGAGTTGATGTTTCAGGTTGACACGCGAGTAGTAGGTTCCGGCGCTCTTGTTCCACCATGTGTCGTTTACGAAAGATCTCACAGCGGCGGCGCGCGATAAAAATGCTTCGGCCTCATTCGTGTTGCCGCTCCATTGCGCAAGCCGCGCGTAGGCTAGATAACCCGCGTATTGTGCGGCAAGTTGATCGATGGCAACCACGAAATTGGGATTTCCTTCGTTGTAGCTGGGAATGCCCCGGTTCCGTTGGAAGCGGTTGGCGGGATCTATATGGCCACGCACGTTCATAATTCGCGGGCGCGCCATGACGCGGTCGAGTGAAAGGTCCCAGCGGTCCACGAAGTCGTGAGCAGTGCGTCGATAAAAGTTCTGAAGCACCGGATCCGTAATATACGTGGCGTCCCCGGTCCAGAGATACATACGATAGCAAGCATCAAGGACGTCGAAGTTCGCAGGGAGGTTATACCAGAACTGCGTGTCGTCTTTGTAATCGACCGGTGCCGGACGATTGTAGCGGTCGATCTCCCAGTAACTGCACCAATCTTTGGAATCCGAGATGTTTACGGCAAACTTCTCGAGCATGTTCCGAGTGTGAGGATCCAAGCCGAGAAAGTGCGCGCCCGCGCTCTGGTGCGCCGTGTCGCGCATGCAAAAGGCCTGGCGGCCCGGCAGCGCCGCCTCATACCAGTCGCCAACGGGATCGCCCTCGAAGGCGTATGCCAGCGCCTGATGTTGTGCCCACTCAAATGCGCCGGCCAGGCGGGCATCGGACGTCTTAAGCTTGAGCGGGGCAGCGCCGAAGCTGGATACGGCAAGCAGGCAGACGCAGAACTTTGCGCGAATTTGGACTGTCAAGTTAGTTAGAAAGAAAACTTAGCGCCCAATTGAATCAGGCGCGGCGGAAGCCTGTCCGAGCTGATAGTGCCGAAATTCGAGTTGCCAAACGTGCTATTCGGATTGTTGAAGTGAGCATTATTGAATACGTTGAAGAAATCCGCCTCGATTCGCAGCTTGCGGCTCTCGCTCCCCAGCGCCGTGCTTTTGGCGAACGAGAAATCCCAGTTGTCGATACCCGGGCCGTACAAGCCGCCGGCGCCCGCTACGGCGTCGCCGAAAGTATACGGTGGAGGCGCCGTAAAGCATCCGGTATTGAACCACTGGCGAACGGTTTTGGGCGTCCCTACACTTGAACAGGTGATATTCGCTAGATTGGATCCGGAGTTATTGTTCAGTTGATTGTTCGCCACATGAACAAGGAGAGGCTGCCCTGACTGAAACTCCGTGATTCCGTTTATGGACCATCCACTCACCAGGGCCCCGGCTATTCCGGATGCTCCGCTCAGAAATGGTTTGCCTTTGCCGAATGGAAGTTCATAGCCATAGCTGAACACGAAGTTCTGCGGAATGTCGACCAGCTTAAACCCGTTACTGAGCATGTAATTCAGAGAATCGGAGTAAGGATAGATGATATTGTTCGTGTTGTCCATGGTCTTCGACCAGGTGTACGACGCAAGAAAGTTTAACCCGGAGCTGAAACGCTTTTCGAGTTTCACCTGAAGAGCGTTATAGTGAGAGGTTCCATCTCCATTGCGCTGATCGACGGTTGGAATGTTGGGCGCGACAGAATAGAACGGAAGCCGGGGTGTGAAATTACCGGGCCCAGGCAGGCTCTGGTTCAGTTGCAGATCGCGATACAAGTGGACGCCGTGAGTACCGACATAGGCCGCCGTCAGCCCCATGTTGCCCGCCAACTGACGCTCGATGCTGAAATTCCAGACCTGCGCTTCATCCTGTTTGAAGTTTTTCGCGACAAAGAACACCCCGAATCCGGGAGGCGGAGTCAGCGTGCCTCCGGGAGTGTAGGGAACATTTATAGGCGCAATCAGGCCGTTGCCGCCCAGACTCCAAAACGGAGCGTAGAGGGTTGGAGTTGTGAGTTGAGAAATGGTGAATAGCGGATAGTTGCGCTCGAGCGTTCCTCCGTCTGCGCCGAAGTTGTCGGGAAAGTAGCTAATGCCGAACGCTGCACGGATCGCTGTCTTCCCGTTATCCGGAGAATAAGCCAGCCCGACTCTGGGACCCCAGTTGGCATAGTTGTTATCCACATTCGGTCCACGATTGTTCGACGAGGCCATGACAATTAAGCCAGTCGCGGGATCGAAATTGGACTGACGGTTGAACTTTTCGACGGGCCTTGTGAAGAGATCCCATCGCAATCCCAGATTCAGGGTTAAGGAGGGTGTCACACGGTAATCGTCCTGCACGAAGAACCCGGCAAATGTGATGCGGACGGCAGGAACGGTGTTGACGAAATCCCGTATCACTTGATAGGGATCGCCCAGTAAGAAGCTGGCATAGGCGTTTCCGGTACCCGGTTTTCCCAGATTGCTCGTATAGTTTCCGTTGAAGTTAAAGATGCCGCGCGGATCGTCCTGCGAGTTCGTGAGCGTGGATTGGATGCGCTGAATGTCGCCGCCAAACTTCAATGTGTGCTTGCCCTTTACCCAAGTCAGGCTGTCGTTGTAATCGAAAATGTTGGCGACGCGTTTGGCATCGGTCCAGCCGGGATCTCCGGTCAACCCCGGTCCGCCCGAAACCGCAAAGCCGGAAATGTTGAATTGCGCAATGCCGGAAGTATATGCCAGGCCCGGGATATTGCCGTTCGGAATTCCAAGAATGTTGTTCTGATCGACGCCGTACGAATTCGCGGTATCGACGACGTTGAAACGGTTAAAGCCGATGCGCAGCGCGTTGACCATAGTCGGTGAGATGGTGCGGTCCCATCCAATGACTGCATTTTGATTGAGAGCAACAGAGTTCGGTCCGCCATACATGAAAATGTTGGCGGGCGAGGGATTGGTGTAGTTCTTATACGCCGCGGACTCGCGGCCGAAGATACGATCGCGCTCGTTTGCTTGCCAGTCGATTTTAATGTCACCCTGTGGCGCGTTTTCAGTGTTCACGGTATTGTCGACGAAGTTAGTGGCCAGCCCCGGGAGATTTGGCGCGGGAAACAGCGCCTGTACTTTCAGGGCTACCGGATCCATCCGGCTCAGGGGAATTGTCTGGTTGAGAAAGGGCGCGCCGGTCGTTGGGTCGTAGATGGCTCCCTGACGGCCTTCCGTGAGGATCCCCTGCCGCTGGAGAGCGGTAGGGACGGTAAGCGTATTGGTTTGACCCTGATGCGCAATTAACTGCTGATAATCCACAAAGAAGAACAGCTTATTTTTGATGATGGGCCCGCCGAGGAGCCCGCCGAACTGGTTCGATTTATACGGGGCGCGGCTGAGGGCAAATAAATCTCGCGCGTTGAGGGCGTCGTTGCGGAGAAAATCGAATACTTCGCCATGAAACGCATTGGTGCCGGACTTGATAGCCAAGTTGATGATGGCGCCGCCGAAGGAACCGTACTCCGCATTGGGATTGCTGGTTTCGACTTTGAAGGATTCGACGGAATCGAGCGGCGGTGTAATGCTGATGAACGCATTGAGCGGTTCGGTGTTGTGAACGCCATCGACCAGATAATAATTGCCGGACCATGGCAGACCGTTCACGACGGCTTGAGTCGGCGTAAGCGCGCCGGCAGCCGAGGGGTTTTCGGCGAAATCGCTCCAGCCGGCCTGCACGGCTCCAGGAACGATGGTGACGAGCTGCTCGAAAAGCCGCCCATTCAGCGGGAGAGCTTCGATCCGGGATGCCTCGATCACGTGGCCTAAATCGGATGTGGTGCTTTGGACGAGCGGTGCTTCGCCGGTGACTACGACCTCCTGGGTCGTCTGCCCGGGGGAAAGCGTGAAGTCGACGCGCGTGGTCTGCTGCACCTGAACTGGACTACTGGGGACCACCGCGGTCGTGAAACCTTTCGATTGCGCCGCCAGTTTATAGTTTCCTGGCGGAAGGTTTGGAATCGTGTAATCGCCGGCGGAACCGGAAGTAGTGGATTGCGCAATACCGGTATCGATGTTGGTCGCGATGATATTTGCGCCGGGCACAACTGCGCCGGTCGAGTCGCGCACCGTTCCGACCAGTGTTCCGTTTACGGCTTGCGCAAGCAGGCGGGTACCCGGTGCGGTAACAAAGAAAAGACCGGAGAGAATCAATATCGTCCGGTATGGAACCTTCGAATACGAGCGCGCCATAGAGCCCCCTTGCTGGCGATTAAAGCACCCGGGTACCGGTAGCACAACGTGAATTAACGGTCAGTTGACGGTTACTTCAGCGTAACGGTTCTGGTTTGTCCCGCGTTGACGGGCACCGAGACGGAAATTATTGACTGCCGGTTGATGTGTTCTTCGATTCTGCCCTGGACCGGTTTGCCGTCCAGTACTAAATAATGGGGATGGGAGGCGCTGGGAGGGAACGGAAAGCTGGCCTTCCACACAAGAGGCGGCCCGGCCTGATTGGTGAACGCCGTTTCGGTAAGGCCGCGGTGCCAAACTGCGATCTCGTTTTGCAGCACCGGGACCCGCGCAAGTTTCACCCACTCGACTGCGTTTGGAAGCCCGGGTAGCGTACCGACGATGTTCAATCGCGCGTCGGGCGAAATTCCCATCAGCCCCGTAGCCGTTGCGCCCACGGCGGCAAAAACGACCTCTGGCATGCCGCGGCCCGGGAAGTTTGGGTCCGTCAGTTCCAAAAGATACCGGTATCCCGATTCGTTCCTGCCGTAATGAAAGAGAATCTCCGGATAATAGGAAAGCTTCTGGTGAAACTCAGGCCGGTTCTTCTCCATGGAATCGAGCGCAGACTCTGTCTTGAGGCCCTCCTCGGTGAGCCCAAATAGCAGTGCAAACAGGTTTGGCTCGGCAACATAGCCCTCGAAAAAACGGTGATTGGCGAGCATCGTGGAATAGTGCCGGTTTTGAATGGGATTCCACCACTCGGTGTTGTAGCGCACGCGCAGCGCGGCGGCTTTCGCCAAATACTCTGAAGCCAACCGGTCCGAAAGGCTCCCCCGACTGCCCTTTTGTTGCTGAATTGCCGAATACGTGACGTAACCGGTGTACTGAGCTGCAATCAAATCGCCCCCGATCAGGAGGTTGGGTTGCTCCTGGTAATAGGAGGCAATTCCTCGCGGCCGGACTCGCGGGCTGCTCTGCATAATACCGTCGCGATTCGGGTCCCATGCCGCCACGTAGTCGGTTACCGAGCGGTCGTAAAAGTTCGAGAACACGGAATCGAAATAGCTTCGGTCGCCCGTCCACAGAAACTGCCGGTAACAGGTCCGCATGACGTCGAAGTTAGCCGGCAGACAGTACCAGAAGTGCCGATCGTCCTGATAGTCGACGGGCGCCGGAAATCCATCCTTATTTATTTCCCAAAATCCGCACCAATCGCGATTGCCCGAAATACTAGCCGCAAAGCGCCGAAGCATATTGCGTGTGTGACGGGCGAGACCCAGTACCGCGGCTCCGATGCTTTGGTGAGAGACATCCCGCATACAAAAGGCGTAGCGCGTTCCTGCGGTGCTGTCGTACCAGTCGCCAACAGGATCGCCGGTATAGGTGTAGCCGAGAGCGCGCTGCTTGGCCCATTCGAAGCCTCTCACGAGCTGAGGATCGGACGATTCCAGTTCTACGCTTCCGGTCGTCTGAGCGGGAATAGAGGGAACGGTTGTCCACGGTGAGTGAACCGCCGTTCCACGCCACAACATTACAGCGGCGGCCACGACGCAGGCACAGACGAGAAGCGAGAGCGCGAAAATGCGGCGCGATTTCGCCGGATTGCTCGTAACGGCGGGCAGTGCAGGAGGAGCGACCACCGGCCCTGCAGACTGATCGCGGCGGAAAAATACAGGGACGTAGGATCCCCTCGGAATTTCGAGCACGATCGGCTCGCCGGCGCCTGTTTCCACGAAGTAGCGTTCCAGGCGTTGCCGCAAGAGCCTTGCTTCGGTTCGAACGATGCTATCTTCGCCGGTGTTGTACGTGGGAGGCCGGCCGAACACCCGGTGACCGATAAGCGCCTCGGTGATTTCCTGCGGTGCGCGCGCCAGCTTTCGATCCACTACATAGAGCAGGAAATCGCGAAGACGGTTGGCTTTTTGAAATTCCTTGCTGGCGACGATTTTTTCGACAAGCGCACGGCACTCCTGGTCCGTAGGGATCGACTCCACCGCCAAATCAGCCATAACGCCCGAAGGTTCTGCGGCCGCAACATCAGCCCGATATTGAATCCTGGGGACCAGTATAGGACAACGGGAGATATGGTCAAATCGGCCGTCAAATTTAACGGTTAAAAACCGGGTAAACAACCGGCGGAGGTCGCGTGCCTCGCCCGCGCGGCAAAACGCCGCCTTCCGTTTGGGGCAAAGATTTTCCGCTCTATTCAAAGCGGTTCACGAGTTGGGGGCCAAGCAGCCTCTAGCGTTAAAGACAGGCGAAAAACGCTTGACAGAGCGCGCTAAAGATATACAATGAACTCACTTGCTTCCGGGTCCTTCTGTGCTCCGCGTGTTCATGGGCGGAACGGAAGCAAAAAGGGAAACTATGTACCAGGTAGTGCAGCGTCCAGTGCTTCGGTTTGCTCTTTTTCTGTCGGCTTTATTGGCGGTACCCATACTGCAGGCCCAAGTGGCCACGGGCCAAATCAACGGCACGGTGACCGACCGTACGGGCGCATCCGTACCCGGCGCCAGGGTCACGCTCACCAATCAGGCCACGCGAGTAGCCGAACAGAGACAGACCAACGCGAATGGCTATTTTGTCTTCATCAACGTGCAGCCGGGCGAGTACGTCATGAGCGTGGAAGCGACCGGCTTTAAAACTACGCAGGTGCCGGCGTTCCAGATTGCCGTAAACCAGACCATGACGGAGAACCTCACGCTTGACGTGGGCGGAGTGAATCAAACCGTAGAAGTAACGGCGCAGGCCCCGTTGTTACAGGCCTCCACAGCGAACCTCGGTACCGTGATCTCCGAGAAAGCCGTGAAAGAGTTGCCGCTGAACGGCCGGAACTTTACGCAGCTCATGATTCTGACGCCGGGCGCGAATCCGGTTTCGACGGCCCAGGGCTCGGGGGTGAGCACGACGGATGCCGGGGTAACCGCGATTCCGGGTACCAACTTCTTCAAGCCCTCGCTTCATGGCCAGCAAAACCGCTCTGTCCTGTACTACATGGACGGGATCATCAATACGGATTTCCGCGGCTCTATTTACGGAGTGGAACCCATCATCGATACAGTTCAGGAATTTAAGGTGCAATCGCACGTCGAGGATACGGAATATGGGAATGTTCTCGGTGGCGTCGTGAACCTGGTATCGAAATCAGGCACGAACAAATTCCATGGCTCAGGTTGGGAGTTTGTGCGCAATAACATATTCGACGCCCGCAATCCTTTCACCGATTTCTGTAATGCGGCGCGCTGCGGACCGAATTCGAGTCCGACCCAGGCGGCGCCTCCGGCCCCATATCACCAGAACGAGTTCGGGGCCGCGGGCGGCGGACCGATCATCAAAAACAAGACGTTCTTCTACGCAGGCTACGAAGGCTGGCGTTATAGCCAGGCGCCCCTGTCGCTCGCGCTCGTGCCGACTCCTCTCGAATTGAGCGGCGACTTTTCTCAATCCTTCTACACCCAAAAGATTTACAATCCCTATTCGACCGCTTGCGCAACCGGGAAGTGTGTGGTGCAGGCTTTTCCAGGGCAGAAGATTCCTGCAAGTCTCATTTCGCCGGCGATGCAGTCGTTCCTCAAATCGTATTATGCGCAGCCGAATCTAACCGGATTCGTTGGCAACAACTACATAGAAGCTCGCCCCCACACCGACAACAGCAACAGTTGGCAACTGCGTTTGGACCAGAATTTCAACGAGCGGAATACGCTGTTTCTTCGGCTATCTCAGCAATGGGTCAACGACGTGCAACCGATTTCAGGAACCGTTGATACGGATCCGGCCAATTATCATGCCTACGACTTCGGCGGCGGATATGACCACATCTTTTCGCCAAACCTCATTCTGGATGTCCGCGCCGGAGCCATGTTGAAGCCATATACATTCAATCAGGCAGTGGCGGCCGCGGGGTTCGGTCCTGCAACAGATGCTGGATTTAAGAATGTGAGCCAGTACGGAGGAATGGTCACAACTCTGGCAGGTCCTTACACAGGATCCGGCGCCGGACAGAGGGGCATCTCAAACCGCGGCAATCCGGGCGTAAATTGGGACGCCAATATCAACTGGATGAAAGGGAATCACACCATCAAGGCTGGTGTCCAATACATTTATGTAAACCGTCTGCAGAATAACCTGTATCAGCAGTTCAGTTTCTCCGATGCGCAGACGAGTAATTTGGGAGCTAAGTCGACCGGGAACTCTCTAGCGTCCGCTCTGCTGGGTATTCCCGCTAATTTCACCGCGGAAGATCCGAAATACGCTGAAGTATTCTTCCGGTTCAATGTTTGGTCCGGATATGTCGAGGATCAGTGGAAGATCAAGTCGAATCTGACACTTAACTTCGGGCTTCGATATGACTACCTTCCCAAGATTGTGCCGCTGAATAGTCGCCTGTCGAATGGACTGAATCTCTTTTCGCAGCAGTACCTGATTGGAGCATCCTCCATTCCCGCCTGCGGCGCAACTTTCACGAATCCCTGTATTCCGGGCGGCTTTTCAAGCGTGCCCTTCAACTCGCATATCGTATTTACGGGTCAGCGCAGCGTAGAACCGCCTGCTGTGACCGATAATTGGGGCCCACGCGTCGGGTTCGCTTGGCAGGTCCGATCCAATACGGTAATACGCGCCGGTTATGGGTTGTTTTACGACACCGTCTCTGCCCGAAGTCAGTACGCGCAAAACGATATCGAAGGCGCCACCTGGCCCTGGTCAAAAGGATTCAATTCCCAGCCGGAAAACGTCTCTGTTAGCGGAATCTGGCCTGGCGGCCCCGGTAATCCCCTCACCTTAATTACTGCTCTGGAAGGCAATTTCCCGAACCCGGTCGTGCAGCCGGACCCCTGGAGTTCGAATCAGGGCGGTTACATTGATTCGCCGGACTTCCGCGATGCTCGCTCCCAGCAATGGAACATCGACATCGAGCGCCAGTTCACCCCGAACACGATGCTTTCCGTCGCTTATGTCGGCAGTAAGAACACGCGGCTCGATTACACCGGATACGCCAATGCGGCGCCTCATGCGAATCCCAGCACGATGTCCAAATCGGCCATTGATGCCGAAAAGCTGATGCCGTTCATGGTCAATAACTGGCATTACTCGCAGAGCATCGGAATCGCAAACTACAACGCCCTGGAAGTCGAGTTCCAGAAGCGGTTTTCGAAGAACTTTCAGACGCTGCTGTCCTATACGTGGTCCAAATCACTCGACAACAGTAGCGGATGGTTTAATGCCGAAAACGGCTCCGGCGGCGGAGCCGTGGTCCAAAATTACTTCACGCCGAAACAGAACTACGGCCGGTCGGCGTACGACATTCCGCAATTGCTCACCTGGAGCACCTCGTACGATCTTCCGTTCGGAAGAGGGCAGCGCTGGCTGAAGAGTGGAGTGCTGTCCTGGATCTTAGGCAACTGGGAGGCAAATTACGTGTTCCTGGCGCGCTCGGGCAAACCGTTTACGCTGACCGTAAATGGCGATATCGCTAATATTTCGGGTAACGGCCCGACCATCAGCGGCTATGCCAGACCCGATCTGATCGGCAATCCAAAGACAGCATGCAGCAGCTCCGCGCCCGCGGGTAGCGAGTCCTGCTACTTCAATCCGGCCGCCTTTGCCGTCCCTGACGATGCATTCGGAAATTTCGGCAGAGACGTGCAGCGGGACGAGCCGTTCTTCAACATGGATTTCTCGCTCGTGAAGAACATACCCTTCGGCGAAACCCGCTCGCTTCAGCTTCGATTCGAATCGTTTAACACCTTTAACTTCCAAATTCTGGGTACCCCCGGCACGACGATTGGCGTCTCGAACGCCGGGGTGATTCAGGGAATCGACAGCACGCCTCGCGAGCTGCAATTGGGAGCGAAGATTACGTTCTGATGCTGGCCCGGACACTCGCATGTTTGCTGATTGGTTCCTCGCTTCTCTTCTCGCAACAGAGCGGTTCGCCGCCCGACAGGGCTTCTTGGATGCGAGGCCGGAAATGGGGCGTGATGACCCATTATCTGGCCGATTGGCAGGCGCGGGTCCACAATCTAACGATGAGCGTGGACGAATGGAACAAGCTCGTCGATAACTTCGATGTCGATGCGCTGGCCGGACAATTACAGTCGGCTGGCGCCTCGTGGTATCAGATCAGCATTGGCCAAAATTCGGGCTATTATCTGGCTCCGAACGCCAGGTATGACAAGTTGACCGGCATTTCTCCAAGTAAGTGCTCCCGCCGCGACTTAGTGGCCGATTTATACAAGGCGCTGCACCCGCGAGGCATCCGGCTCATGGTCTACCTGCCATCAGGTGCGCCGGCTCAGGACAAAATAGCGGTTGCGGCGTTCGAATGGCGCAACGGTCCATATCCGAACCGTGAATTTCAGACGAAATGGCAGCAGATGATTCGCGAATGGTCCGAACGATGGGGCAATAAAGTCGCCGGCTGGTGGTTTGACGGCTGCTATTACCCCAACTCGATGTATCGGTCGGAGCAGCCGCCGAATTTCCGCAGCTTCGCGGCGGCCGCTCGCGCGGGCAACCCGGACGCGATTCTCGCGTTTAATCCCGGCGTCTATTACCGCATTCTTTCCATGAGTCCGGAGCAGGACTTCACGGCTGGAGAAATCGACAAGCCGGACCTGGTAACCACAAGGCGCGCAGTGGATGGCAAATTGGATGGCTCGCAAATTCACATGCTGAGCTTTCTCGGAGAAAAGTGGGGTATGGGTGCGCCGCGCTTCACGGCGGAACAGGTAATCGGTTATAGCCGCAAGATCTGGGACGCGGGGGGCGCCGTTACCTGGGACGTGCCGGTGGAGCTGAACGGAACTATTTCGCAACCTTTTCTTTCGCAACTAGCCGCCTTGCATACAGCAAGTGCGGCGAAGTAAGCACGATTTTCGACATGAAGACAAAACGGCTTCACCTAGCGCCTCGATTGCTTGACTCTGTTCTTTTTCATGTGAAGCAGGCTCGCAGCCTGCGGCCGGTTGGCGATCCGCCAAGCCCCGGCCGCCAATTAGTCGCTTTCGCCTTGCTTTTCTTTTTCGGCTCGGCGGCATCAGGCCAAGTAAACGTGAGCCATGCCGATGGTAAGTGGACCATCACCGGCAACAAGAACACAATCACTTTGAACGAAGCCGATCTGGCGGTTTCGATCCAGGCCGGACCCGTCGCCTGGAAGATGCTGCCTTCTTCGGATCACGACATGCGGCTCAATGCGCAAGGAGATGCATTTTATGTTCGGCTCGCAGATGCGCAGAAGGTTGATATTTCACCTTACCGGACCGGATTCAAGACCGGCGTGCGTATTATTCTGGAGGGCTTCCGGGATGCGGGCGTACGCGCGCGCGGTTCTTTGCTGAACACGCGGGTCGTCTTGACCATGTGTCTGGAAGGCAGGGATGAAGACCTGGTCGCGGACGCCATGGTGAATGAGAACGGCACAGCCGTGGAGGAGTTGAATTGGCCCTACGCAGTAGATGGCCGCGGAGTCGATTACACCGTGATCTCGAGCGATAACGGCACGCTCGTTCCGCGCGATTGGCCGAGATCCTATCATCCGATTCACCGCGCACCCGGCGATCACAGCTTTATTCAAAGCCATCTCATCGAATCGTGGGCCATGTCCTGGTGGGGCTTTGAAAAGGGCGATTCCGCCATGATGGTCATCGTTGAAACGCCCGACGACGCGTCCTACACCTTCTCGCATCCGGCCGGAGGGCCCACCTATATGGGCCCAAGCTGGATCGCGCAACTCGGCCATTTTGGTTACTTACGCAGCCTCCGCATATGTTTTCTGCCGAAAGGAAACTATGTTGATCTGGCGAAACACTACCGGCAATACGTGATGAATTCCGGGCTATATGTCTCGCTCAAGGATAAGATTGCGCACCAGCCGCTTGTGGAGAGGCTCATCGATCAACCGGTCGTCCGGTTGCGAGTTTTGCGCAATGTAAAGCCGGGCAGCGCAGAGTACGATCTGCAACATGCCGAAAAGAACTATCATCTGACCACGTTCGCGCAAGACATTCAGACTTTGCGCGATCTGAAAGCAAAGGGATGGCAGCATCTCAATGTGACGCTTTCCGGATGGCTGCACGAGGGCTATGACCGGCAGACGCCCGACGCTCTGCCGCCGCCCGAGCGCGCGGGCGGCTGGGGAGGAATGAAAGCATTCTTTCACGCCTGCAAGCAGCTTGGCTTCACCTGCTGGCTGCACGATCAATATCGCGATTACTATGTGGATGCCCCATCCTGGAACCCTGATTTCGCCGTTCATGAGCAGGACACGAATAGCCCGCCGGATGCATTCCCCGGCACTCGATTCAAGAACGACTGGAAAGAAGGATACATCCCCTTCATGGATCATTGGGATGGTGGAACACAAAGCTATTTAAATAGCCGCTTAATGCTCGGATTCCTGGTCAAGAATTACGACCTGATGTTCGAGCATGGCATCCGTCCGCAGGGCAGCTATCTGGATGTTTTCGGATACGTTCCGCCCGATCAGGATTTCAATCCGAATCACCCGAACACGCGAACGGATGCCCTGAATTGCCGCATCGCCCTCTTTCGCTGGGTAAGGAGTAATCTCGGAATCGTGGGCACGGAGGGCGGCTCGGACTGGGTGGTTCCGTATGTGGATTACACGACGCCACGGGCGAACCGCGGCGCGAATACGGGAACAAATTCCGATTACCGCGATGCCATTCAGATTCCGCTTTACTCGCTCGTCTATCACGACGCAGTAGTAAGTCAAAGTTCTCCGACAGACCTTCACGGCTTTTTATATGGCGACGAGCCGCTCCTGAACGAACGCGGCGGAATCGCCATAAATACCGAGCAGGTCCGGCGCATGGCCGCGCTGCACAAGCGGGTGGGGTTATTGGAAATGACGAATCACGAGTTTCTGGATCAGAACCGCCGCAAAGAACGAACCACCTTTGCGGACGGGACCACGGTCACGGTCGATTGGGATCAGAATACGGTGACGATTCATCCGGACGTGAACCCGAATTCGCAATGATTCACCGCAGACAGTTTCTGTTCGCTTCCGCCGTGCTGGCCCTACGGCGAAGAGCGGAGGCCACGCGGAGTTTTGATCTCTCCGCAATCGAGCGGCCCCGCGTCGTTGAACAAGCCAACCAGTATCTCAAGGACATACCGGTCACAATCACCGCATTTCACAGTCCCAGAAGCGCGGGCGGGTTGCACGACTATTTCTCCGAAGGTGATTACTGGTGGCCAAACCCGAAGGACCCGAATGGACCGTACATCCGGCGCGACGGCATGTCGAACCCGGGCAATTTTGTCGCTCATCGCCAGGCGCTGATGCGACTGAGCGTACAGTGTCCCGCCTTGTGCGCCGCCTGGGTGCTTACAAAACAGCGTAAACTACGCGGATCACGCTGCCGCGCTTCTGCGGGCCTGGTTTATCGATCCAAACACCTGCATGAATCCGAACCTGCAATACGCACAGGCGATCCACGGAATCACCACCGGGCGGGGAACCGGCATTATCGATACTCTCCAGCTCGTGGACGTAGTTCGGGGAGCGGGCGCTATCGACGATTCGGGTGCCCTGACCGCCAATGAAAAGCGCGCGTTGCGCAAGTGGTTTTCGGACTGCTTGAACTGGATGACGACTTCCGCGAGCGGCAAACAGGAACGCGACGCGGAAAATAATCACGGGAGCGCCTGGGTGCTGCAAGCCGCCGAGTTTTCTCTCTATACCGGCGACACGACCCTTCAGGACTATTGCCGTTATAGGTTCAAGGCCGTCCTGATTCCAAATCAGATGGCGAAGGACGGCAGTTTTCCGCGTGAGCTGGCGCGCACGAAGCCGTACAGCTACTCGCTATTCAACCTGGAAGTCCTATCCGGAATATGCCAGGCGCTTTCCACGCGCCAGGACAACCTGTGGACCTTTACTCTGCCAGACGGCCGCTCCATGGGCAAAGCAGTCGCGTTCATGTATCCGTACATGGCCGATAAGAGGAAATGGCCCTACCGGAAGGACGTCGAGTACTTTGATCAGTGGCCCGTTCGCGAGCAAAGCTTGCTGTTCGCCGGCCTGGCGCTGAATAAGCCTGAATACCTAAGCCTTTGGCGGCGCCTGGAGGCCGAGCCGGCGATCGACGAGATCATCCGTAATTACCCGATTCGGCAACCCGTGCTTTGGGTATCCGGACCGTAGACCAGAACAGGCTGTTGTTCCATTAGCGCTATAATCGGCGCATTGGGGGTCGCGTGTTTACGTCTGCCGTGCAGGTTCTTTGGATTGCCCGCTACGATTACCAGCGAGACTGGCAGCTTCTGAGGCACGAACACGAATACTTTCAGATGATCTGCTTCCTCAGCGGGGCAGGCCAATTCACATTAGACGAGGCCGACTATGCTATTAACCCCGGCTCGCTATTCTTGATCAAGCCACATTGTTTTCATGGACTACTTCCGCTGACGGCGGTCAAGACTCTAGATATAAAATTTCTGGTGACAGATCGCAGTTTGCAGCAGCTTTTGCTTGCCTCCGGCGACCGGGTGGAGGACAAAGATTTGGCAGTCGCTGGACTGTTCGAGCATATCCGCCGGGAGGGAGAAGAAGCGGGTCATCTGCATCGCGAACTGTGCGCTGCGTATCTTACGCAAATTTTAATCCATTTTCTACGGCTGCAAAAGGAGGCGAGCGGCAAGACCTCGCCGGAATTGGAGCCGGAGCCGGTTGCCGATCCGGTCACACAGCGAGCGCTCGAATTCATTAGCGCGCATTATGCCGAGGACCTGGATTTGCAGCACATTGCTCGTGCCGTCCAAAAATCGGGCCGTTACCTTCGCCTTCGCTTCGAGGAGTTTGTCGGAATGTCTCCCATGCGGTACCTGCTGCACTACCGCATTCAGAAATCGAAGGATCTGATCCGCCGCTATGATTACGCGCTGAAGCAGGTCTCGCAAATGGTTGGGTTTAAGAGTGTGCATCACTTTGCCCGGTCATTTCACGAGGTTTGCGGCGAAACACCGGGCAGTTGGCGCAGAAAGTATCAGGCCGGGATCTGCAAGGATATTTGCGTGCATCCGCAATTCTCCAACAAGATCTGGACCGTGCGACGGGCCGGATAACCTGCGATTCCTAGAACCTTGGCCACTTGTTTACAATGTGGTTCTCTGGGTTCCGTTTTGGGCAAAAAATCGACTCTCAGGTCCAAAGGTCAAGGGAATCCTTATTGGGGCGTTACCGCTAAAATTGGCAAAAAGGGTTCTAGTTCAGGGGGACTCAATCCCTTTGCCGTCGAGGTTATCAATGTCTCATTTCTCTCCTCGCCTGCCGTTTCGTAGCACTATTGCTTTGCTTCTGGCTGGCATTTTTCTCTATGCGCAGCAAATGCCTGTGGGCCGCATATCGGGAAATGTCGACGATTCGAGCGGGGCGCCGGTGCCCGGGGCCACCGTTGTCATCACAAACATGGACACGCAGGCTACCCGCTCGGTAGTGACCGATAGAAACGGATTCTACTCCGTGGAGGAACTACCGATCGGCCGCTATGAGATCACTGCTACGCAGCACGGCTTCAAACGGGCCAATCAGAGTGGGGTGACGGTTACGGCGGACGCCCGCCTAACTGCCAATTTCAATTTGCAGGTAGGTGAACTTACCGAAACCGTCGAAGTGCAAGCCCAAGCCGAGCAATTGAATACCGTTTCGGGCGAAGTGGCGCACGTGGTGGATAAACAGCAGGTGAACAATCTTCCGCTGAATGGCCGTAATTACATGGAACTCCTCACGCTTCTCCCCGGAGCCACCGTTACCAATCCGGACCAGTTCAGCATCATGACCTCGCTGAGCGCCACCAATCAGGTAGTGAACGGTCACCGCAGTAATGAAAACAACATCACAGTCGATGGCTTGGGCAATCTGGATAACGGCTCCAATGGAAGCTTAATCAACAATGTAAGTCCGGACTTCATGCAGGAGGTAAAGATTCAAACATCGAACTTCTCCGCCGAGTACGGCCGCTCCACAGGTGCCGCCTTCAATATCGCGACCAAGAGTGGCACTAATCAGTTTCATGGCGGGGTCTTTGAATACTTCCGCAACGATGTTCTCGATGCCCGTAACTTTTTCTCGCCCAGCAAAACCGAACTTCGGTACAACGATTTTGGCTACAACCTGGGTGGGCCAATCTTAAAGAACAAGCTGTTCTTCTTTGTGGGCGAGGAATGGAAACGTCTGCGGCAGCAAGCGGCGCCCGTGCGCAAAACCTATCCCACGCTCGCCGAATTGCAAGGCAATTTCGCGGGAACCGGCCATACTATCGATTTCGCTGGTACCAAAACGCCTTATCCTAGTAACGTTATCCCCACATCGCAGATCGGGCCGAACGGCGTAGCTATTGCAAATTTATATAAGAACGGACTAGCCCAGGCGGCCAGCTTTACAAATACGCCGGTGTCGAACAATGCAATTTTCCAGACGCCGAATCCTCTCGATTATCGGGAAGATATCGCGCGTGTCGATTATCACATTAACAATAAGCACACACTCTCCGGACGGTGGATCGCCGATTCCAATTCCATTTACCTCGCATTCGGCCCCGGAGGCGATATACCGGTTGTGCCTGAGATTCGCAGCCGGCCGGCCGGAAGTCCGTTGCTCGACGAAACCTGGATCATCACCCCCAACATCGTTAACGAAGCCCACGTCGGTGCGAGCTATAACCGGCAGCGCTACATAAATCAAGGTGATACCTGGTTACGTTCCACCGAAGGCTTCACGTTTCAGCGGGTTTTCAACAGTCAGGGCGCGTGGGCCAATGGGATTCCGAGTATTTCCGTCCAGAGCTTTGCCGGGTTGACCGGGCCCGCGCATACACTCTACTCTCCCACCACGGAAATTGAAGCCGGAGACACAGTGTCCATTGTTCATGGCCAGCACACCATGCACATGGGGTTCCTGTTCATTCGAAATCGTAAGAATCAGAATGGGCGCTCCGATTACGACGGGAATATCAGCTACAGTACCACCGGAAATCCAAACACAACGGGCTATGCGTTGGCCGATGCCTTACTTGGCAACTTCAACACGTACACTGAGGCGCAATACGATCCAATCGGTTATTACCGTTACTGGGAACCGGCTGTGTTTTTTGATGACGCCTGGAAAGTAACTCGGAAGCTGAGCCTCAACTTCGGTCTCCGCTATGAGTACTACCAAACGATGTACTCCCAGTTAGACAACCTGACGAATTTCGTGCCTTCACTTTACAATCCCGCCCAGGCTGTAATCGTAAACACAAAGGGCCAGATTGTCCCCGGCTCCGGCAACATTTACGATGGCCTCCAGCGCGTTGCGAACGGTGTCCCTTCCCAATACGATTACCTGGTCCCCAATGCCGGTAGTCCTCAGGTATTGGCTGTTCCCGATGGAGGCCCGCGCGGCATGTACCCCAGCCACAACACTTGGGCTCCGCGGGTTGGCTTTGCTTATGCGGTGAATGATAAGACCGTAGTTCGTGGCGGCTTTGGAATCTTCTACGATCGTATCCAAGGCAATCCTACGTTCTACACTCTGAATAACCCGCCGTACGTTTCGAGTGTTTCTTATAACTACGGCAACATTTCGAATATTTCCGGCGGCAAAACCAGTCCTCCCGCTCCCTTCGGCACGTTGCAGGTCGTCCAGCCAAAACTGAGGCTTCCGTATTCGGAGCAATTCAGCCTTGGCGTGCAGCGCGAGCTTCCGGCCCACTTGTTCTTTGAGGCGGATTATGTGGGAACGCTGGGTCGGCATTTGTTGGTGGAACCCGACGTGAATCAGCCGTCATTTTCGGTCCTCGGGTCGGTTCCCGCCACGACAAATGAAAACAGCATCCGCCCCTTTGCCGGGTATTCAAAGATTCAGCAATTCGAAAGCGCGGCCACCTCGAATTACCATGGACTCCAGGTTGAACTTTCACGGCGGATGGGGACCGCTATGTTTACTGCGGCTTACACCTATTCGAAAGCGCTTGGCAACGCGCCGTCCGATACTACCAATAACCTGGATTACTACAATCTGTACTGGATGTATGGGCCGCTCTCGTATGACGCTACACACGTTTTCAGCGGGAGCTTCGTCTGGTACCTTCCGAAGCTGACCAGCCAGCCTTTATATCTCCGAGCTCCTTTCGGCAATTGGCAGTTTACGGGCATTATCCACCTGCAAACGGGTTTTCCCTACAACATCACGGACGATACGCCCATTCTCGGTGGCCGCGAGGCCAATTACATTGGCGGCCCCGGTGTTCTGCCTAATCCCGGTCCGGACGGGTGGTTCAATCCGGCCGCTTTTGCGCCGGCGGCACAAGACGCTTTCGGGACCGCGGGTGCCGGCGACGTGCGAGGCCCCGGCCTTAAGGAATACGATCTCTCCGTTGCACGGTTCTTCCCTATCCGTGAGAATATGAATCTGCAGTTTCGCGCGGACTTCATTAACGCGTTCAACACCGTTAACTTCCAGGATCCCGAAACGAATCACGCGAGCAGCGCTTTCGGTACGATTACGTCGGCTTACCCGCCGCGCAATATTCAGTTCAGCATGAAATTTTCGTTTTGAAACGGAGCGGTCTCGTCAAATGTCCAAGTAAACTCGAAGATAATCGCAAGGTTGTTCTTGCAGAGTTGTGTAGCGCTTCCGCAAGCTCACGTAGAGTATTGGAAACGTGAATTAGTTTGGCACGGAAAGCGGCGCGAAGACTCCAGCAGAATGGGGATCCCTCGTTCGCGAATCGGCCAAGTTGATGCGTGCGGTGGATCCAAATATCAAATTGCAGGCGGCGGCAACAACACCTGTTTGCGACATGCAGAGGCTTTGCCGAACCTGACCTCAATCGTCCCCACTCTTCTGTCGCTTGTGAATTGTGAATCGTCAGGATTACATGTATAATCCAACGAGCAGCCGATATGCGTTACGAACCGGAACACAAGAAGCAAACCCGCGATCGTATCGTGCGGAACGCCGCTCGCAAGCTCCGTGCTGAGGGGCTGAGCGGTCCTGGCGTCGCAAGCGTAATGCAGGCATCAGGTCTGACCGTCGGCGGCTTTTATAAGCACTTTGGGAGCAAGGACGAGCTTCTCGCCGAGGCTATTGCGCAGGGATTCGTGGAATTTAGTGAAAAGGTCTTTGCCTCGCTGCAGAGCGTGCCGCCTGAGAACAGATGGAAAGAGGTGGTGCGATGGTATCTCTCACCCGAGCACTGTAATCGTCCCGACACGGGCTGCCCGGTTGTTACATTGGCGCCTGAGATTGCCCGCGCCAAGTTGCCTGTTAGAAAGCGAATGGCGGGTCTGATGAAAGAGCTTACGAAACGGTGGGCGGAGTTCATGCCGGGGGCAACCGCCAGAGAGCGGGAGCGCAACTTCTTCGTCATTTTCAGTGCGATGGCGGGTGCCGTGGCGACGGCGCGTCTTTTTACGGAGCCTGCCGATAGGGAGAGGGTCTTGGGCAGTACACGCGATTATCTTTTGGCCAGTTTCTGAAATTTTTTTGCGACGTTGGGATTATCTCCGTAATCCCATACGCTATACGGGATCAAAAAAAGACTCGTGAGGGGCTCCCAAAAAGCCCCGCTTCTATCAGAGTCGAAATGAAAGGAATCTTATGAATCTCACTGGTCGCACCATTCTCATCACCGGGGGCTCCGCCGGCATCGGCCTAGCTTTCGCGCTCAAGTTCGTCGAACTCGGAAACGAGGTCATCGTGACTGGTCGGCGCCGCGCAGTGCTCGACGAGCTGAAGGCGAAGTACCCGAAACTTCACGTAATCCAGAGCGACGTTGCGAGCCCCGCGCAGATCGCCGCCGTTGCGGCGCGCGTGAAGGCGGATTTCCCCAAACTGGACGTGCTGATGAACAACGCGGGCATCATGCTCCACAAGAACCTCAAGGTCCCGGCGGGCGACCTCGCCGGATTGATGATGGAGGTGAACATCAACTTGGGCGGCGTCATTGGCATGACTTCCGCCTTCATCGACATTCTCACCGCGAACAGGGGCGCGCTGATCAACGTGTCCTCCGGGTTGGCCTTCGTGCCGCTGCCCTCCACGCCCCTCTATAGCGCCACGAAGGCGGCGGTTCACTCCTACACGCAGTCGCTGCGGTTCCAATTGCAGGATGCTGGCGTCGAGGTCATCGAACTCATGCCACCCGCCGTGAAGACTGACCTCACGGCAGATCTTCCGAAGGGCAGCCTCAAGTTGATCACAACGGATGAATTGGTGAAACAATCCTTTGCGGCACTGAGGGCGGGCACCCTCGAGATCCGGCCCGGGCAGGCGAAACAGCTCGCATTCCTGCGCCGCCTCGCTCCCGATTTCATCAACCTGCAACTCTGGAAAGCCTCTAAGAAGCTGGTGCCAGTTGGCGTGGCGTAAGGCGAGAAAACCGTCGCAGCGCACTTGGGTGACAGCGCGCGGCGTGGCCTGCGGACTGGTCACCTTGTTGTTAACCAGTTGCGCCGTTGGCCCGAAGTACAGGCGGCCAGTAAGTAACGTTCAGCCGTTCCATAACGCTCCTGCCGTTCAAGCACGGAAGGTGACCGCTGAGGCGCCACCTCTTGATAGATGGTGGACCGGATTTCAAGATCCGGAGCTTACGAAGATCGTGCAGCGAGCAGTTGAGCAGAACTTGGATCTGGCAGCCTCGTTCAGCCGTGTCGAGCAAGCCCGCGCCGCGGCGAAGGAGGCCGGCGCAAGATTGAAGCCTGCTGGCTCCATAACGGCCCAATCGAACTCTTTTCGCCAATCTCTGGAAAGCCCCGTGGGACGAGTTGCGGGTGTGTTCCCGGGATTTGATCGAAATCAGAGCTATCTTGACCTGGGCATTGCGGCCACTTGGGAAGTTGATCTGTTCGGCGGTTTGAGACGTGGTGCCGAGGCCGCGACAGAAGAGGTGCAGGTGGCGGAGGCGGATCACCTGGGTACCCGGATTTCCGTGGCTGCGGAAGCCGCCGATGCTTACATGCAGGTCCGCGGCGCCCAACTGCAACTCGCGTTTGCAAAGCAACAGATAGGAATCGACGATCACCTGCTCCAGCTTGTTTCGCAGCGAAGAACCGCCGGAGTTGCATCCGATCGAGAGCTGGCTCAGGCCGAAGCCTTATTAGCGCAGGCAAAGGCTTCCGTGCCACCAATTCAGATCACGTTGGAGGCTCAACTCAATCGCCTCGATGTCCTCATGGGTGCTCAGCCCGGCACATACGCCTCCGAGTTGAAAACGGTTTCGGATATTCCGGCAATTCCTGCCATTCCGGTTTTTGCCGATCCCTCGGAACTCATGCGGAGAAGACCGGACATTATTGCAGCAGAGCGCCGCGTTGCCGCTTCAAACGCTCGCATCGGCCAAGCGCTCGCGGAATATTATCCGAAGCTCTCGCTCTCCGCACTGCTCGGCAACGAGGCAACCAATGCGGGAGATCTTTTTCGAGAGAGGACCTTTCAGCCGGGCGCTATCGCGGGCTTGCGTTGGAGGCTGTTTGATTTTGGGCGTGTGGACGCAGAAGTGAAGCAGGCGAGAGGCGCCAATGCCGAAGCTCTTGCCGGCTATCGGAATTCGGTACTCCACGCCGCCGAAGATGTTGAAGACTCGCTCTATGCGCTCGTCCAGCTCGAGGCTCGACAAGAGGAGGTCGTGCGGGAAATCAATTCCTTACAGCGAGTAAGAGACAGATCTCAAGAGGCGTATCAGGCAGGAGTGATCGCGTTAACGGACCTGCTCGATGCGGACCGGCAACTGCTAGTGGCGCGCGATGATTTGGCCTTGACACGCGCCAATGCGGCTCGCGCGGCCGTCGGCTCCTTCCGAGCTCTTGGCGGCGGATGGAATCCGTAAACCCCAAATGTTCAGGTGACCCGATATGTTTACTTCACAAATAAAAAGCTCGAAGGCGACGCAACATTTCGCCATCATCTCTCTCGCATTTCTCGCTGCGTTGGGTGTAGGTTGCGCCAAGCACGAGGAGAAAGATTCACGCACACTGCCGGAACTCGTGCGAATAACTACGACGTCCGAATCATCGAGGCCGACCCAACTCTTTACGGGAGTGGTTACCGCTCGCATTCAAAGTGATTTGGGGTTCCGTGTTTCGGGCAAGGTTACCCAGAGATTGGTTGATGCGGGCAACAGTGTCCACGCAGGTCAACCGTTAATGCGGATCGATATAACCGACTATGCCCACGCGATCACGGCCCAGGCCGAGAGTGTTGCAGCCGCCAAGGCGCGCGCCGATCAGGCGGCCGCGGACGAAGCACGCTACCGGGGACTGGTATCGACGGGAGCTGTCTCGGCTTCGACCTATGACCAAATTAAAGCGGCCTCCGATGCGGCGCGAGCGCAATTAACTGCGGCAGAGGCACAGGAAAAAATCGCGCGAGACCAGGGCGATTACTCAGTGCTTTTGGCAGACGCCGATGGCACCGTGGTGGACACACTCGCCGAGCCTGGCCAGGTCGTCTCGGCGGGACAGACTGTCGTCCGGCTTGCCCACACCGGTCCGCGCGAGGCATCCGTATTCCTGCCCGAGACGATGCGGCCGCCTCTCGGTTCCGTCGCGCGCGCCAGGCTGTTCGGCAAAAACGGAAGTGTGCCAGCGCGCTTACGACAGCTCTCCGATTCGGCAGACCAGCTCACACGAACGTTCGAAGCGCGATATGTTCTGGGAGGCCTGGGCGCTCAGGCTCCCCTAGGCTCCACAGTCACCATAGAACTGAGTGCGCCTGAAGCCGCGGAGTCTTTGGCCGTCCCCAATGCCGCCATCACAGACCGAGGTGCTGGTCCTGGTGTTTGGATTTTGAATCGAAATAATCTCACGATCTCGTTTCGGCCGGTGACGATTTCACGCATCGGAGAAGAAGATACGTTCCTCAGCTCTGGCGTCAAACCCGGAGAAGAAGTTATAGCGCTCGGCGCTCACCTGCTGCACGACGGACAACACGTTCGCCTCGGCGAGAAAGAGATGGCCCAGCGATGAATACTTACGACTTCGAAGATCAGAGAATCGGTGAGCGTCATAAGGTAGGAAAGGGATTTAACTTTTCCGCTCTCGCCGTCAGAGAAAGATCCGTCACCTTGTTCTTTTTATTGGCATTGGTGATCGCCGGCGTCTTCGCCTATTTTCAACTCGGTCGAGCGGAAGACCCAACGTTCACGATCAAAGTGTTCACGGTCGCAGCGGCCTGGCCGGGCGCCACTGCGCAGGAAATGCAGGACCTGGTTGCGGAGCCCCTGGAAAAGCGGATGCAAGAACTCACGTATTACGACCACGTAGACACGTTCACCAGGCCAGGTCTTGCGTTTTTGACGGTTACGCTGAAGGACTCCACACCTCCCCAAGCTGTTCCGGATGAGTTCTATCAGGGCCGTAAGAAAATTCAGGACGAAGCCTCCAGGCTTCCGCAAGGAGTCTTCCCGACTGTCGTCAATGACGAATACAGGGACGTAATTTTTGCGGTCTATTCACTGGAGGCGCCAGGACTGCCTCTCCGGCTGCTCACGAGAGAGGCGGAGACCCTGCGACAGAGTTTCTTGCATGTTCCCGGAGTCAAAAAAGTAAACATCTTCGGCGAACGTCCCGAGAGAATCTTCGTCCAGTTCTCGTACGACCGGATTGCCACTCTGGGTATCGGAGCGCGCGACATCTTCGAGGCTCTCGTGCGGCAAAATGCCGTGACGCCGGCCGGCTCCATCGATACCAGTAACCAGCAGGTTTACATTCGGCTCGACGGTGCATTCGATAATCTGCAGAAAATTCGAGATACGCCCATTACCGCCCATGGAAGGACGCTCAAACTATCTGAAATCGCGGATGTGCAACGAGGCTACGAGGATCCCGCTACTTTCCTCGTCCGGCACAATGGCCAACCGGCGATGATGCTCAGTCTCGTGATGCGAGACGGTTACAACGGATTGGAATTGGGCAAGTCTCTTGAGGCGGAGCAAAAGAGAATCCAGGCGAATCTTCCCGCCGGCATGAGCTTCGTAAAAGTAACCGATCAGTCGAGCATTATTCATGAAGCAGTCGGTGAGTTCCAGCTAAAATTCTTTGTCGCGCTTCTGGTGGTGATGCTCGTCAGTCTGCTCAGTCTGGGCTGGCGTGTAGGCATTGTTGTTGCCGCGGCGGTTCCGATTACGCTTTCCGCAACGCTCGTGATTATGCTGTCGACCGGCAAAGACTTCGATCGTATTACATTGGGGGCCCTGATTCTCTCGTTGGGTCTTCTGGTCGATGACGCCATCATTGCCATCGAAACGATGGTCGTCAAAATGGAGGAAGGCTGGGATCGCATAAAGGCAGCAAGTTATGCGTGGAGCCATACGGCGGCGCCAATGCTCGCGGGAACATTGGTGACGATCATTGGCCTGATGCCAGTCGGCTTTGCGTCATCAAGCGCCGGCGAATATTGCAGAAATCTATTTTGGGTCGTCTGCATCGCTCTGTTGACATCGTGGGTGGTTGCCGTCACATTCACGCCGTATCTGGGAGTAAAGCTTCTTCCGAATATTCCTCCTATGGAGGGCGGCTACGCGGATATCTATGAAACGCGCAACTATCAAAGATTGCGCCGGCTGGTTGTCTGGTCTGTGGCGCATAAATTCGCCATAGCTGGTGCTGTTGTTGTTCTCTTCTTCGCTGCCGTATTGGGAATGGGCTTCGTGAAGAAGCAGTTCTTTCCGACTTCCGATCGCCCGGAAGTCCTGGTGGACGTAACCCTGCCACGGGGCTCGAGTATCGAGGCGACCCAGGCCGCCGTAATCAAAATCGAGAACTGGCTAAGAGCTCAACCCGAAGCAAAGATTGTCAGCTCCTATATAGGCGGTGGCGGCCCCCGTTTCTGGCTGGCTTATAATCCCGAGCTGCCCGATCCAAACTTTGCCAAGATGATTATTTTGACGCCGGACGCGAAGCAAAGAGATAAGCTCATCAATCGTCTTCGGGATCAGGTTGCAGCAGGACTCGCCCCTGAGGCTCGTGTTCGTGCGGTTCGATTTGTGTTTGGTCCTTATGCGCCATGGCCGGTTGCTTTCCGTGTGATGGGGCCCGACCCGGCAAAGGTGCGCGTAATTGCAGATCAGGTTCTGGCGAAGATGCAGGCGAATCCCAATGTGCGGCAGGCAAATGAAGATTGGACCGAACGCGCTCCGGTCGTTCATTTTGTTCTCGATCAGGACAGACTTCGCCTGATTGGTCTTTCGTCGAATGAAGCCGGTCAGCAGATTCAGTTCCTCACAACCGGTGTGGCCATCACACAGGTGCGCGAAGATATCCGCACCGTCGATGTGGTGGCGCGCACGTCCGGCCCGAATCGCCTCGATCCCGCAAAACTGCTCAACATGTCGTTGACCAGCAACGATGGCAAGTTGATTCCTCTTCGTCAGCTCGGCAAGGTCGTGATCAGGGAAGAAGACCCGATTCTCAAACGGCGCGACCGCGTACCTACAATCACCGTTCAGAGCGATCACGACGACTCAGTTCAACCTCCGCAGGTAACTCAAGAAGTTCTGAAATCGATTCAGCCGATTATCGACAAGTTACCCGAAGGATACAGGATACAGGTCGGCGGGAATGCCGAGGACTCGGCGAAAGCAAACACGGCGCTCGCCAAGGTATTTCCCATCATGTTTATCTCGATGCTCGTCGTAATCATACTTCAGGTCAGGTCTTTACCGGCTTTGACTATGACGGTTTTGACCGCGCCCTTAGGGCTGGTAGGCGTCGTACCCACGCTACTCCTTTTTCATGTGCCGTTCGGTTTCAACCCGATCCTTGGGTTAATTGCCCTGGCAGGGATATTGATGCGCAATACTCTCATCCTGATTGGCCAGATCAAGACCAATAAGGAAGCAGGGCTGGATGATTTTCGCGCGGTCGTGGAAGCCACGGTACAGAGGTCGCGGCCAGTGATTCTAACCGCGCTGGCAGCCGTGCTTGCTTTTGTCCCGCTTACATTTTCTGTTTTCTGGGGTTCTCTGGCTTTTACTCTGATCGGTGGAACAGCAGTCGGCACCGTCCTTACCCTCCTTTTCTTGCCGTCGCTGTACTCTATTTGGTTTGGCGTCAAACCAGGCCAAGCACGCCAACAGCTACAAACAGATGCTGAGTTGGTGGCTCAATGAAAACGCAATCATCGGGACTGGCAATATCGGTGGCACGCTAGCCCGGAAATTGGGCGCCGGGCGCCGCACTGCGAATTCCAGAGGTTCTGGAAGGCGTCAGAGCGTTCGCCAACGAAATCGAGGCGGCGGCCGCTGACACGGTGGAGCTGTCAGTGGCGTGGACCTCATTGTCTTGTCGATCCCATTCGCAGCGGTAGCCGAGCTCCCGAAGGACCTATTCGACCCGTTCCTGCAGCATGTCCCGTTCATCGACACCGGCAACGTCTTCGAACCGTTGTACCAGGTTTTATATCCTCTCTGGTCCGGATGTGTAGAGGAACGACCTTCGCGGGGTTATGTTGTCGAATACATTGGATATTCGGCGAGCTTCTTGTCGCTTGCGGCTACGTCGGCGCCCATTTCCATTCTCGCGATTTCTCAATGAAATGGAACCTATTTCAACCGGTGAGCCGAAAGGCCGATCTACAGAACGCGGCAACTCACGCAATTGCGCAGACTACTTGCTTTTCGGCTGGTAATCTATGTCCATGAAGATCGCAGTTGGAACTCTCGTTGCGCTTTTCGTTCTAGCTTTCTGTCATGCGCAGACTGCATCTAATGACATCTCTCCGGCCCAACTGCAGACCGTTACCAGCCTCCCATTAGGGCAGGCAGTGAAGCAGCGCGAGACGTACAAGGCGCCCCTTAAATCTGCTTATGATCGTCAAATTGCAATGGTCGGCAAGGACTGTTCCGCGGAGAGCAAGGCGGGGCAGCAGCCATACAACGTCTGCATGGGTCAGGCTGATGAGCAGGCTGACAGAGATTTTGCGATCTTCTACAGAAACCTGCAGATGCTGTGTCATAGCCAGGATGAGCTCGCCACACTTCAGATCTTGCACAAGGTGTGGCTCTCGTACAAAGAAGCCGCCATGAAGGCAGCGCATGCAGCTTGGCCGGAGGGTACCGGAGCACCAGGATTTGCAGCGCAGGTGTACTTGTCCTTACTGCGTGACCACATGCGCGAGTTGAGTGAAATCTACGGGGTGAACATCGCGCAGTAGCGTTCGAATCGCGATACTGCGGCTGACCGGGCCGGAGCTGCCGGAATGCAGCTCGCCTCCAGTGAAAGAGATCGCCACTTCAAAAGCCAAATATTGGTCTATGCTGGGCCGTATTTCGCTCTCTATCGAAAAACGGTCTCGAATCAGCTACTCAGGAGCGGGGCTGCGATCCGGGCCGCGATTACCAACCTCGAGAACGACTTGGAAACAAAATGACAATACCGACACCCTCGCTCACTTCCTCAGAATTTTGTCCATGGCCTTTCCCTTGGCCAGTTCATCAACCAGCTTGTCAAGACAACGGATCTGTTGCATGAGCTTATCCTCGATCTCCTCCACCCGATTGTCGCAGATCACGCCGGTGATCTTTGATACGTTTGGGTTGATTCGTGGTGCCCTGGCGAAGAAAGTCTCGAAGTCGACTTTCTTGTCGATCTGCTGTTGCAGGGTCTGTTCATCGTAGCCCGTGAGCCACTGGATGATGGCATGCACCTCCTCCCTGGTGCGACCCTTCTTCTCCGCCTTGGTGACGTAATGCGGGTAGACGCTCGCGAACGCCATTCTGAACACTCTCGCGTTGTCCATGGACCTGTTGCTCTTCAAAGATTAGCGCTTTCGTCCAAACGCAGACCGGAGCCCTCCTGGCTTTAGTACAGGTTTCTTTTCAGCTTTGTGGACCGAGTCATGGCGACCGCCATTCTGACGCACGCTATTCAGCGAGCGGGCGGCAACCTGAGCTGGAATCTGCCGCATCGGCCGGTTGACGGATACGGCCTCCGCGAGAAGCATGTAGATGCGGCACACGGAGGCGGCGCGCGCCTCATCATAACCGCCGATTGTGGAGTACGGTCGCATGATGCCATGCGTTACGCGAAGTCGCGCGGAATGACGTCATCGTCACCGACCACCATCTGTCAGATACGGATCTCCCGCCGGCCCTTGCCGTAGTAGATCCGAACATCTCCGCATCCGCCTACAGGAACAAGAATCTCTGCGGCGCCCGGCTGCCGTTCCAGTTCGCTTCTGTGCTGTTGAAGACTGCCCACATAGAGGAGCATCGAATTTCAGAAATTGCTCGCGTCGTATGTTAAGCTCGCCGCGATCACGACCATCGCAGACGTTACGCGGTTTGGCTGACACCAGAGCTCCGGGTTTGCTAGTGCTGCTCGACTCGGCATGTCTGAAGCATGATCACCTGATAGCGGCGCGCGGGATTCAAGATCGTTTTGGAAGCGCTTCGACTGCTCCCATGATCTATGCAGGCATAGGCATCGCTTGCCACAATTTACGTAGTCCGCCAAATCAGGGCCGCGACGTAGAAAGCAAACGCCGGCGCCGAAAAGAGAGTTCGGATTACATGAAAACGGATCCAGCGCGCTCGCACCAGGGCCCATTCGGCTGGTGGATTCTCGATGCACCAGTGCGCGACCTGCTTGTTGATTCGCACGCAAGTGGGGACGCCAATGGCGATCACCGCCGCATAGCACGCTGCGCCGGCGAGAGTGAGTTCTCCAGAGAGCGTGTGAATACCGAATGTGACGGCAAGCAGAATGCCGCCGAGAATGGCGCCTCCGACAACAACCGGCATGTACGGATCGAAGGTACGATTCGTATTTTGGTGTAACTCGACATAAGCGGGAGCCGATAGACGCGCCATGGCGCGGGCCAAGCCGGTCCAATTTACCATTAAGCCGCCCGTCGCCAGCGCGGCCACTAACAGAACCATCAATTCCAGTGCATACATAATCTCTATTTGCGGCGCAACACACCCGCGGGGGCGATCCAGCGTTCGGTCTGGGCCGCGAGCTCCGATAAGAGTGCGTCGAGTTCGCGGCGTGGCAGTCGCGATTGATAACCGATTCCACGGAAGGCAACCATAATTGCTCTTGCGCAGGGCCCTATGTTCAAATCCTTCCGAAATAAGCCCTGCTCGATGCCACGTTGGAGCAAGCCTTCCAGGTGCGCGTACCAGCCATCATCCAACCGCCTGAACATTTTTGCGATCGCGGGATCCCGCCAGGAGCGGATCGCCAGCTCGCTCAAAACCACGAACTGCTCGGGCGAATCGCGCAGCCGTAGGCGAATGTCTTCAAATTCCATCCGTAATTCGTCGAGTGCCGTCGGCCTCTTGTGTTTGCCGTGGTCGCACCGGTTCTTTTCCAGGTCCTGCAGGAGGTGCTCCACCACGCTCTGGATCAGCGCATCTTTACTGGAGAAATGGTAGTGAAGAGTGCCGTTGTCTATGCCTGCGGCCTCGGCCACCTGCCGTATTCGAAAACCTTCCAGGCCGTTGTTGGCGATGAGCCGGTACGCTATTTCGACGACTTCGCGTTTGCGGTCGAGCGTTCGGCCTCGCCGGGTTCGAGCGGTGGCGCCAGAATTACGATCCACAGAATCAGTCTCGCGCAAATGGGCATATTCTGTCAACCGGTTGACCGAATAAGAGCCCCACCGGCTTGGACCCAAGCTGCCGTTCCCGATATCGGCATAGACTTGCGTTCAGAATATGACGCAATTCATCCCGCAGTTCGCTGGGTGGATGGCGGCCACTGGCGCTGCACCGATAGATGTTCACCCGCTCACTCATATGCCGAAATTTTCCCGAAATCCAATCTTCATGTGGGCTGCGACTTCGAACGCTTCAGCGAGGTGATGAGGAGTTTTTGGCGTCATTAGATTCTGATTCCGAAGTGATGCAGTACATTCATTCGGGGACTATCAATGAAAATTGAATTTGCCGCTCAATTCCAGATCGTAGCCTTTGAAGAGATCGCTCTTGTGTTTCCAGGAAATTCTGAACATGGATTACTTGGCGATGCTGGTCACTGACGAAAGGCTCTCAGCGATGTCGTCGGTTGCAGCGAGGACTCCAGTGATTTCCCGCCGGAGTTAAGCGGTCTATCCTTCGGAAGGAAAGAACACCATGACGGAAGGAAAGAACACTATGAGCTTCGGAGTAAGTGGGTCCGTCGGAAGATCTCAGATCGATACGGGATCGAGATTCCCGATGCCCGGATCTATTTTGTCGATCTGTTCCGCCAAATTAAGGCGTTTAAAAAGGAGATGATTCCGTAGCTTAACGCCAGTTGGAACCGGGAACTCGTTTATCGGAGCTGCGAGTGGGATCCGCAGTAAGGGTGAGATCTCCTCATCCGGGTTCGGTTGCAGACCGCGCGTCTTTTATAGCCTCGGGTCCACTGGTTCGCTCTCGAGCGCCAATATGCCGAATACGCATTCGTGCACTCGGCGAAGAGGCTCGCGCGAAGCGAATCGTTCCAGCGCCTCAATACCGAGCGCGAACTCGCGGGCGCCCAAGGATCGTTTTCCCGAGAGCCCGCGCGAACGCAGCCTCGGTAGTTGATCATCGGCGGTATATTCCGGGCCATAAATAATCCGCAAGTACTCGCGACCGCGACACTTGATCGCCGGCTGGACGAGTCCCTTGGGACCATGAGCGATAAATTCGAGAGGCTTCACCACCATGCCCTCGCCGCCCTTTGAGGTCAGATCCTCCCACCAGCATGAGGCATGCTCAATCGCTGCGTCATTCGTCAGGTCGACCTCCAGAAATGGAGTCGCAATGATGAATCCTGGATCGCATGCAGCCAGACGATTCAGTGTATCCATGTGCCAGCGATTCGTCTTGTCCGTGTGAACGGCACGCTCGGAGGCGAGCAGGTGGAATGGTGCTAGCCGGTAGTCTGTTAGCGATGTCACGGGCCAGCAATAACGGCGGTACGCTTCACGATATTTGCGAAGCCGACCCAATCGCTGCTCATAAGTCTGTGACAACCCGACGGCCGCCGGGCTTTGTTGAATCGCTTTGATGGTCGCTTCGAGCGATGCGATCCCTGCTGCCCCGACTGCCGCATACTGGCGCTGGATCAGCTCACGAGCTTTTGCCGACCAAGGCAGCAACTCGCAATCGAGACAGAACCAGTCGGAGTGAAACTCCTCCCAAAATCCAGCTTGCGTTAAAGAGGTCTGTACCCGGAGGATGAATTCTGCTTCTTCAGCAGGATCAGGAAAGAAAGCGCGTCCAGTTCGTGTGTAACACACACCCACGCGGCCATCGATCACGCCGAATCTCTCACGCGCCGCTTTGAGGTCGCGGCAAACCGCAACCACGGCACGTGATCCCATATGCTTCTCTTCGCAGACAACTCGCTGGATACCGTTTCTTCTGAAATATTCGAACGCTTCAGTTGGATACTCGAGGTACTCCGGGCGCGAGGAAGTTTCGCTTGGCGACATGGTAGGCGGCAGGTAGATGAGCCAATGGGGGTCGATGGCAAACCGGCTCATCACTTCTAACGCAGCTATGGAATTCTCCTCCCGGATGGTGATGGTGCGTTGCAGCCGGGTTTCGACAATTCGCTTACCGGTGATGTCTTCCAAATCGAGCACATCATCCAGTTCCTGCTGGCTGGTGCGTGCCTCCGGCTTCGGTTGAACAAACGGCCGAATGGGAGGACAATATTCACGCGCCGAAGGAACCGACACGAACTCCCGTTCCGGGTAGCGCAACATCGTAAGCTTGCCACCGAATACAGCACCAGTATCGATATTGACCGTGTTATTCAGCCACTCTACCTCGGGCACCGGCGTATGGCCGTAGACAACTGTCGCTCGTCCACGGTATTCCGACGCCCAGTTGTATCGGACGGGCAAACCGAACTCATCGATTTCACCCGTGGTTTCGCCATATAAACAAAACTCGCGAACTGCACCTGAATTTCGCCCGTGCATCTCCTCGCGAAGGCCGCCGTGAGCCACAACCAGCCGCCCTCCATCCAGCACGTAGTGGCTCACGAGGCCGTCCAGGAATGAGGCGATCCTGTTGCGATCTTCGGACGCCAGCGGCTCCACTTCCGCAATCGAGCGTTCGAGGCCGTGTTTGATCTGAACCTGCTTGCCGCGCAACCAGCGCAGGAACTTCACATCGTGGTTGCCTGCTACGCAGAACGCCGTGCCGGCTGCGACCATGTTGTGGACAATCCGCAGAGTATCCAGAACGAATGGTCCACGATCGACCAGGTCTCCAAGGAAAATCGCCTTGCGGCCGAAAGGATGTCGCCAGTATTCCTCGCCCCACGGCGAGTCTTGCCTGGGCAAACTGAACTGCTCCCATCCGGACTGTTTGAGTAGCGCCCTAAGTTCTCCGGCGCACCCATGCAAATCCCCGAAAATATCGAACGGGCCCTTTTCGTGCTTTTTGTTGCTCCGGAGTGGTAATCGGCGGACCTCGATCTCTTCCGAACTATCCAGAACGTGTACGTACCGGAATCCTTCGCGCTCCAGGCCGCGGATGCCAAGTTTGAGATCAAGGATCTGGCGGCGGATGACGTACGGTCCAAAATCACGGTCCGGCCGGTTCGCATTTCTCTCCTGGCACACTCGCTCCGAAGTATTTACCACAACCGCGACTGCAAAGCAGTGGTACTTGCGGGCGTGTTCGATCAGGCGCTTGCGATCTTCAGAGCGAACGTTAGTCGCGTCCACGACGCTGAGTTTTCCGCGAGCGAGCCGCTTGTCGAGCATGTAGTACAACGCATCGAACGCGTCATGGGTGCAGGTCTGATCATTCTCGTCATCGCTGACGAGGCCGCGAAAGGAGTCCGACGACAGTACCTCGGTCGCGAGAAAGTGCCGGCGAGCAAGCGTTGATTTTCCGGAGCCTGATGCACCGATCAATGCAACCAATGCCAGTTCGGGGATCTCGATGGTTCTCATTCGGCCCCTCCGATTGGCAACGAAAAGACTGCCATCTGCGATGGCGCTCCATGCTGCGAGTCTACTGGTCCGACAGGCTCAAAGACCACTTGGTAACCGAAACGGGCGGCAGTATTTTCCGCCCAGGCCGAGAACTCAGCTCTGGTCCATTCGAAACGATGGTCATTATGTCGCATCCTTCCGGGAGGAAGCGTTGGAAACAAGACGTTATATTCTCGATTCGGAGTCGTGATGATAATGTGCCGCGGCCGTGCAAGTTCAAACAGAACTCGTTCGAGCGCGAGGAGGCGTGGCGGATCAAGATGCTCAATGACTTCGATAAGCACAGCGGCATCGAACCCACTTAGCCGCTTATCCCGATAAAGCAGCGAGCCCTGTATGAGTTCAAGGCGTTTCCGGTGGCGCTCGGGCAGGCGATCCAGCCGAAGGCGTGAAGCCGCGGCCTCGAGTGATCGGTGGCTCACGTCCATGCCAACGATTCGCTCAAAGGTTCGGTCTGCCAGCAGCCGTCGGAGCAGTTTGCCCTCCCCACAGCCGAGATCCAGGATTGACTTCGCTTCCAAGGCCTTGAGCTTCGCCGCCACCTGATTCAGCCGTTGCGTGTGAAGCGTCATCGGGCGTTCCAGGTCTTTTTCTGCAAGCGCCGCCTGCTCTGTTTTCGACTCCCGAGCGTCCACAGCGGCGTTCTCTTCGTCCAGAAGCCTTGTCAAGGCCCGATCAATCAATGACGGCTTCCGTTTCAGATATCTTTGAACAATCAACTCGCGGTGTGGATGATTGCCCAACCAACCTTCGCCCCGGCGAAGCAGTTTGTCCACCTCCGCATCCCCGATGTAATAGTGCTTCTCGTCGTCGAGAACCGGCAACAGCACGTAGAGATGCGACAAGACGTCGTGGATCGTCGTATGAGCGCCGAGCGTAAGGCGGAAATAAGGGCTCGCGCCCCAATCCGCGAATTTCTCGTCGAGTGGAATAGGCATAGCGCCAACGTGGTAGCCAAGCGGATCGAACAGTTTATGCAAAATGTCGGCTCCGCCGCGTGCGCGGATTACCTCGACAGTTATTTCCAGCGGCAGTTTCGTGTCGACCAGTTCCGGCCGCTTCTGGCAGTTACCTGCAAGTGCTGTCCCAAAGATGCGCCCCATCGCTACGGTGAGATAGGAAGACGCTACATAGGGCCGGTCGTTCACATACTCTTCGAGTTGTTGACCGCCCCGCACCAGATCCACCGGGTCGAGTTCCAGTAGAAGGCATGCCGTGCACCGCCGCTCAGCCGCATTGGAATAGAAAACGTATGCCTTCCCAAATGGCAGTTCGGCGGAATGCAGATTGGCTGGATTCTTGTGCAAAAGAAATCCGAGGTCTGTGCCTGATCGGCCGTATTTGTGATCGTGATCAAGACGGTAAGCTCGTAAATCCAGCCTCTGGGATGTAGTCCCTTTGTATGTAGTCCCTGACTGTGACCTGCTCTCACTCTCATAAGCACACACGGGCCGTTTTGCTGGCCGTTGTGCGCGTTCTCATAAGCCTGCGGCGACAACGTTGGAGAAACATTTGCTGCTCTACCCGGTTGAGCTACCGTGCACTCTCGCGCGCGACCCGGATTCGAACCGGGAACCAACAGACTAAATGTAGTTCCGCCTGTATTCGCCGCAGGCATTCCGTGCTGGCGACAAGGGTGGACGAGAGTTTCCCAACCTTTCGGCTGGGAGCGGGTATCGGAACCCGCCAGGTCCGATGTACTCCCGCCGGCATTCGGCCCTATAGGTCAGATTGCAACCGCTTCAATACGCCCGATCCAGTGGTCCGCTTCCAGTTGACCGGCAGGGCTGGACATGAGAAAGTTGGTACGCCCGAGAGGATTCGAACCCTCATCGATCCATCTACAGCCTGCTGTTTAGAAGGCAGCGCTGGTACGGCAGCGAAATTCTGGTGGGCCGTCTAAAACTCGAATCCAGCTCCCCGAGTTACTAGCGCACCGGTTCACGAACACGTGGATGGCAGAGTTTCGCTGCGCTACGGACCGCATGTGGTCGGGCGGTTTGATAGCCAGGGCCGGCCATTGCAGAAACCCAGCAAGCCGGAGCGCGGTGGAAAAGGCGGAGGCATGCAAACCGGCGAAAACCAAAAGCAGGTTTCCACCGCTTCCCACACCTCCTTGGAAATCTCGCCGAAGACGCGAGATTCCCACTTTCCCACCGCGCCGACGACCACGGTTCGCGTGGGCAAGCGAAAAAACAAAGCGGCTCACGCCGCCTAAACCGAAAACCCCAAAGCGGACAGATCATGTGTTAATAAAAGCGGACATCTTGACAAACTAACGACACATTTTAATTTGCCACTGACGAAGGATCGGTGCCTGAGTGAAGGCACCTGGCCTCAGACCTCAACGGAATTCGAGATGGGCCTACCAAGCTCGTATTGCCATGGATCGAATTCGGTTCGCGATCAAACACACGGAGCAGTTCGCGCCGTATACGGAACAGATGCGCGAGGTTGGTTTACAACTGCTGGATGCGCTGGACCGGCTTGAAAGTGTTGATCGCCGCTTTCAGAAGCAATCCCGGGTTGCGTGCGGCGCAAATGCCGAAACCAACAACTTCGCCACAAAAGACTTCAATACCGCGCGTGCCGGCCGTGCCAATGGGCAGCCCAGGGCGGATTAGAGGAAAGGCCACAGAGCTGCCAGCTCGCCTGCGGTATCTAATGCTGACATCGGTAGGCGGCTCCTGAAAAGTCGAGGAGGCCGCCCGCTTTCTCGGCCTGAACGTAGACACGGTCTACAGAAAAGCTCGGTTTCGGAAGGTCCCCCGGTCAAGGTTGGCCGAGCTATGCGAAGCTGGCGCGCCATCATGTCGCCCGGACCGGGAACACGGCGCGAGCTGTGGAGTCTGCTCAGAGCCGCAAATGGAGAAAAGAGAACGGGCACGCGATGAGAACCCCCGCGGATGTGTCCGTATTGTGTCCTCGCGCTAAAGTGAGGAAAAGTGTCCGCCGCCAAGTCCTTTAGAATGTGGTGGCCAGGGACGGAATCGAACCGCCGACGCCAGCCTTTTCAGGGCTGCGCTCTACCAACTGAGCTACCTGGCCTTCTCCGCGAAAACCTCAGTCTACCAAATGACCCGCGCTCTCCCCCTTCTTTGCCGCGTCACCTCTCATTCGCCAAACGCAGCTCATCCTCCAACTCATAAATCCGATCTTCAATCGCCTTCGTCGGCTTGCCGGCAGCCTGCGCTTCGGCTAATTTCTTCTTCTGCACTTCCACTCGCTTCTGGATCCCCACAACCTTTTGAGAAGGAGCCGCCGCCGGGGCCTGCTGAACCTTCTTCGTAGCCGCAGGACGCGCCTTGCGGACCACGCCTTGTTTCGATTTCGCTCGCTTGGCCTTTTTAGTAGGCAGCGAAATCCTCTCCCCAAAATCCTCCCGAAGCTCCCGTTGAAGCTGCAGCAATTCGCTCGCGAGCTCGTTGAATCTCGCAATCAGCTCCTTTTTCGCCTGGTTGCGGAGGTTCAGGTAATTATTCTTCGCTTCGCGATAATCGTCGATTGTGCTGGACATACTAATTTCTCGAAAAATACCCGCCGATTGGCCCGCCATTGTCCTCTTCCTCTTCTTCAATAGCAGCATCCAACTCGGCCAGAATATCGTTCAGCGTGTCGTACCATTCGGTGCGCAACTCGTACACATAAACGCGTCCGTCCAGGCTGAAGGATAGCTCCAGGGAACAAGTGAATCCCTCGTAGGCCTGCAACTGCCGGAGCCGGCCCTCCAGGCTGCGCTTTTCCTCGCGGCTCAGGTCTGTCTCTTCCAGTTGCTCCAGCGCGTCGTCCACCTGATCGAGCGAGAACGTCTGCTCATGAAAAACAATCAGCGTCGCGCCGCTCTTCCGGGCCGCCGTCAGAAATTCGCGGAAATCGGGGTGCCGCTCCGTGTCCCAGGACACCTGGACGAGCGTATCGAGCATCCGGTGGTATCCATAAAAGACCGCCATTTCCGACTCTTCGAGAAAGGCCTGCATCTCCGCCCGTAGAGTCTCCAGATCGTTAGCCATTCGCTTCAACCCTATCAAATTCAAGATTCTTTACAGGTTTGCAGCGCGTTGGGGCCCGCCCCCCAGTAACCCCATTCGCTTTCAAAACATCGTTTCCCTTGAGGTCTCCTTCGAAAGCGAGCGAAAACAGGATTGTTGCCTCGTATTGTCTTTCTCGCGCTGCTGCTCGCCGGCATCGGCGGAACGTTAAGAGCGCAAAGCGGCTTTGTGAAATCCGGCGATCAACCCGTCCCTGGTGCCACTGTCACCGTGACCCAGGGCAGCCAAACTCTGTCCACCATAACGGATCAGGACGGCCATTACGCCTTTCCGCCGCTCGCCCCGGGAACCTGGACCGCGACCGTCGACATGTTCGGCTTTGAACCGCTGAAAAAAGATGTCGATTTTGCAACCGTGCGCGGCCCAGTCAATTTTAATCTGGAGCTAAAGCCGTCCCCTGTACTGCAGCGCCTCCAGCAGTTCGCGGGGCGAAGAAATACCATGACGGGAAATCAAAACACCAGAGGCGACACGGCACAACAAGCCGACCAGCAGATCGACAACGAATTAAATTCCCAGCAGCAGAGCTTTGCCATTCCTCCTTCCGGCAGCACGAGCAGTAACGAATCATTTTTGGTATCCGGCAGTCTGAGCCCCGGCGTGGCTCAAGGCGCTCAGGCCGACTCCGGCCCGGATATGCGATTCGCCCTCTCCGGACTCAACAGCTTTGGCGGACCCGGCGGCATGGAGCAGGGCGCGAACGCCCCGGGTTTCGGTGCTGAGGGCGGTGGCCGAGCAGGATTCGGCGGCGGCGGTTTTGGCGGACGCGGCGGAGGGTTTGGAGGACCCGGCGGCGGCCGGGGCGGGGCAGGCGGGCCACGAGGAAGACGTCCGGGACAAACCGCCGGCGCGCGTTTCGGCAATTATCGGCGCCCCAGCCAGATTCATGGCCAGGCTTCGTTTGCTCTCCAGAATTCGGCGCTGAATGCCAAGCCGTTTTCCCTGAACGGTCTCGATATCCCGCAAGCCGCCTATGCGCAAAGCCGGTTCAGCTTCATCGTGGGCGGCCCGCTGGCAATCAAGAAACTCATCAAAGACCCGAGCACCCAGTTCTTCATCACGTATTTTGGTACCCGCGCGAAGCTTCCCGAACTGTTCACCGAAACCGTTCCCACTGCTGCCGAACGCGGCGGCGATTTCTCGCAAGCCACCCAATCGCTCGGCACATCCGCCACGAATGTGCCGGTTACGCTATTCAATCCCACCACCCACCAGCCGTTCCCCGGAAACGCCATCCCGGCCAGCTTGCTGAATCCCATCTCGCTGGGACTCCTGAATTTGAAATACTATCCGCTGCCCAATCAGCCCGGCAATGCCAACAATTACGAATTCGAAACCGCGCAAGCCAGCAACACTGACAATCTGGGTCTGCGAGTTCAGCGGAACATCACAAGGAGGGACCGCCTGGCGGTGAACTTCCAATACCAGAACCGCAGAGGAACCACGGCGCAGCCATTCGGATACGCAGATGCCACCAGCGGCTACGGAACGAACGTGTCATTGCAATGGTCGCGTAACCTGACCAGCACAGCGTTCAGCAACGCGCAAATTCGGTTTAACCGAAATGTCACTGGCGTGACTCCATATTTTTCGCACTTGCCGGACGTTTCCTCGCAGCTCGGCATACCCGGCATCTCCATAAATCCCATTGATTACGGCCCCCCGACCTTAAACTTCACGAATTTCGCTACTCTGAGCGACTCCACGTACTCGCTCAAGCGCAATCAAAGCCAGGGCGGAACCGAGAGCGTCAGCATTATGAAGGGTGTCCACACCATCACCGTCGGCGGCGGATATACGCGCGCGGATCTGAGCACCATCACCGATCCAAACGGCAGAGGCACATTCAGCTTCACCGGAGTCGCCACCAGCGCTGTGAACGCGAACGGCCAGCCGGCCACGGGCACCGGATACGACTTCGCCGATTTTCTGCTCGGACTGCCGCAATCGAGTTCTATCCGCTACGGCGCAACCAGTAATTACTTTCTCCAGAATCAGTGGATTGGTTACGTGCAGGATGAATGGAAAGCGCGGCCGAGTCTCACGCTCATTCTCGGTGTCCGTTACGAATACTTCACTCCGTGGACCGAAAAATATGGCCGCGTGGCGAATCTCGATATAGCGCCCGGCTTCACGAATGTGTCGGTGGTTACTCCGTCGACCCCCGGAGTTTACACCGGAGCTTTTCCCTCCGGCTTAATTAATCCGGATCGCGAGAATTGGTCGCCTCGCGTGGGCCTTGCCTGGAAGCTGCCTTGGACCAAGCGCTCCACCATCGTGCGCGCTGGCTACGGAATCTATTACAACGAGCAAGCCTATATCAATCTCGTCCAGCAGTTGGCCCAGCAGCCGCCCTTCGCTACATCCAACGCCGTGAACACCACGCTCCGGGATCCGTTGACGCTGCAAAAGGGCTTTCTCACCACGACGCCCAAAGAGATTACAAACACGTTCGCGGTGAACCGCTACTATCGCACGCCTTATGCCGGGACCTGGAACGCCAGCATACAGCACGATTTCGGCGCAGGCTTTTTCGTCGAAGCCTCATACATGGGCACCAAAGGAACGCATCTCGACGTGAGAATGCTGCCTAACCAGCTTCCGCCCGGCAGCCCGTTAGCGCTCACGCAACGAACGCAGCTCGGCAACGCCGTCGGCTTTACCTTCGATGAGCCCGTAGGCAATTCCATCTTCAATGCTTTGCAGTTGCGCGCTGTCCGCCGGTTCAACCACGGGCTCTCGTTCAACACGTATTATCAATTTGCGAAATCCATCGACGATTCGTCCACATTCGGCGGCGCTGGAAATACCGTCGCTCAAAACTGGCTCGATATCGCAGCCGAACGAGGCCTCTCCAGCTTCGACGTTCGTCATGAGCTGCAGATGAACGTTGTCTGGACTTCGCCCATTGCCGCGCCTGGATCGCAAATCGCAGCCGACAGCAAACTCGGCAGATTGCTCAAAGACTGGCAGCTCAGCGGCGGCATAACCGCCCAAACCGGAAACCCGTTGACCGCGCGCGTGCTCGGAAACACGGCGCAACTTGCGCAGACCGGAGGCATCGGCAGCGGTCGCGCTGAAGCTACCGGAGAATCCATTGAATCGAGTACCGGCTTTTTCAATCTTGATGCCTTCACTGTTCCGCCAACCGGCAGCTATGGCGACGCTGGCCGGAACACCATTCCAGGACCTGGAACATTTAGCGTCAACGCCGCGTTCGCGCGCTCGTTCACTCTGGCAGAACGCAAGCGCCTGGAGTTCCGCGTGGAAGCGAACAACGTACTCAACCATGTCAACTACACAAACTTCTATACCGTCGTGAATGCAGTCAACTATGGCCTGCCCAGCGCCGCCGGGGCCATGCGTACCTTAAATGCCGTTGTGAGGTTCCGGTTTTGAAGACGCCTGTAGTTTTCCTTCTGATCCTGGGGATGGTGCAGTCAGCCTGGACTCAGCAGCGCCCCACGTTTTCGATGACCACCAACGTCGTGATCGTCAATGTCACGGTTCTCGACAACAACGGCAAGCCGGTTGAAAACCTGACCAAAGATGATTTCGAGCTCTACGAAAACGGCAAGCTTCAGAAATTACAAGCGGTCGATTTTCAACGCCTCAACAACCGCGTGCTCCCGTCCCCGGATCAAGCTCCTCCCGAGCCTGCTCCGCCGAAAGGCTATAACCCCGACGCCGAAAAAGCCGCGAAAAACAGCAGCCTTCTTTCGAAATATCAGGACCGCCGCCTAATAGTGATGCTGTTCGATTTCTCGTCCATGCAGCCGGCCGAGCAGATGCGCGCGCAGCAGGCCGCCATCAAATTCCTGACTCAACAAATGACCTCCAGCGACATGGTGTCTATCATGTCGTTCACCAGCGAGCTGAAAACCATCCAGGACTTCACCTCTGATCGCGATCTGCTCATTGCCACGATCAATAAACTCCGGCCCGGCGAATCGAGCGAAAATGCCGCCATTGCCGATGAAGGCGCCGATGCCCAAGACCAGAGCGGCCAGTTCGTCGCCGATGAAACCGAGTTCAACATCTTCAACGCGGACCTGAAACTGGCCGCTTTGGAAGAAGCCGCCGATAAGCTCCGGCAATATCCGGAAAAAAAAGCTCTCGTCTATATCTCGAGCGGCGTTCAGAAGAACGGAGTCGATAACCAGTCTCAGCTTCGCGCCACTGTCAACGCGGCCGTTCGCGCAAATGTCGCTTTTTATCCCATTGACGCTCGTGGTCTGTCGGCGCTGGTCCCCGGCGGAGATGCTACCCAGCAAGGCGCGGCCGGGAATAACCTCTATAGCGGCGCGGGCCAGAACTCGCTCAAGAACAACTTCGTCAACCAGCAGGAGACGCTCGCCACTCTGGCAATCGACACTGGCGGCAAAGCGCTGCTCGATTCGAACGATCTGAGCGAGGGAATCCGCCAGGTTCAGAAAGATTTTTCCAGCTATTACGTTCTCTCGTATGTCAGTTCAAATCCGGCGCAGGATGGCCGCTACCGCCGCATTCAGGTGAAACTCGCGCCACGGCTTGCAAGCCTGCGCGCAAAACTCGATTACCGCCAGGGCTACTACGCCCCCACCACCTTCGCCAAAATGAGCGGCACCGATAAGGAAGCACAGCTTTCGCAGGCCCTGATGTCTGATAATCCGGTCACCGATCTGCCCATGGCGGTGGAAGTGGACTATTTCCGGATCGAAAAAGACAAATATTTTGCGCCGATTTCCGTCAAAATTCCAGGCTCCGCTCTCGCCTTTCACAATAAAGGCGCAAAGCAGGCCACCGAACTCGATTTCATTGCCGAAGTCTTCGATGCCCGGAATCGCCCGGCCGCAACCGTTCGCGACACCATTCCGCTGAAAGTAACTGAGGATGTGGCGGGTCAGGTCGTACACAAAAGCATTCAGTACGATACCGGCGTCACCCTGACTCCGGGCGCTTATAAGCTGCGCTTCGTCGCTCGCGAGAACGGGGAAGGGAAGGTCGGCACCTTTGAAGAGTCATTTACCATTCCTGATCTCGCGCGGACGCCCATCCTGCGCGTCAGTTCGCTCATCCTGAGCAACCAGCGCCAGCCCGTCGCCGAGCAGGTAGCCGGTGTCAAGAACAGCAAGAAGCTCCTGGAAAACAATCCGCTCATTGAAGACGGTCAGAAGCTGATGCCGAACGTCACCAAGGTCTTCCGCGCCGGCCAGAACATGTTTGTTTACCTGGAGGTCTACGACCCCGCCATCCCGGATACTCTTCCCGAAGACTTCCGGAGGCCCGATGTCATCGCCTCCTTCGCCTTGTATCGCGATAACAGGAAGGTCTTTGAAACGGCTCCCGTGCGGACGACTCGCCTGAACGAAAAACGGCAAGGCACACTTTCCGTGTGGCTTCAGGTCCCCGCCGCTAAACTGCAGCCGGGCAAGTATGAAGCCCAGGTTAACGTGATCGACGAGTTCGGAAGGAAGTTCGCCTTCCCTCGAAGCGCTTTGGCCATCCTTCCGGAAACTACCCAGGCCGGCAACAAGCTATAGCCCCTCCCGATTCGGGCCTACGCACCCACCTTCCCGTTATCCTATAAACATGCTATAATGCCGCTATGCAGGTTGATTATAGTTGGTTCAAAAAGCCGGCTGTAGTTCCGAAGCTGCTCGCCGTCGCTGCGGGTCTCATTGCGCTGCCCTTAACGATCCGGACCGAAAGAGTGGCGCCACCACCGCCGCAACCGGTTAAGTTTTCTCAACCTGCGCCCGATCCCAGAACGGTTCGACTCACCAAATTCTTTACCCGCCTGCATTGTCCCGTGACCCCGCTGGCCAGCGATTTTATCCGGGCTGCCGATGAAAATCATCTCGATTGGCGCCTGCTGCCCAGCATCTCCATAATCGAATCCGGGGGAGGGAAGGCGTACAAGAACAACAATATCTTTGGTTGGAACAATGGCGATCAGCTCTTTCCGAGCGTCCGCGCTGGCATCGAGGAAGTCGCCTACCGGTTAGGAAGAGGGCCGCTCTACCGCCACCGGGATTCTGTTGCTAAATTGCGCCTCTACAATCCCAACGACGGATACGTGAACATGGTTCTCGATGTTATGAACCGGATCAGCCCGGTCGTCAACTTGAAACCCGCTTCCAAGGCAGAACCACGCGCGTAAGCAAGTGGCCGGGCTCTCCCGGTAGATCTACATAAATCAAGCACTTCGCGAACGCGCGGTCCCGGCGCCAACCTATAATCGGTAACATGAATCGCAGTGCTTGGATTGAACCTCGCTTAAACGATCCCGTCCGAACCCAAATCCATTACGCCCGCAAAGGAATCATCACAGGCGAAATGGAATACATCGCGAAAAGAGAGAATGTGACGCCGGAGCTGATTCGCGGCGAGGTAGCGCGGGGCCGCATGATCATCCCCGCCAATATCCATCACAACGCGCTGGAGCCGATGTGCATTGGGGTGGCGTCCAAGTGCAAAATTAACGCCAATATCGGTAACTCTTCCACTACCTCGAATATTGAGGAGGAATTGGCAAAGCTCGAGTATTCGGTGAAATATGGCGCCGACACCGTGATGGATCTCTCCACCGGCGGCGACATTCCGCGGATTCGCAAAGCCATCATCGACGCCTCTCCCGTGCCCATCGGCACCGTTCCGATTTACGAAGCCTTAAGCCGCGTTCGCCGCGTCGAAGACCTGAACATCGATGTCATGCTGGAAGTGATCGAGGAACAGGCCGAGCAGGGCGTCGATTACATGACCATCCATGCCGGCGTGCTCGTCCAATACGTTCCCCTCACCAGCAAGCGCATTACGGGCATCGTGAGCCGCGGCGGCGCCATTTTGGCCGAATGGATGGTCAAGAAGCACCGCCAGAATTTCCTCTACGAGCACTTCGACGAGATCTGCAAGATCTTCCAGAAGCACGATGTGAGCTTTTCGCTCGGTGACGGCCTGCGGCCTGGGTGCCTGGCGGATGCGAGCGATGCCGCGCAGTTCGCGGAGCTCAAGACCTTGGGCGAACTAACCAAAAAGGCTTGGGAATACGATGTTCAGGTCATGATTGAGGGACCGGGCCACATCCCCATGGACCAAATCGCGCTCCAAGTAGAGAAAGAGCGTGAGATGTGCTTCGAAGCTCCGTTCTATACGCTGGGCCCGCTCGTCACTGATATTGCGCCCGGCTACGATCACATTACATCCGCAATCGGCGCAGCTATGATCGGCTGGCACGGAGCCGCGATGCTCTGTTACGTAACGCCGAAAGAGCACCTCGGATTACCGAATCGCGAAGACGTAAAACAGGGCATTATCGCCTACAAGATTGCCGCGCATGCTGCCGATGTGGCTCGCGGCCGTCCAGGCGCGCGCGACCGCGATGACGAGCTTTCCCGCGCCCGATTCGCATTCGACTGGCGCCGGCAGTTCGCGCTTTCGCTCGATCCTGAAACCGCGGAAGCGATGCATGACGAGACGCTGCCCGAGGAAGGATTTAAAGATGCGGCGTTCTGCTCTATGTGCGGACCGAAGTTCTGCTCCATGAATCACTCCGCCAAAACGCAGGAGTTTACCGAAGCGGACGCCGCGGCGGTACTGTCGGGGAATTCCGGCGCGCTGGTAAACCTGTCGTGACCGCGCTCCGGTCCGATGATCGGGTTTTATTTCTCGCCATTCCGCCGGATACGGAATTGGCGAACATTGCTCGCATTCTGATGCGCGGCGTAGTGGTAGCTCTCGGAACCGAAACGGAAGTGGAAGAAGGTCGCCGGAGCATGGCCGATTGGGACAACGTTCTCTTTCTCAGCGCTGCCCCGAACCGCATTCCCTGGCGCAGCGCTTACTTCACCAAAATCATGGTTCCGCCGCAATTCGAGCCCATTCTGTCAACCATCGCGAATGAGCTCCATCGCCTCCTCGCGCCGGGCGGCGAAATCGTTCGCATGACCGTGCCAGCGTAAAGCAATACCTCCCAGGCGCCACCGAGCGGGCCTGCGACAAGCGTTCATCGTGCATAAGCGGATCGCAGCGGGATTCCGGCGCATCCTTGATGCTTTTCTACATGAGCTCAATAACTCACTCCAAGACCGGAACGTGTCCGGCAGCGGTGAAACGACGATAAATCCGCGCGGCGAAGAGTTACTTTCGCAATCGCGACCGGATGGCCATCCGGACGTAACTTCCCTGAACGCGTGACCCAGGCGCGATCCCCAACTTGAGAGCTAAATCGAGCGAGAGGGGACGAGAGCGTCAGGCTCCCTCGCGAGTCTCTTCAATCAGAAGAGTCAAACAGAATGTCCAGCGACGCTGCTTCAGCGAATGCCCGGAAGTCTCGGTCGCGTGTCAAAAGCGGTATCCCGGCATCCAGGCAACTCTGCGCGATTAGCGAATCACCGAGGCGAGCCTTGCGGCGTCTTGTTAGTACGGTGGCCCGAAGTGTCCCTGCTCGGTTCCAGAATCCCGGCTGGATCTCAACGAGCGGTAATTCGGAAAGAGTATTCGATACTTCGGAGGGAATCTTCGGATCGCTGAGCAATTCGGTCAGGACCGGAGGGACCATAAGCACTTGCCGGTTCTCAAGACTCTGGTCAAGTATTTCGACATCTTGACCGGCTTTACCCTGAAAGAAGGCGATCCAGGTGCTCGTATCGACTGCAATCATCGATCAGCTTTAAGGTCGGCCGAAGTCCGTGAGAAGTGAATCTTACCGCGCAGTCCTCGCAGTTTCGCATAGGTCTGCGATGCAGCCACAAGCTGCAAGCCCGTGCGTACAGTTTGCGTAATCCCGGCGCCGCTTGCCCGTTGAGCCTTGTCCAGCAATTCAGGCGGAATTTCGACCGTAATCTTGCGCACGCGCTCCATATGTGCCGATAATACCGTACCGGAGACCAGCATGCACTATGGTACGCTCACGTTTGGTGGCGCGCTTCAGCGTGCTGCCGTGGCCTTCAGGCCACGGTCCGGTTTTTCGAGGTCGTCGGCGCTACGTCCCGCTCACCGGCCTCACACTCATCCCGTTCTGCAGCTCCGCATCGCTGGGCTCCACCACCCGGTCGGCCACGCGATCCCCCACCTGCAATCCGGATAAAATCTGCACGTTGTTGATATCGCTGATACCCGTCTTTACCGGAGTCCACACGATAGTCCTGCCCGTCAGCTTATAAACTCCGTTGGTCGAACCAATCGTACGAAGCGCCGCTTTGGGAATACTCGCCGCATCCTTCACGATCTTCGAAATGATCGTGGCATTCACCGTAACGCCAGGCAGCAGATCGTGATTCGGATTATCGACAATCGTCGTCACTTCCCCCACAGTACGCGTCCCCAACGCAATAACCTGCGTCGGTAGCTTGTCCACCCGTCCATACCATTTTTGGCCCGGCCGTGCGTCCCACGTAATCGCCACCGGCATATTCAGCCCGACACGCCCTAAATCGGGCTCATCCACATACACCGTCACTTTCACCTGATCGAGCTTCCCGATGTACGCCACCAGACCGCCCGGCTCCAAATAAGCCCCCACCTTGAGGTCGAACTGATACACAGTTCCCGAAATCGGCGATCTCACTTCGCCCAACGCGATCTTGTGTTGCGCCAGGCTGACGGCCGCTTGCGCGTCATGCACTTTGGCTTGCGCCACCGCCTGATCGCTCGCGGTCACCAGCGTTTTCCGTTTATCCTCCAGCCCGGCCAGCGAGAGGTTCGCGCGATCGAGCGCATCTTTGGCGTCCTGTACCTGTACTTTCGTCGCAGCCTGCCGCGTGGCCAAACGCTTCAACGCTTCCAGATTGCGCTGCGCCACCGCCACCGCCGCTTTGGCGGTTCTGATCTGATCTTCCAATTCGGCCTGCGTGGAGGCTTTCCCGCCCTGAGCGAGCGCCGTCGCGTCCGCTTGCGCCTGCTCTTTGGATGCTAATGCCGAAGCCAGTTCGGCCCGGGCGGACGTCGTATCCAGGTTCACCAGAACCTGCCCGGCGTGTACTCTCTGGCCAAGCTGGATGTCCACCGTGCGCACCACCCCGGAGGTCTCGGCGCGCGCCGCCGCCCATTGCACCGGCTCAACTTTGCCGTTTGTCGGAACCGTACTTTCAATGTCGGTCTTCCGAACGGTGGCAAAATCGACTTCCGGCCCCGAATCGCTACGGCCCAAGCCCCACCACGGGAGGAGCACGGCCGGCAGGATCAAAAGCAGCCAATATTTCTTCATTTCAGGAGGTAATCAAAGAACTCCCGTCCACATTGTCACAAACGTGCTGTTTCATTTTTCCCCTCCGCGGGTTTCACAACATCCGCGCTAGACTATTTCATTCATGGTGCGTTACCGCATCCACAAATTAAAAAATGCGCAGAGGGAAAGCTTTCGTTGGACCGCTCACACCAGCGGCCTGGCCGTCGTCAAGCCTAAAGACTATGATGCAACCGGCGAAGTACAGGCAGCAACGCCCTACGCCGCCTGGAAAACGTTGCAGGCGGAGGAGCGGCCCTTGTCTCCAGGAGATCTGCTCGAAACCATGAAAGAAGATGGCAATCCGGGTGAGTTGCTCATTGCGAAGTATATCGGATTCGAGCCCGCGGCCTGGTATGTCCCGGAACCGAAGCCGGACACGGTGACCGTGCTGACGGCGGAGCCGCGCTCGCCCGTCGAAAGCAAGTAGCCCGTTCCGTGTTTCGAGATGACCCACATTCCTGCCACTCCATGGGGACAATTCGCTCTGGTTTCTTATCTACCGGACCCGCTCGCAGGCTTCATCCATCGCCTGCGCGGAAGCCTGCCGGGAATCGGCAATCCCCAGGCGCACATCACGATTCTTCCCCCGCGTCCGCTGCGCCGTCCCGTGCGCGTAGCAGCAGACCAAGTGCGAAACGCATTGCGGAACTTCCCGCCGTTCGCGGTTCAGTTAACCCGCGTGTCCCGTTTCCCGGAGACCAATTTCCTCTACTTGGAGATCGGCGAAGGCAACGGCGCTTTGCATTCCATGCACGACGCCCTGAATGAAGGAGACCTTGCCTGCGAGGAAACCTTTGAGTTCCGTCCGCATTTGACATTGGGCGGACCGGTCCCCGAGGACTGCTTAGACGAGGCACGCGGCCGCGCCGAAGATCTGTGGCGATCCGCCGTCTACCCGCCGCGCTTCACCCTCGAAGACGTCGTATTTCTCTGGCTTCCCCCGAACAGTACCCAGCACGATTGGGAGCGCCTGTGGACGCACCGCCTCACCGCCTGCTCCAACGGCGCCGCACTAGCAGAACCCCGACCGTAAAGCTGACCGCAGAACCCCGACCGTAAGGGAGGGGCTAAGTACCAGCCTGACCGCTGATCGCTTCATTCAAACATCCGGAGCTGCCCCGACTCCCTGGCGTCCACTGGTTTCGGCCGGCTGGGCGCCGTCTTGCCCACCACGCCGCGCAGCTCCGTCTGCGATAACGCAACCCGCGGCACAAATACCCGCTGCCGGCTCGCCCCGGAATGGGGTGGCGTCAGCAAATACCCGGTCTGCGGCCACTCCAGCAAATTCTGGGGGAGAACGCCGTCAAGCTGGTCCCCATCCCGGAACGTAAACCGCGTCCATAACCCGGCCACCTTGGGGCGGCGCTCAAACAGGCTGTGGTCGTCGAACAAATCCGTGCGCCCCGCATCGGACACAAAGCAGATCGCCTTTACCTCCCCATACGCCGGGGTCTGGAGGCTCCCGTCCAAGGTGATGAATTCGACGCGGTCCTGCCCCAGGTAGGAGCCCGGATTCACGATTCCCTGCAGCGGCTGGCGATCGAACCGGTAGAGGACCACTCGTTTTACGGTGCTGGACAGCAAGAAACGCCTATTGTTTCAAACAATTTCGCCGATATTGTATCATTAGCAGAAATGGCAGGTGTGAGGTCATTCGAAGCCGGAATGCGTTCTTATCTGCATTTTTGCCGCATGGAAAAGGGGTTGGCGGCCAACAGCCTGGAGTCCTACCGCCGGGATCTGTCTCAATTGGGAAGCTTTCTCGGCCCAGCACCGTTAGAATCTGTAACCCTGGACACATTGCGTTCCTATTTGGACCAGCTTCGGACCCGCGGTCTATCGAACCGGTCCATCGCTCGCCAAGTCACCACTTTGCGCGGTTTCTTTGGATTTTTGACCGATGAGGGTCACGTCCCCAAAAATCCGGCGGATCTGCTCACCGCTCCGAAAATCGGCTCTTCCTTGCCCAAATATCTCGCGCCGGCGGCGGTCAACCGGCTTCTCGAAGCGCCCCCGGAGGATACCGCAACCGGTCTCCGCGACCGCGCCATGCTCGACCTGCTCTACGCGACTGGCCTGCGCGTCAGCGAGTTGATCAAAGTTCGCGTTGCGGATCTCGATGAGTTGGAAGGCACCGTTCGGGTGATCGGAAAAGGCAACAAGCAGCGCATCGTTCCGGTGGGGCGGGAAGCGCTGCAATCTATTGAGCGCTATCGGGCCGAACTGCGCCCGCGCTTGCTAAAAGGCAGAATCTCTCCCTATCTGTTTGTCACGGCCCGGGGCACCGCAATGACTCGGCAATGCTTCTGGAATCTCCTGCGCGGGCACGGGAAGCACGCCGACCTGTTCCGCGGGTTGAGCCCGCACGTGCTCCGGCACACGTTCGCCACGCATCTGCTTGAAGGCGGGGCCGACCTCCGCAGCGTTCAGGCGATGCTCGGCCATGCCGATATCGGCACTACCCAGATTTATACCCACGTTCTGCGATCGAAACTGCGCCAAACCGTGGATGAGCATCATCCGCGTGCGCGGCGCAAGCCTCTCGCAAGCGAACCGGCCTCGTCTCGATGAGGAGAGAAGGGACCCTATGAGCGACTACATGTTCATGCTTGACAGCCACTTGAGCGGCGAGCAGAGCAAGGCACTGGCGGAAGTCCGGGAAGCCGCCGAACAGGCCGGTCTCAACCTGTTTCTCACCGGCGGCGCGATGCGCGACATGATGGGCGGATACCCCATCCGGGATCTCGACTTCACTGTGGAAGGCGAAGCGGTCAAGTTCGCCAAAAGTCTCGCCCAGAAGACGGGCGCGGAGATTCTCGATATCGACGATTTGCGCAAATCCGTCGAGCTACGTTTCAAAGGACAGGTGGCCGTCAGCATTTCCCTGGCGCGCCGCGAGCGTTTCAGTAAGCCGGGAGCGAAACCGCACGTCGAGCCGGCCACCATCCACGAAGATTTGCTGCGTCGGGACTTTACCGTCAATGCGATTGCGCTCTCGCTCGGGAAAGCCTCGCGAGGATTGCTGCTGGACCCTTCCAACGGCTTGGGCGATCTCAGCCGGCGCGAACTGCGCGCCATTACAAATTACACGCTTTTCGACGATCCGTCCCGTATTCTCCGGCTCATGCGCTTAAAGGGCCGCTTGGGATTCACTATCGAGGAGCGTACCCACGCTCAGTACCGGAACGCTCGGGAAGCCAGGCTGGAGGCCAAAATATCGCCCGCGGCGCTAGAGGCCGAGCTCCGCCAAATCGCTCTCGAACCGAATCCCGGCGAGATCTTAAAGTCTCTGGAAGACGAAAATCTCCTCTATCTGTATTCCCCGGCCCTGGCCGGACCCAAATTGAATCTCCCGGGATTTCAAAAGCTCCAGAAGGTCCGTCAGGCGCTGCCCTTCGGCATCCACATCGAGACGAACTTCTATCCTTTATTCTTGTTTCTGCTGTTTGAGAAACTCACTCCCAGAGAGCGGACGCATTTGGTCCAGGCGGCAAGTATTCCGAAAACCGATTACGATGCGGCGATGCGCCTCGAATCGAGGGCAGGGAAGGTCGAAAAGGAGCTCGCGACTGCCAAGCTCCAGCGCCCCTCCGCGCTCTATGCGCTGCTGTCCAAAGTGCCAGGCGAAATCCTGTTATTTCTGCTGATGCGCTCCGGCCAGCGTCTGGTGATCGATCGCATCAAGAACTATCTCCAGAAGTATCTCCCTGCGGCTCAAGAGATTACTGAAAAGGACGTAATCGAAATGGGGGGCCAGCCCGGTACGCCCAAATTTGCCAAGCTCCAGCGGCAACTGATCGCCACACGCCTGGATGCCCGGCCCAAGAAAGTTGTGGTCGAACCGCCCCCGCCGCCGCCACCGCCCTCCGGACGCAGGAGCGCCAGCTTCGGCCGGTAGTCCCATCTGGCCATCATGGCCGCCGCCTGACGCTAAAGTTGTATTTGGATGCTGAAGACTGTGGAGCGGACGCCCTCATCCGCACGCCACCTCGTAGTGGCGTTTACTTTGCTGTCGGTTCTTACTATCACCTCGTCATCCGCCGCCACTCCCGCCTTCAAACCGTTGCCCCTCGGCGCCATCCATCCCGAGGGCTGGCTGCGCCGCCAACTGGAAATTCAAGCCGCTGGCCTCACCGGCCATCTCGGCGATTTCTGGAGCGATGTCGGTAGCAATAGCGGATGGCTCGGCGGAACCGGCGAGTCCTGGGAACGCGGCCCCTATTATCTGGACGGCCTGCTCCCGCTCGCTTACGAACTGAACAATCCCACGCTCGTTGCCAAAGCGAAGCAGTGGGTCGACTGGACGCTCGATCATCAACGCCCGGACGGCCAGATCGGTCCGTACAAAAACGACGATTGGTGGCCGCGTATGGTGATGCTCAAAGTGCTCACCCAATATCAGGAAGCGAGCGGCGATCCGCGCGTCATCCCCGTCATGCAGAAATATTTCGCATACGAATTGCGCGAACTCCCGCAACGTCCCCTGCGCGATTGGGGCAAATATCGCTGGCAGGACAACGTCTACTCGGTGCTCTGGCTATACAACCGCACGGGCGACTCAAATCTGCTCAAACTCGCCTCGTTGCTGCACCGGCAGGGCTACGATTGGGAAGCGCAATTCGCCAATTTCAAATACACCGGCAAAGAAACCCGCGAAAAACTCGGACTCACGCCCAAGGGCCCCATTCCCGATCTCGCCATGCAAACCCATGGCGTCAACAACGCGATGGCGCTGAAGGCCGCTCCCATTTGGTGGCTCGTCACCGGAAATCCGGCCGGCCGTGCTGCCTTCTATCGCCAGCTCGCGCTGCTCGATAAATATCATGGCTTACCCAACGGCATGTTCAGCGGAGACGAGCACTTCGCCGGTCCCGATCCGTCGCAAGGCATCGAGCTCTGCGCCGTCGTCGAGAGCATGTTTTCCTTGGAGCAGGCCTTCGCCATTCTCGGCGACGCGCCCATCGCCGATCGCTTGGAGAAAATCACTTTCAACGCTCTCCCGGGCACGCTTTCAAACGACATGTGGTCGCATCAATACGATCAGCAGCCGAACCAGATTGCCTGCACGCGTGCTCATCGCCAGTGGTCCACCAATGGGGACGACTCGAATCTGTTCGGGCTCGCTCCCAATTTTGGCTGCTGCGCCGCCAACCTCCATCAAGGCTGGCCGAAACTCGTCGAAAGCCTGTGGATGACGACTCGCGATGGTGGTCTCGTCACCGCCGCCTACGCGCCTAACCGCGTCGACACCGTCCTCAAAAGCGCCAATGTCAGCATTCGCGAAGACACCGAATACCCGTTCCGCGGCACGGTCAGGTTCACAGTGCAAGTCAGCCACCCTGTCAGTTTCCCTTTGCTCCTCCGCATTCCTGCTTGGGCCCGCAATGCGCAAATTACCGTGAACGGCAGCCGCTCCGAAATTTCGGCGCAGTCGTTTCATCAGATCAATCGCACATGGAAGACCGGCGACACCGTGGAAATCGAGTTCCCCATGAACGTGCGCGTCACGCACTGGTATCGCAACTCCGCGGCCTTTGAGCGAGGTCCGCTCGTCTTCTCCCTCGGCCTGCATGCCGAGTGGACGGAGCTCAAAAAGTACGCCGAAAAATCCGCCGATTGGCAACTGACTCCGGATGCAGCCTGGAACTATGCCGTGCAACTCGGAGATCGTGAGGTCCAAGTCGCCGAGCATTCACTCGGCAGTGTCCCGTTCGACGCCGCGCAGCCTGCGATCTCTCTGCGCGTGAAAGCGCGAAGGCTGCCCGAGTGGACCGCTCAGGACAACTCCGCCGGTCCTTTGCCGTTGAGCCCGGTCGCGTCCTCGCAGCCTTTGCAGGAATTGACTCTGATTCCCTACGGCGCCGCAAAACTGCGCATCACCGCGTTCCCCTATCTCCGCTGATCCGTCACCCAAACAGCCGCTTCACCAAATCCCCGGCGCGCGTTGTTACACCCTCCCAAATACCTTTTTTTGTTTGAGACTTTTGTTACGGTGCGCCGTCAGTTAAGCTTCTATGAACGGCGCTGGGCGGAGGGATAAACGTTGTGGTTGACCAGAATGAAAGTGCTTTCAGCAGCAAGGAAAATCAGGACGGAAATCCCGATGATGCAGTCCGTCGTGTCATCACCGCCTATGAGATCGGGCACAAATTACGGCAGCTTCGGCTGGGCAAAAAAATTCCGCTCGTCGATCTGGGGAAACATACTGGCCTATCTGCGTCCATGCTTTCTCAGCTTGAAAACGGCAAATTGATTCCGACGCTCCCGACCCTGGCGCGCATCGCCATGGTTTTCGATGTCGGCCTCGACCACTTCTTTTCAGACAAGCGCTCGCGTCGGGTGTTCTCCATCGTCCGGGCGGAAGAACGTCTCAAATTCCCGGACTTCCCGGAGCACCCCGTTCCGGGCTACTTCTTCGAGGTATTGGCTTATCAGCCGGTCGGCAGGATTTTATCAGCCTATCTGGCCGAGTTCCCACACCGCGACGTGCATGAAGTTCGCCCGCATCAACACGATGGCTCCGAATTTATACATGTCCTGGAGGGCCTTCTCGCGATAAACTATCAATCGGAAGACCACGTTCTCCGAGCGGGCGACAGCGTTTACTTCGATGCCTCCGAGGCGCATTCTTACCGGGGCCATTCCGATTCTCCGGCCAAAGCCATTGTCATCACATCCGAGCGCCGTGTTTAACAGAACCGCGACCGCGAGGGAGCGGCCTTTGGTTCTATCCCTCGCCGCACTCCTGCTTTGCTTCGCCTCTCTCCTGAGCGCCCGCGACCGCTGGACTGAAGTGAATATAGGTCCTTTCTACATCGACGCCGAAGGCGACACTCTGGACGCCGCCCGCCAGGATCTCGCCGATCTGGAGCAGCTTCGGTGGGTCCTGGGCGGCTTGCTCGAATCGCAGGATCTCCCGAGTGCCTGGCCCTTTCGTGTGTTGCTCACCAAATCTGCAAAAACGAACCCCAATGGCTTCGTTTTGCAAAACGGGCAGTATTTGCTCCTGACGCACCCCGGCGAGCCCCTCCCGCTCGCGCAGGTCGCCAAAATCCTTTTGGATGCCAACACGCCCCGCCTTCCGCCGGAAGTCGAATCCGGTCTGCCCCGGCTTTTCTCTACGCTGAAGGCGCGTGGCAGCCGCGTGACCTGGGGCGCACCGCCGTCCCATCCCGATCTGGATTGGGCCCGGATGCAGCTTTTTGCCACGCGCTTCGAATACAGCTCCAGCTTCCATATCTTCGTGACATCTCTCAAGAACGGCAGCACCCTTGCTGCGGCCGAAGTCAACGCCTTCGGCCAGCCCCGCGATGCGCTCGAAAAGCAGGCCGCCGCGAACCTTGCTTCGGGCAGTTGGCAGGCCGTGCCGGTCTCCGGCCGCCCGCTCGACCCCAAACGCGACTTTGGCGAGCACGAACTCCCGGCCGTCATCGCCGGTGTCTATCTCGCCGATCTGCAGCTCGCTACGGACCCCAAATCCGCAGAAGCGGCCTACAAGGCAGCAGTCGAAGCCGGACCTCCAGCCACCGCTCTCGGATATGAAGGGCTCGCGCAGGTGGCCAAGCTGGAGAAGGAAAACCCCAAGCCGTTTCTCGAAGACGCCATTCGCGCCGGAAGCCGCAGCGCGCCGGTGTATGTAGCCGCGGCCGATGGACAACCTCCAACCGAAGCCCTGCAACTGCTAAAAAAAGCTTCGCAGTTAAGCCCGCTTTGGGCAGAACCTGTCCATCTCCAAGCGCAGCTTGCCGCCACCCCCGCAGAAAAAGAAGCGCTGCTCAAGAAAGCCGTTCAGGTTGAGCCCCGCATGACTCGCTACTGGATCGAACTGGCGAGACTCCAGACCGTCGATGGGCACGCGCTCGACGCCCAGGGGAGCTGGCTGCGGGCGGAAGATTCCGCTCCCACCGATGCCGAACGCCAACAGGTTCATGACCTCCGCGTGCGCTCTGAACAGGAACGGCTCGATGCCGCCGAGCAGGAACGCCGGCGGGAGCGGGAAGCCGTGCATCTGGCGGACGAGCAGGCGCAGCAATCCGAAGCCGACCGCATCCGCGCCGCCGAAGCCAAAGCGAACACCACTCTGAATGCCGAAGCGGGCGGTAGCGCGCCCGCCGATGTTGTGCCCTGGGACTCGATGCTGACGAAGAAAAAGGTAACTGGCACGCTCGTGCGAGTGGATTGCCTCCACAGCGGCGATCGGCTTTCCATTAAAGACAGATCCGGCCAAATCCTCCAGCTTTACTTTAAGGATCCGGCGCAGTTGAATCTCTCCTGCGGAACCCAAACGGCCCCCCGGCGGGTGAGCGTTGCCTATATCAACCAGCGCAATGACGATCGCCACACGGCCGGAAATGTGACAGACATTGAGTTCCGGTGACCCTTGTCCTCCGCAGCGCGACCGCGGATGATATCCCCGTTCTGCTCGAAATCGAGGAGGAATCCTTCTCCAACCAAGCCTGGGATGCGCGCAATTTCCTGCGCTACGACTGCACCGTGGCGGTCGTCGAGGGCCGGATCGCCGGATTTCTCGTCGCCCGCCAAACCTTCGCGGGTGCCGCCGGCTCCCCTCCCGAACGCGAAATTCTAAACTTGGCGGTCGCTTCCCCGTTCCGCCGCTTGGGCATCGCAACTGCGCTTCTCCAGCGCGAACTCGAATTCGAGGCCACGCACTTTCTGGAGGTGCGCGAATCGAACGTAGCCGCCCGTACGCTCTACAGAAAATTGGGGTTTGTGGAAATCGGAACCCGCCGTGAGTATTACAACGATCCAATCGAAAAGGCTATTGTCATGCGAAGGAAATGATGCTATTGGTGGGAGTGCGGACGGCCCCTGGTGACCGGCCGCGAGTGAACTCATGCACTCAAACCCACCGGGCCAGATTCTTCACACAACTAATCAGAACCGACTCGGCGTGGCTACTCACTTAAGGAGAATCCTTCATGGAGCATCACACGCAAGATGAAGAGCTGAAAGCGCATCTGCTCGCTTCGGATGAGCACTTCCGGACGCTTGCCGAGCAGCATGCGCAATTAAAGAAACAGATTGGGGCGATTGAGTCCAAACCCCACGTCACGGGGGACGACGAAATAGAGGAACAGCGCCTCAAGAAGTTAAAGTTACACGTTAAGGATCAGATGAACCAGATCCTGACGAAGTATAAGCACGCAAGCGTCAGTTAAACGGGTTGTAAGTACCCGGATCAGGGAACCTGGCACGGTTCCCTGACATCAATACTTAACGGTGCTGCCCGCCTTTTTCCTCTTGCTGCTCGCGAGCCTTCCGCTCGGTGCGCAGTCTACTCAGAATGATAAGTGTGTCGTCGCGGGCCATGTGACGAACTCCCTCACCGGTGAACCCATCAAAAAGGCGGCTGTCCATCTGCGGCCCGTGAATATGAGACCCCCCGCCCAGGGAACGGTCCAAGGCTATATCAGTACTTCGGAAGCCGACGGCCGCTTCGAATTTGACGCCGTTCCGGCAGGCGATTACCTGCTCATGGGCGATCGCTCCGGTTACCAATTTCGCAGCGGTACGAAACTGACGCTCCGCCCTGGGCAGCAGGCCGCCGATTTGACTCTCAAGCTGACTCCCCAAGCGGTCATTAGCGGCAAAGTCGTGGACGAGGACGGCGACCCCGTCGGAAATGGCAACGTTCAGGTTCTGCGGCAGGTCTGGCAGCATGGCAGGCTGGCCTATACGATGGCCGGAGGGGGCGGCGTCAATGATTTGGGTGAGTTTCGGGTTCCCAGACTTGCGGCTGGGAAGTACTACGTCTTTGCCCAAACCTTTACGAATATGGCAATGAACGAGCGGCCTGGAATTCCCGGCAAGCCGGATATACGGCCGGTTCGGACGTTCTATCCGGATGCGACCTCTATCGACGCCGCTGCTGCCGTACAGGTTGCGCCCGGTCAGGATGCCACTGGAATCGATATTCGTTTGCGTTCGATGCAAACCTATCATGTCCGCGGGCATGTAGCGGGCGTCCTGAGCAAGGGCGAGTCCCAGCGCATCATGCTGAACCTGCTGCCCCGCGGGCTGGGAACCATGATGCCCGGAGCCTTTACGAACGTCGGCTCAGATCTCAGCTTCGATTTGGGCGGGGTTGCTCCCGGATCGTATTGGCTCAATGCTTTTACCGCGGGAAACCGCATGATGCGCGGCTCAGCCCGGCAAGCGGTCGACGTGGGCGCCGCAGATCTTAACGATGTAGTCCTCAACATTGTCCCGCCCGGCTCTCTGCACGGCGCCGTACAAGTGGAAGGGACTCCGGCCGGCGGCGTTTCCGCTGCGAACGTTGCGGGGATACGCGTCTGGCTGATGCCGGAAGAGCAGGGGGGCCCTTTTGCCGGGTCGGGCCAGGCAGTGGTCGGAGATAACGGAACGTTCCAGATCGAGGACGTGATGCCCGGCCGGTACTATCTTCAAGTCTCCGGAAACACCGGGGGAGCCTATTTGAAAGCGGTGCGGCTGGGCCAGCAGGACGTGCTCGGCCAGGAATTGGATTTTAGTCAGGGCGTTTCCGGAGAGCTGGAGATTATTTTCCGCTACGGTGCTGCGGAGGTGGATGGAACCGTGCAATTGCCGCAAAACCAAAACGCCGATACGGAGTCAGCCCGCGTTGTCTTGATCCCGGATACGCTGAACCCCGACGGCTCGGGAATCGAAAGCTCATCGCTCAATCAGAACGGTGAATTCTCCGTCAAGCAATTGCGCCCCGGCCACTACCGCGCCTACGCCTTCGAAAAGATCGACAGCAACGTGCTGCAAAACCCGGACGTGGTCAAGCTGCTCTCAGCCAGCGGCACGGACGTCGATCTGAACGAGAACGACCGCAAACAGATCCAGCTTCCGCTGATTTCGGCCGACGACACGAAGCAACTCTTGGCGCGCGCCGGCGTCGACACGCAGTAGGCGACTGGAAATTCGACTCGGAGCCGCCTCAGATCGGAACCCCGCGTGTAAGCAGGGGTCACCGTCGCTATCACCGATCGGCAAGCCTTACTTCACAAACCCCAACTTTTTCAAATCCGGTTCTGGCAACGGTACATCGAACTGGGCCTGGCTGAAAGTCTGTTTTACCTGTCCGTCTTCGAGCGCCACCCCGAACGGTGGATCGACAAACGGAAACGCTTTCTTCAGCTTGTCCAGTTCCAGACTGGTGGCTGCCTTCAGATGCGTGTCATGCAGGAAACTGGCAGCCCATTGCGGGTTCACCGTCGGGATCGCGACGATTTGCGTCGTGCCCCAATTCAGCTTCGACATGAACTTCGCCGCCGCATCGCAGTGCATGCAGGACGGGTCGTAGAAAAACAGGAACACTTTGCCGTGCGTCAGATTCACCGGCTTGCCGTCGACAACAACCGGAACCGGCACTTGCGCGTTGTGCTGTTCAAAGGAGTTCACTCCCAGGCTTGCCGATGCAAATACGACCAATGCCGCGAACACGACTGCGGGCAACTTGAAGCCCACCACCCGTGGACCCCATGCCGCTGCCGCGAGCCCGAACAGCAGCATGACCGCATCCCCGGCAAAGAAGCCCGGACCTACGCTTCGCTTGATGATGGGAAAGCATCCGCACTCCTGGCCGACCAGGACGTGATAAAAATAGCCGACCCAGCAGATAAAGAAAATCATCAACCCAGAGCCCAGCCATCCGCCCCAGCGGCGAAAGCGCGGGGTAAACAGCAAAAACGCTGCAAACAGCTCTAGCGTCCCGAGCGCCGCTGCTCCCAGCACGCCCAGTCCATGCGGCACTTGCGCCTGTTCCAACACCTCTCCGGCTTTAAAAGGGCTCAGGACTTTGTATCCGCCGGAGACCAGAAAAATCAGTCCCAGCAGGATAGCGGCAACGGCGGCAACGGTGCGTTTCCAATGCGCGGATACCGGCGGCGCTTGAGCAGGATCGATGACTGCGTCTGACATCTTGTCTCTTAATTGTATTCTGAGGAATTGCGAATCGCCGTAATCAGCTCTGCCGTGCTTTGCCTGTTAGCTCCGGTTATGACCGTCGCCGCTCCGGCCAAAACGCCAAAACAGCTCGATGCCGAAGTCAAACGGATCACGAAATCTGCCATCCTCATCGACACCCACAACGACATTCCCAGCTTCACCGTGGATGGCGCCGATATCGGCAATTCGCCTAAGAACCACACCGATATTCCACGGCTGCGCGAAGGCGGCGTCGGAGCCATTTTCTTTTCGGTGTACGTGGCCGCCAGTTATGTCAATGGCAATCATTCGGCGAATCGCGCGCTGCAGATGATCGATACGGTCTACCAGGACATCATTCGCCGCTACCCCGACACGTTCACGCTGGCGCTGACCGCGGCCGATATTGAACACGCCCATAAAAAGCACAAAATTGCCGCGCTGCTGGGGATCGAGGGCGGACACGCCATCGAAGACAGCCCGCGTCTCCTGCGCGACTACTATCGCCTCGGAGTCCGGTACATGACTCTGACCCATTTCAATACGAACAACTGGGCGGATTCTTCCGGCGACATCGACGACCCAACCGTGCAGCATCACAACGGCCTCACTCCCTTCGGCAAGGAAGTCGTGCGCGAAATGAACCGCTTGGGGATGATCGTCGATATCTCGCACACCTCCGATAAGACGTTCTACGATGCGCTCGAAACCAGCCAGGCCCCGATCATCGCCTCGCACTCCGCCTGCCGCGCCGTCACCGATGTTCCGCGCAACATGACCGATGACATGATCCGCGCCCTCGCGCGCAAAGGCGGCGTCATTCAGATCAATATCAATTGCGGCTTTATCTCGCAGAAATCAGCGGACGCCGAAAAGAACTCTCCGCTGCGCGCCCGCTATATGCAATTGATGAAACAGCCCGGTATCGATCCGGCTCAGGCCAAGCGCGAAATGGATGCGCTCGAAGCGGAGATGCAAAAGCAGCAGGTGCGCGCAAGTTTGGACGACGTGGTTGCCCATATTGACCACGTCCGGCAGATCGCCGGAATCGACGCCATCGGAATCGGAACCGATTTTGACGGCATCACCTGCACGCCCGTGGGGTTGGATGATGTCTCCAAATTCCCGAACCTCACACGCGCCCTGCTGCTGAAGGGTTATTCGGCGAAGGACATCAGAAAGATCTATGGCGGCAACACGCTTCGTCTCATGCTCCAGGTCGAGAAAGTGGCTGCCGCAACTGCTCCTCACTCTCGCGATCTTAATTCCATGCTTTTGGCAAAGCCACATTCAAGCCATCGATCTGCCGAGCCATCTCTATAACGCCTGGCTCTGCACGCAAATCGAATCCGGAAGCCTGCCAGGGCTGACCATCTCGCCGCAGTTCACGAACATACTCGCCGACACTCTTCTGTGCCACGCGTTGAGCTGGTGGGGACCGTGGTGGGCCGAGCACTGTGTGGTCGCGCTCGCCGTGCTGATTTTCTTCTGGGGCGCATGGACCTTCGTCGTGTCGCTAACAGGACGGCGGCCCTGGTATCTCGTGCCGCTTATGGCGATGCTCACCTACGGAGTGGTCTTCCGGTATGGCTTCTTGAATTTCTATCTTTCTTTAGGACTGTGCCTCTGGGCGGCATCCCTGCTGTGGAGCCGCGCGTATGGAATTGCCCTTGTGCTGTTTTGCCTCGCCATAGTTGCGCATCCGCTGCCTCCGGTTTGCATCCTCGCCATCGTGATCTATCTTCACGTGGTTCGACAGCAACTGTGGACCTGGGTCGCAACAGCGGCGGCGGTTCTCATAGCACGCGTAATTTTGGGGCATACGCTGCGCGCAATCTGGCCCGGAATATCGGTTACACGCCCCGGTACGTATTTGCTGCTCGGCCAATCGCAGGTATTGCTCTATGGCCAGAAGTACCGCGTGCTGGCCGCCGCTCTGGCTCTTTTGTGGATCTGGTGGATCGTGCGGCTATTTCGCAAAGGGGGCGCAAGACACGTTGCGAGCGAAGCCCTCTTCCAAGTGTTTACGTTATGCGCACTCATCTCGGTGCTCTGTCCCTATCTGGTGGAGTTGCCGGGCAACCGCGCACCGGCCTCCCTTCTGACCTGCCGCGTCACTCTGATCACGGGCATTCTCCTTTGTGCCGTGCTGTCGAGAATCACCCCGCCGCTTTGGGAACAAATGGCGTTGGCTGCAATCGCCGTTGTCTTTTTTTCTTTCGCGTATGTCGACGAACGCGCCTTGAACCGCTTCGAGGATCATTTGCGAACTTACGTGAGCACTCTTCCCGCCGGACAGCGTCTGGTTACGGTGTTCCATGACGGCTCCGGCGCGCCGCTTTCGCGCTTGGCCCACGTTGTGGATCGCCCGTGCCTCGGCCGCTGTTTCGACTACGGCAATTATGAACCGGGCTCGGGCCAGTTTCGCATACGGGCAACGCGCCCGAACCCTTACGTATTCGCTACTCCCGATGCAATGAAGCTGGAAAAAGGCGAGTACATCGTGAAGCGCGACGACCCGCCGCTATACCAGATCCACGTCTGCGACGCCAAGACACTGCGCTTTTGCGAGGCGCGCCTCTCCTCGGGAGAGGTGGTGAGGGCTGACAATGTAAGGCTTCTGCCCGATCTGTGGTAGTGAAGGGCAATTAGCCCAAAAAGCGTTAATCGTGACTGAGCCGAATACGAGTAAACGCCGGGCTGTCAGGGCGGATCTATCCGGACCGCAACTCGTCCACTTTCCGGTTTGCCCGTCACCGCGGGGCTACTAGGAAAGTTCCCTGAAGGTTTCCGAAGTCCGCCAACCACAGGAAAAACTCTCGTAACGCTCGGGGCTACAAGTCGCCTGCCGCGATGATATACACCTACATTTGAGACTTTGGTGTTTTTACTCATATCGCAAGGCACGGGTAGGGTCAACGGAAGCTGCGCGACGGGCGGGTAGATAGCCCGCTAATAACGTCACAACGAGAGCGACTACAGTTGCTCCAAGCAGCGTTTCAGGATCGCCAATTTTCACTTCGAACAGCAGCGACTGAACGAGCCGGCCCAAAACGAGGGCAAAAGGCAAACCCAATCCGATTCCGACGAACACCAGCGCGACCACTTCGGACATAACAGAAGCCATTACCGCCGAATACTGAGCCCCGAGAGCCATACGAATTCCAATCTCGCGAGTGCGCCTGGTGATTGCATATGTCAGCACACCGTAAAGTCCGATTGCCGAGACGAGTGTCGCAAGAAAACTGAAAAACGTGGAGAGCGTTGCGACCATGCGATCTGTTGCGAGCCTTGCATTGATCTGTTGCTCGAGAGTTTGGAAATTGAACAATGGCACTTTGGGGTCGACGGCGCGGAAGGCTTGACGCACGGCTCCGATCTCGCTTTTCGGGTCGCCTACCGTACGGATGTAGAACCTGAGCCCGTGAATTTCGCGTGTTTCATTGAATTGCTCGTACGGGATGTACCAGAAGCGGGGCGTCTCCTCACGCAAGCTTGCATATTTGCCATCTTTGACCACTCCCACGATTGCGAAATCGGCCTGAGCCGGCGCAGCATCGCCAGGCCCAATGTGCTTACCGATTGGATTCGATTTCCCAAAATAGTAGCGCGCGAACGTTTCATTCACGATAGCCACATGCGGTGAGTGCATATGATCCTGCGGGCCGAAATCGCGGCCTTTTAGGATAGGAACACGCATCGTGGTGAAATATCCGGGGCCGGCGATGTCGCGATCCGGTCCCATGTCGTTCTCTTTATTCTGGTAGCCTTCCACCGTAATCCCGCTACCCCACGAGCCGGTGAACAAGCCGATGTTGCTGAGCGATACCGAGAGGATGCCTGGCAAATGGGCGATGCGTTCCCGGACTTCCTGATAGAACGCTCGTGCGCGCTCCTGACTATAGCCGGTCAAAGTTGGTTCCGCTGATACCACGAGGACATTGTGCTTGTCAAAGCCCAGATCCAGAGTGCGCAACTTATGCAGGCTTTTCAGGAATAGACCGGCGCCGACCAGCAGCAACAGCGAAAGCGCAACCTGGAAACTGACAAACGCTTTGGGCCAAGTAAGGTGGCCGAAAACAGCAGACCCTTCGCCCTTCAAATTGGATGACAATTCGACGCGCACAGACCAGAGGGCAGGCGCAATACCGAACAAAATGCCGGTTAGAAATCCAACGATCAGTGTGAAGGCGAGAACGTGCGCATCGGGTGTGGCGTCGAGCGTCACGCCGCGCTGCCCGGCAAGCAGGAAGCTGACGAGAACGCGCGATCCGAAGAAGGCGACAGCCAGGCCCAATGCGGCTCCAGCCACGCCGAGCAGAAGACTTTCGGTGAGAAGCTGGCGAATGAGACGGTGGCTTGCGACGCCGAGCGCCAGCCGGACCGCGATCTCACGCTGTCTGGCAGCGGTGCGGGCGAGCAGTAAATTTGCAATATTCAGGCAGCCGCTCAACAGCACCAGCGCAACCACCGCCATTAGAACGTAAAGCTGTTTGGCGGCTCTCTTGGCGCTCGTTTCCAATCCGGCTCCCGCCGGTAGCACATCGATACGGCGTGCTCGGAACAAGCGCAGCTTCTTTCCCGTGTAGGTCTGTTCCATATAAGTGTGCAGAGTGGCTGTCAGGGCCGAAGCGGCGCGCTGCATGGAAACTCCGGGTTGGAGCCGGCCCACAATATGCAGCCACCAATCGTGGCGGCTGTCTAAATAAGACGGCTCGAGACCCATCTGCGGCTGCATGGTGATTGGAACTCGGATATCGGGTTGATAGCCGGGTTCCAGGCTGTCGAACTCGGGAGGAGAGACGCCAATTATTGTCATGGGCGTGGTGTTCAAATCGACGGTAGTCCCGATAATCTTGGGGTTGCCTCCAAAGCGGCGTTGCCAAAATCCGTAGCTTAAGACCACCACGGGATTCGCGCCCGCCGATGTTTCATCGGAGGGAAGAAACAAACGCCCGAGATAAGGACGAAGCCCAAGCACGTCGAAATAATTGGCCGAGACCATTTCGCTGGTGACGCGCTCCGCGCTTCCATTCACGGATAAGCCGGGCGCAGCACCGGTCTGGCAGAGCAGGCTTGAGAAAACATCAGCTTGGCTGCGTAATTCCTTATAAAAAGGATAGGGAAAGCTTCGTACAACCCGATGCCCTTGCGGGTCGGTATAGGCGAGCTGAACGAGCTGCTCGGGATGCTGCACTGGCAGCGAGCGCAGCACGACGGCGTAGATGACGCTGAAGATTGCCGAATTAGCGCCGATTCCCAGGGCGAGCGAGACTATGGCCACGACCGCAAATACCGGCGATTTGCGCAGCAAGCGTGCCGCGAAACGCAGATCCTGCGCGCACGTGTCGAACCAGTCAAAACCCCACTCGCTACGGCTCTTTTCTTTGAGCAGAGTCATATTTCCAAAGCGTGCCCGGCCTGTCATTTCGGCGTGGTAACGCATCTCCTCATCGAGATCCCGCTCCAAGCGCCGGCGCCCGAGGAAAAATTTCAGCTTGCGCCACATTTCGCCCATCAGGATGCCTCGATGACTTTATAGACAGCCTTTATGACACGGTCGAATTCTGAAATTTCTGTGTCGAGCTGCTTCCTTCCCATCGTTGTTAGCCTGTAGAGCCGGACCCTACGGCCGGTCTCCGATTGGCTCCAATCCGCTTTCACCCAGCCTTTGATCAGCATCCGCTGCAGCGCCGGATAGAGGGAGCCTTCTTCGACCTGCAGAACATCCTCCGAAATCAGGTGAATGCGCTGGGCTATGGCGTAGCCGTGAAGTGGTCCGCGCTGCAGCGTTTTGAGGATCAGCATGTGCAGCGTTCCGGTGGAATATCCGCCGTCGCGTGAGGCATAGACTACCTATACATCGGTTGGAATGAATCTGTCAAGCTAAAGCGCATAGAGGCTTTCCACGATCTGCTCAATCCTCTAAGGCGGTAGGGTTTGGGATAGTTGCCTGACGGTCGGCGATCCGGATATTGACGCAAAACGTGGGCAGTCGTCAAGTGTTTACCGATTTTCCCGCTTGTGGCTGAAGTAGCGCGTCATCGGAATGTGCCTGTCGGATGGCCAAGATAGCTGAATTTGATCACGGGCATTCTCCTTTGTGCTGTGCTGTCGAGAATCACCCCGCCGCCTTGGGAACAAATGGCGTTGGCTGCAATCGCCGTTGTCTTTTTTCCTTCGCGTATGCCGACGAACGCGCCTTGAGCCGGTTCGAAGACCATTTGCAAAGCTACGCCAGCACACTCCCACCGGGACAGCGCGTAATCACCGTATTTCATCACGGTTCCGGCGCGCCGCTTTCGCGCCTGGCCCATGTTGTGGATCGCCACTGCCTGGGCCGCTGTTTCGACTACGGCAGTGTGCGATGCGCGCTTTTGCGAGACGCGCTTATCCCCGGGAGAGATCGTGAGGGCCGAAGACGTACCGGTTCTGCCCAAATTGTGGTAGTGAACACATTCTCACAAAAGGCGCTTATTTAAGCCCTTCGACTCGAAATTCTGATCGATTTCAACTTTCTGACGACGGGACATTTCCGCGACGGGCCGAATTTGAGTAAACACTGGGCCGTTTGTACTGAGCCGCCCGCGCGGCGGACGCTTCGTTTGACGTTACTTTGATGTTTGGGTCTGGGAACGACCTTGCGCGCTGTTGCAATTCGTCTTACCATCTACTTGCAGCGTGCCCAACGGCTTCACTTCTTCAGACGCAACGGCAGCATCTGAATGCGTCATTATCAAGAAAAACACCATTGAGAACATCTGTCTGCGTTGCAGCAAAGGGCCGGAAACCGCTTTCCGGCTCAGATAAATTCCCCAAGTGGATTAGTGGTCGTGGTTCTCGCAGCATTCGCCACGGCCTTCGTGATGATGGCAAGGTGTGGCAAGAAAAGCGTGCACTTCGCGGTTGATTTGGCCTGTCCCGGCGATCTGCCCGGAGTCATTGATGCTGGCCGCCGATTGCAGCTTCCATGGCGAACCTTTTGGAATCAGGCTATTCAGGTCGACCATCACGCCGTCCTTCCACAGGAACGCGTACGAGTTGAAGTTGGCATCGAACAGGAAGCCGACGATTTCGCGCCGAGCGTTGATGGTTTTGCAGCATCCGTTCACTGCGGCAACAAAGCCGGGCGGCGGTTGCAGTGGGACGGCTTTGCGCGTTTCTGGTGTCCACAACGTTCCCGAGACATCGCCACCTTCGTTAATGGCGGAGGCGCCAGCCGGACCGCCCAATGAGTCGCCCAGGTCAACCGGCGTTTCGTCCTGCCACAGAACAGCATGGTCGATCGACGTATAAGGTGGTGGCGCAGACGCCCGAGACACCTACTACCTGGCCGCGGTTGTTGATTCCGGCTGCGAACGCTACGCCATTGTCACGGTCTAAGGGCGGGAGTTGTGTAATCGTGCCGTTCCGCTCCCAAATAACCGCCTGAAACTTGAAGCCCGCCGTGGACCGGAACGGTACGCTGGATATGGGTGCTGCGCAGTCGAGATCGTACTGGTCGGTGTCCGAGATCCCTACTGCCTGCCCGAGATCGTTCATGTCCAAGGCATAAGAATTGTTGCCGCCGGGAAGAAGGGGCAGGGCATTGAGCCGCCCGTGTTTCCATTTAGCAGCCCGGCACTGCAGGTTGGTGCCAAACCCGCAGACATCCTCGCCTTGCCGGCTGAGATTTGCGGTTTCTGAATCTATTACCGAGACTTTAAAGATGTTTGTTGCGGCACCCGCGCTGTCCGGTCCGCCGAGCGTGCCGAGCTTTCTGAGATTGCCGTGGTCGCAGAAGAATGCAGTCTGCGGCGCGTTCACGAGGGCTTGGGTTGGATCGCCGTTTTGCGCTGCGCTAGCGGAGCCGCCCGACACGATTCCCGCGCTGTTCTCGTTGTAGGAAAAGCTGTACGGGCCGCCAAGTGTGCCGAGATCTTTCTGCGCGCCGCCGGCATTCCAGTGCGCCCGCCTGCCGGATGGGGGCGGCGCTCACCGGCAAAACCGGCCAACGAGGTGATTACCGACTCTGGCGCCGAGTCGGTGACGATAACGGTACCCGAACCGCAGCCGAGTCGCAGTGGATCGCCCAGCCTCTGCGAGCAGTACCGGGAGCTGATCGAGCTCGGGCTCTCGCGTGGCCGCAATGCCAAGGCGATCTGGCAGGATCTGGTCGACGGCCACGGTTTCAGTGTCGGTTACCAAAGCGCCCAGCGGTTTGTAGGCAAGCTACGCAGAGCGGCGGAACCAGAAGCGCGAGCCGTGATTCAAACCGCGCCGGGCGAGGAAGCACAGGTTGATTACGGCTCCGGCCCAATGGTGCGCGACCCGCAAACTGGCAAGTACCATCGTACGCGGCTGTTTGTACTGACACTCGGATACAGCCGTAAATGCGTGCGGCTTCTGGTCTTCCGCTCCACCGTGCGCGTCTGGGCCGAACTGCACGAGAAGGCATTCCGCCGACTGGGTGGGGCCACTCGCGTCGTGGTGCTCGACAACCTACGTGAAGGCGTGCTCGCGTCCGATCTCTACGATCCCGCGCTCAATCCTTTATATAAGGACCTGCTGCAGCACTACGGTGCCGTCGCTCTGCCTTGCCGTGTGAGAGATCCCGACCACAAGGGCAAGGTGGAATCGAGCGTCGGGCATGCGAAGAAGACACCGCTGAAGGCACTGCGCTTCGAGAGCTTGGAAGAGGCGCAAGCGTATCTGGACCAATGGGAGGCGCGCTGGGCCGATACGCGCATCCATGGCACTACCAAGCGTCAGGTGGCGGCGATGTTTGCCGAAGAACGCCCCGCTCTGCTTCCGTTGCCGCTCGAACCGTTTCGCTATTACCAGTACGGCGAGCGCACGGTGCATCTCGACGGCTGCGTGGAAGTCGAGGCCGCTTACTACAGCACACCGCCAGGCTGGATTGGACGTCGGGTTCACGTGCGGTGGAATGACTCTCAGGTCCGGCTGATGGATCCACGCAACGGCCAGCTGCTCCGCGAGCACCTGCGGCAAGAGCGCGGTCGTCATCGCATCTACGATGAGGATCGCAGAAGAAAGACGCCGCTCTCGACGGAACGTTTGCTGCGCCGTGCGGAATTAACTGGTGCGCACATTGGCGTACTCTGCCAACTCATGCATCGCAATCAAGGGCGGGTCGCAGTACGCCGCATTCTGGGCGTGCTGGCGCTCGTAAAGAAGTACGGCGTGGCTTCCACTGAGGACGCCTGTGCGGTGGCACTGGAAACCGGCGCTTGTGAATACCGCTTCGTGCGCCGCTATCTGGAGCACAACCCGCAACTGGCGTTGAGCTTGCGCCAGATCGATCCGCTCATCCGGCAACTTACTCAGTATCGCGACCTTATTGAAAAACGAACTCGTCAGGAGAATGACTTATGCACGTTGTAGAGCTCGAGGCCTCGCTGCGGCAACTACACCTGAGCGGGATGGCCACCGTCCTCGAAACTCGCCTTCGCCAGGCCCAGGCCGAAACCATGGCTCCTATCGATCTGATCGCCTGTCTGGTATCGGATGAGCTTACGCTTCGCGCCGACCGATTACTGCAGCGCCGCCGCAATCAAGCCCGGTTTCGTGATCCGGACAAAACGCTCGATAATTTCGACTTCAACTTCAACCCCAAGATGAATCGCAGTCTCGTGTTCGACTTAGCCACCGGCACATTTATCGCCAAGCACGAAGACGCTTTGTTCCTTGGTCCTGGTGGCACCGGCAAAAGCCACTTGGCCCAAGCAATTGGGCAAGCCGCCATCCTGCAGGGTTATAAAGTGTTCTATCGCGAAGTTCACGTCCTGTTGGATGAACTGGCCGAGGCCATCGCAAACGGCACGCGCAAAGACTATATGCAATCGGTAGCCACCGTTCCCTTGCTCATCGTCGACGACTTCGGCATGCGCAAGCTGCCACACACTGCTGCCGAGGACCTGTTGGAAATCGTGATGCGCCGTTATGAACGGTTCAGCACCCTCCTGACTTCAAATCGCCCGGTAGAAGACTGGGGCAAGCTGCTGGGCGATGTTGCCGCCGTTGGTGCCATGCTCGATCGCCTGCTCCATCACGGCCATGTGCTCAAGTGTGGGCCACGCAGTTGGCGCACCAAGGCGCCGACCGAATCCTAAATAAGGAAGTGGCCTTCTTCACTGCGAGGACGCCGCCCTCGCGCTCCCGGGATTTATCGCTTTCGGGCCAGAATGCCTCATGCGCCGATGACTGCGGCTGTCCTATGAACGGCTTAAGATGGGTGTTTTCACAATGTTTGATGCCGGGGACTTGCATAGAGCGGCGGTGGAACGCGAAATACGGACCGCAACTGGTGATAGCGAGCGGCTCTTATTAACGCCAGTAGGTGAAAATCTCTTCCGCGTGGAGGAGAGTTCCTTCGTCACCGATGCGGTCTATCGAGACGTCGTAAGAGCAACAGAAACCCAGGACGACGCGCTATTGTTTGTTGAGATCGCGGAGCGCTCGCCCCTTGTAACCAACAGCTGGATACTCAGTCAAGAACTAATCCAATCCAATGCCATTCAATCGGTTTTGCGGCAGGTTATGGATCAGGGTGGCAACTGGGAACAGGTTCTCGGAGGAGGGCTTATCGTGCACACGACACCCGCCACGGCAAAGGAAATCGAAGAACAGATACTTCGCATCGCGAAAAAAACGCCGGATGGTTCCTGAAGGGCGGCTCACGCCGCCCCGCCATTCCGGCTCCTATATCGGCGCTCCGGTCGCATCCCTGCGTTGCCGTACCTTCCGCATAGGTGTCCCCCAGCATATCTAGATCCGTCTTCGTTGAAAAAAAGATTGCAGTTAATACAGCCATGAGTTATAACTACTCTTGTTCTGGATCACTTCCGTTGGCCGGGTTTGAAGTGATAACGTATGGCCGGGTTTGAGGTGATGATTACCGAGGTCGCCGATCTCCCGCGATTAGTCAGAAAGGCTTTACCGATCTTCCCACTTGTGGCTGAATTAGCGCGTCATCGAATGTGGGCAAAATCCGAAGAAGCGCACGCTGGCATGTAGCATGCTAGCAGCGCGATCAGGATCAGAACCATCCCGGCTCCCGCAGTCTAGCCGGCAAAGCCGCCGAGTCCCCGCTGGGCGGCCAAACCATTTACTTAAGCCTTGGCGCGCGGAGCTCGCACTTCGACGACAATGGAATCTGGCGCGACACATTGGAAAGCCAGATTCGGTCCAGCTTCCTGAAGCTCAAATTTGATCGGCACGCCAGCATCCTTCAGACGTTCGTAAATTTCGCGCACCGTGTCAAGGTTGTCTTGAATAAATCCTATATGAAATTCGCGTGGATAGACGGGAGGCGGCGAGTTATGCAAATTACTGAGGCCGAGCTCGAACCCGCCATCGTCCACGAGGAAGGCAATCTGTCCTCCCCGCCGATAAGTACAGCGTAAGCCGAAGAAGTTTTCAAAGAACTTACGGGCGTCGTCGATATTGGACACCTGAAGGTCGATATGGTTAAGGGTCATGATCACTCCAGTGCGTTGCTTTCTCTATCGTGTGTACCGCCGGCTTTAGGTAATTCCGCTCCTACCGCGATCAGCCAGAGGAAGCCGCCGAATCGCGTCAGCGGCAATGTAAATGTCATTGGATACGCAACCAGGCTGATGGACGAGAGTTCGCCCGCTAAAGCGATAAGAAGACCGAACCAGATCAGCCAGCGCGGAAGCAAACGGGCGAAGAGACTAGTCACTGAAACTCCCGCCACCAACAATCCAAAGCTGATAGCGAATGCGACGCCCCCGGCGAGGAAGCTTAGAAAGTGCATCAGCCGCAAAGTGGTAATTGAGGAATTCACTTCGGGTACGGAGAGCACCCAGGAGCACAGGGCAGACGCCGCCAAAGCTACGGATGCGGCGAAACCTCCGAACAGAGCGATGTTCGTCCCCGCCGCTCTCACTCCGAGAAAGCGGAGCCGGCTCGCGACGGTGGCGGTATAGATGCCCAACGGCACGGCCGATCCAAGGGAAAGGAAAGCCGACCAACGAAGTGCGTTCGGATTCGCGCGAAAGAATCGCTGGACATCTTCGATGGGACCGTAGGGATTGGCATACTCCGATCCATGACGCAAGATGGCGCCAACGGCGAGGCTTGCGGCGAACAACAGCACGTGGGCCAAAGCCACCGGCAGCAGTGCCGGTCCGGCAAACCTGCGAGGCCGCTGCGATGATTTCATAACAAAATCATTTATATCATAAATGATTGTTGCCTGCAATAATGAGAGCGCGACATATGGATATCTCTCGAAAGCTCTCCGGGCCAGCCTTCTTACTCGCCCAAGTCGGGGCTCATGCAGCTTCGAAGTTTAAGGAACGTATCGCCACCATCGGGTTGACCGCGCCCGATGCCGGAATTCTCCGACTCCTTGCGATCGACCAGGGAATCAGTCAACAAGACCTTTCCGCAAAACTTGGTATTCACCCCAGCCGTCTGGTGGCGATCGTTGATGAATTGGAGCGCCGTGAATTGCTAGAGCGAAAGCCGAATCCCGAGGACCGCCGGCAATATGCTCTCCACCTCACCGACAAAGGAAGAGACGCATTCACAAAGGTGGGCCAGATCGCGCGTCAGCATCAGGATGCGCTTTGTGCCTCGTTGACGGGAGAGGAGCGCGAGAAACTCGCGGAGTTACTGCGAAAGATCGCGGACGAGCAAGGTCTCACACCCGGCGTGCATCCTGGCTACCGCCGCCTACAGCCCAGGAAGTTAAGAGCCCCATTCTACTGCGAATGAGACAAAACATGCCCTGCAAATTACGGCGAACCTTTTTCGCGTTCGCTTATGCCGACGAACGCGCCTTGCACCGCTTCGAGGATCATTTGCGAACTTACGTGAGCACTCCTCCCGCCGGACAGCGTCTGGTATGGTGTTCGCGCCTGACCCATGTTGTGGATCGCCAGTGCCTGGGCCATTGCTTCGGCGCGGTCGTCCGAAGTTCTTCAACTTCACGGAACAAATCTTTGGAGGTCCTCGTAGTGTTTGTCAGTTCCATATTAGGGACTGACAAATATGGCACCCAATTCACCGGAGCTGGAATGGAAAAAAGGAAGCGCCGAGCTTCTGGTCTTGTCATTGCTCGAGGATCAGCCGCGCCATCGCTATGACAGCCTGACCCCGGAAGGTCGAAAAGCTCTCCGCTCTCAACGAAAGAGCTGGCAGGAATTCTTTGCGGCCATGAGTCTGGTTACAGGAGTTGAACATGCATGATTGGAGGCGTATCGTTCAAGATCGGATCGCGCCGCTGCGCCTTGAACCCACCGCCGAGTCGGATCTCGTCGAGGAATTTTCGCAGCATCTCGAAGATATTTATCGAGAATTACGGAGCGGCGGAGCGAGCGACGAAGAAGCGTACCGGAAGGCCGTTTCGGAGTTGGATGACACGTATCCGCTGCGGACGGAGTCAGCAAGAGCGCACCGCATGCCCAAATACGACCCGGTGCCCGTCGGCGAGGCGAGACCCCGCAGCTTCGCGCTCGGTAATTTCACGGAGGTCCTGTGGAGAGATCTGCGCTATGCCGCCCGCACGATGCGGAAAGCTCCCCTGTTCGTTCTATTTGTGGTTCTGACGCTGGGTCTTGGGATTGGCGCCAACACCACCGTATTCACCGTCATCAATACCCTGATCTTGAATCCTCTCCCGGTTCCGGACTCGTCCGGGTTGGCGGCGGTTGGCTTAACGAAAGCGCGGAGTACCTCCAAGTCGAGCGCGCCCCTGCCGCTCTCCTACCCGGATCTGAAGGATTATCAAGCCCGCAACCGAGTGTTCGGTTCCTTGGCCGGTTACACGTCTTCGCGGCCTGTCACCTGGCAGGCGGCGGGCGCTTCCCAGGGGATGTTCAGCGAGTTAGTAACAGGCAACTACTTCTCAACTTTGGGGATCAAGCCGGCGATCGGCCGCTTCTTTTTTCCCCACGAGGACACTACCCCTGGCGCGCACCCTGTTGCGGTCATGAACTACGGGACCTGGCAATCGCGTTTCGGCGGCGCGGCTGACATCATTGGCAAAACCCTGCGGCTCAATCACGTCGACTTTACCGTGATCGGTGTCGCTCCGCCCCATTTCATTGGGGTAAATGGAATTTTCGGCCCTGATGTGTGGGTACCGGCCAGCATGGCCGAACAGTTATTGCCGAATGAAATGCAAGGTGCGCTCAGCGATCGCAGTAAGGCGTTTTTTCAAGGCGTGGGGCGGCTCAAACCAGGTGTCAGCCTGGCCCAGGCGCAAGCCAATCTGACAACCATAGCAGCGGATTTGGCGCGTGAATATCCGGCCATCGACGAGGGTCACGCGGCTACGGTAGTGCCGGTCCGTGATGTTCTGTTGGCCAATACCGGCAGCACCTCCACGCAGGTCCTCGTCGCGGGCGCCGGATTGTTGATCGTGGTGGGAATCGTTTTATTGATCGCGTGCTCGAACGTCGCGAATCTGCTGCTCGCGCGCTCAGCGGCAAGGCAACAGGAGATGGCCGTCCGCCTCGCCATGGGCGCAAGCCGCCGCAGGCTGGTGCGTCAGCTCCTCACGGAAAGCGTGCTTCTCGGATTCCTCAGCGGCGTGGCGGGCGTCATCATCGCTTATGCGGGTCTCCGTTTCTTATTCGGGGCGCTGCCTTCATCCGCCAATTTCGTGACGCCCAAGCTCGATGGAACCGTGTTCGCCTTTGTGCTGGTCGTCTCGCTAGCCACCGGCTTTCTGTTCGGCACCATCCCCGCATTCAAGGCTTCACGCGCCAGCGTGGCGGAAACACTCAAGGAAGAAGCTCGCACCACAGGCAGAAGCCGAAAAAGGGTTACGCTTGCAAACGTTCTGCTGGTGGGCCAAGTGGCATTTTCATTTCTCCTGCTGATGACCGCTGCGCTGTTCTTGCGAAGCATCGCGCGGGCCTACGATATGAATCCCGGCTTCCAGACCGCGCATCTTGCGGTCTTCTTTACAAATCCGGCGCAGGCCGGGTACGGAAAGCCGCAGATCAAAGCATTCGGCAAGGAAGTTCGCGAGCGCGTGGCCAGAATTCCTGGCGTCGAGTCCGTTTCCTGGGCGTCGAATATGCCGCTCTGGGCGCGCAGCGTGAGTGGATTGCAGGTGGAAGGCCATCAAGCACGATCGCAAGCAGACAAAATCTCGACGATTATCGACACCGTAGACACGAATTATTTCGAGACCGCCGGCGTCCCCATTGAAAGCGGGCGCGAGTTCACGAACCTGGATCAGGAGAACTCGATGCCGGTCGCAATTGTCAATAAAAAATTGGCGCACGATTATTGGCCCCGCGGAAATGCATTAGGGAAGCGCATTCAACTCCCGGGCGAGAAGCAGATGCGGCAGATTGTGGGCATAGCGCGAAACGCCAGTTATACCAATTGGGGGGAGCCGCCCCAGCTTTGCGTCTATGTGCCTCTGGAACAGAACTATGGTGGCGTGATGGCCTTGTATGTGCATACCCGGGGAGATCCACAACAAATCATGCTTCCCGTTCAACGCGAAATACATGCTGTCGCGCCGCAAATTGTGATCAGCAACCCGCGAACCGGGCGCCAAATCATCGACGGAGGTCTATTTGGCCCCCGACTGGGCGTTGCCTTGCTCAGCGTGTTCGGGCTGCTGGCGCTGGGACTGGCAAATATCGGCCTATACGGCATCCTGGCGTATTCCGTCAATCAGCGCAAACGAGAGATCGGATTGCGCATGGCATTAGGCGCGGCGCAGGCAAGCGTGCTTCGCCTGATTCTGAAGGAAGGTATGTCGCTGGTCATGACGGGCGTGCTGATTGGTTTTGCGGCGGCGCTCGTCGTCGGACACCTGCTGAGCCGGATGCTGTATGGCGTGAGCGCAGCCGATCCCATCAGCGTAGCGGGAGCGGCAGTGGTGCTGGTGGCAGTCGCGCTGTTGGCCTGCTATCTTCCGGCCCGGCGGGCAAGCCGCGTCGATCCCCTAGTGGCCTTACGCGAGGGCTGATTTCACCATGCGACAGCATGTATCAATTGAAACCTCCCGCCATCCTCTCTGGCTTCTCGCGGGGTTCTGGTTCTGCGTCGTTATCGCCATCGCCGTTGTTATCCGCAGACTTGTCGAGTTGATCCGTCCTTCGCACGGCAGCCCTCCGCAGATGGCGTCGCTCGACGCGACCTTTTCCTCGCACACCGCCCTGACTGTAATGCACATCGTTCCGGCGGCCATCTTCGTGCTGCTCTCCGCCGCTGTCCTGCTGCGCCGCACTGGCGGCGAATGGCTGGAGCGGCTCTTCTTTCCCTTCGGAGCGGTTACTGGCGCCACCGCCTACGCAATGAGCTACTGGGCCGTCGGCGGCTGGGTGGAGCGCTCCGCCGTCCTTGTCTTCAACACCTGGTTCCTGTTCTCGCTGGGCCGTGCCTATTGGTTTCGCCTTCGCGGCGAGCCCGCGCCAAAGCGGGAGTGGATGACCCGCGCCGTGGGTATCCTGCTCGGTATCGCAACGACTCGTCCCGTCATGGGCGTATTCTTCGCTACCAGTTCCCGCACGCATCTTAGCCCCGGCCAATTCTTCGGCATTGCGTTCTGGATCGGCTTTTCCATCAACGCAGGCGTCATCGAGCTTTGGTTGCACTCGAAGCGCCGCGCGCGGCTCCACCAATCGGCGGCTACGTCTTAGCTGATCGCCGCTGGATTCGCTTTGCCTAAACGACGGCGCGAGCAGCGGGCGTCGCGCCGCTGAAAGGATGAGTGACTGCGCCATGCGCAAACCAATTCGACTTTTCATTTTCTTTGAAGGCCTCGCGTTTATCATCGCGAGCCTGACTCACTTCGGCGTGCTGATGCACGGATACGAGCACCTCTGGGCTGGCAGAGCCGAGGGCGTAATTGGCGTCGCCCTTCTGATCGGTTATGTATTGACGTGGATATTGCCGGGATGGACCCGCGGCATCGGCATAGCCGTTCAAGCCTTTGCATTGCTGGGGACCAGCGTTGGAATCTATACGATCGCGATTGGCATCGGCCCGCGCACGATCCCGGATATCGCGTTTCACATTGCCATCGTGATCGCGCTGATATCTGGTCTTGTCGTGACGCTCTGGCACAGAAGCGGGTTGGATCTAACCCTCCACGTCAATGACCACAATCGTGATACTGAGTAGCCGTCCGGCATTGTATCCGCTCCGTTCCTGCCGCATCGCAATCCGCACAGACCGGCTTCGGCTTTTATTAACCGTAGATAGTCTGCAAAGGTAGCGTAATCGGCATCAGCTTCGAGTTGATTCTCAGATATGCCCGAATGGCTCACGATACTCTCGCTTGCTTCTCTTTGTGTGGCTGTGGTCTGCGCTGTCGTCGTTGCGGTGGACCTGCAGTCGCATCCACAAAAAATGTGGATTATGAATATCGTCTGGCCAACTGCGGCGCTCTATGCTGGTCCACTTGCACTCATCTTCTACTTCAAGGCGGGACGACTCAGCTCAAATGGATCAGTGATGACGGCCAAAGAGCGCGGAGAGGAGAACCCGGGTAAGAAGAAGCCGCTTTGGCAGATCGTCGCCATTGGCGCAACCCATTGCGGCAGTGGCTGCACGCTCGGTGACCTTGTGGCCGAATGGATTACCTTCAAGTTCCCCAGCCGCACCCCGATCCGGCGTACACCTTTCACTCGGCGAATGCCGGAATCAGCCGCCTCGTACGCTACACGCCTAACCGCAGCCAAGCGGAGGTTATGGTTGTCGGAGCAAGGCGTCGCTGCTCTAGGTAGACGCGGTATCGGAGCACAACGGTGCGATTGAAGGCAAGTCGCGGTTCCGAGCACTACAGTCGACGAACTCATTAATCGCATGATCGTATGTTCGCTGGCCGCTTTTTGAGTCAGGCTGTTTAGTACGGCAGACTTCGTTTGTTCGAGATCGGGTAAGGCAAGGGAACGCTTCGGTGGTCTCCTCTTTCTCCGGTCTTTGGGCATTCTGGGCGGCCTCCTGCGCCGCCTTTAGTCAGAATTGCCGTCAAACTCCATACTAGGCCGTTACACGAGGTCCAAACGGCTAAATTCCTTCGGTGACTTGCGAAAGTTACGTCCTCACCATGCTGAATGATCTCCGGGCACGGCCCTGCCCCACGGGAAATCGCTCGATTTGGAAAACTAAACTTCAACCCAACTCAATGCGGCGGTTGACAAAACGGGGAGTGGCTGGTACGCTTTGTTTAGCAAGGGTTGTATAACAAGGTAACGGGCGCTAGCATGGAGATCGACCGGGAGTTTTTGAAAGGCAGTATCAGCCTGTTGCTACTCAACCTTCTGTCACGGGGCGCTATGTACGGGTACGAAATTATCCAGGAGGCGTCCCGGCGAAGCGCGAACGCGTTTGCATTTAAGGAAGGGACGCTTTATCCGGCCTTACATCAATTGGAGAAGAAAGGCCTGATTCAATCGGAGTGGCGGATGGGCGATAACGGGCGGGAGCGCAAGTATTATTCGCTCACGGCCAAAGGGAAAAAAAAGGCCGCGGACTATGAAAACCAGTGGCGGCATCTGACCGGCGCCATCGGCGCGGTGCTAGAGAGCGAATAGCATGACCAACGCGGACGAGCTGATCAAGAAGATCATCGCGGGTTCGCAGATCCCGTCCGGGAGGCGCACACAGGACGTTGCGCGCGAGCTGCGGGCGCACGTTGAGGACTTCGTCGAAGCCGCGCGGCAGGCGGGCCACACGGATGAAGAGGTGCATCGGATGGTGGCGGCGAACTTCGGGGAACCGCTGGAGATTGCGCGCGAATTCGCCTCCTTGTACAGGCGGGAGCGGGCAATTCTGCGGATTTCCGTGTTCCTGTTGTGCACCATGGTGGCCGGCGCAGGCAGCGCATCCGTTGCGTTGGCGATTCAGGCGGCTTTATCTCTCGGCCTGGGCGCGTCCGGGTCGAACCTGATAGGCGCTCGGCACATGATGATGGAAGCCCTCTACATTCTTGCAACGGCGGCGGCGTATGCCGGGCTGATCTCGTTCGAAAAATTGTTTGATCAGCGACGGCTAGAAAAATCCGTGGCGGCTGTGGCGGGCTGCTTTGCGGTGATTGCGGTTGCGGCGGTATGGATGACGGATCGCGCGGAGATGTTGATAGTAGCGTTCGTGAGTGGTGTGGCCCTTCGGTTAATTCAGGCAGGTTTGAAGAATCCGGTGGTCCGCGTCAGTGCCGTTTTGGCGTGCTTCGGGCTGCTGGGTGTGATCTCAGCGTGCATGGTGCCGGGTAGCGGAGGCGCCTCTCTGAGGCTGGCGGTGTGGATTGCCGTGGGGATGTGCTGCTACCTGATGACGCAAGTCGCGGAGCGAGTGGATCGGCGGTTTTGGCAGGTCGGCAACCTGCCCGGTTGAGGCCGGAAATCTAAAAAAGGCTTTCAAAACACCTTTCAAAAAAGGAGCATTCAATATGCAGAGGATACGTGTGTCTTTAGGCCTGGCGTTTCTCGCCATGCCCCTTCTCGCGGATTCTAACTTCGTAGGCAAATGGGAATTGAACACTTCGCGCAGCAAGAATATCGGAATGATGGCGCAGATGAAGTTGACCGCCACGGTTGAGCAGACCGCATCGGAACTCATCATCAGGAACGTATCTGTCTTTGATGGCCGGGAGCAGACTAGCGAATTGAAATTCGATCTGACCGGCAAGCCCGTGCCGAACAAGAGTCCGATGGAGGCGACGGCGGAAACGGTTTCGAAATGGGAGGGAGAGCGGCTGGTGACGACGTGGACGAGCGAGGGCTCGGTGGCCGGTAGTAAGAGCGTGAGAACAGAGACGCGCTATCTTTCCGACGGCGGACGCACGCTCATCATGGAGAGCCAGCGCGGCCAAAGTCCGGCGATGGTGATGGTCTACGACCGTAAGTAAGAGGCTTGTGCTTGAAAAAGTGGCTGCTGATTGTGGGCGCCGCAGGGGTTGCCGCCGCTGGAGGATGGTGGCGTCTCGGCCGCTCGAGTCCGGCGGCTGATCCGCCTCCGCCCACGCTGGTCCGCGCGGAGAGGCGCAGCATCGATGCCACGGTCACGGCAACGGGCATCGTTCGCTTGCGGACTGGCGCTGAGGTACGGGTGGGGGCGCAGCTATCGGGAATCGTGACGCGGCTCAACGTCACGGTGGGATCGCACATCGAAAGAGGCGCGGTGATCGCGGAGATCGATGCAAGGGGCCTCGGCGCGCGCATTGCGCAAGCGCGGGCGCAGATCGCAATGGATGAAGCCGCGTTGAACAAGTTGCAGGTGCAGATGCGCAGGACGCGGCAATTGGTGGAAGCGGGTTTGATCGCGCGTGCGACGGGCGAAGACCTGGAGGAGGATTTGAAGAACGCGCAGGCAAAACTGGAGAAATCGAAGAGCGATCTGGCTTTGGTGGAGAGCGATGTGCCGTATCTCAGCATTCGCGCTCCTGTTTCGGGCACGGTGGCTTCGGTTTCGACGCAACAAGGTGAGACAGTGGCGGCGGCGTTCAACGCGCCGACGTTCGTAACGATTATCGAGGACAACGCGCTGGAGATGGTTGCGATGGTGGATGAGACGGACATTGGGGAAGTGAGGCCGTCTAATCCGGTAGTCTTCACGACGGAGACGTATCCGGGCCGCGAGTTTCACGGCGTGGTGGAACGAATCGCTCCGCGGGCGACTATCGTTTCGGGGGTCGTGAACTACGAAACGGGCATTGCTCTGCGCGACGGGGTGGCCCTATTGAAGCCGGACATGACGACTAATGTCACGATCCAGACCGCGCATCGCAGCGCGCTGCTGATCCCGAATCAAGCGATCCATGTTAGTCGGGCCAATGGGCAAGAGAAATTCGTTTACGTGATGGCCAACGGGCAGCCCAAAAGGCGGGACATAGTGTTGGGCCAGCGCATGGCAACGGGGACTGAGGTCAGGAAGGGGCTGGCGGCGGAAGAGCAGGTCCTGTTGGGTGAACCGCAAGGAGCCGCGAAATGATCGAAGTGGAGAAGCTTTCGAAGACTCATGAGCGCGCGGATGGGCCGGCGGTGCATGCGCTGCGTGAAGTCTCGTTTCGTGTCGAAGCGGGCGAGTTTGTGGCGGTGAGAGGGGCTTCTGGGTCGGGTAAGTCGTCGTTGTTGAACATTCTCGGTTGCATGGATCGTCCGACGCAAGGAAGCTACCGGCTCAATGGGCAGGATGTTAGTGCATATTCGGACCGTCAGCTTGCGCGAATTCGCAGCCAAAAGATAGGGTTCGTGTTCCAGTCCTTCAATCTGCTGGCGCGCACAACGGCGCTGGAGAACGTCGAAATTCCGATGGTTTATCTGGACGGACGGGTGGACCGGAAGAAAGCGCTGGCTGCGCTCGAGCGGGTCAGGCTGCGGGAGCGAGCCAATCATTACGGCTCGGAACTCTCGGGCGGCGAGCAGCAGCGCGTGGCGCTGGCCCGTGCGCTGATCAATGATCCGCTTTTGATTCTGGCGGATGAGCCGACGGGCAATCTGGATCAGACGGCGGGCGGAGAAGTGATGCGCATTCTGTTGGATTTGTGGCGCGAAGGCCGGACGGTTGTGCTGATCACCCACGACGACGCGGTTGCGGCCTGCGCTCGACGCGAGATTCTGCTGCGTGACGGCCGGTTGGTTTCGGACCGGCAGGTGGATTCGGCAAAAACTCTGGAGGATGTATGAAACTTCTCGCGAAGGCGCGCCAAGCCGGCCGCGGGGTGGTGCGGTTTCGACGCCGGAGCTTGTTTATGATGGCGGGCTCCATTGTCGGCATTGCGTCCTTGACGGTGCTCGATTCCATCGGCGAAAACACGCGCCGGGAAACGATGGCGCGCGTGAAGAACATGCTCGGCACTTTCGACACGGTCATCATCCGCCCCGGCGGCGGAAAAACGCGCGGCATGGTTTCTCTAGCGAATGTGGAACCGGTGCTGAAGTTCGGTGATGCAGCAGCAATCGGCTCCGAAGTTTCCGAGATCCGGCAGGTCGCGCAACTGCAGAATGCGTTTGACGTGGACGTAACGTATCGCGACCGCCAAACGTATCCGGGTGTGTTCGGCGTGTCGTCCAACTGGCTCGACTTGCGAGGTGACCGGATCGAAAGAGGCAGGTTTTTCGATGCGGACGAGGAGCGGGCGCTCGCCAGAGTCGCGATCCTCGGTCCGGATGCGAGAAACGAATTGTTCGGCGCTGAAGATGATCCCTTGGGCAAGAGCATTCGAATCGGCGGCGTGCCGTTCGTGATACGCGGTTTACTGGCCTCGCGGGGCGCAGGTCCGACAGGGGCTAGCCTCGATAACATCGTGCTGATCCCCGTCACGACGGCTTCCCGGCGGTTGTTCAATCGCGATTTTCTTACGATGCTGATCGCGCAACTGAAGAATCCCGAACAAGGAGAGGTGGCCGCCGGTAAGATCACGGCGCTGCTGCGGCAACGGCATAAGCTGGCGCCGACGGCTCTCGACGATTTCACAATCACCAATCCACGCGCGGTATTGGCGCGATTGACCGGCGTGTCGTCCACGCTTGCGCGGATTCTCAGTGGGGTCGCGATTCTTGCGATGCTCATTGGCGGCGTGGTGATCATGAGCTTGATGACGATCGGGGTGGCGGAGCGGAGGCGCGAGATTGGGCTCAGACGTTCTGTGGGCGCGAGCCGCGGCGACGTTCTGTTCCAGTTCCTGCTAGAGGCGCTGCTGATTTCCGTGCTGGGAGGAGCGGCCGGGGCGGGGTTGGCCTTATCGGTGTCAATGCGATCGCGGCATTCGAAAAGCTTCCGTTGGTGTTCGCGCGAGACGCGCTGATTCGGTCGTTGGGACTGGCGGCGACCGTTGGCCTGATCTCTGGGATTTATCCAGCGTGGCGCGCCTCGCGGATTGATCCCATCGCTGCGCTGCGCGCATGAGGCGAGCGCTTTGGAACCTTCGCGGTGGGGCGCTTGTGGTCCGCCGTTTTCCGCTGCGTTCTGCGCTGACGGTGCTGAGCGCGGGGCTTGGTGTGGCCTGCTCCGTCTGCGCGGTGAACTACGCGCTCGGCGGCCGTCAGAAAGTTGTCGATCAGCTTTCGCGATTGGGTGCCAACGTCTTGAACGTAACGCCGCAAGCAAGCCGGAGCGTCGCAGGGCGCTCGCGGACCGGCAGCATCGTCACTACGCTGACCTTGGCAGATTACCGTGCCGTGCGCCGCGAGGTTCCACTGTTTGCGCGCAGCTCGGCCATTTCGACGCGCGCTTTGCTCATCAAAGCGGGCGATCTGGCGAAAAAGAATTGCGTCGTGCTGGGCGTGGAGCCGGATTACATGGCGATCAAGACGTGGCGCGTTGCTGTTGGAAATCTGTTCGACGAGTCCGATCTGCGCGGCCTCGCAAGGGTGGCTGTACTCGGGAGCACTGTTGCAAGAGATCTGTTCGGTGCGGACCCGCCCGTGGGAGCGCGCATCCTGATTAATCGCGTGCCGTTCCAGGTGGTCGGCGTCATGACGGAAAGGGGCCAGGCGCTGGACGCGGGAAACGAGGACGATCAAGTCTACGTGCCGTTGACGACGGCGATGCGCCGCTTGGCGAATGCCGACTATCTGAGCGGTATCGTGCTTTCGGTCAATCGGTGGGAGGAGATGGATCGCGCTGCAGCAGGCGTGCGCGACTTGCTGCGCCAAAGGCATGTGCGCATCGGCAAGCAGCCGGATGATTTTCAAGTGCAGAACCAGAAGGAATTGATTGAGACTCGCGCGGCGGCCTCCGATCGTCTGCTGTTTTTCGTGCGGTGGATCGCGCTCAGTGCGCTAATTGTGTCGGGGCTTGGGGTGCTCGCTATGGGATGGATGGGAGTGAAGGAACGGACAGGCGAGATTGGCAGTCGGCGGGCGCTGGGCGCGACACGTGGCGACGTTTTCCTTCAATTTGTGACGGAGGCGGTGATTCTGAGTCTGGCGGGGTGCGGTTGCGGGCTGATCCTTGCTATCGAAGCGGCGCCAGTGATCGCGCGTTGGGTGAACCAGCCGGCGGTCTTCGATATTCCTAGCGCTTCGTGGGCGTGCGGCTGTGCGATTGGGCTGAACCTTGTATTTGGATTACTGCCTGCGCACAGCGCGTCACGGCTTGACCCGATTCAGGCGCTGCGGTTTGAGTAGGGAAGAATTGTTGGGATCGATCACCCAGAGGCGGGCTGCGAGCCCGCCGCAGGCCGAGGCCCGGACACGGGGGAGCAACGTCAATGAGCTCCGCACAACCTGCAGAATAGACGGAGCCATTGAATCTTGGGAAGCTTCAGGAGCACATTTAGTCGCGAAAGATCCTCCCTAGTCCGGAAGGATCTACCGATCTTCCTGCGCGTGGCTGAAATAGCGCGTGATCCAATGTGGCTGTCGGGCCCGCCTGGAGCTCTCAGGCAACCGCGCGTCGGCCGCATTGTGCTGAGCGAGCATACGCGTAACAAGCTGCTCAATAAATGTTTCAAATGATTATCGGACTCATTTCGGATACACACGGCCTCCTCCGTCAAGAGGCTTTGGGCGCTCTACAGGGATCCGATCTCGTCATCCACGCAGGAGACATCGGCGCCCCCGGCATCATCGGCGAGCTGCGCGCGGTGGCGCCGGTCGTAGCCGTGAGGGGAAATATCGACAAGGGCTCTTGGGCATCGAAGCTGCCGGCAACATCGGTAGTCGAGGCCCGTTCGGCCCGCATCTACATCCTGCACGACATCCATCAACTGAACCTCGATCCCGCGTCGGCAGGTTTCAACATCGTGGTCTCCGGCCATTCGCACAAGCCCGGCCGCACCGATCGCTCTGGCGTTGTTTATATAAATCCAGGAAGTGCCGGGCCGCGCCGCTTTCATCTGCCGGTCACGATTGCACGTCTCAATCTGGCGGACTCGCCATGGTCGGTCGATTTTATTAACCTGCTTTGAACACTTTGTTTTATCCGCGTGCCTCCGTGTCCATCGGTGGCTAATTCCTTTTGGGCGCTCACCCCGCTCACCTTCCGGTTCACCCTTCACCCTTCGGTTATCTTATTGGTTCCATGCTGATCCTCGCCTCTGCTTCCCCACGCCGCCATGAACTGCTGGCAGCCGCCGGAATCCCGCACATCGTCCAGCCCTCTTTTTGGCCCGAAGAACGCCTCCCCGGTGAGCCCGCCACGGTGTTCGTCCAGCGCCTGGCCGAGCAGAAAGCGCGCGCCGTACCGCGCTCCCCTGGCGACATAGTCCTCGGTGCCGACACCACGGTCTGTTTGGAAGATTACGTGCTCGAAAAACCAGTTGACGATGAAGACGCCGCTCGTATGCTGCGCCTGCTCTCCGGACGCGACCATTGGGTTCACACGGGTATCTGCCTGCTGCGCGACGTCCGGTCCATCGTCGATCTAGTCAGTACCAAAGTCACGTTCTTGAAGCTGACGGAAGACGAAATTCAGGAGTACACTCGGAGCGGGGAGTCGCGCGATAAAGCCGGCGCGTACGCCATCCAGGGGCTGGCTTCCAAGTTCATCGTGTCCATTGAGGGCTGCTATCACAACGTGGTCGGTTTGCCGGTTTCGCTCGTCTACCGTCATTTAAGGGCGCTATGAAGCAGTCGCTGGCCCTGGTCACAGCTTCGCTCCTCCTCCTGGGTACCTCTTCTTTCTCTCTGGCACGCCGAAACCGAGCCATCGCGGAACTCGGCCCTGCATACACCGGTGGCCCGGAAACCGGAAGCGTCAGCGATCTGGTTCGGAACCCTGAGCGTGAGCGAGGGGTCGCCTCTTTAAGCGCGTCCATTTCTGCTCACGTCGCTTTCCAAAAAAAGCAGCCCCCCAATCTCGCCTGGAAAACTCAGGGCGTCCTCTATCTCGATCACTCTCTAAACGCCCGCTTCCACCCGGTCCCTATCCAGGCCGTGCATCTCGACGACAGCTTCTGGGGCGCCCGCCTGAAAACCATTACCGGGCGCGCTCTGCCCACCATCCTGCAATCGCTCGAAGAACATGGAGTGATCGACAATTTCCGCCGCCTCTCCGTCCGCCAGGATCTGCCTCGCAAAGGGCCTATCTACGCCGATGCCAGTCTGTACGAATGGATCGAGTCCGCTGCCTGGGCACTCGCCGCCAACGATACGCCTGATCCCGAAAAGCAGACCCTGCGCTCGCAAATCGATTCCTTCGTCTCCTACATCGCCACCGCCCAAGACCCAACCGGCTACATCGATACCTATTTCACCGGAGAGAAAGCGCGCCTCCGCCTCTCCGACCTCCTTCATTCGGACGAAGACTACTGCCTCGCAACTCTGCTCGAGGCCGGTATCGCGTATTACCGCGCCACCGGCGACCGGCATCTGCTCGACATCGGAATACGTTTCGCCGACTATCTCGTCGATAACTTCGGCCCCAGCAAACGCCCGTTTGCCACCGGCTATCCGGGCCTGGAAATGGCGCTCGTCGAACTGTACCGGACCACCGGACAAGCCAAATACCTCGAGTTCGCGCGCTATCTTTTCAGCGGCGTGGAGCGCGACCGCTTGAAATGGAAGGATTCCGATGTGCGCTATACCTTTAGCGGCAAACCGTTTACCTCCCGCACGGAGTTGGAAGGGCACACCGTACGCGCCCTCAACGCCGCCGCCGGAGCCACCGATTACTTCACCGAAACAGGCGACCCCGCCTTTAAGCGCGCTTTGGACCTGCTCTGGACCGATCTCACCATGCGCAAGATGTATCTCAACGGCAGCGCCGGTTCCCGCGGCGGCGACGAGAGCTTTGGCGAGCCCTACGACTTACCCGCCGACGAAACCAACGCCGAGACCTGCGCCACCGTCGCCAATGCCATGTGGAATTTCCGGCTGCTTGCCTTGACCGGCGATGCCCGCTACGCCGAAGTTCTGGAACGCGCCTTATACAACGGCGTCAATGCCGGAGTATCGTTATCCGGCACCCTCTTTTCTCCCCGCGACCCTCTCGCCTCGAACGGCGAAAAGCTCCGCAGCTCGTGGTCCGAAAGCAGTTGCGGCGCCCCCGATATCACCCGCTTACTGGAGGCCCTGCCTGGCTATCTTTACGGGATCAGCCGGGATGGGGTGTACCTCAACCTGTACCACGATTCCCAACTCGACTGGCATCTGCAGGATGGCACGTCACTAAAACTCGTACAAACAACGAGTTACCCATGGACTGGTGAGGTGTCGCTTAAAGTCATTCCCGCGCACCGCGCTGATTTTACGATCTACATCCGCTGGCCGTCCTGGGCGAGCGGCATCAATATCCAGGTGCAAGGCCAGCCGGTCGGCGTTTCCTCCAATCAGCGCGGTACATTTGTGCCGCTCTCGCGGGCTTGGAAGCCGGGAGATACGGTGATCGTGAAGTTTCCTGTCCAGCCGGCCCCGACCGTTGCCAATCCCCGTGTTGCCGGTCTCTACGGACGTACGGCTCTCCAACGCGGCGCGCTTGTGTATGCCGCCGAACAGATAGATCAAAGCGGGGCTCCCCTGGCCGACGTTTTTGTCCGCCTCGGTGGCCCGATTTCTGCCGACTCTCGCAAAGATTTGCTAGGCGGTGTAATAATCCTCAAGCTTGCCGGACAGGTTGCCGAAAAGTCCCTTAGTGCTGAACCCTTGTACGAGTCATTGCCGGGCTCCGTTGATCGCGCTAAGCGTCCTATGACACTCACGTTTGTTCCGTACTACACAATCGGTAATCGCGAATCGACGCCTATGGAAGTTTGGCTTCCCGTCTCCAAGGTTGATGCCCCGCGCAGTGCCCCAGCCGCATCTGCGTTAGAGAAAAACCCTGAAATGAAGCACTTACAGTAATGAGTCAAAAACATTCAAAAGCGTGTAAAATCGAGAGTAGCCGCGCTACGCAGCAGTTTTCCAAGCGAATGAATTCATTTTTCCCTCGTCGAAGGTCACTGCCTCTTACTGCGTCCCTGCTTTTGGGAATTGGCTGTACGTTGTCCGTATCGGCGTACCAGACTCAACAGCGAACACCTCCGCCTGCCCAACCCAACGCTCAGCAGGCCCCCGCGACGAACCCGCAGCCGTCGAACAACGGGCCGATTGATGAACGGGTCAAGCCAGGAGAGAAAACGCCCACACCCGGCGGCGCGGCCGGTGGTCCCGGCGCTCCAGTCGATGCGAATTCATACAAGATCGGGCCGGCGGACGTGCTTTCCATCCGGGTCTGGAATGAGGCCGAGTTCTCGGGTCCGGTAGCGGTGCAGGAGAACGGGAAAATCACTTTGCCCCTGGTCGGCGATCTCGATGCCGGTGGCAAGACACCGAATCAAGTCCAGGACATCATTGCGGAGGCGCTTAAAAAGTACGTCGTCCACCCGCTCGTGACCGTAACCGTCCAGGAAGTCGGCAGCAAACGCTACTACATGGATGGAATGGTCAATCGGCCTGGCGAATATCAGCTCGTAGTCCCCACCACTATCCTGGAGGCTATTAGTAAGGCGGGCGGATTGCAGGAATTCGCTAATAAGAAGAAAATCTACGTTCTGCGGGGAGATGAACGTATCCCATTTAACTATAAGGACGTCATCCGCGGAAAAAACATGGCCCAGAATATTCTGCTAAAACCGGGCGACCACGTGGTTGTCCAATAGGAGAGTATGTGGCGCACGCTTCAGCGTGCCGCCGTGGGCTTCAGCCCACGGTTCCACAGTTTCTTGTTTTGATTCATACCTATGCTTGACCGATTATCCGTACCTCGTCGACCGCTCGACTTTGAAGACTACATCGACATTCTCCGGCGAAACGTCGGCTGGCTGATCGCTCCGGCATTTCTCGGCCTGGTTGTCTCCCTGGTAGTTGCCTACTCCATGGAGGATACCTACGTTTCGCAGGCTCTCATCCGCATCGTTCCCCAGCAAATCTCGGAAAAGCTCGTCCAGAGTTATACCGCGCAGGACATTGCCGACCGCATTAACTCCATGGCGCAGAGCATCCAAAGCCGCAATGTTCTCACCAATCTGATCAATACCTATGGGCTCTATAAGGCTGAGCTTAAGAAGGAGCCGCTGACGGACGTCATCGACAAGATGAAGGATGCGATGGCCATCTACCCCGTTCCGGGCGTTACCAATGTCGCCGGTGCCAGCCTTCCCGCTATGGGTGTGTCGTTCAAATATCGCGATCCCGACACAGCGCAGAAAGTGTGCCAGGAACTCGTTTCCCGCTTCCTGAACGTCAGCACGCAGGACACGCTTGAGAATCAAATGCTTACGAACAAGTTTTTGGAGGACGAGGTCACTTCGGCAAAACGCGACCTGGAGATCGCGGAACAGAAGCTGGCCGACTACCGGACCAAGAATGCCGGGCGCCTTCCGGACGAAACGGCGATCAATCTTCAGCAGATGAACGCGCTCGAGCAACGCTACGGCAGCCTCAGTGAGGCCATGAGCAGAAATAGTGAGCAGAAAATGATGTTGGAAGACGAGCTGCGCATGGCGAACGATCGCATGGCGGCCGTCAAGGCGGCTTCTCCGGAAATCGTCGCTTACAACCAGAGAATAAGCCAGTTGGATAAAGACATTGAGACCGCCAAGAACAACGTGGCCGAACTGAAGCAGCGCTACCACGAAGACTACCCCGGTCTTCAGGACGCGGAACAACAGGTAAGCTTTCTCGAAAAACAGCGGGCAGATTTGGCGAAGAGCAAGCCCACCAAGACCGACGCCTCAGTCGATGATCCGTCTATCGCGGGAGCGCGCCTGGATGGTAAAGAGCAGATCGATCGCATCAAGACGCAACTCAAAGCCAACTCCATGGAAGCCCAGCGGATCATGAAAGAAATGGCTGGCGTGAATGCCGCCATCAAGAGTTATCAGGCTCGTCTGGAAAGCGGCCCTACCAGCGAAAAAGAATATGTCGATCTCATGCGCGATCGCGAACTCGCGAAACAGCAGTACGAGGACCTCGAACTCAAGCGCCAGAAGTCTGAGCTCTCTATGAATCTGGAGCGCCGGAAACAGGGGGAAAGCCTGGAGCTGCTGGATCCGGCCACCAAGCCCGATACACCGTCGGCTCCCAAACGCGCCAAGATCATCCCCATCGGGGCCTTCGCGGGCCTCGCTCTCGGACTGGTCATCGTCGCCATCCGTGAGGTGAAAGATACGTCGCTCAAGAACCTGAAAGACGCGCGCCTCTATACGCAACTGCAGATCCTGGGAAGTATCCCGCTGCTCGAAAACGATGTCGTCGTCCAGCGGCGCAAGCAGGTCATGTGGGTCAGTTGGGCCACCGCAACCGTTCTGGGCATCGCCATTATGGCGGGGTCCGTTGCCCACTATTACTTAAGCAAGGCATAATCCATGAGCCGAGTCCACGACGCGTTGCGGAAGGCAACGCAACAAAATCCCGAACCACCCAAGCCGCCGGCGCGCGCTCCCCGCATTCCCGTGCAACCGCCGCCCGAACCGCCCGATTCCGAGCCGCGACCGCAAGGGAGCGTTCTCTCCCAGGAGCCGTCCCCGGTTGCCCCTATCCAACCCACCGCGACGGCCGTTCTCATCGACCCACTGGCCGACCTCGACAATCTCGAAGAGATCATCCAAAATGCCCGCGAGGTTCCCTATCGCCCTATTGAGGACGCCCTGATCGTCGATCCCGAGAACCCCCGCGAAGCGCCGGCCGAAGAGTTCCGTTCGCTCCGCACCCGGCTCAACCATCTCCAGACCTTGCAGCCCCTGCATACACTCGTTGTGACGAGTGCCTCGCCGGCTGAGGGAAAATCCTTCACCGCCATGAATCTCGCGGTTACGCAGGCGCAGCTCGCTGGAAAACGGATCTTGCTGGCCGATTTCGATTTCCGCCGTCCCAGCATCGACAAGACGTTCCAGATCACCGGCGCGCCCGGCATCACGAACTATCTGCTCGGCAAAGCGGGTCTAGCCGAAGTCATCAACCGGGTCGGAAACACCAACCTGTACGTCATGACCGCGGGAGAAGCGGTTCCTAACCCGCTGGAGCTCCTCAATCTGAAACAGTGCAAAGAGCTCATCCAGGCTCTACGCGACCACTTCGATTGGGTGATTCTCGACAGTCCCCCGCTGCTGTTTGCGGCCGACGCCAATCTGCTCGCGACCATGTGCGACGGTACGATTCTCGTGGTCCGCATTGGCACCACAACCTTCGATTCCGTCACCCGCGCCTTGCAATCGCTCTGCGAGAACAACGTGCTGGGCACTGTCGTCAACGGCGCGCGCCGCGGCGAACTGTACAGCAAGTACACTTACTATCACGATTATTATTACGCCCCCGAAGCAGAAGCCGAACCCGAAGCCGTAACAGAACCGCGACCGTAAGGGAGCGGCCTGCATCCAACCGGGTGTGCCCCTCTTCGACGGTCCTGCCGAAAAACTCGCCGACACGCTCCCCGGCGTCCATGAACTGATCCGGGCTCGCTGGAGCCCGCGCGCCTTCTCCTCGCGTGACGTAAGCGACGAAGACTTGAAAACCATCCTGGACGCTGCACGCTGGGCGGCATCCTCCAATAATGAGCAGCCGTGGCGCTTCTTAGTGGCCCGAAAATCCGATCCTGCGGCGCACGACAAGTTGCTGAATCTGTTGCTTCCCGGCAATCAATCCTGGGCCAAATTCGCGCCCGTTCTCATGATCATGGCCGCCAAGCGAACCTTCTCGCATAACGGCGCGCCGAATCTATACGCTGTGCACGACACAGGGCAAGCCTTGGCCCATCTCTTTTTGCAGGCCACCGCGCTCGGGCTCCACGCGCACGGTATGGCCGGCTTTGACCGCGAACGGGCGCGCAAAGAGCTCCACATCCCCGATGATTACGAACTCGGCGCCGCCGTTGCTCTCGGCTATTTGGGTTCCCCCGATCAGCTTTCCGAGAGACACCGCCAGAGCGAACTGGCCCGCAGGCAGCGCAAACCGCTCAACGAAATCGTCTTCGGAGCGGACTGGAACCAGCCGCTTACCGCTGTAACGGGGCAAGGGTTATAATCGTCGCGCCCCAACCCCCCGCCTCCATTGGCGCATCAGAGTAGGATACTACATAGGGAGTCCGGGCCAAAATGGACCGCACCATCTCCCGCTGTACCCCGATTCCGCGCCCATGGATGATCCGCAGCGCCGTCAGTCCCAGGCGGTGCGCCTCTTCCAAATAGGCCTCTACAGCCGCTTTCACGTCCCGCGGCGCAATCGTGTGCAGATCGAAGACATCCGTGATCGGAATCCGAATCGGCTCGTCCCTTTTTTTATAGACGGTAAAAACCCCTCCTACCCCCGTCAATACGGGAATCGCCGCGTCCAGCCGCTCTTCTTTTGTGGCGCGGGATCGCTTCCTTCGCTCAAATTGGACCTCGGAGGCGCATTTCTGAAGTCCAAATCCGACGGTTTAAACGAAATGGGACGGTCCAATACCATTTCTACGGTCGATCCCTTCGTAAGCGTGGCATCGGGTCCGCGCGTCATTAACACGCCCAGCAATCCGGCCGCCGCGCCCGCTCCCGCGCCAATACCCGCGCCCATGCCGGCATGTCCAGCCGCTGCGCCAATGCCTGATCCAACTACTGTCCCGGCCGTGCTGCTGCCCACCACAGTTCCGACATCGCTCTCTTTATCGCCCGTGCCCTTCACCTTGCTCTTCTCGCGATTCAGCGTCTCGTCCGACCGCGCATCCACCGCGCCCAAATCGGAATGAAAATTCCGGCTCACTCCGTTTGGCAAAGTGAGCGAATCGAATTGGACTTGCAGCTCTCCGCGGCCTTTCACGCGGCCTGGACGCTTCACGGCAGTGACCGTGCCTGTCACCCAACTCCCTTGCGGAATCACAATCCGGCCGTCGGCTAGCACCGGAAACGCGGTCTCGAGATAAATGCGATCTCCAATCTGTGCCTGCTTCGTGCTTACGCTGTTGATCATGTTCAGCAGGATGTGCGTTCCGGACGGAACGCTATAGACCTCGCCGGATTTCGGCGCTTCCGGACGCTCTTTCAAGCCGGGAGCCGTCTCCTGGGCAAACGCACTCGCGACGAGTGCCAACAGAGCCACGGCCAAACGTGCAGACATAGGATCTCCTCGTCTAGTCTACCTGGAAATAAGCTTCGTGGCTTTCTTCAAAACAGTACTAACCGGCATACCCGGCAGGCTGTCCACCGCGATCCACCGGCAATCGCCGAGTTCTATCGGTGGCCTTGCTTCCACGACCTCGAACCGGTAATTGTGAAACGTGATTCCATGCCGGAACGCACCCAGCTTCCTGCCCGGTTGCGCCGCCGGCAATTGCTCGCGCTCCGGCAGTTCCCAGAAGCCGGGCATCAGCCGCGCGTCCGGCGGACGCTGCCACACAAGCACTTGCCCCTGCTCCTCAATCCAAAACAGCACGCGCGTTTCGCGCACTGTCTTCTGCGGCAGGATCTTCATGGGCAGCTCGTTCTGCCTGCCTTCCGTGCGCGCCGCGCAGAAACCGGATACCGGGCACAACAGGCACTGCGGATTATTCGGCAGACAAATGGTCGCGCCGAGCTCCATCATGGCTTGATTGAACTCGCCGGGCCGCTTTCGGTCGAGCAGCTCATCCGCCATCGAGCCGAAATGCTTGCGCGCTGTCGCCGATGCGATATTCGTCTCGTCATTGAACACGCGGCTGAGCACCCGGAACACATTGCCATCCAAAACCGCGTGCGGAAGCTCAAACGCAATGCTTGCGACCGCCGCCGCCGTATAATCGCCGATCCCGGGAAGGCTTCGAATGCCGTTATACGTCGCCGGAAAACCCCCGGCCTCGCACATCACTCGCGCGGCTTTTTGTAGATTGCGCGCGCGATAGTAATATCCGAGCCCCGCCCAGTGCGCCAGCAGTTCGCTTTCCGGCGCTTCCGCCAGGCTCTCAAAATCCGGAAAGCGCGCAAGGAAACGCTCGTAATACGGGATGGCGGCCGCGACACGGGTCTGCTGCAGCATGATCTCCGAAATCCAGATCGCGTACGGATCGCGCGTCCTGCGCCATGGAAGATCGCGGTGGTGCCGCGCAAACCACTGCAGCAGGTCTCTGCGGAATGTCTCGACGTCTATACTAAGGAAAGCCCCTCCTATTCTGCCCAGAGATGCCGGAAAGTCCTAGCTTACCGTCCTGTGAGTCTGTGTTAGCGGACCAGGTCGCCGAAGCCGCCAAACCCGTGCTCTCCATCCGCGGCGCGCGTGTTCACAACCTCAAGAACATCGACGTCGATATCCCTCACAACCAGTTGACCGTCGTCACTGGCGTCTCCGGATCGGGCAAGTCCTCGCTGGTTTTCGACACCATCTACGCGGAAGGGCAGAGGCGCTATGTCGAATCGCTCTCCGCTTACGCCCGTCAGTTTCTGGAGCGCATGGAGAAGCCCGATGTCGACGAGATCCTGGGCATTGCTCCGCCGATCGCGATCCGCCAAAAGAATCAAACTCGCAATCCACGCTCCACCGTCGCTACCGCGACCGAGCTCTACGACTTCATGCGTCTGCTCTGGGCGCGCGCTGGCCGCACGTACTGTCCGAACGATGGCACGCGTATCCAGTCCGATACGGTCGATCAAGTCGCCGATGCCATGCTCGCGCAACCCGGCGGTTCGCGCTGGTACGCTCTATTTCCTGTCAAGGCCGAGGGGCAAGGCGATGCGGCCGCTCTGCGCGATCGCCTGTTCGATCTACGAAAGAAAGGCTTCAACCGCCTCTTTCAGAATGGCCGGATGTTCGAGTTCTCGACCCCCGAATCGCTGCTCGAAATCGATTTCGCCAAGTCAGTGTATGTGCTGGCCGACCGCCTCGTAATCCACCCCGATTCGCATCAGCGCATTGTCGATACGGTCGAAATCTGTTACCGCGAGGGCGGGGAAGTGTTCTTCGAACAGGCCGGAGTGGCCGAGCCGCCCACGCTGCACTTCAGCGAGAAGTTCGCCTGCAAATTATGCGGCCTCGTCGCGACTCCTCCCGAAGCGATCCTCTTCAGTTTTAACAGCCCCATGGGCGCGTGTCCGGTTTGTCAGGGATTCGGCAACACGATCGATTACGATCTGGATCTGATTATCCCCGATCCCACGCTGTCGCTCGAAGAGGGCGCGGTCGACCCGTGGACCAAGCCGCAATACACCTGGTATTACGACGAAGAGTTCGAACCGAAATCGCGCGGCAAAGCTCGGCTGAAGGTACCATATTCAGACCTGAAGACAGAAGAGAAAGAATTCGTGCGCAAGCACATCGTCCGCTTCTTCAACGAGGTCGAGCGCAAGAAGTACAAAGTTCACGTACGCGTGTTCATGAGCCGCTATCGCGCTTATACGGAATGCCCGGCATGCCGCGGCGCGCGCCTGCGGCCCGAAGCCCTTTGGGTGCGTGTCGGCGATTGCAATATCGCGCAAGCGGCGCGCATGAACATCGCCCGCGCGCAGGAATTTTTCGATACGCTTGAGCTGAGCCCCGAAGAGTCAGAAATCGCCGAACGGATTCTCGATGAAATCCGCCAGCGCTGCAAGTTCCTCAACGAAGTCGGCCTGGAGTATCTCACGCTCGACCGCCTCTCCGCTACTCTCTCCGGCGGCGAGGCGCAGCGCATCCAACTGGCGACCTGCCTTGGCTCCCGGCTGGTCGGCGCAACCTACGTTCTCGACGAACCCTCCATCGGGCTGCACAGCCGCGATACCGCACGCCTGATTCATATCCTCAAAGATCTGCGCGAACTCGGAAACACGATCATCGTCGTCGAGCACGACCCGGAAATTATGGCTGAGGCCGATCACATTCTCGATCTTGGCCCCGGAGCCGGCGAGAACGGCGGCCGCGTGATTTTTTCCGGCAGCTATCCGCAACTGCTGATCCCGCAGAAAGATGGCTCTCTGACCGGACGCTATCTTCGCGGTGAACTCGCCGTATCGCGCCTCTTAGATCGCCGCAAGGTGAATCCGAAGCGCACCATCCGCTTTATCGGCGCGCGTGCGAATAATCTGAAAAACATCGATGTCGAGATCCCGCTCGGCATGATGGTCGCAGTGACAGGCGTATCCGGTTCGGGAAAATCGAGCCTGGTGCATGAAGTGATCTATCGCGCTCTCGATCAGCAAGTGAATAAAGAGCGCCAACCCGCAGCCCAATCTGAATCCGAACCGAGCGGCCGCAAACTGCCGCTCAAGCGAGTGGAACGCGCCGATCTTCTGACCAGCGTCGTGATGGTGGACCAATCGCCGATCGGGCGCACTCCGCGCTCGAATCCCGTCACCTACGTGAAAGCTTTCGATCAGATCCGGGAATTATTCGCCTGCACGCCTGAAGCGGAACGACGCGGATACACCGCCGGACACTTCTCATTCAACGTTCCCGGCGGCCGCTGTGAAACCTGCCAGGGCGACGGCACCGTCACGGTTGAAATGCAGTTTCTGGCCGACGTAGAACTCGTGTGCGAAGACTGCAAAGGCACACGTTACAAGCCGAGCGTGTTGGAAATCCGCTACAAGGGCCTGAACATTCACGAAGTGCTGCAACTGACGATTCGCGAAGCGCTTTCGTTCTTCGCCGGTGTCCCAAGACTCGTGGCTCGTCTCAAAGTTCTGCAGGATGTCGGACTCGGCTATCTGCGGCTAGGCCAATCCGCCACGACGCTGAGCGGCGGCGAAGCGCAGCGCGTAAAGCTGGCGGCGCATCTCACGCAGGCAAGCTGCGAAGGAACGCTTTTCCTCTTCGACGAGCCGACCACCGGGCTGCACTTCGATGACATTGCCAAGCTCCTGCATGCCTTCGAACGCCTCATCCACAATGGCGGGAGCATTCTGGTCATCGAACACAACCTGGATTTGATTCAGGCCGCCGACTGGATTATCGACCTCGGCCCGGAAGGCGGTGACGCAGGAGGCCGTATTGTGGCGCAAGGAACTCCCGAAGCGATTGCGGGCATTCCGGAATCCTATACGGGCCGTTATCTGAAGCAGGCTTTGGCGCAGCGGGCGATTGCTTGAACCGGAAAGTCGATTTACCTTCCGTCGATCAGGTTCTTCGGTCGCTCACCAACGAAGTGCGAACGGTCCTGGCGCGCCGCCGGGAAGCGCTCCTGGCAGGAGAGTCTATCGACGGCATCAGCCTTGAACAAGAAATCGAAGATCGCCTCCGCGCCATCGTCGAGCCTTCCCTTCGCCGTGTCATCAACGCGACTGGCGTGATTCTTCACACGAACCTGGGCCGCGCGCCACTCCCGAAGTTTCAGCCCATTCTCGGCTATACGAACCTCGAATACGATTTGGACGCAGGGGAGCGTGGTAAGCGAGATGTTCATACAAGTGGGTTGCTGGAGCGCTTGCTCGGCAGACCCTCGGTCGTTGTCAACAATAATGCCGCGGCCGTCTATCTTGTGTTGAATGAGCTCGCATCAGGCCACGAAGTAATCGTCTCGCGCGGCGAGCTCATTGAAATTGGCGACGGGTTCCGCATCCCGGAGATCATGGCGCGCTCCGGCGCAATCCTCCGCGAAGTTGGAACAACAAATCGCACGCATCTCGCCGATTACGAGCAAGCGATCAACGAGAATACGCGCCTGATCCTGCGCGTGCATCCGTCAAATTTCCGCGTTACCGGCTTCACCTCGCGCCCCAGCCTGGAAGAGCTGGCGGCACTCGGTCGGGCGCACAACGTACCCATTTACGAAGACCTCGGCAGCGGCTGCATGGTCGATATCGGATTGGATGAACCGCTCGTATCCTCCGATGCAAATGTCGTCTCTTTCAGCGGCGACAAACTCCTCGGCGGACCGCAAGCCGGAATCATCACCGGTGACGAGGCGCTTGTTCGCCCCATCCGGCGCAACCCGATGTACCGTGCTTTCCGCGTCGACAAGCTGACCATTCAAGTTCTTGAAACAACCTTACGTCACTTTGTGCACGGGAATCTCCAAGCTATTCCGACACTGCGCATGATCCAAACCCCGCTGGAAGAGCTTCGCTCCCGCGCACGGCGTATCGTGGACTGCCTGAGTGGCATGCAGGCCGAAATCCGCGAAAGCGAAGCGGCCATCGGAGGCGGATCGACGCCTGCCCAGACCCTCAAAAGCTGGGCAGTCGAACTCACTGTCCCCAGCCCTTCCGATTTCGCTCGCAGGCTGAGACATGCCGCCACTCCTGTCGTAGCTCGGATCGAACGCGACAAAATCGTCCTCGACATGCGCACCGTCGCAGCCGAAGAAGAAAACGCACTGGTAGAAGCCTTACTTAGTTGTCAACCCGCCACACAATCTGGCCCGCCACAATCGCCGCCACGGGACCGCCCTTGAACTGGTGATTCTGAAACGGCGTGTTGCGACTCTTCGATAGCGACCGGTTCACATCGTAAGTCCACTCACGATCCAGATCGAAGACGGTCACATCCGCGGGAGCGCCCACCCGCAGCGTTCCCCGGTCAAGTGACAGAATGCGTGCCGGATTCGCCGTAAAGAGCCGGATTAAATGCGGCAGCGTAATCTTGCCCGGACGGTAAAGGCGTTCCAGCGCCAGTCCGATCGCCGTTTCGAGCCCGATAATGCCAAACGGGCAGCGCTCGAATTCGCGCATCTTCTCCGCGCCGGCATGGGGAGCGTGATCGGTTGCAATGGCATCAATTGCGCCATCGGCTAATCCCTGAACCACACCCTCAACATCGCTGTGCTCGCGTAGCGGAGGCTTCATCTTGTAGTTACTGTCATACGGGCGGATTTCGCAATCGCTGATTGCGAAATGATGCGGAGTCGCTTCCGAAGTCACTCGCAATCCGCGCTGCTTCGCAAACGCGACCATTTGGACAGAGTTTCGTGATGAAATATGCGCTACGTGATACCGAACGCGAGTCAGGTCCGCCAGGATGAGATCGCGCGCGACCATCACGTCTTCCGAACTGCGCGGAATGCCTCGTAGTCCCAGGCGCGTGGATTGCAGTCCTTCGTGCATGTCGCCGTCGCCGCTCAGGTGTAAATCCTCGCAATGTTCGATGAACGGAAGATCCAGCGCTGCTGCATACTCCATCGCGCGGCGGGCCACGCGCGCATTCATCACGGGTTTGCCATCGTCCGAAATCGCAACGATTCCGGCCTGCTTCATCGAGGCAATCGCTGCCAGTTCTTCTCCCGCGCTGTTTTTCGTGATCGCGCCAATTGGGAACACATTTACCAAGGCGGACCGGCGAGCGCGATCCACAATGTAGCTCGTGACCGTGGGGCTGTCATTCACCGGCTGCGTGTTCGGCATGCAGCAGATGGAAGTAAATCCACCCGCCGCCGCAGCGCGGGAGCCGCTTTCAATCGTTTCGGCATGTTCGAACCCCGGTTCGCGAAGATGGACATGCATGTCGATGAACCCGGGCGCGACGATAGATTCGGTGGCATCGAACACCTCGCTTCCGGTCGCAGAAAGATCTACGCCGATCTCGCGAATCACAGCGTCTTCTATCCCGATGTCGCACACACGGTCCAGATCAGTCGCGGGATCGATCACGCGTCCGTTCTTGATCACGAGCCTGCTCATGCGGCCAGTACCCTTTCGAGCACGGCCATCCGCACCGCAATGCCGTTTTCCACTTGGTTCAGGATCGCCGAACGCTGCGAATCGGCGACCTCCGACGAAATTTCGCGCCCGCGGTTGATCGGCCCTGGATGCATGACAACCACATTGGGTTTTGCCAGCTCAACGTGCTCCGGCCGCAAACCGAAGAACTGGAAATATTCGTTGGCAGGAAACGCCGCCTCGTGCTGGCGCTCGAGTTGTACCCGCAGCATCATAATCACGTCTACGCCGCGGATCGCCCGTTCCATGTCGTACGCGAGGCTGACGCCCGGCGCAATCTTCTCCATTTCGCACGGAAGCAGTGTGGCCGGGCCGCACAGAACCACCTGCACTCCGAATTTGGAGAGCAGGAAAATGTTGGAGCGCGCCACACGGCTATGCGCAATATCCCCGATAATCGCGATGCGCAAACCATCCAGCGTTCCGAGCCGGTCCAGAATGGTGCGCGCATCGAGGAGTGCCTGCGTAGGGTGCTCGTGTGTCCCGTCGCCTGCATTGACGATCGGAATCGGCAGATAACGGGAGAGAAAATGCGGGGCACCCGAAGCCGAATGGCGCATAACGATGGCATCCGGCCGCATCGCGCCCAACGTGTTCAGCGTATCCACGAGCGACTCGCCTTTCGACACGCTGGAGCCCGCCGCCGTAATGGAAACTATATCCGCGCCGAGCCGCTTGGCTGCAATCTCAAAGCTAGTCCGCGTCCGCGTGGAGGCTTCGAAGAACAGATTGACGATGGTCCGCCCGCGCAATGTATCGAACCGTTTGAAGCTCTCGCGGGGGGCCGGCTGAAAATCCTTCGCTCGCGTAAGGATCGCTTCGACGTCCTGACGGGTGAGCGATTCGATATCCAACAAGCCGCGGCTCATGATGCCAGATCGTCCACTCTTTCGACGAGCAGGACTTTCTCCTGACCGTCGATTTCCTGGAACTTCACCTCGATGATCTCGTTCGTGCTGGTTTGTACCATGCGCCCTACATAGCGCGCTTCGATGGGCAGCTCACGATGGCCGCGATCGATCAACACGAGCAATTGAACGCGCGCAGGCCGTCCATGATCGAATAGCGCATCGAGCGCCGCGCGAATGGTTCTGCCCGTGTAGAGCACATCATCCATCAACACAATATCCTTGCCCACAATCGGGAAATCGATCTGCCGCGCGTTCAGGACCGGGCGCTCCGATATGGTGGAGAGATCGTCGCGATACAGGCTGATATCGAGAATGCCAACCGGAATCTGAATGTTTTCCAGATTGCCGATTTTGGCCGCTAGACGCTGCGCGAGCGGCACGCCGCGCCGCTTAATGCCGACAAATGCCAGTTGATCGACATCTTTCGTCTTTTCCAGGATTTCATGGGCGAGACGGACCATCGTACGGTCAATCTCGGAGGCACTCATCAGTTGCTTTTTTTCGCGGACGGTGGGCACTGAAACGTCAGATTAGCACGCCTGTCCCCTCATTCTTTCAGGCGGCTCCGGATACGGCGCGCGAGCTTTTCGATCTGCTCCGTCTTCTTCACTGAAGCAACCGGCACAACGTAATCGCCTGCTTTTTCCAACTCGTCTTTCAGTTGCTTAGCGAGAGCAACCAGATCGTCCGCATCCTTGATCGCTTGTTCATGCTGCTGCTTCGCGATAGCATCTTTCTGCGACTTGCCATTCGGAAGCTTCGGCTCTTCATTCGGATTCGGCGCTGGCGGAAGTCTACGGTCAGGTGTGGGGTATTGTTGCTGCGCATCCGGTATTTGCGCGCGCAGAAGCGCAGTACCTAAAAACGCGAGCAGTGCACTCCGGCGGCTGCGGCCCATCTGGTTGCTATCATAAGCCACTTACGGTGTGGAGAGGGGTGTTTTGGAACCAAACAACGTGGAGGTAACGGTCGGAGTCATCGGACTCGGCAACGTGGGACTCGGAACGTTACAGATCCTTGCCGAAAACGAGAAATCGATTCAGGAAAAACTCGGCTTCCCGCTCAGAGTGAAAGCCGTTTGCAGCCGCAATGTCGACCAGAAAAAACTGCCGGAGCTTCCGGCTTCGGTCGTCCGCACACCCAATTGGCGCGACGTCGTCTGCGATCCCGAAGTCGACATCGTCGTGGAAGTGATCGGCGGGACGGGAACAGCGGCGCAGGTGATTGAAGAAGCGCTGCGCCAGCGCAAATCGGTGGTGACCGCGAATAAAGAATTGATGGCGCTGCGCGGCGCGGAGCTATGGTCAGCCGCCAACCAGAGCGGCGTCAATCTCGCCATGGAAGCGAGCGTCGCAGGCGGGATTCCGATTCATACCGTGCTGCGCGAAGGAATAGCGGGTGATCGGGTCGTCGAACTCTATGGCATTCTGAACGGCACCAGTAACTTCATCCTGACGGAAATTGAAAAAAGCAACGCCGCGTTTGCCTCCGTATTGTCCGAAGCGCAGCAACTGGGGTATGCGGAAGCCGATCCTTCCGCGGATGTCGACGGCCTGGATGCCCGATCAAAGCTGGCCATCGTAGCTGCGCTTGCTTTCGGTGAAAAGCTGACGCCCGCCGACATTTATACCGAAGGCATCCGCCGCATCATGCCGGTGGACTTTCAATACGCGCATCAGTTGCAACACACGATCCGGCTGCTCTGTCTGGCTCGCCAGACGGATCAAGGACTGCTCCTTTCCGTGCGGCCCAGCCTGATTCCGCAATCCGCTATTCTGGCGCAGGTGAAAGGCGCCTATAACGCCATCTGGGTTCGCGGCGCCTATGGGGAAGACACGTTCTATTACGGCCGCGGCGCTGGTTCGAAGCCGACGGGCGTGGCCGTGGTTAGCGATCTGATGCGCGTCGCGCGAGAGATCCGCTTTGGCAGCCCGGAGCGCGTCAGCCCCTTCGCGCATGAGCGTCTGGGCGAATACAAGCCCCTGCCCATACCCACCCAGAAGCTCCCTTATTATTTGCGGTTTCGCGTCGAGGACAAGGCGGGCATCATCGCGACGCTGGCGACCGTTCTGGCCAAGCACAATATCGGCATAGACGCCGTGTTACAGCTGCCGCGCGAAGACTGGCGCGATTTGCCGTTTGTGGTCACGACCGAGCCAGCCCGCGAGCAAGCCATACGGGAAGCCTTGCTCGAAATCCGGAATGCCGATTTTCTGGTGGAGCAGCCGCTCGCGATGCCCATGGAGCGGGGGTTCTGACCCAGCTGGAGGCCCTTCCGTATGTTAGGATTGCAAAGGACCGACCGTTGCCGGGAGAGGTGGCTGAGTGGTCGAAAGCAGCGGTTTGCTAAACCGTCGTAGGGGCCTAAACCTCTACCGGGGGTTCGAATCCCCCCCTCTCCGCCATAACCGTTGGAATCACTTCCGCGCTCGAAGCACCGCAAACTTAGTCCAGGATTTTTGGGTCTTTGAAGGTCAGCATGTAGGGACCTTTCGTATACGTACTGACCACTCCCTCGAATTCCACTTTCTCGCCGGGCTTGAGTTTGTCGAGCGTAGCGGAGGGCAGAGGCCTGGAGTACTCGAGTGCCGCATCCGGTTGTGAGGGGTCCTCGACGCCAATGATCACCTTGTGTGTTTCCACCGAGATCACAGTGCCGGAGAAGGCTCGCACGCCTTGTGCTCCGCCCGGAACCAGCGCCCCCTTTACCGATTTGTCGAAAAAGGCGTCTCCCTGATCGCCCGTCAGATTCTCGCGGATGGTGTACCACAACGCAAATGCGGGATCGGACGCCATTCTGTCCTTGAGCGCTTTGGCTGCTTTTTCTGCAATATCCGCTGCGCTTTCCATGCTGAAGTTCGCGGGCGGGAACGCATCCGATTTTGCTTCCGCCAGAACTTGATTGCTCCCCTCAGCGGAGCCGTGAAAGTCCTTATAAGCCTTTTGGAAGAAATCCATCACTTGTGATCGCGAAGCGGGCGCCAGCGCCGGTCCTGGGCCGGCATATTGCGCAGCACGAGCAAACTCGAATAGCGCTTCAGGATATTTCTTTTCTTCGTAGAGGACTCTCGCGTACTGCGCAGCCGTGGCGCCCTGATCGGGGTTGACCGTCAGACTGGCCTTATATTCGGCTTCCGCGGCCGGCAAGTCTTTCTTCACGGTCGCTTCCCAAGCCAGAGCGTTGTGGGCCACGGACAATCGAAAATTCTTTGCTTTGGCGAATTCCTGATCGCTGATACCGGCCGGCTTTTTCGCCGGCGCGAACGCTGCATCTGCTTCGTTTAGGAAACCCTTCGCGGCTGCATCAACTTTGCTTAAGAGATCCGCAGAAGGGGAAGCGCCGCCAACCACCGGTCCCCATAGCGCAACCTGGTACAGAGCGTTTGCATTCTTTGGGTGGAGTTTCAGCAATTCTTCGCATTTGTTCAGTAGTGGCTGGCGTTGGTTGGCATCTGTTTGCGCGAGCATGGCAAGTGTGGCGACATAGTATTCGAGCCGGAGCGCCGCTACGTCGGATTGCGGGTATTTCTCCTGCCAGGAACTCAGCAGGGCCAGGCGCGCCTTGGGATCTGCGGTTTGCGACATTTTCAAAAACAGGTCGTATTCCTGACGATCTTTCCAGTTAGACGTCTGTGCGGAACCTGCTGGAGAAAAGACCAGAGTTAATAGTAAGAACAAGTAAGTCAATTTAAGACACATAGAGATCTCCTCAAGCGCCGACACAGCACGCAACAGTGCGCGCCACATTAAGCTAATTCGTTAAGGCAGAACGGTGAAGGAAACGCGATCGACCCACACGCGGCCGTGTCCGATCGACATGACTCCGAATTTGATATAGCTTGCGTCCGGATCGACATGAGCGGAAATCTCGCGAAACGTCCACTCGCGGCTGCGGACGGCGCGATCGCTCATATCGTCAAAGAAGCCCTTCTCATCCGCCGGCCGATCGATACCGAGCCACATCTGCCCGCGATCCTCCGGCCCTGTGGCATCCAAGCGCAACCACGCGGATAGCCGGACGGTTTTGCCCCGGTATGCGGTTGCCTTGAAGGTTTGCATGAGGTTGCCGGCGTGTACCGGCGCGTTTTCGGGAACCAGCACGACTGCGCAGTTATCGTGATCCATGCAGCCCGTCCGGCGAAGCTGGGCCCAGTGATCTACATCGTTCGGCAAAGCCGGTACAAACCAGGCATCCGGCAGTTTACCTGGTATGCCCCGCGCAAAGTTCAAATTCGCGGGCGCCGAGACGGAATAATCCCATCGTGCCAGCCGCGCGCGAGCCAGCGCCGCTTCGGGTTCACCGCCGTAGTCTTTTATCAATTGCGCGTAGACGTCATGGGCTTCCGTTCGCCGCTCCAGCTTTTCCAGGCAGCGTGCGTAACGATACAAAGCGCGGCTGACGGCCGGCTTACTTTCCTGCTCGCGAATCACGATCTGGTACTGCTCCATAGCGCCCTTCAAATCGCCGAGGACAACTTCCCGCTGAATAGCGGCCTCAAGCATCTGCTCCGAATCCATTGAACCGGCTGAAAGCCAAGCCGCCAATAACATCAAGATCAGCGTACCTGTCAGCTGTCTGATTAGCATCCCAAGCGAGTCAGAATTGCGTAAGATCTTAGCCATCGAACCGGTAACCCAGGCCGCGTATGTTTCGCAATAACTTCGGATTCAAAGGGTCGCGTTCGATCTTCTTTCGTAAGTTCGCGATATGGTTATCCACAACGCGGTCCGAAGCGAACGTGTCCGGCGCCCAAGCGCCCGCCAGCAACTGCTCCCGGCTCAGCACGCGATGGCGGGACCGGATGAACACAGAGAGTAACCGGAACTCAATGGCCGTTAGCTCAACCGGCTGTCCCGCTTTTCGCAATTCGGCCCGTTCGAAATCGATCTCCATATCTTCGAACGAGTACGTTCTGCCCGAGTGCTGGCCGTTGCCCCGGCGCAAAAGCGCTTTGATTCGAGCACGCAGTTCACGGGTGCCGAACGGCTTTGTTACATAGTCGTCCGCGCCGAGTTCAAATCCCATGACCTTTTCGGCCTCCTGCACTTTCGCTGTCAGCATCAGGATGGGAGTAGTCACGCCCCGGCGACGTATTTCCCGGCATACTTCGAAGCCGTCCTTGCCGGGTAACATGACGTCGAGCAGGATCAAATCGAACTTGGCCGTGAGCGCCCTCTGGCATGCAGCATTTCCATCGGCGAGAACTTCCACATCGTAGCCTTCGATTTTGAGATCGTCCTCTAAGCCGAGGGCGATTGCCGGTTCATCTTCAACAATCAAAATTCTGGTCATGTTTTTGCCACAGCGGGAAACAGCATCGTGAAAATGCTTCCGCGCCCCGGTTCACTGGTAAGGATCAGTTCGCCGCGATGGGCTGCTACGATGTGACTTACCATCGCCAGTCCGACACCCGAACCCTTTACATTTGCCGCGGCGGCTGCGCTGCCTCGCACGAACTTTTTGAAAATACTTCTGCGTTCCGATTCGGGGATGCCGAGCCCTTCATCGCGTACCCCGATCGCCACTCTGTCGCGATCAAAGCCGCACTCTATCCAGACTGCCGGGCGGCCGGGCGAATACTTGATTGCATTGTCGAGAAGGTTTCTGAGCGCTACGGAGACAGCGTCGAAATCCGCTTCGATCCAAAGCGGCGCGCCAGGTTTCACCACGTCGATGCGCTTCCCGGCAGCGGCGATTTGCGGGGCGAAGTCGCCGATAACGCTTTCCACAATCGAAAGCGCATCTTGTTCCTGAAATTGATATTGGCGCGCTCCCGCTTCCATTCTGCCGAAGTTGAGAAGGCCCTCAATCAAATGCTGCAGCCGGCCGGCTTCTCTCACCAATGTTTCGTAGTAAAGCTGCCGCCGTTCTTCGGACCCGACTCTACCCAGCGCCAGCATCTCGGAGAGTTGCCGCATGGAGGTAAGCGGCGATCGAAATTCGTGCGAGACGGCGGAAACGAAGTTCGATTGCATTCGTTGGACCTCGGCCTCGCGGCGGATAGCGCGGGCAATGAAGTAAGTACCCAAAACGAGGAACAGCATCATCACCGCGAGCCCCAAAAATAGAAATCGCTGCTGCGCAGCGACGGTGTTCTTTTGGAACGGCTGGGTTTCCGATACGAATAGGGTCCAGGGAAGATCGTTGCCGGCAGCCGTGCGGATGACGGAACGGCTCGATGTATCTTTCACTCCGGCGAGCGTACGGCCTTTCGCGTCAACAAATGCGTAGTGAACGCCAGAAGCGGCGGGATTGCCCTGAATCAGAGACTCGGGCCGCACCACCAGAACACGCCTTGCCTCCAGCGGCCCGCGCCAAATCAAAACGACGGGAACGTCTCCGATCCATTCCGCCTGATAGCCGTGCGATTCGGGATGGTTCAAGCGGTCATTCCACACAAACTCAGCGGTGCGGGTAGAGCGGTTTTTTTCAGATGGCGGAGCCGCGTGAGTTCCAGCAATCCGGTTGGCTTCCGACCAGTAAAACTCAAACTGCGGGCGAGTGAGCCGCCAGCATCCGGAACTTAGGTTGGTTTGTAAGCCCGCGGCCTCTTGCGGACTGTGCGAAAGGCGGCAGATCATGAAGCGGCCAGCCAGAGCAGCCGGTACGCCTGCCACGCTTTCGTCCATGCCGGCCAGCTTGCGATAAGCCGCAAGGGCCTCCGTGCGCCGGCCCAGCCGAACCAGAACCCGTGCAGTTCGGAGTAGGGCGCCGGCGCGGACGGAGGGGTCGGCGGAATAGGTAAGTCGCTCGAAGCTGCGCAAGGCCTCGGCGGGCTGGGATTCGGCGAATTCGAATAATTCCGGTTCCTCGAATGCTTTGGAGTGCGGTTCGGGATCAGGCGGCGGAAGCGGATAATAGAGCAATTGTCCCGGCGGCGAGGCGGTGAGCGAGCTTGCGCTTAGCTCAAACAAAAGTTCACCCGGCATCAGGCGGCCGTCGGTCAAGCGCTGGCTGGATTTTGCCAGAGCTTCGCGGATGGTGGCCGCGATGTGATCCGCTGCGTGTTCCAGGCGGTCCTGCGCGTGCTGCGCTTCAATCAGGCGTTCTCCTTCGAGGAGCCGCCAGCCGAAGATCGCAAGCGCCGATACCGAGACAAAGGTGAGTAAGAAAAGTAATAGCAGTAACGCCCTGGGTGGCCTCAGCCATGCCCTCGGTGGCGTCATAACACCTGATTGTATGCGTTCAGTTTCCAGCTTGAATCGCGGTTTTGTCAGAAATGTGTCATGCGTGTGGGCGAGTGTCCGTCGCGGTTCCGCTCTATAGTAGCTAGGAGGCGACATGGATCTGAAAAATGCAAAGGCAGTCGAAGAGCCGGACCGGCGGCGTTTTCTCAAGAGGGCAGGGGCGAGCCTTGGGGCCGGGCTGATCGCGAGCCCGGCGGTACTTTCAGGCGCGCAACAAACGGCGACGCCCGAACCGATCAATCACGCCGGCGCAGCGCGTCCGCTCACAGAAAAAGAAAAGCTCGACCGCATTGCATCCAACACCTGGCCGATTCGCTACATTTTCAAAAGCCGCAGTAGATATCTCGCTGCGGAACCGATGATCCAGCAAATGAAGAGCAAGTACGGCGAGATCACGATGCTGGACTTTCCGGAATTTACGAAAAAGATGTTTCCGGGCGTCACGCGGATGGATCTGTTTTCCGGTCTGTTCGGCGACATGGACGATGACAGCATGTACGTGAAAACGGCTGTTACGCTGAACGGAGCCAGCCACACGATGACCGAATTCGATCCGTCCAGCGCCTCCGGGAAGAAATGGTTGGAGAAGATGGCCAACAAGCAAGTGACCACCGGGACGCAGTGCCATCACATCTCGAACAATGCACCGCGCGACATTTCGGATTTGGATGCCGAAAAACGCAAAGCCGGCATCGAGGTTGCAAAGAAATGGCTGGACGGCGCGGCCGTGCTCGGGGCGAAATCCATGCGCGTGAATAGCGGCGGACCGAGGATTGCACCCAGCCCGGTTGCCGATCCGAGTTCGTATCCCAAAAACGACGAACTGGCGCGTTATTTGACCAACTGCATTGAATCGTTCAAGGAGATGGCGGACTACGGCGGCAAACTGGGCGTGAAAGTGACGCTCGAAAATCACTGGGGACTGACCGCCAATCCGATCAATATCCGGATTATTGTCGAGGAGGTAAACAATCCTTTCTGCGAAGCTTCACCCGATTTCTGCAATTGGGAGCACGAGTATCTTCTGTTTCACGCATTGCAGGATCTGGCGCCGTACGCGCACACCAATGTGCACGCTAAATACTGGAACCGGTGGAAAGATCCGGATGTGCAACGCAACGTCCGGATTATGCTGAATGCCAACTACACCGGCATTTTCGCACTGGAATATGAGGAAGGGCCGTGGGATGGCGTGGAAGGCGCGCAGTACTTGTATAGGGAAGTGCTGGCGGCTTTGTAGTACGGGCGGCTGACTCGCGAGAATTAAGAATTTCTCGCGACCTAGGATACGATAGAATCCTTCCATGCCCCAGACGCAGGCAGCCTCAACTCTACGGGCCTATGCCCACGATTGGCGGCATTTCCGGTTGTGGTGTGAGCGCCACCATCTGGTTGCCTTACCGGCAACAGCGCAGACGGTCGTCCTGTATGCCACCGACCTGATCCAGAACGAGAAGCGGAAGCTGAACACGGTGTCTCGCCGCCTGGCCGCGATCGGCCAGATTCATGAACAAACGAATCTGGAGCCGCCATCACAAAGCCGGGCCGTGAGGGAGTTCTTGGCCGGGCTGAGACGGGAAACCGGCACGCCGCCAAACCGGAAGCGGCCCGTATTGATCGAGGATCTCAAGCAAATTGTGGCTGGTATTCCAGATACGCTGCTTGGAAAACGGGACCGTGCATTGTTGCTGCTCGGTTTTGCAGGCGCGTTGCGACGGTCGGAGTTGGTCGCGCTCGATGTGGAGGATTTAGAACCTGTGCGCGAGGGGCTGATCGTTTGGATCCGGCGCTGTAAGACCGGTCGGGAGGGGCAGGGAAGAGCCGTGGGGATTCCGCGCGGAGCTGACGCGCGGACCTGTCCCGTGCAAGCTCTGGACACTTGGTGTTCCGCCGCGCGAATTGAAAGCGGGCCGATTTTTCGGCGAGTGAACCGGCATGGGCATGTGCTGCCAGAGCGCCTGTCAGGCGAAGGGGTAAGTATCGTTGTGAAGCGTTATGTGGAACAGCTCGGCTGGAATCCGGACTTGTTTGCCGGACACAGCCTGCGGTCAGGCTTGGCGATGTCCGCTGGCGCGACGGGTAAGAGCGAGCACGTCATCATAGGATTTCCTCAACGGTCATAACCATCCCGCCGACACCAACTGCGAAAGTCAGGCTAGCGCAACAATTTAGAGACCACTTCCTTGCGGTTGCGGCTCTGTCATAATCGGCGATTTACACCTTATGCGAATTCCGAAGTTGTCTTTGTGTCTGGCTTTCTGCGCAGCGTCGCTTCTGCACGGCCAAACTTTGGAAAATGCGAAGCCCGACGAGCGATTCAAGGTCGATCTGCTGGTGGTCGTCGCCCATCCCGATGACGAAAGCGAGATCGGGGCGTATCTCGCGCGTGCCATTTTCGATGAACACAAGCGGGTGGCTGTGGTGTTCGGCACGCGCGGAAATCAGGGCGGGAACGGCGTGGGCCAGGAGCAGGCGGCCGCGCTGGGAGCCATTCGCGAAATTGAAGGGCGGCGCGCGCTGGGACGCTTTGGCGTGAGCGAAGTCTGGTTTCTCAACGGAACCGATACGCCCGGGCAGGTTGTGCTCGATTCGCTGGAAACGTGGGGCCATGGCGATGCGCTGCAGCGGATGGTACGGCTCATGCGATTGACGCGGCCGAGCGTAGTAGCGACCTGGCTGCCGGATCGGGTGGCGGGAGAGGATCATGGCGACCATCAGGCCGCTGGCGTGATTGCAACGGAAGCCTTCGATCTCGCTGGCGATGCCACTGCGTTTCCGGAGCAGCTTGCTGCGCCGCGCAATCGCTGGGATGTCGGCAATCTCACCGAGGGCCTTTGCCCCTGGCAGCCGGAGAAACTGTATTACTTCAGCGATGCCGCGGATAAATCGTTCATGAACGGCCAAGGTCCGACGTATGCGGCGAGTGATATTTCGCCATCGCAACACGTTTCGTACGCACAGCTCGCGGCAGAAGAATGCGCGTTTCACCTGACGCAGAGCGATTCCGGACAAGCAGCGCGCGCGGCGCTCGCGAAGAAAGATTTTTCGCATACGTATTTCGCCGACCCTGTTCGTTTCGTTTTCGGCAAATCGTATGTTCCCTCGAGCGTGACTGCAGACCTGTTTGTAGGAGTTACGGCCGCACCGATTGCGTACCATCGTGCGCCCGGCTATATAGAGCGGAAGGAGCAGAACCCGAGAATAGAATTGGGCGGATCGTGGCATTTCTATCGGGAGTTCTGGCCGGCGCATGGAATCGAGCATCTGGCTCAACTGCTTTCGCCGGAAATCATGGCGCAGTTTTCGGCGCCACTCACCATTCCGGTGATCATAAACAACCCGGAATCCACGCCGCTGGATGTGAAACTTGCGGTCGCGGTCCCGGCGGGGTGGAAGTTTGTCCAGGCGCTTCCGAATACCATTCGCGTGGACGCACACGATAGCGCTACGGTGCAAATTGCGCTGAAAACGGCGGCGGAACAGCAGGGTTGGCAGACAATTGACATTCACGCGAATTCGGAGACGTCGGCGCTCGGGGATCTTCGCATACGCGTGGAATTGGACAACGCGGCCATGCCGGAGTAGCAACGATATTCAAAGTTGACAATTAACAACAATTATGGTGTGCATGCCCATGAAATTTATGAGGCGGAGAACATTTGTGAGCGGCGCGACAGGGCTCGTTGCTGGAGTTTTGGCCTCGCGACAGGGAACGTCTGCTCCACAGATTCAACAGCTAAGCATGCGCCAAACCTCCGGGCACTTCGACAACCCATCTCCGAACGGTGTGTCTGTACGCCTCATTACGACTGACAGCGGCACAATTACTCAACCATTTCACCGGTGATCGGCTGGTCGGTTGCGGAACCGGCTCCGGCAGAGCCTGTTTTGCCGTGAGTTGCTAGAACTCTAATCCTTGCCAGATCGGCGCAAGATCGAGAACGAATCCTGCAACCGGTCCATCAGCCGGTAGGCGCTCCCCCTGGAAGACTTCGGCGGCTTCCTCGCGGGCCCGGTAAATCGATACGGTCCGTTGGTCCGGGTCAATGAGCCACCCAAGCTCCACGCCATTCCGGCGGTACTCGATCATCTTCTCTTGCAATTTCGAGATCCGATCGCTGGGCGACTTTAACTCCACTACAAAGTCCGGAATAACATGAGCAAATTTGCGGCGTTCGTTGCGGGAAAGGGCGATTAGCTTCTCATTGCGAATCCATGCGGCATCGGGGCCGCGCTTCGAGTGGTTGGGAAAGATGAACTCCACATCCGGACCAAACGCGCGCCCCCGGCCATCTTGCTTAGCCCAAAGCCGTAACTGCATTGTTAATTCGGTGTTCCGATCTGAAGACTCCGCTCCAGCGGGAGCCATGATATAAATATTTCCCTCTTCGTCCTGCTCGATTTTGACGTTCTCAAATTCCGCGCAGACCCTCTCGAAGAGCATCTCCGGATCATCCGCGTCGGAGGGCATAAGAATCAGGGTCCGGCCATATTCCGCAAACAGGTGTTGCTTGATATCCGGCTCCAATGGAACCTCGTTCCGAGCGGCCATTTGGCGTCCTCCTCTTTCTTTAGTATCGGCGACGTGCGGCAGAATGCAGGAACAGCAGCTTGCAAACCGTCCAGCTTTAGCGGAGCTTGAGAAAAACCGCGCTGTGTTCGCCAACATCGGCGGACAGAGTATCGGCAACCGCGGGTAGATCTTTGTGTTCCCAAAGATCTCGGACGTTTGCGTGCGATCCCAGCCCAAGCTCCTTGAGACTGATTTTGACCGGGACGACGCCCTGTTCGCGGTTGAACAGACCAACCGCTTTGCTCCCGTCATGAAGGGGCTTTACCCAGACCTCAACGGGCCCGATTTGCAGAACGCGGCGGGCCTGCACTCCAAGACCGTCTTGATCGACCGCAATGGCCTCGCGATTCGCGAGAATGGCGAGCGTAGCAGGCGTCATTTGCGTGAGATCGTTGCCGGCCAGGAGCGGCGCGGCGAGCAGGCACCACATGGTCATGTGCATTCGATACTCGTTGTCCTTCATCCCGCCGTTGCCCACTTCGAGCATGTCGGGATCGTTCCAGTGGCCGGGGCCAGCGTACTGTTCGAGCCCGCTTTGCGCGGAGGCAATAGCGATCATGCGGGCGTAGTTATCTTTGATGTCTCCGGTGGTGCGCCATAGATTGGCTCCCGATTTTGCAGCCCATTCCCACACTGGCCCGCGGCCATGGATGCTGTAGACGATGGGACGGCCGGTACGCACAAGTGCGTCGTGCATTTTTCGAAACGCTTCGGGGTATTCAGGCGGCTTGTACACATCACGCGCGCTACACCAGTCGTATTTCAAATAATCGACGCCCCACTTGGCGTAGCTCTCGGCGTCTTGCTGCTCGTGGCCATAACTGCCTTCGTGGTGGTCACAGGTTTTGGGGCCGGGTGAAGAATAGATGCCGAACTTGAGACCCTTGGAATGAATGTAATCACCGAGACCCTTCATATCTGGGAATTTCTCATTCGGCTGAATGTAGCCATTCGCGTCGCGCTGACCTTCCCAGCAGTCATCCACATTCACATATTGGTAGCCCGCCGCTTTCAAGCCGCTGCTGACCATGGCATCGGCCTGCTTGCGAATCAGAGTATCGCTTACATCGCACGCATACCGATTCCAACTGTTCCAGCCCATCGGCGGAGTCGCAGCAAGAGGAGTTTGTTGCGCAAGGAGGGGCGGGGCAGGTACTACGAAAAAGGCCACGATCACGCACAGAACGAGTTGCCGTTTGGACATTTGCTTACGACGATATCAGGGTAAGCACCGCAGTTGGCCAAAGTAAATGGATACACTGAGTTACTAATTGTGCAGAGATTGAGGACGAGTTCAGCCGGAATCGCGCTAGGCGCGACGGCCGTAACCGCGAGCCCGCATATGGCCGCGGAAAAACAGGATAAACAGAGCCACCGAGGTATCAGGTGGCGGTAGCCGGCCCCCAATACCGGGGGGTTCTGGGCCGATAACAGATATTATGTAAAGTTGTGGCCGCCGCGCAAACGTTACACTGAATCCAGGAGACTGCGCTTGCCCGCCCAGACCACGGCCACCCTGACGCTGGAACAATACCACGCCGAGTACGCAGGCGAGAGCGGATACGAGTATTGGTTTGGCGAAGTAATCAGAAAACCTATGCCGAGCTGGCTGCATGCCGTGTTGCAAGCGCTGTTAGGCGACGTGTTTTACAGGCTCGGCTACTTCAGCGGTTCTGAACTGACGCTTCGCGTCGATCCGCATTGGGAGCCGTGCCCCGATGTTGCTGCCGCGCTCGAATTAGCGGAACCCTATCCAACCCGGCCCGTAGATATCGTGGCCGAGATTCTCTCGCCAGACGACACAATGGCGTTCGTCTTCAAGAAATGCCGCCAGTATGTTCGGATCGGCATTCCGCAAATCTTTGTCTTCGATCCGGAGACACGCGATGCCTGGGAATGGAGCCGTAAGCCGGACAATCTGGAGCGCATCACCGGGCTTCTGCTGGGTAATGGAGCGAGTTTGGACATTAACGAGATCTGGGCCGAACTGGACCAGCGGCTCCGTCGCACGTAACCGAAGCCAGACTTCCCTTCTACTATTCCTGTTATTTTCCCAAAAGAAGTGTGCCATGCTTCTGTTGGGAACCCAAAGAGGGCGCATGAAGCAGAAAACCGACGTCCCGCAAGGCACGCTGGCGTTGATGGTACTGAAAACCCTGGAAGTGCTCGGACCTCTGCACGGCTACGGCATTGCTCGCCGGATCGAGCAAATCAGCGGAGATCTCCTCACGGTGAATCAAGGAACACTGTATCCCGTTCTGTTGAAGCTGGAACAGGAGGGTTCGATCGCTTCCGAATGGGGCGCATCCGAGAATAACCGCCGAGCGCGCTTCTATCGCCTGACGCGCGCCGGCCGCAAGCAATTGCAGGCCGAAAGCCGGGGCTGGGAGCAGACCGCGGCGATTATGGGCCGCTTTTTCGCGCTCAAAGCAGAGGATCTCCCATGAGAGCCCTGAGGCGGTTCTGGAACCGGCTGACGTGGCCGCGCGACGACGCACGATTGCAGGCTGAAATCGAAGAACATCTCGCCCTGCAAACGGAAGAAAATATTCGGGCTGGTTTATCGCCCGGTGAAGCGCGGCGTCAGGCGGTGCTGAAGTTCGGAGGAGTGGAAGCCATGCGGGAAGGTTATCGGGACCAGCGCGGGTTCCCTTCTCTTGAAACGTTCATACAAGATACGCGCTACGTGCTACGGCGCTTGCGAAACGCTCCGGCGTTCACCATCACCACCGTGTTGACGCTCGCGCTGGGCATCGGCGCGACCACTTCGATTTTTACGTTGGTCTACGCCGTATTGCTGAAGCCGTTGGCTGTCGCAAATCCGGACGAGTTGTACCGGCTGGGGAAAGAACCGCGCTGCTACTATTTGGGCGGATATACCCAAGACAAAGGGTTTTCCCTCGTCTCGTACGATCTGTACAAATACCTTCGCCACAATACCAGGGGCTTTTCGGAATTGGCCGCGTTCTCGGCCGTCGAGCCGCTGTTTGGCGTTCGGCGCGCGGGTCAGGTGGACCCAGCCCAAAGCGATCCGGGGGAGTATGTATCCGGCAATTACTTCGCTACATTTGGCATACACGCGTATGCTGGGCGCACGTTTACGGAAAGTGACGACCGGCCAACGCCTCACCTGTTGCAGCGATGAGCTATCGCCTATGGCAGCAAAGATATGAAGCCGATCCGTCCGTCATTGGCACCGTCTTTGACGTAAATCAAAAACCATTTACCGTTATCGGCATCACCCCGCCGGGCTTCTTCGGCGACCAAGTCTCCTTTCTACTGAGTGACGGCGCTCGTGGCAGTTCGCCCGATTTCCGGAACAGACCCTGTTTCTGCCACCGGGAGGAGCCGGCATTGCGGCCCTGCGCGGAGAATACGAGCGTTGGGTCCACATCCTGATGGGGGTTTCAGGCTTTTTGCTGCTCATTGTGTGTGCCAACCTGGCAAACCTGATTCTTGTGCGTGGGATGGAGCAGCGCCGGCAGATCTCACTGAGTATGGCGCTCGGCGCGCAAGGCCCGCGGCTTGTTCGCCAGGTGCTCACCGAGAGCATTCTGCTGTCATTATTTGGCGGACTGATGGGTTTAGCCGTGGCATTTGCCGGCGCCCGTTTGATTCTGCACTTCGCATTCTCGAAGGTCAGTAGTGTCCCCATCAACGCTTCGCCGTCAATTCCGGTGCTGCTTTTTGCCTTCGGTGTGTCGATCATCACCGGACTGGCATTCGGCATCGCGCCGGCGTGGATGGCCACCCGAGTAGATCCAATGGAAGCTCTTCGTGGGACCAGCCGCACTACAACCCGTACGGGCTCGCTCCCGCGGAAAGTGCTTGTCGTATTCCAGGCTGCGCTCTCGCTAGTTTTGCTCTCAGCCGCAGGATTGTTCACAGCTGCGCTCCACGGTTTAGAGAATCAGGAGTTAGGATTCGACGCGGACCGGCGCATTGTGATGAATATCGAGCCAAGGCTTGCCGGATACGAGTACCGGCAACTCACACCGCTCTATCAGCGCATTCAGGAGACATTGTCGAGGATTCCCGGCGTTACCGGCGTTGCCCTGTCCACCTACATGCCACAGGACACCTATTCTTGGGGAGGGTACGTCTGGCTGGACAGACAACCGGGCAACAACCGCAATCTTGCATTCTGGGATCGAGTCACTCCCGGTTATTCTGCGGTCATCGGCAATCGAATCATGAGAGGACGCGGCATTACGGATGAGGATACAGCGGCTTCGCGGCACGTGGCGGTTATTAACGAGGCGTTTGCACGGAAATTCTTCAAGAATGAAGATCCGGTTGGAAAGCACTTTGGCAGAGAAGGTATCGGATCGGAGCGCCAATACGAAATTGTGGGCGTCCCCAAAGACATCCGCAACTTGAGCTATAGCCTCGATAAGCCGGTTGATCCGCTATTTTCTGCCGGAGGCCCAACACGATTTTCCGCCGGGAACCGAATCGGGCGAAGTCTCTCCTGGTTCCCATTTCCTACACAACGTCGTTGTCATGACCAGACCGGGCACGATAGTTTCAGAGATTCGTCTGCGTCATGTGATCGCTTCGGTCGACCCCAATCTGCCGGTCATATCGATTCACACTTTGAAAGAACAAGTAGCCGGCGAGTTCCGGCAGCAGCGGCTGATTGCGCGGCTCACTTCCTTCTTTGGATTGCTGTCGCTCGTGCTGGCCTCAATAGGGCTATATGGAGTCACTGCTTATAACGCTGGACTCCGCAGTACGGAAGTCGGCGTACGGATGGCGCTGGGCGCGGATCGCGGCCAGGTTGTTGCGTTAGTGCTTCGCGGCGCGTTTGCGCTCATCGCATTCGGGCTTCTGATCGGTTTGCCGCTCGCGCTTATGGCTTCTCTCATTCCGGCAATTCGGGCGAGTTCCATTTCGCCCATCGAAGCGTTGCGCGTGGAGTGAACGCTACACTGAAAACAGTGCTAGTCACTATTTCCACGCAACCGGAGCGGCCGAAGTGGCTGCGTGCTCCGGCCCCGGTCGGCGACAACTATCGCGAGCTGAAGGACCTGGTCACTCGCCTGCAGCTTCACACGGTTTGCGAAAGTGCCGCGTGCCCGAATGTCGGCGAGTGTTGGAATCGCCGCACCGCCACCTTCATGATCCTCGGCAACGTGTGTACCCGGCGCTGCGGGTTTTGTGCCGTACAAAAAGGGGCTCCACTTGCGGTCGATTATGACGAGCCGCGCCGCGTGGCCGAAGCCTGTGCGGCCCTTGGCCTGCGTTATGCAGTCATCACCAGCGTGAATCGCGATGACCGCAAAGACGGTGGCGCAGAGCTATTTGCACTCACGATCCGAGCCATTCGCGAGCAGGTCCCCGGCTGCAAAGTTGAAGTGCTGGTCCCCGATTTTCAGGGCTCACATGCTGCGATGGACATCGTGATGAACGCTCATCCGGACGTGCTGAACCACAATACCGAGACCGTACCGCGTCTCTATCGCCAGGTGCGTTTAGGGGCCCGCTACGACCGCTCGCTCGACATGCTGCGCTATGCCAAGCAGGTCCGGCCGCATGTGCCGACCAAGTCCGGTCTCATGCTGGGCCTCGGCGAAACGCAAGCCGAAGTACTGCAGGTGATGCGCGACTTGCGCGACCATCACGTCGAGATCCTGACGCTCGGACAATATCTGCGGCCGTCGCCCAAGCATCTGCCGATCATTCGTTACGTTCCCCAGGAGGAGTTCAACGAATACAAGCGAGCCGGCCATCAGATGGGTTTCACGCACGTAGAAGCCGGACCGCTGGTTCGCAGTTCGTATCACGCGGACAACTCCCACGATGCCTGCGTTCAGTGAAATGGCAGCGTCAGAATCGCTTCGCACCCAGGGCCATCCGCCGCATTCCGTAAGCTAAGCGCTCCATTGTGTGCTTCGGCGATTTGCCGGCTCAATACCAGGCCGATACCTGAGCCGCCGCGTTTGGTCGTGAAGAACGGCACAAACAAATTCGCCGTGTTTGAGAGGCCCGGGCCCTCATCGCGCACGCGGATCTCGACTGTATTGGGCGTCCGTTCATGTTTAACGAATACACGGCCGCCGGTTTCCTGCGCGGCATCCACTGCATTCCGGATCAGGTTGATCAGGACCTGTTCAAGCTGGTCGGCATCCCCTTGAATCGTGAGCGGCGGACACTCTTCGAAAAACACCTGGATCCTGGTTTCGAGCCGGGTAACCCGCCGCAACAGCGAATTCACTTCCACCGGACCAAACTTCGGCGGCGGCAATTTGGCCAACCGCGCATAGGAGCTCATGAACCGGCTCAGCGACTCCGAGCGTGTCGCGATCACGTTCAGCCCGCGCGACATGTCGTCGATCCAGTCGTCGGGCTTCGGATCGCTCTTAATCAGATTGTCAAGGCTCTGCGCGATCGACTTGATCGGCGTCAGCGAATTATTCAATTCGTGCCCAATGACCCGAACCAGGCGCTGCCACGCTTGCAGTTCCTCCTCGCGTAAAGGGCGCGTCAAATCCGAGACGACTAGCAACTGGTGCGGTACGCCGCCTTCGCGGAACTGGCTGCGCCGGATTCCCCACCGGCCGGTCCCGCCCGGAAACGAGCGTTGAATCGTCTGCTCCGGCTCTCCCACCAGATACTCCGCCAATCCGAGGGATGTTGCATCGCGCGCCAACAGGCGTTCGGCAGGCTGGGCCAACATTTTCTCGCCCGCCCGGTTCACCAATCGTAGCAACTGCTGAGGGTCGAACGCGAACGCGGCTACATCGATCTCTTCCATCACTTTGCGTAGCAGAGCGGTGGCTTCGAGCGCTCCGAGCCGCTGGTCCCGCAGCGTCGCGGCCATGGCGTTCACCTGCAGCATGACTTCGCCCATCGGCTCTTTGGGGTCCTCTACTCGGGCGCGGATCGAGTAGTCCCCTTCCCGCATTGCTTCCAGTAGATTGGCAAGTGTACGCAACGGGCCCGCCACGCGCCCGCGCGCCGCGAAGCAAAATCCCAGCCAGCACAGGCCGACCAGCAGGTCGACGGTCCATTGCTCGCGCGCCGAATAACCGGCCACAAGCTGCAAGATGACGCAGGCCAGAACAGCAGGAAATCCACCCGCGAGCGCGAAAAATAGAATCCGCGCGTCGTGGCTCAGCTTGATTCGGGGCGGCTTCATGCGCGCCTGATCGGCAGGCTCCTATTGCAGGCCGAAGCGCTGCAACCGGCGATACAAAGCGCTGCGGCTCAAGCCCAAGGCGCCCGCGGCGTGGCTCACGTTTCCTCCGTAGCGGGCCAGGGCCTTCTTAATCAGAAACTCTTCAACCTCTTCCAGGCTCATGTCTTCCAGGCGCGGGGTGCCGCTCGGGCCGCTGCGCAGCGCAAGATCGGCGGATTTGATGCAGCCGCTTTGCGCCATCAGCACCGCACGCTCGACAACGTGATTCAGCTCGCGAACGTTACCTTGCCAGGGATGGTCGTGCATCGCCTGCAACGCGCCGGCATCGAAGCCCGCCAGGTTCTTGCGGTAGCGACGCGCGTGTGTCGCGAGGAAAAAATTGGCTAGAGGCGCGATGTCTTCCTTTCGTTCCCGCAATGGCGGAAGATGAATCTCGATCGTGTTCAACCGGAACAGCAGGTCCTGACGGAACCGTGCATTGGCGACTTCTTCGGCCAGGTTGGCGTTGGTTGCCGAAATCACCCGTACATCCACCTTTTTTGTCTTCGACGAGCCAACCCGCTCCATTTCGCCGATCTCCAGAACACGCAACAGCTTTGCCTGCAAATTCAGCGGAACGTTAGCGATCTCGTCCAGAAACAGCGTCCCGGTATCGGCCAGTTCGAAACGCCCGACGCGATCCATCTTGGCGTCGGTAAACGCGCCCTTCACGTGACCGAACAGCTCGCTCTCGAACACGCCTTCGGCCAGGCCGCCTGCGTTCACCGTGACCATCGGCTTGTTAGCCCGGCCGGAAATCGCATGGAGGGTTCGTGCGACCACTTCCTTTCCGGTCCCCGGCTCCCCGGTGATCAATACGTTAGCATCCGAAGGGCCGACTCGGGAGATCAGATCCAGCACGGGCTGCATGGCCGGCGATTGCGCGATCATCGTCGGCAGATTTTCGCCGCGCAAGAGCTGGTTTTCGGCTTCCAGCCGCTGCCCGCGCCGGAGGGCTTCGCTCAACTCCAATTGCGTGCGGACAATTGAAGCCAAACGCTCGTTTTCCCAGGGCTTCTGGACGAAGTCGCGGGCTCCGCGCCGCATGGCCTCGACCGCCAGATCGACGCTGCCCCAGGCCGTCATCACAATGACCGGCAGAGTGGAATCGATGGATTGAATCTTCGCGAGAAGATCCAGACCTTCCTGACCGGAGGTGGTATCGCGCGTGTAGTTCAGGTCGATGATCGCGGCATCGTAATCGCGATTTTCAATTGCCTGAACGACTTGCCGCGGCGATTCCGCGGCTTCGATTTTGTATCCTTCCCGTTTTAGCAGTAGCCGCAAGGCCTCGAGCACATCCGGCTGATCGTCCGCGATCAGAATGCGCATCTGCGAGGGCGCCATTCTCATGTGGAATTAATTCTGGCTGATCCAGCCATCCTCGATATGGATGATCCGGTTTCCGTACTCCGCGTTCTTCTCGTTGTGCGTGACCTGAACGATCGTAGTGCCCTGCTCGTTGAGCCGCTTAAATAGCTCCATGATCTCTTTGCCTTGGCTGGAATGCAGGTTCCCCGTGGGCTCGTCCGCCAGGATCAGCTTGGGGCTCGCAATCATGGCGCGAGCGATGGCCACAAGCTGCTGCTGCCCGCCCGAAAGCTGATTCGGGTACAGGTCCTTTTTGCCGACCATATTGAACCGGTCCAGAGTATCGCAGACGATGCTCTGACGCTCAGATTTCTTGATATTTCGGTACGACAGCGGGATATCCAGGTTTTCGTAGACCGTAAGCGAATCCAGCAAATGGTAACTCTGAAAAACGAACCCAATGTATTTCTTGTAGAGTTCGGACCGGTCCTTTTTACTCAGCCGGTGAATGGGAAATTCCAGAAAGTGATATTCGCCCGTCCAGGCGCTATCGTGCATCCCGAGCAAGTGAAGCAGGGTCGACTTCCCTGCCCCGGACGGTCCCATGATGGAGATAAATTCGCCTTCCTTGATATCGATATTGATGCGGCGAAGCACATAGGTGCGCGTCGGGCCATGCTCAAAGAATTTTTCAATGTTACGAAGAGAGATCATTCTGTCCGCTTATTTCTAGCGTAACCGCTCCCTAGCGCGCTAAAGCGGGCGCGCCTCGCACGCCAGGTCGCGGCTCAATCGCGCCAGAAGGGTGGTGGAGGAGGGCTGGGGATAATGATGACCCGCTGATGAACGTGCACCGGGAGCGCCATGCGCTTCACGGACGCGATCTCCACCTTGACAACATCGCTGATTTGACAGTAGAAGGCCAAGCCGAGCAGCAGCGCGCCCAGCGCGATCAGGTCCACATGCTTTCGGATCATACGGGTACCTCCATGTTTTCTTCCACAACGCGGCCGTCGAACAGATGAATAGAACGATCGGCGTAACGGGCGTAACGAGGATCGTGGGTCACCATGCAGATGGTCGCTCCGCCACGGTGGAGTTCGCGCAGTAGGTCCATCACCTGTTCGCCATTTTGCGAGTCGAGGTTTCCAGTAGGCTCATCCGCCAGCAGAATGGATGGATCCCCGGCCAGTGCTCTTGCCACCGCGACGCGCTGCTGCTGACCGCCCGAGAGTTGCGAAGGATAGTGCTTGATGCGGTGGGACATACCGACCCGCTCCAGTGCTTCGTGAACCTTCTTCTTGCGTTCGGCCGAACCCATACCCCGATAAGTGAGCGGCAGCTCGACGTTCTCATACACGTTCAGATCGCCGATGAGGTTGAACGCCTGGAAAATGAACCCGATCTCGCGATTTCGGATGCGCGCCCGCTCGGAGAGCTTCAGGCTCTGAACCGGCCGTCCATTCAGGATGTAGGTGCCCGAACTGGGCGAATCGAGCAGCCCGAGAATGGCCAATAACGTCGACTTCCCACAGCCGGAAGGCCCTGAAATGGAAACGTATTCGCCGCGCTGGATATCGATGTGGATTCCCGACAGCGCGTGCGTCTCCACTTCGTCTGTGACGAATACCTTCGTGACACCTTCCAGATGGATCAACGGATCGGATGCATTCATTGTTAGTTCGGCGCTCCTTTATTCGCTATTTATACGTGCGAGAACCCTTTTTAGTTCAACCGGATTCGATTGTACGAATCATACTGCGACATATCCGACAGGATGACCTTGTCGCCCACTCTCAAGCCATCCAGGACCTCAATCGTGTTCACGGAAGCCCGTCCCAGTTTGACGTTGACCCGGGTGGCGCCTTTGCCGTCCGGATCGATTTTGAACAGGCCGATGGTCGTGTTTGGCTCGCCCGAAACCGGGCGATCGACGTACACGACATTATCTAAATGTTCTAGTTCGATGGTGCCGTCCACACTCAATTCGGCGCGGGAGCCGACCGGCCACGGCGCGAGCGGCTGCACATCAACAGCCACGGTACCGTTCTGGGCGGCTGGGTCGATCCGGGTTACGCGCCCAGGGACCACGCCGTTGCGCGTATCGATGCTGGCATCCAAGCCGACCCGGACATCCTTCATCTGCGTTTCCGGAATCTGCAAAACGGCTTTCAATTTCGTGGGATCGGCCACTTTCGCAACAACCGTACCGGCCGGTACCCTCTGACCTACTTCGACATCCACTTCCGTCAGCACGCCGTTGATTCCGGCCCGGATGGTCAACTGGTCCACTTGGCGTTTTTTCAACTCATAAGCCGCGCGCGAACTCTCGACCACGACTCGCTGCGCCTCGATCTTAGCCTTGTTCGATTCATCGACGATGGCCAGCCTCTGCTTTTCGAGCTCCACGCGCTTCTGCAGTTGTTGGGCCTGATCTACCGACAGCCTGGATTCCAGGTCGCTCTTCAGGTTCAGCCGCGTCAACTCCATGTCGCGATCCGCCGTCAGCTTGGCTTGCGTGTACTGCGATTCGAGAGAGGCCAGATCTGCCTGCTGGTTGAGCTTGTCGCTTTCAAGCTGTACTTTCACGTTGGCCAGGTTGGCTTCGTCCTGCTTTAATTGCCACTCGGCCTTTTCCGCTTCCAGTTCCAGGTCCGGATCGCTCAGAACCATAATGACGTCGTTCGCCTTCACCGGATCGATGCCGGCGCGGCGCACAATATCGGCCACGCGCGAATCCTGCGCGGCTGCAATCCAATGGATTTCCTCGGGTTTCAGAGTGCCGAGACCGCGTACCTGGCGCTCCATGGGGCCCCGGCGTACGGTGCCCGGCCAGAGGCCGCTCATCTCGACCGACGGCGCGGCGGGTTTCAACCGCGCAACTGCGACTGTGGCCCCGCCGAGCGCAAGGACGCCAACTACGGCCCAAGCGATCCGGCGAATGAGCTTCCGCCGTGCTACTTCTTTTCCACGAGGAATATCCATGATGCGATCACTCTCTCAAATGCATGTTTCCGGCCAAGCCTGCCAGAGCATCTAAGCGCCTGATTTTATTCGCTTTTCAGCACGCGCATCCAGTGTCTCAGTGTCCGTTTCTGGGATGCGGCTGGTCGAATTGCGAAACGGAAGCCACTTAGTAACGTCCGGTTAGCCGGGAGCATCCAGAGAGCAATGAAGCTGCCGAACTGGTTTCGATCATCAGTTGTACCGGTCGCCGTTTGCTTGACGCTGTGGCCGGGAGCTGCCTGGGCGCAGGACCATGTGGTGCCGTTGCAGGAGCTGCACGAAAAGGCGCGGGCGGCCAGCCAGGAGAGGGCGAAGAATATCGCCGATATCGAACGCGTGCTTTCGTATCCCGCCGCGGCTCAAGCTTTGCAGAAGGCCGATGTCAATCGCGAGCAAATGCGGACGGCGGTTGCGACGCTCAGCGATGACGAACTGGCCCGGCTGGCAGATCGGGCGCGCGCCTCGGAAAAGGACGTCCAAGGCGGGCTGATTGTCGGCATTCTGGCACTCATCGGGTTGATTGTCGTGATCCTGATTGTGATTGCAGTGGTGGGTTAACCGGGAAACGGGCTTGAGGTTGCAGCGCTCTTACGTCGATTGTCATCTCTGACGTCCTTGAATCGGGTGTTTTTGAGTTGATTTGCGCGATGCGGAGTTCCATTTGCCTGGCTTCACCTTTCCGGTGCATCTTGCGGAGCAGAATGGCGTATTGCTTCAGCACATCTCTAAGTCGCGGACTGCCCGAGCCAAACAGTCTCTCGAATGCATCCAGAGACCGCCTGTACAGTGCATCTGCCGGCTCATAATCGTGCAGATCGGATAAGAGTAAGGCGCGATTCGCCCATAAAACAGCCAGTCTGGGATCATCGCCATGGACAGTTCTCTCCAGAATGTCAATTGATCTTTTGTAGAGCGCGTCTGCCTCCAAGCGCTTCCCGGTTCGTTGCTTTAGAAAAGCGAGGTCATTCAAAATATCGCTCAGTTCCACGGCTTCCAACGGCTGAAAGGCTTCGAGAATTTGGAGAGCCCTATCGAGAACCGGCTCGGCTTCGTTGTAGCGGTGTTCCGCCAAGTAAACCACAGCCAGGTCGTTAAGAACGATTGCAAGCTGAATGTTTTGTTTTCCCACCGCACTCTCATATGTGGCAGCGCTGTGCTGCAACAGACGCTCTGCCTCGGAGTACCGTCCACACCGTTGGAGCAGATTGGACAAGTCATTTTCGATGGCCGCAGTGTTGAAGCTGTCCTCGCCAAACGCCGCCGTGGATTCTGAGAGAGCCTGCCTATACAGGGCTTCCGACTCTCGGAACTTCCGCTCATCGCGCAGGACTTCGCCTAACTGAACGAGCGTTTGGAGTTTCCGAAAATCTCCGACGGCCAAGTGAGCCGTGTGCGCCACTTCGGTTCGGCACATCGCCTCGCGAACCGCTATAGCCGGCTGTGAGCCTTCTCCTCTTATTGACAAGCAAAGGGCGAGGATGCTGTAAAAAATTTCCCGCTTCATTCCTTCCGCCTCCGCAACGGAAGGAGCGAGTGTCAGCCGTCGAATGTTCGGCTGCAATTCCGAGCGCACGACGGTAACGGCAAATTCAGCGCACGGGCTAAACGCCTCATTTCGTAGGAGCTTCTTGACTGCATAGCGAAGCACCTTACAAGCTAATTTATGGTGGTAAACTGACACGCTATGAATCCCGGCCTGAATCGCTGGGCAAATGTTTGCGATTCGGCGTGTTTGAGCTGGACACGAAGGCCGGCCAGCTGCGAAAACACGGCATCCGGATTCGCTTTCAGGAACAGCCGCTGAAATTGCTTCTCTGTTTGCTTGAAAGGCGCGGCGCGATCATCTCCCGGCAGGAACTCGCGGCAGAGCTTTGGCCTGCGGGCACATTTGTCGATTACGAGCACGGGCTGAATGCGGCGGTAACACGGCTCCGGCAAGTGCTGCGAGATTCCGCCGACGGCCCTCGGTACATCGAAACGGTCGCCCGCAGAGGTTACCGGTTCATTGCGCCCGTAACGGAAAATGCCGGTATCCGAAACGGCGTCCGTACCGGAGCTGAGTTCGGAGGCGGCGGAGAGCGGTCCAAAGCGCCGGCTGGCCGCTGTTCCTGCACGCTTGTGGCTGGCGGTCTGTACGGCGGCAATTCTGGCGAGTCTTTTACTGGGATTTCTGTTTTTACGCCCGGCTTGCACGCACCCCTATTACTCAGCGGTTCCGTTGACCAGTGAGGAGGGAGCCCAACTCTGGCCCTCCTTTTCCCCCGACGGGGACCGGGTTGCATTTAGTTGGGAAGGGGAAAAGCAGGATAAATTCGATATCTACGTGAAGCAAATCGGAGGCGGCGCTCCCTTGCGGCTCACTACCGATCCACGATCGGACGTGAGTCCTGCCTGGTCGCCAGACGGCCGCAGCATTGCATTTGTTCGCTTGTCGCCGGACAACACCGCGGAAGTCGTGTTGATTCCCTTTTTCGGGCGCGGCACAGAACGGCGGTTAGCTCAAGTCGTAGCTCCACCTCCGGAGTATCGGGACATGCGGCTGCTCTCCTGGTCGCCGGACGGCCGATCGCTGGCAGTGACTGACAGCCGTTCCATCAGCGCTCCTTTCGGCTTGTACCTTCTATCGGTAGATACCGGAACAAAACGCAGGCTGACCTTTCCGCCTGTAGAGTACGACGATTTCGATCCGGCATTCTCAGGGGACGGGAGACACTTGGCGTTCGTACGGCGTGCCGGCACGACCGCGGGCGACATTTACATCCTCGAAGTTCCTCAAGACACTCAGGCAGTAATGGAACCGAAGCAACTGACCTTCGAGTACAGGGAAATGACCAGTCCAGTGTGGGCAGATCACGGCCGAGCGCTCCTGTTCACGCGGTACGGCCCTGTTGGCCAGCACAGCTTGTGGAAGATTCTCCTTTCCCGCCCGGCCCGCGTGGAGCTTCTGCCCATCGCGGCCGATAACGCCGCCGGCGTCGCGCTCGCCCCGCGCGGGGACCGATTGGTCTATACACGCCAGACGAAGAGGACGAATATCTGGGCTGTGGATTTGCCGGCAATTCCTCCGGCAAGAGGACCGGCAGCGCCGAGGCCGTGGCTTCTCTCCAGCCAGGAAGCCGCCAACCCAAGCTTTTCCCCAGACGGAGAGCAAGTCGCCTTTCAATCGTCACGCTCGGGATGGAGTGAGATCTGGCTGGCGGATCGGGACGGCTCGCATCTTCGCCAAATGACGGAACTGCGGGGGTCGGTGGCGGGCTTTCCTCATTGGTCGCCGGACGGCAAGCGCAGCGTGTTCCACTCGCGCCAGCACACGTATGCACGACTCTTTGACCGTTTCACCGGACGAACGAATGATTTTGTACAACCAAATCGACGACGCCAGCAGCGAACTGATGCTGGTGGATCACTTTCGGTGAGAAGACGTCAGGATACACGAAGGGCGCGCTGGGCGGAAGTTTTTATTCGGTTGTCAACCTGAATGGCCCATTCGGCGGGGTCGATGTCTTCGTCTGCGGGGCAAGGTGGAGGAACGAAGCCATTGGCGACCGCTTCCTTCGGGCGCGGCTCTGTTAGGGGCGGGTTGACCCCTCCTTGACAGTCGGGGTTCCGATCGGATTGCGGAACGAAGCCAGCCGCTCCTTCACAGTCGCGGTTCTGTGTTTGTGGAACGCACCCACGGTCCTTTTGTAGTTGGCGTAAAGCATTGAGCCTCATACGCCGCGAGCGTCGCACGAGGGGTGTGCAGCGGGGCTCCAAAAACACGCATCGAGAGGAGTAAGTTGACGGCCGCTGCGTAAACTATCTAAGATTTAGATGATAATCATGCCGCAACCTGTTGAATTGAAGTTGAAGCAGGCCAGCGCCGTCCTCGGCGTCGATGCCAAAGATCTTCAGAATCTTGTACAGTTCAAAGTCCTACGGCCCCGGCGGAAAGATAGCGTCTACTGGTTTGATGATCGACTTTTGCTTACAGCAAAAGTGGCTTTCTATTTAAAAGCGTCCCTCGGCACGTCCACTGAATTACTGGCACGCTTTACAGAGGCGGTCACGAACAGCCTGAAGCGGGCTGAAGGGGCTATACCTCGCTACATGTGGCTCTCCTCTCGTCCAGTGACGGGCTGCGAACCCGTCGAACTTCGTATTCCTCTGGCGCACCTTGCGATGGAACTGGAAGAGCAGTTTCCTCGTGCTGCGAGGTATCAGGACTTGCCTCGTGGGCGAAAGAGAACCGGATGGAAACGTGAATTCGCGCGCAAACTGCAGGAGACGGCACGAGATCTGTCGGGTGTTACGGAATCCCAAATTACCGAAGCGATTCGCCGGCACCGAGCCGAAAAGAAGCGTTTGCCGGAGATAACGATTGGCCGCCCGCCACGAGCGTCCTAGAGGAGTGATCGACACCTCCGTCCTTGTTGCTGGAATTGCGGGGTTCAAATCGGAAAGGCCCGTCAAAAACCCGAGCGCTGCACTTCTCCGGAACTGGATAGAGAACGGGACATTCACATGGCTCATCAGCAATGAAATTCTGATGGAGTACAAGGACGTTTTGGCGCGGCTCGGAGTGCGCCGGAATCTCATAGGTGCGGTTATCAATCTACTTCGGGAGGAGGCGGAGGCCGTAGATATTCGCGGCAGCGATGAGATCTCGCCAGATCCGGATGACAGCCCGTTCTGTGCTTGCGCTGAGCAGGGACACGCAGCATTTATCGCGACCCTGAACCCCAAGGACTTCCCCCAAGAGTTGTTGTCGGCGCGAGTCATAACGCCAGGCGACCGGATACCTACAACACGACGTCGAAAGCGCCAGGCGAAGGTCTAGTTCCCCATCCGTTGTACAGTTGACGAACAGGAATTCCTATTCATGTTCGTCGTTCATAGCCTTCCGGTAGCTGTCCTGTTCTGCGTGGTGACCATGCTCGGCTGGGGGTCATGGGCCAACACACAGAAACTCTCCGGCAAACAGAAGTGGCCGTTTGAGCTTTACTATTGGGATTACGCGATTGGCGTTTTTCTGTTCGGCCTCCTATTCGCGGCGACGCTGGGGAGCTTCGGTTCGAGTGGTTTGAGCGCGCTAGCGGATCTGCACGTAGCGCAGCGTCCTTTTATTCGTCCAGCCCTGCTGAGCGGCGCGATTTTCAACGTCTCCAATCTTCTGCTGGTGGTCGGAATCGATGCGGCCGGAATGGCCGTGGCGTTTCCGGTGGGTGTCGGCCTCGCGCTTGTGATCGGCACCGTCGAAAGCTTCATCCAAACCCCGAAGGGCAACCCGGTGTGGCTATTCACTGGCGTGGCGCTGATCGTGTTTGCCATGATCATGTCGGCGCTGGCGCATCGGGGGGTTCCGCACGGTGTCGGGCAAAGGCCGTTGCGCGGAGTCGTGTTCTCGGCGATTGCGGGGTGCATTATGGGATTCTTTTATCCCGAGCTCATGCGCTCCATTTCGCCCGATTTCAACTCATCTCCGATTCAGCCCGGCATGCTGACGCCCTACGTCGCGCTCACGTTCTTTGGCCTGGGCGTGCTTATCAGCAATATCGTCGTGAATACGATTTTCATGCGCGCGGGACGGCTGAGCTATGCGGATTATTTTCGCGGAAGCTCCCGGTTGCATCTCATCGGGATCCTCGGCGGCGGGATCTGGATGATTGCTCTTACGCTGAACGTGATCGCCTCGGGTGTGGCCGGGCCGGCGATTTCGTATGCGCTCGGCCAGGGCGCGACGTTGATTGCCGCGATCTGGGGTGTGTTGATCTGGCAGGAGTTCCGCGGCAGTTCGAAAGCAACACGCGTCTATGTGGCGTTGATGTTTGCCGGGTACACGGTGGGGCTGGTTTTGATTGGAGCGGCTACGCAGTAGTTTTTGTGGATGCAGCGCCGGGAAAGCCAATGCGGCGAAGCAGGTTTGCAAAGCGAGGATGACCGTGGAGACTCGCGAATGAGGGGTGGCTGGCTATTATCATGACGGCGCTCACGCGTTCCTGATAGGACTCTTCCAGAAGATCCAAAGCTTGCTCGTGTTCACCCAGGATCGCATGAGCGGCAGCAGCTCCAGGCGCTACGATGTAGCGAGGCGCATTCCCCTCGTACAATTCGGAAAGCGCTTGGCGCGCTTCCTGCACTCGGCCACTCGCCGCATACACCATTGCGCGGGCAATCAGATCGCGCGCACCGAACGGATACTGAGTTTTAAACCGATCAAGCAGGGCGAACGCATCTTGATGTGCCCCTTTTTGCGCATAGATGCCGGCGATCATTTGATATGCAGGAATGAAAGCTGGATCCAGTTCGACAGTATCTTTGTAGGTTTTTAAAGCCGCCTCGGACTGCCCCGCAAAGTGGTAGGCAGCGCCGAGGCCGTAATTGATGGGAGCGGAGAGTGGATCGAGAGCAGCGGCCTGCTTCATCTCCGCGATGGCATCTTCGCAGCGTCCGCTTGCAAGCAAGTAATAGCCGAACCCCCAGTGACAGTTTGCATAATTCGGCGCTAAACGAAGTGCGGTCCTCAGTTGTTTTTCGGCTTCGTGCCAATCCCAATCAAAGAACAGCGCAATGATTCCAAGCAAGAGATGCGCGCTGGCGTTATCTTCTTCGATCTCCAAGGCTTTCAGCGCAGCCGACTTGGCCTTTGGGAAGGCGTCGCGTGGAGAAGCCATCCCGAAGAACCCCACCAGAGTGTAAATGTAGCCGAGGCCGGTGTACGCTTTGGGGTACGCCGGGTCGGTTTCGATAGCTTGACGCAAGAATTCAAGACTCTTTTGGACGCCGTCGGGAGTCCACCGATTCGCGTAGTACATCGCTTTGAGGAAGAGCTTATGGGTCTCGGGGTTACCGCTGGACACTTCCGCGAGAGGCTCTTTCTCCGCAAAGCCGAGCCGAATGCGCAGTTTATTCGCGATCTCCTGAGCAATTTCGGCTTCCGTCGTCAACAGGTCGTTTAAACCACGGTCGTACTTCTCGCCCCAGAGTTGCGAGCCATCGGCGCAGTCGATCAACTCAGTTCCAATCGCCAGCCGCCCCGCGCGTTCCTTGAGCCTGCCAGCCAAGGCAAGGCGCACTCCGAGTTCGCGGCCGGCTTGGATCGGGTCGATACCGGCGCGCTTGTACCGAAACGCAGTGGCGCGCGCGATGACACGGAGCGTGGCCAATTTTGCGAGTCTATTGATGATTCCCTCGGCGATGCCTTCCGCGAGATAGTCGACGCTCGCGTCACCCGCAGCGTTTTCAAACGGGAGCACCAGAATCGAATCGGTAAAGCGAGGATAGACGGGTAGTGGGGCTTGCTCAGGCGGGCAAGGGCTCGGCTGAAGCTTCTGCTTCAGGTTTTTCAGATCGGTCATGAGCGCCAACGCATTTAGGTAGCGACGCTCGCGATTTTTCTCCAGCGCTCGCGCCACAATTTCCGAGAGCCTGGCTGGCAAACGCGGAGCGAGTTCACTCGCAGGTGCAGGATTGTGATGCAAAAGCGCGTCGAATACCATCGGGACAGTGTTTCCCGGAAACGCCGGCCGGGCCGTGGCCATTTCATAGAGGACTGCACCGAGAGAGAACAGGTCAGTGCGGGCATCCAGCTCTTCGCCGCGCGCCTGCTCGGGCGACATGTAAGCGGAGGTTCCCAGAATCGATCCGGAATTCGTGGCAGTGAGAGCGTCGGGGGACGCGTGCAGTTTCGCGACGCCAAAATCGAGGATCTTCGCCTGGCCGCGTGTCGTAAGAAAAATGTTGGCGGGCTTGATGTCCCGATGAATGATGCCCTTCTGGTGGGCAGAATCCAAGGAATCGCAAAGCTGAATGCCGAAATCGAGAAGTTCACCGACGTCGAGAGGGCCGCGCCGGACTCGTTCTTGCAGCGTTTCGCCTTCCAGGAGCTCCAATATCAGAAACGGCCGGTTGTCGTGCTCGCCGACATCATAGACGGTGCAGATGTTGGGGTGGTTGAGGGCTGATGCGGCGCGCGCCTCCCGCTCGAAGCGCTTGAGCGCCTCGGGCTCGCGGGTATGTGCTTCGGTCAGAAACTTGAGCGCCACCATGCGGTGCAGCCGCGTATCTTTCGCTTTGTAGACGACGCCCATCCCTCCCGCTCCCAATGGCTCGAGGATTTCGTAACGTGAAATGATGGTGCCGGTGAGCGGAGCGGGCGGATGATTCTCCCACGCAGGACGGTCGAGCGGGCTGCCCACGACGGAATGCTGTGCTAACAGCGATTCAAGCTCGATGCGAAGCTTGGTATTGCCGCGACATGCTTCGGCTATAAATTCGGACCGCCGATCCGCGGGCCGTTCGAGCGCAGCATGGTATAGTTCCTCAACTTGCCGCCACTCTTCGGGACTCATCATTGGGCCCATGGTGAATCCACACCAGACTCGCAAGCGGACAGGACGGCTTCTTGCACCGCCGCCGAGTTCAGGAATATGTGGCGCAGACGTTCATCGGAAACGTGATTGGCAACGTAATGAATGAGAGAAGTTGCTTCCCTGAACGCCGTGCGCGCCGCATCGTGGTCGCCGAGTTGTGCTTGAACGCGGCCCAGCATCGAGTACGTCTTCCAGGCGGTGAGCGGAACCGGAAACTCTTTTAGTATTGCGCCCGCTGCTTTCAATTCAGCTTTGGCCGTTGCCGGGTCGCCCTCGGACATAGCAATCCTTGCGAGCAGCGTGCGCGCGGCAATCATGTATTTACGAGCGCGGTGTTTCGTCGCTTTTTGCAGAAAACCAATTGCGTCCGGCCGCGAGAGCGTCTGCTCGGCACGCGCAGCATGAAAGCGAATTTCGAAGCGCCAGCGGAACCAAAGCTCGTGAGATATGATCGACTCGGCAGATTGCATCACCGAGGACATGGCCTCCCGATCGCCGTGCGTCGAAGTGGTCGGCCGCCAGATTGATTACTGAATTCACCTCGGCCTCGACTACGCCGAACCGGTGCGCCATTTCAGCGCCTTTGCGATCAAACACCATGGCGCCCTCGAAATCCTGCAACTCACGATGAATCCAGCCGATTGCGTTGGGCACGCGGGAAGACCAAAAGGCCGCGCCATTACGCTGCGCCATCTGAGTTGCGCGATTGAGCAGTTCCAGCGATTCGGAGATGCGCCCCAGATTCGCCAGCGTGAGGCTCAGAAAATAATGCGCTTTCAGCATTTCAAATGCGTTGCCCAGCTCGGTCGCCAGATTCAGCGTTTCTGTAAACATCTGCTCGGCGCGGGAGTATTCGGACTGGAAGTACGCCAGCCGGGCCCTTACGTCCATAACCCCAAGCAGCGTCTGCTTGTCGACCAGAGAAGCGCGTTCGACAACCTCCCGCAAATCATTCTCTGCGTCGTCCAGGTCGCCGAGGCCGAGGTGACTCTGCGCCATCAACGCCATGGCTTGCAGCCGGGCTGCTTCGCTCTGGGTTTCCTCCGCCACCCGCAACACGCCCTTCAGCACCACCTGCGTCTCATGTAAACGGTGGGCCCAGAATAGTGTATTGCCCAGAGTAAAAAGCGCAACCTCTTCCAGCGCGAGGGAACCCATCGTATGAGCCCGCTCGATCATTTCCTTACAATCGTCGATGGAAGGATCGAAACGGCTACTTGCCAGATAGACAGCAGCGCGTTCCTTGTAAATGCGGAACTCTGCTTCCGTACGGGTGGGAAGCGGGAGCCTGGCTGCAAGTTCGAGGGCGTGCGTGTAGTGTTCCTCGGCTTGCGTGTTTGCGTACATGCTCTTTGCATTGGCGCCCGCGAGAATGAGAAACTCGACCGCTTTCATCCAGTTGCGGCCCCGCTCGAAATGCATGGCCAATTGCGCTGCAATCCGTGAAGCGTGATCTCCGTAATGCAGCAGTAACTGCTCACCAGCGCGGGCGTGCAGCAAGGCGCGGCGTTTGCTTACCAGCTCGCCATAGAAAACGTTTTGATAAAGAGCGTGCGCGAATGTGTAACGTGTCGCGAGAACGCCATCCGGCAACTCCTCCTCTCCCCGTAATTCAATTAATCGATGTTTCTGCGCGAGCGCCGCGAGTTGCTCTTCGACTTTCAGTTCGTCGTCCTCTAGCAGGTTTGCCACAACAGTCGAGAGAAATTCCTCGCCGAGTACACTGGCGTACTGTAGGACGAGCCGGGAATCCGTATCGAGCGCTTCGCTCTTCTTACGGATCATGGCGCGAACATCGTCGGGAATGTCCAAATCCACCTGGGCCAGAGGTTTCGTGAATCTCCAACGTGAGTCAGTAAAAGCGATGTCGCCGCGGTCTCGAAGAAAATCCAGCAGACTCACCGTGAAAAGCGCTTGGCCGTCCGTTCTTTGCCGGATCATGGCGGCAAATTCACCTGGAAAATCATTGGGCCTGAATTTCAAATCGATAAATCGCGCGATATCGTCCGCGCTCAGTACGGTGAGAGCAATCTCGTCGCACTGTTGATGCGCCTGTAGCTCGACCTTGCATTTTCTCAGCGGATGATTTCCAATCTCGACATCCACGGGGCGGAAAGTTCCCAAGAGCATCACCCGCTCTGCCGGAATGCGGTGGCAGAGGTAACGAAGCAGGTCGATTGTGGAAGGGTCAGCCCAGTGCAGGTCTTCCAGAAGCAGCAGCAAGGGTGCGGTGGATGAGAGCGCAGACAGGGCATCTCCCATCTCCCGCAACATGCGGTCTTTGGTGGCGCCTGCCGTTTCGCGCCGCAGTTCGTCCAGATCACCCGTGGAGTTGAAGGCTGGAAGGTGAAGACACCAGGTGGGTGCCTGGGCTCGCAGCAATGGCAGCAAAGAATCGGCGTGATCGCGCAGCAAAACAGAGAGCGCCTCCAGAAACGGCAAGTAGGCTTCCCCGGTTCCGTACTGCTCAGCGGCACGGCCGGCGGCAACCATCAACCCAGGATTCTGGCGGCGCACGGAGCGTATGAATTCCTCTGTGAGTGTGGACTTGCCGATACCCGCTTCCCCCGTCACAAACACGAGCTTGCCTGCCCCCGCCAGCATCCGTCGAAAATGCTGTTCGAGACGCTGCATCTCGCGATCGCGGCCTACGAAAGTCCGCAGTTCCGTGCCCAACGTAATCGCTTGGGGCCGCGCCGGCGCATCGGCGGATGGGTGCCGACACGACTGAATATACTCTTTGAGGTTCTTCAGGCCGTTTAGGATGGCCAGGGCGTTCGGGTAACGACGCTCACGGTTCTTTTCGAGCGCGCGAGCCACAATTTCGGATAGCTCGGCCGGCAAATCCGGAACAAGGTCACTTACAGGCGCAGGGGCGTGATGCAGGAGCGCATCGAACACCATGGGGACGGTATTCCCCGAAAATGACGGCCGTCCGACAGCCATCTCGTAAAGAACTGCGCCGAGAGAAAACAGGTCGGTGCGAGAATCGAGTTCTTCGCCGCGCGCCTGCTCGGGTGACATGTAAGCGGCGGTTCCGAGAATCAATCCGGAATTTGTAACTGTGAGAGCGTCGGGAGACCAGTGCAGTTTTGCTATGCCAAAGTCGAGGATCTTCGCGTGGCCGCGGGCGGTGAGAAAAATGTTGGCCGGTTTGATGTCCCGATGGATAATGCCTTTCTGATGGGCAGAGTCCAAGGAATCGCAGAGCTGAATACCAAAATCGACAACCTCATCAATGGTCAGAGGGCCGCGGCGAATCCGAGCTTGTAGCGTTTCCCCCTCGAGAAGTTCCAAAACCAGAAACGGCCGGTTATCGTGCTCGCCGACGTCGTAGACGGTGCAGATATTGGGATGGTTGAGCGCTGATGCGGCGCGCGCCTCGCGCTCGAACCGCTTGAGCGCCTCGGGCTCGCGAGTGTGCGCTTCGGTCAAGAACTTGAGCGCAACCATCCGGTGCAGGCGCGTATCTTTCGCCTTGTAGACGACGCCCATTCCTCCAGCTCCCAATGCCTCAAGTAGCTCATAACGTGAAAGGATTGTCCCGCTGAGTGGAACAAGGGAATGCTTCCAGGCGGGATGGTCCAACGGGCTGCCCAACGCGGTATTCTGTGCCAACAGCGATTCGATCTCGCTGCGAAGCGTGGCATCGCCACATGCTTCGGCAATAAATTCGGCGCGCCGATCCACGGGCTGTTCGAGCGCGGCATGGTATAGCTCTTCAACTTGCCGCCACTGTTCGGGACTCATCATCGGGCCCCTTTCTGCCTTTCACCTATACTACTGCGGAGAGTCACCCGCGCGCTCGATCAGCTTATCTAATACAAAATAGGCGCGTTGAATGGCGGCCTCAAGACACACAAGCTAAGTTGCACCCCTAGATATTCATATAGAATGGATCAAGCCAAAAAGATGCGCAAGCCCGTCAACTCCGATCGCGACATGCTGCAGGGAACGCTCGACATGTTGATCCTGAAGACTCTGATTTTGGGAGCCGCGCACGGGCACTCGATCGCGCAGGCGATTGAGAAAGGTTCAGAGGATGTCCTGCAAGTGGAGCATGGCTCGCTATATCCGGCGTTGTACCGCCTGGAAGATCGCGGCTGGATCGCTTCGTTTTGGGGCACTTCCGAAAACAACCGGAAGGCGAAGTATTACCGGCTGACGCCGGCCGGACGGAAACAGCTTGCCGCTGAAACTTCAAGATGGGCGCGGCTGGTGGCCGGCATTAATCGCATTATGCGGCCTGCCACGGAATAAGGACTGCGCATGAACTTACCGTTCTTTCGCCGCAAGCAGCGCCTCGCCGAGAGCCGCGAGGAGCTTCAGTTCTATATCGATAGCGAAACCGAAGACAACATTGCGCGCGGGATGCCGCCGGAGGAGGCTCGCGCCGCGGCCAAAAGAAAACTGGGGAATCCGGCTTTGATCCGCGAAGAGGTGTACCGCATGTACGGCATTGCCTTTTTAGAAAACACCTGGAGCGACGTGCGCTATTCGCTGCGCACGCTGCGGAAGAGCCCGGTGTTTACACTCGCGGCGGTGCTGACCTTAGCGATCGGGATTGGCGGTAACGCGGCGATGTTCACTGTCATTCGCGCTGTCTTATTAAAGCCGCTGGAATACCGCGATCCCGGCCGTCTGGTCCGGCCTTGGCTGGAGCGTGCGAACCATATCAGCGATGGTTCATTTTCTCTGCTCCGGTTGGAGGAGCTGAGAACAGCCAAATCCTTTACCGGGATCGGCGCTTATCTGAAATTCAAGGAAGACGTAGCGCTCTCCGGGCAAGGCACCCCAGAGGCGCTCCAGGGCGCACGGGTCACCGCGAATTTCCTCGACGTTCTGGGAGTCCAGCCGCTCGCGGGCCGTAGCTTTCGTCCCGAGGAGGAAACATCCGGCGGTCCGGCCGTGGCCATGATCAGCGCGCGGTTATGGAAACGCCGCTTCGGGAGTGATCCACAGATACTGGGGAAAGCAATCACTCTCAATTCGACGGCGTATACGATCATCGGCGTACTTCCCGAGGGATTTGCCTTTCCGTTCAATGACACAGATGTTTGGCTCACGAAGCCTTCCGAGTGGTCACTGGTCCCGCAACGCGCCTGGCCCTACGTGAGTTCGCTGCAGGGATTCGCCAGACTGAAACCGGGAACGACTCTGCGGCAGGCGCAAGCCGAGATGGACGTGCTGCACGGACGCTACAAACTCGCACACCCGGAACAGAGCGCCGCAGAACCGGGCGCGACCACAGTTCTGTTATCCCCGTTGAAGGACCGGCTGGTGAGCAACGTAAGCTCCACGCTCTGGACGCTGTTCGGTGCCGTCGGTTTTGTGCTGCTGATCGCATGCGCCAATATCGCCGGCCTCCTTCTGGCGCGCGCGAGTGGACGTTCGCGTGAGTTTGCGGTACGTGCGGCGCTGGGCGCTCCGCGCAGCCGGCTGGTTCGTCAACTCCTGGTCGAAAGCCTGGTACTGGCGGTCCTGGGCGGAACACTCGGCGTACTGTTAGCGAAGTGGATGGCGGGACTCATCAAACACGTCAGCGTTCTCAACCTGCCGCGCGCCGGAGAAATTCAATTGGACGGTACGGTGCTTGCGTTTACCTTGGGGCTCTCGGTTGTGACCGGCGTTCTATTCGGGTTGTTTCCATCCCTGAAGATCTCGCGTCCCGAGCTTGCTCGTGAGTTGCGGGATAGCGCTACAACCACAGCGCGGAGACGAGTATTCGGCCTTAATATGCGGGCCTTCTTGGTAGTCGGCCAGATTTCGTTATCCACTGTCTTGCTGATCGGCGCGACGCTGCTGATGAAAAGTTACGCGCGCCTTACGACTGTGGATCCGGGTTTTCAGCCGGCGCATGTAATGACTATGAAGATCACGTTACCGCCGACGGCTTACGACACGAATCGAAAGAAATTTAATTTCTTCCGCGAACTGGTGCAGCGTGCGGCACGTGTGCCCGGAGTGCGTGACGCGGCGGTAGGAATGTCCATTCCGACGATCTCAGACTGGCTCGGAACCAACGTGCTGGTGCAGGGACAGCCGGTCGTCCAGGGGCAGCCGGTTGCCGAGGGCAGCAAGCAAGGATCTGCACGTGTGGAGAGCATCACTCCCGGCTACTTTCGCGCTATGAAAATTCCGCTGCGGCGAGGACGCGAGTTCACCGAACGCGACAACGCTCCAGGCGCGCCCGGCGTTGTCATTATCAGCGAAAGCTTCGCGCGGCGCTTCTGGCCCCAGTACCCCCTTGGCTTGAATCCCGTGGGACAGCATCTCGGTGAAGGCCTGGACCGCACGGGATGGCTGGAGATCGTCGGCATCGTAGCAGATGTGCATGAATGGGGTCTTGCGATTGACGCTGCTACGGAATTCTATGTCCCAACCATCGTGCATCCGCTTCAACGTGCCTACCTCATTGCCCGCACGCAAGGCGATCCGCTACACTTCGCCGGCGCCCTTAGAAAACAGGTTCTCGCCATCGACCCGAATCAGCCGGTCTCCGATGTCAGGACCATGGAACAGGTACTCGATTCCACCCTCGGCCAACGTCGGCTCACCATGCTGCTGTTGGGAACGTTCGCGGGGATTGCGGTGATCCTCGCGGTGATCGGCATATACGGCGTGATTGCCTATTCCGTGGTGCAGCGAACCCAGGAAGTCGGGATCCGGCGTGCCTTGGGCGCGCAGCAGAGTGATATTCTGCAACTCGTGCTGTCGCAAGGGTTCGGTTTGGCCCTCGCCGGCATCGCCTTTGGAATGGCCGGAGCGTTCGCGCTCACGCGGGTCATGAAGAGCTTGCTGTTCCACGTAAGCGCCACCGATCCCGCAACTTTCCTCGAAATCGGCCTGCTCTTTGTCGCCGTTGCCTTGGCGGCCAGCTACCTCCCGGCGCGTTCCGCGGCGCGAATCGATCCCATGGCGGCGCTGCGGGTCGGATGAATTCTCCAACGCGCATCTGCCTTGTAGTTGCCGTGTGCATTTTCGCATGCGCTTCCTGCGCTCGACGGCTATCCGCATTTCGCGTTCTGCCCGCCACGCCCAGTTACCTGCTGCGTTCCCCCGACTCACGCCAAACACCGTTCCCCGAAATACTCATGAACTACAACGGCTTTGAGCCAGGCCGCGACTGGGTCGATCTCCGGCCTGGAATGGAACTGCGAATCGAAAATGCGTATTACCGGCCCGGCATGCCGAAACACGGGCTAAACGGTTTTCTGGGGACGGAAACAGCTCTTTATAAGGTGGGCCGCCGGGGGCTGCAACGGATCTCGGTGCAATCGATGAAAAATCGCCCCAGCGAACAACCGCCCGTTCAGCAACTTATACGCGCGTCCGAGATGCACGACCGCTGGTATCGCTTCTATTACGAAGTGTTCTTCCGGAACAGCGGCAATACCAAGGGCTCGGTTCTGCTCGGCGCGAAGCAGAAGAAGGAGCTGGATCGCCTTTCAGATCAATTGCTGAAGGACCCGGACTCGGTTTGCGGCCCCCGCTCCAGGAACTGTTCGGTATTCCCGGAGGTGTGCTCGGTCTCCATTGAAATGGAGATCGTGGTCAATGGATCGCCGCGAAGTGTGACCTGGGGCAGCGCTCTCGCGATCGTCATTGATCACGCGCGCCGTATCGAGTTATCGAGGATGTACCAGGGACGGCTGGTTCCGGTGGAAATCGAGGCTGGGGATGCGAATGCGTTGCGGCTGCCGCTTTTGCCGGGTGATCATGTGACGGTGCAGTGAGAGATAAGTAGGAATAATTGGAACGAAGATTTCGCAAATATGGTTCTATGCGTAGCCGACGCGAAGCTAATCTTGATTAGCAACTCAGGCTTGATGCTAGGATCGTGCAGTGAAGTGTCCGTCTCGTAGCTTGGAAAATCCCTCAACCGCGGTCCGTTGCGATTGTGGATACTCGTTCTCATCGGCTAAGGCCGACTCCGCTTTCTATCTGCACTCGCTCGACCGATCGGTCCGCATCATCAAATGGATCGTCGTCTCCTGGGCCGCCATCACCGTAATTGGGATGTTTATCTGGATTGCGGTCTCCGTCGCTTCACCATCGAAGTACTCCGCTGGAGAACAATCATCCTCAACAGGGCAGGCAGGGGTGACCAAGCACCCATAATCATGGGCCACGTATTTCGTCGGGACATTGAAGCCAACTGAACGGCTAGGCTCTCTCGGCTCGCCTGCGCCGGGTGGACGCGTCCAAGTTTCTACTCGTGAACCACGGTTTTCACTGGATCGAGGAGATGCCCTTCAACCGTTGACTGCAGCGGCCCACTCCTGCTGAAACCGCTCTGCCGTCACAAATGATCGCTGCGTGCCAATGGTCAGCGTGGAAACCGCAGCGTACACGTTGGCGCGCCGGACTGCCTCAAACTCTTCGAAGCCCGAACCGAGAAAATAAGCCAGGCTTCCGATGAACGCATCCCCTGCCCCGGTTGTATCCACCGGATTCACCCCATGCGCTGGAGCGTGGCGAATGCCGCTCTCGCTTGCGATCAACGCGCCGTTTGAGCCGAGTGTGATAATGATGCGCCGCAATCCGGCCGCGAGGCACTGTTTCGCGCACGCGGCGGCCTCCTCGAAACTCCGCAGCGGTTTTCCGGTGAGGGCCTCCGCTTCTGTCTCGTTCGGTATCACGTAGGCCGCCTTCGAGATCTCGTGCGTGTCTAAGGCTTGGCCGGGCGCCGGGTTCAGAATCGCGGGGATCACGTGCGCCGCGGCGAAACGCAGCGTGTAATAGACCGTTTCCAGCGGAATTTCGAGTTGTAGAACGATAAAATCGGCGCCTTCGAGCACACTCGCGGCCGCATCGATATCGGACGGCAAAAGTCGATCATTTGCGCCTTTCACCACCAGAATCCGATTCTGGCCCGAGCTATCGACAAAAATCGGAGCGACACCGCTCGACACTCCGGGTGTGACCAGGACGCGGCTGGTATCGATGCCATACGATTGCAGATTCTGAATCGTTGCGGGGCCAAAGAGATCGTCCCCGACGCGCGCTACCATCGCGACTTCGGCCCCGCACAAGCTGGCCGCCACGGCCTGGTTGGCTCCTTTGCCGCCGAACCCCAGATGAAACTCGCGACCGAAAATAGTTTCGCCCGGACGCGGGAAGTCATCGGTAATGGTGGTCAGATCGACGTTGGCGCTTCCAACCACCACGATGCGCGGACGGCGGCTCACATTGCGGATTCTAACAGGGAGGCCGCCCGAGAACGGAGTCTAATCAAAAAAATTGCTTTTGTAACGCTGTTCTATCTGTTATAGTACACCTGTGATCCCGTTCCGGCTTTCCTTTGAGCCCGGCGCTTCGCTCTACGAGCAGGTGGTCTACGCGGCCAAGAAAGCCATTGTGTCGGGTCAACTGCAGCCCGGAGACCCCTTCCCCTCCGTCCGCGCGCTCAGCACGGCGCTGAAAATCAACCCCAATACAGCCCACAAAGTGATTGGCCATCTCGTCTCTCAAGGGATGTTGGAAGTCCGCTCCGGCATTGGAACGGTTGTGGCGGAGCGGCTCGGAACATCGCCGGCCGAACGCAGCAACCTGCTGAAGAAGGAGCTGGAGCAATTGGTGGTCGAAGCAAAGAAACTGGGCCTCGATCTGGAAGAAGTATCGGCGGCCCTCAACCAGCATTGGCATCGTTTAGACGGGTGCAAGCGATGAAGCAGATACTCGAAACTTTTCAGCTTTTCAAGCGTTTCGGCAGAACGGTGGTGCTCGAAGGGTTGAACATGAGCGTACCGGAGGGGAGTATTTACGGACTTCTCGGGCCGAATGGCGCGGGAAAAAGCACCACGCTCCAGATTCTAATGAACATTCATCAGCCGACTTCGGGGCGTGCCGAACTCTTCGGGCGTGATTCGCGATCGATCTTGCCGCGCGATTTCACGCAGATCGGCTATGTGTCCGAAAACCAGGAGATGCCGGAGTGGATGACGGTCGAGAGCTTCATGGCGTACCTCTAGCCGTTCTATCCTAACTGGGACGCAGATTGGGCCAGAGAACTGCTGCGCGAGTTTGATTTGCCTTTCGAGCGCAAGCTGCGGAATCTCTCACGGGGCATGCGTCTTAAAGCCGCACTCGCTTCCTCGCTCGCCTACCGGCCGCACTTGATTGTGATGGATGAACCCTTTGGCGGGCTCGATTCGCTGGTGCGCGATGAAGTGATCGAAGGATTGCTCTCTAACGCCGAAGGAGCCTCGATTCTCATTTCGTCGCACGATTTAGGTGAATTCGAAAGCTTCGCAAGCCATATCGGGTATCTGGACCGGGGCCGTTTGCAATTTTCCGAAGAGATGGCATCCCTTACGGAGCGCTTCCGGGAAGTGGAAGTAACGGTCGAGTGTGCGCTGTCCGTGCCCGCTGCCGGTTGGCCGGCGACTTGGCTCGGCAAGGAGCAGTCGGGCTCGCTAGTTCGCTTCGTGGAAACGCAGTTTGAGCGGGAGCGAACCATGGCCGACGTGGGGCGGCTCTTTCAAAAAACGAAACAAGTAACGGTGCGGGCGATGCCGCTGCGCTCGATTTTCGTCACGCTGGCCAAGGCCAGTCGAAAGGCGGCATAGATGAAACAGGCACTGCATATTTTCAAAAAGGATGTCCGCTATCTCCGCTACGAGATCGCAATCACTCTGATCGCGGTGCTCGCATTTGCCATCGCCGGAGCACATCACATTTCCACTATTGGAGTCTTTCTGCCCGTGCTCTGGTGGTTTCTCATCGCCCGCGTCGTCTATGCGGAACCGCTGCCCGGTTACCGGCAGTTTTGGATCACCCGGCCCTATGAACGCAAGAGTCTGTTCGGCGCCAAAGCTTTATTCATTTTGTGCTTTGTCAATCTGCCTTTGTTGATTGCAGATGCCATCATCCTTCTCGCCGTCGGGTTGTCGGTTGCTCACCACCTTGGTGGCCTTCTGTGGACACAGGTATTGCTAACTGTAGCTTTCGTGCTCCCGGCGGCCGCCTTTGCCGTGATGGCCAGCGGGCTCGGCGAACTGGTGATTGCAACACTCCTGATTGTGGTTGGCATTCTCATCTGGCTGAGTGGACTCTTTCTGCGTGGCGGCTCGCCCTGGTTCGAATTGGAGTGGGTCAGAACATATTGTCTGATCGCGGAACTCGCGGCAGCGGCAGCCATCGTTGTGCTGTGGCAGTATGCGCGGCGCAACACGCTTGCCACGCGCTTCGTGATGATCGTGGCAGCCATTGTGCTTCTGGCAAGCTATGCACTGCTACCCTGGACGCCGGCCTTCGCCCTCCAGACTCACCTGTCGCGCTGGAAGGTCAATCCCAACTCCATTCGCGTTGCACTGGATTCGGACCGAAAATGGCTGGGTCGTGTCTACACCGATGAACGGGAGCAGGTCATCGCCGAACTGCCGTTGCGCATCACTGGTCTGCCGGCCGGCACGGTGCCGGAACCGAATGGTCTCACCGTGAGCCTCCGCGCTCCGGATGGCGCCGCGTGGACAGCGAAACAGCCGGCCCCTTCCGGGGTGAACTTCGAAGCCGGCATCCCGTCGCTGCGCGCAGCCATGGGAAAGGACTTTTACGCCAAGGTGAAGAATCAGCCTTTGCAGCTTCAGGGCACGCTTTACCTGACGCTCTACGGGAATGGACAGACTACCAACGTGCCCCTCGATGGCGGGTTGGTCCCGGTCCATGATGTGGGCGTGTGTTCCGCGAACGAGCACTTCGTGCGTTGCCAGGCGGCCTTTCGACCCCCACTGGACTGGGTGACCATCCGCATTTGGCAGACCGCCCAGAGAGGACCGCGGACAACGGTAGAACCGCCCTTCCCCCGGCCGTCGTACTCCCCGTTCCCTGCTGATCTCGGCATCGATCCGGTGTATCAGTCCCTCTGGCGGCCGAACGCCGATACGATCACTGCGGCGCAAGTCCAAACCGTCCAGCCCATCGCGTACCTCGAATGCAAATTCGACATAGAGCAGGTCCGCCTCAGCGATTTTGTGGCAATGAAGTAGAGGCTTTGGGTATGGCGCGGACACTTTGTTTTTTATTGAGCTTGGCTCTGCCCTGTTTTGCCCATGCGCCGGCATCGACGAGTCCCGCTATCGAGCAACTCAAGAACTGGCTTGCCGCCTATGATGGCCCCGACTGGGACGGCTACCTCGTTTTCGTGCAGAAGAGCTTCGTTACACCGCCCGAGCCGATGCTTCGCTATCCGGCCTTTCGCGATGACACGGGCGGCTTCACTCTTCAAAAGATCGAGGCCGAGACTCCCCTACAAGTCACCGCGCTGATCCAGGAACGCAACACGGACCAGATGGCCCGGATTGTCGTCGAGGTGGAACCGGCAGAACCACACCGCATCGTCAAGTTGCACCCGCAACCGATCCCTCCCGCACATCTCAATCAGAACGAGCTGATTAACCGTACGCGTCAACTCCTGGAGAACATGACATCCGCAGACAAGTTTTCCGGGGTCGTACTCATAGCGAAACATGGCCAGCCGGTCTTCGCGCACGCATACGGCTTAGCCGATCGCGAGCATCACATCCCCACTACTTTGGACACACGATTCGGCATGGCGTCCATGGAGAAAATGTTCACCGCAGTCGCAATACTCCAACTCGTCAAGACGGGAAAACTCAAGCTCGATGGCCCCGTTGGAACATACTTACCTGACTATCCGAATAAAGAGATCGCGTCGAAGGTAACGATTCGCGAACTGCTGAGCCACACCGGCGGCACGTGAGATTTTTTCGGCCCGGAGTTTGACGCTCACCACGCTGAGTTGCGCGCGCATGAGGACTACATCCGTCTCTTTGGCAACCGTCCGCCCCGGTTTGAGCCTGGTAGCAGATTTGAATACAGTAACTATGGTTTCGTTATTCTGGGGGTCGTGATCGACAAAGTAAGTGGCCAGGACTACTATGACTACGTACGCGATCACGTCTACATTCCGGCTGGGATGACTTCCACCGCGCTTCCTAAGCCGGGAAACCAACCTGTGCCGGATCTGGCCCTTGGTTATACGAAACGGGGAGGACAAACCTGGCATACCGATAGAACTGCTCCCTCGTTTCGAGGGACGGCGGCTGGCGGCGGCTACACCACCGCCGGAGATCTGCTGCGCTTCGCGAACGCACTGCAGCGGAACAAATTGCTGGATGCCCGCGACGCAGAACTGCTGACCACCGGCCACGTCGCCACTCCAATCGGAGCCCGTTACGGATACGGTTTCGAAGTATTCGCCCTGAATGGTTTACAGTGTTTCGGGCACGGAGGTCTCGGGCCGGGATTGGACGATGACCTGAAGGTCTGCCCCCGTACGGGCTATGTCGTCGTGGTACTAGCGAACATGGACCCGCCCGCTGGCCAGCGGATCTCGAATTTTATCGCCAACCGGCTTCCCGAGCCCCTGCGAAATTCTTCACTCCCGTTACACTAAAAAGATATGCCGCTCCCCAGCGATGAGTTTTATCGCATCAAAAAGCTTCCTCCCTATGTCTTTGCCGTAATCAACGAGATGAGGGATAAAGCACGGGCAGCAGGCATCGACATTGTCGATATGGGCATGGGGAATCCCGATGGGGCCACCCCCCAGCCGATTGTCGAAAAACTGGTTGAAGCGGCCCGGAACCCGGCCAATCACCGCTATTCCATGTCGCGCGGCATTCCACGCCTGCGCCAGGCGATCGTCGCCCGCTATCAGAAACAGTACGGCGTCGCGCTCGATCCAGAGAGCGAGGCGATTGTCACCATCGGCGCGAAAGACGCCCTGGCCCACTTGCTATTTGCGATCATCGGCCCCGGCGATACAGTGGTCTCGCCGAATCCGGCGTACCCGATTCACCAGTACGGGGTCATCATGGCGGAAGGCGAGGCGCAAATGCTGCCCATGCCCGATGCCGCAACATTTCTCAGCGGTTTAAAGGATCTCTATCGCACCGCCCTCAAGCCGCCAAAAGTCATTCTCATCTCCTTCCCGCATAACCCGACCACCATTTGCGTCGACCTCGATTTCATGCGGGAAGTGGTGGAGTTGGCCCGTCAGTACGGCTCCTACATCGTTCACGATTTTGCCTATGCGGAGCTTGGCTTCGACGGATACCGCCCGCCCAGCATCTTACAAATCGAGGGTGCGGCAGATCACGCGGTCGAAATTTACTCGATGACCAAGAGCTACAACATGGCCGGATGGCGCGTCGGCTTCTGCCTGGGCAATCGAAAGCTGATCGCGGCGCTCGCTCGTATCAAGAGCTATCTGGATTACGGCATCTTCCAGCCGATTCAGATCGCCTCCATCATCGCGCTGCGGGAATGCGCGGACGAACCTGCCAAGATTTGCCACAATTACCGCGGGCGGCGGGATGTTCTAGTGGAAGGCTTGCTGCGCGCAGGCTGGCCAGTGGAACCGCCGAAAGGTTCTATGTTCCTGTGGGCGCGCATCCCGGCTCCGTTCCGCGAAATCGGCTCGCTCGAATTTGCCAAGCTGCTGATGCGCGAAGCCCGGGTGGCTGTGTCGCCCGGCATCGGCTTCGGGCCCATGGGCGAGGGCCATGTCCGTTTCAGCCTCATCGAGAACAATCACCGCATTCGCCAGGCCACGCGCGCCATCGGCCACTTCCTGAGCAAGCAGGCAACCTTCGCACCTTCCAGTTCCCTACCGGTAAACGTATAATTCAGGAAATGGCGGCACTGCCAGACGCCCCCAGCGCCGAAATTATCGAGCTGCCCCACCTGACCGTTCACGAACTCGACCCCTTATTGAACGAGGAGATCGGAGTTTGGGAACAACGCTTCTCCTGGGATTTCCGATCCTCGGCCGACCTTTTGCGCCGCTTTCTGCAGATCCACTCGCTTTATGGCTACGCGCTGCGCGAGCGCCAGAACGTGATCGGCTACTCGTATTACGTCTGCGAAGGCAAAAAGGGACTGATCGGCGATTTTTATGTTCGGGCCAATCACGCCAAGCCGGCGAACGAAACCGCTCTGCTCGGTTCCCTGGTGCAGGGCCTGATGCTCACGCCCGGCGTTCGGCGCATCGAGTCGCAATTAATGCTGCTGCGCGCCCCCGCGAACCAAGTGTTGCCGTTCAGCCGCTATCTGACGCGGCACGATCGTTTTTTTATGGAGATCGAGCGGGAGCGCATTCTGGCTCTCGAAGCAAAGCCGTGCACGTTCCGCGCAACTTTCGTGCCCTGGGTGGAGCGTCATCAGGAAGACATCGCGCATCTCGTAGCGGCGGCTTACCGCGGGCATGTCGATAGTGATATCAACGATCAATACCGAACCATCCCCGGGGCGCGGCAGTTTTTGATGAACATCGTCAAATTTCCCGGTTGCGGCCGCTTTTCACCGGGCGCTTCAGTCGTTGCCATCGATGACAATACCGGCCGGATCTGCGGCGTCTGCCTCGGGAGCCTGGTTTCGCAATACGCCGGTCATGTCACGCAACTCTGCGTTCTGCCCGGCATTCGCGGCGCGCGCATCGGCTACGAGTTGCTGCGTCAGTCCTTGGCGCGTTTCGTCGAGCTAGGCTGTAACTCGGTCAGTTTGACGGTGACCTGCTCGAACATCGATGCGATTCGCTTGTACGAATCGGTGGGGTTTCGGACGCAGACGTCGTTTCCGGCCCTGGTCTGGGAAGGCTTTTAAGCAAGTTCGTCAGTACCGCTCCCTACCGAGCCGCGACCGCAAGGGAGTATCCCATGGCCCTTCGGACCGCAGAATTGCATGAAAGTGCAGCCGTACTCGACGACACGCCGGAAGCGTAAGCGACCGCGGATCGGAACCCTGAGCGTAAGCGAAGGGCCGCCACCGCAAGGGAGCGGTTTTCAACTTGGGTTAGCGCACAACAATCGAGGAAATCCGGTTGTTCCACGTATGGCCGTCCCGGAATCTGCGGTTCCGCAGATCACGGACACTCGTCCGGAATTCGTCGCTGCCACCCCGGTAATCACGGTCATTGAAAACGATGACCCGGCTTCCGAAGTTTTGAATAGAGGAAATGTTGTCGCCGAAATTGCTGGGCAGACGGGGAAGGCGATCACCTGATCGTACGCAGAAATGGTTGCCGCGGAAATCGCGGTCAGTGAAAAAGCACGCCCCTCGGCGCGGGAATGGGCGCGAGTTCCAGGACGGATCCCATCGATAGTCGCGCCCTTGACCGTAGTCCCAGGGGTCGCGTCGATCCTGAGCATTTATGGTCATCGACGAAGGTATCAGCGATGCCAGAAGGAGAAGTCCTGCGATGCGCCTCATGTTCTCAAACCCAAGCGATTCGAAGTTTAGCACATTTCTGGTAGCGAACAGTCCGCCCGCTCCGCATATAATCGACGCTATGACGGTCCTCAAGGACACACCAGAGCTCCCGTTGTACAAGCGATTAGGAGGATATGACGCGATCGCAGCCATTGTCGATGACTTGTTTGCCCGGCTAGCAGCAGACGCTCGATTCAGTCGATTTGCGATGGGACGGAGCATGGATTCACATCAGCGCGCCCGGCAGTTGCTCGTGGACCAGCTTTGCTCGTTGTCAGGCGGACCCTGCCACTACATCGGGCGAGATATGAAGACCTCGCACGCCGGCCTGGGGATTACGGAATCGGAGTGGGCGGCGAACCTGGAATTAACCAGGGAGGTGCTGGAGAGCAAGGGCCTCGAAAGCCGAGAACAGGCTGAATGTTTTTGTTTGAGCGTTGCAAAAAGGATATCGTGGAGGGCGCCTGAGCGCCTGAAGAACAGGAAAAGAAGAACATGGTGAGTACCACAGAAATCGCTCCAGGGGTGTTCCGCATCTCGGTGTTCGTCCCCGAAATCAATCTGGAATTCAGTCATTTTCTGGTGAGAGATGATGAGCCGCTACTCTTTCACGCGGGGCTGCGGGGCATGTTTCCCCTGCTTCGTGAGCAGATCGCCCGGCTGCTGGATATCTCGAAAATCCGGCACATCGGATTCAGCCACTTCGAGTCCGACGAATGCGGCGCTCTAAATCACTGGCTCGAAGTGGCGCCTGCCGCACAGCCCGTATGTGGCCTAGTGGGCGCCATGGTCAGCGTGAACGATTTTTCGATACGGCCCGCGCGCGTTTTGACTCGGGACGATGTTTTAACCACGGGCAAGTATCGTTTTCGCTTCATTCCGACACCCCATGTGCCACACGGCTGGGACGCTGGCGTGCTCTTGGAAGAATCGGAGCAAACGCTCTTCTGCTCCGACTTGTTTCATCAATGGGGCCATCGCGAACCGGCCACGGACCATAGCATTATCGAACGGTGCAAGGAGGCGCTCGTGCAGGCGGAAGCCGGTCCGTTTGCGAATTACGTTCCCTACACGCACCACACCGGCCGCGTACTCGAAACGTTAGCGGAATTAGAGCCGAAGACACTCGCGGCCATGCACGGCTCGACGTATCACGGCGACGGAGCACAGGCGCTCCGGGATCTCGCTATCGTTATGCGCGAGGTACTCGGGCCCAAGGCGGAGTCAGGCGAAACCACGCCGATCGGAACCATCCAGACCGCAGCGGAGTAGGCGTTTTCGCCTGCGCGCCATCAGTTATTGTCGCAAAGCGGGCTGCGCTTTCGGCTGTAACCGGCGTATATAAATAAGCCAATAATGAGCCAGACGACGAAACGAACCCAGGTTTCGAGCGGTAAACCGAGCATGAGTCCGAAGCAGCTCACCACCGAAACGAGCGGCATGACGGGCGAGAAAGGAACACGGAAAGCGCGCGGCCGGTCCGGTTGTTTGTGGCGCAGAATCAATACTCCCAGCGAGACGATAATGAACGCAAACAGCGTTCCGATATTCGAGAGATCGGCGAACGTGCCGATATCCCAGATCCCGGCCGGCACGCCCACCGCCAGTCCTGCCAGCCAGGTGCTGACATGCGGGGTTTTGTAGCGCCGATGGACGTGCGAAAAAACGCCGGGCAATAGCCGGTCGCGCGACATCGCAAACCAGATCCTTGCCTGGCCGTATTGATAGACCAGCAGCGAAGAGAGCATTCCAAGCAAGGCGCCCACCGTTACCGTAAATCGAAGCTTGTTCATGCCGATTGCTTCCAATGCATTCGCAACCGGAGAAGCATTATCCAGAGTCTTCCAACTGACGATCCCGGTGAGGACCAGAGACACCGCTGTATACAAAATGCCGCAGACTACTAGCGTCCCGATGATGCCGATCGGCATGTTGCGTTGCGGATTTCTGCACTCTTCCGCCGCCGTCGAAACCGAATCGAAGCCGATGAAGGTGAAAAAGACAATCGCTGCGCCGCTCATCACGCCCGCGAAGCCGTTCGGCAAAAACGGGCTCAAATGGGAGGCCTGGACGGCTCTTGCTGCGCCGCACACAAACAGCAGAATGGCGCCAAGCTTGATCGCGACCATGAGGTTATTCGCCCCGGCGCTCTCTTTCACCCCGCGCACCAGTAGCCAGCTCAACACCATCACAATCAACAGCGCCGGAACGTTGAACAGACTACCTGTAAATCGGCCCTCGACAATAGCCGGTTCGGAAAGGTATTTCGGCAGGTGCGCGCCGAACAGGTAATCGCACATCACATTGAAATACGCTGAAAAGCCCACCGCCACCGACATATTGGAAACCGCGTATTCCAGAATCAGATCCCATCCAATAATCCACGCGAAAATCTCGCCCAAGGTGGTGTAGGCATACGTGTACGCGCTTCCGGCGATCGGAATCATAGAGGCCAACTCGGCGTAGCACAATGCGGCGAAACCGCACGTGACTGCGACTAGGATGAAGGACAAAGCAAGACCGGGCCCCGCGCCCGGACGGCCAATCACGGATGACGCATGCGTTCCATGCATCAACAAATCCAACAGGGGTGCGTTGAAGATGGAAGGCACGCGCATGTGTTGTCCGGCTGCCGCAGTGCCTGTGACCGTAAAAATGCCGCTGCCAATTACCGCTCCAATGCCGAAAGCAATCAGACTCACCGGCCCAAGGGAGCGCTTCAGCCGCTTCCCTTCCGTCTGCGACTCTTCAAGCAGGGTGTCGATGTCCTTGGTTCTCAGTAATTGCGTGGTCTTCGCCAGTTCCGGCATGTAATGCGGCCAGTATAGCGGGGCGGAGCGCCCAACGGGAGATTATGGAAAGAGTGCCGTACCAGACCCATTCCTTCCAGCGGCTTTTGCTTACCGTGAGCGTTGTTATCTGCGGCTCAACGGCCCGGGCGGACACGGCCTATTTCCAGCGCATTTTATTCGATAACAGTCTCACCCCGGATGCGTATTATCACAGCTCCGGACGGGCATCGGCCCCGAGCAGGCTTGAATTGTCCGGCGGCAAACTGCCCGTCGATACGCGCACCTTCTTTACTCCTCCCAATGCTCTGCGCCTCAAATGGACGTCCGCCCGCGAAGGCGGATGGGAAGCGGAAATTCATCTTTACGAGTGGAGAAATCGCGAGGTCTATTTCCCCGGCGATACCCTCCAGTTCTGGATCTATGCTCCCCAAGCCATTTCATCCGCAAACCTGCCGCGCGTTGTCTTGCGCGACAAAGACAGGAATTTCACGCGGCCCTTGGACCTTGCGCAGTTTACCAGCGGCATGCCGCCGGCCCAATGGGTGCAGATCAAAATCCCTCTGGACCGCTTTGCTACGGCTTCTATTCATCCCTTCGATGGACATCGCACGAACAGCGTAGCCTTCGTGCAGGGCGCGCCCGATGGCGAAGAACACACGCTGTTCCTCGATGAAGTGAAGATCGATGAGGCAGCCTTTCCCAAAAGGTCCTTGCCGGTCCCGCACAATGTACGTGCTAAGGGCTATGAACGCCATGTGGATGTGAGTTGGGATCCCACCCGGAGCCCCGATGTGGAACGCTACACGGTCTACCGTTCGCTCGATAACGGCCCATTTCAGCCGGTTGGCATTCAAGTTTCCGATATTCATCGCTACGCCGATTTCATTGGCGCGCCGAACCACACGGCTGTTTACAAAGTGGCGGCCAGCGATCGTGCCTATCGCGAAGGACAAGCCTCTGCCACCGCGAGCGCCTCCACTCACGCCATCACCGATGATGATCTTCTGACCATGGTTCAGGAAGCCTGCTTCCGCTACTACTGGGAAGGCGCCGATCCATCCTCCGGCATGACGCGCGAAAACATTCCAGGTGACGATCGCATCGTCGCCACCGGAGCCAGCGGATTCGGAATCATGGCCTTGATTGCCGGCGTTCACCGCGGCTTTATCACGCGCGAAGAAGGCGTAGAACGGCTGCTCAAAATCACTGGCTTCCTCGCCAGAGCGGATCGTTTTCACGGCGCCTGGCCGCATTTCATGAACGGTGCCACCGGCCGGCGTATGCCCGTTTTCGCCATGTTCGATAACGGCGCCGATCTCGTGGAGACCTCATTCTTAATGGAAGGACTGCTTGCCGCCCGCGAGTATTTCAAAGGCAGCAGTCAAGCCGAGCAGGAACTTTATTCCCGAATCACGAAATTGTGGAATCAGGTCGAGTGGAACTGGTTCCGGCGCAACCCGCCGCGTGACGCCCTTTGGTGGCACTGGTCGCCGGAGTATTCGTGGTACATCAACAACCGCCTGACCGGCTGGAACGAGGTGATGATCACTTATCTGCTGGCAATTGCCTCCCCCAGGCACGGCGTTCCAGCCAGTCTCTACTACACTGGCTGGGCGGGCCGGCCCGATCTGTATCTCAACGGGCATTCCTATTACGGCATTCACCTCGACGTCGGACCAGGAACCGGCGGCCCGCTCTTTTTCACCGATTACTCGTATATGGGCTTCGATCCGCGCGGACTTCGCGACCGCTTTACCGACTATTTCACCAACAACCGCAATATCGCCCGCATCAACCGCGCTTACTGCATTCAGAATCCCGGTCGCTACAAAGGCTACGGAGCGCAAGTTTGGGGAATAACAGCGGTGGACGGCCCGGAAGGCTACGAGCCTTATGAGCCAACTCCCAAGTTGGATGACGGCACCATCGCCCCCACTGGAGCGATCGCTGCACTCGCATACACGCCGGATGCTGCAATGCAGGCGCTGAAGTACTTCTATCGCGAGCTGGGTAGCCGCCTGTGGGACGTCTACGGTTTCCGCGATGCGTTTAACTTGCAGAAGAACTGGTTTTCCCGCATCAATATGGGGTTAAACCAAGCTCCCATGGTCGTGATGATCGAAAACGGCCGCTCCGGTGTAATCTGGAAAAGCTTCATGGCCAACCCGGAGATTCGTCCCATGCTGAAGCGGATCGGGTTTAAGAGCGCGCAGCAAACAAGTACCGCGGGTCACCGCTAAGACTCTAAATTGAGGTATTCGCTGCCGAACTCGCCAGCAGCCGCGAAACAGTTGTGGAATCCACGTAGAGTCCGCACGCGCGAACCGCATCGATTGCTGTGGAAAGAGATGGAACTAACTTCATCTGTACACCGGCAACAATGATCCCCAGAGTTCCCGTGAGCGGGATATTAAGTGCGTGCGCCGCCCGTCGCGCCGCCTTATCGTCCAGTACGGCAACTGTACCGGAATTTCGCCGTGCGTACTCCAGCACCTCCTCTCGCCCTGCCCCAGCCGCCACGTGGCAAGGGGTGAAAGTGCAGGCATGAAATCGACCACGCCCAGCCATGAGCTTCGATCCAAAAATCGAGCTCCGGGATCATCTGCCGATCCTGCGCTGATCTCCGTAGCTACCGCACGTGGAATGACGACAGGAGAAAGGAGCCTGGGAACGAGATCGAGGTAGCCCGCCTTGGCCAATACAATCAGCGGCGATGCATTGAGCACCGCTGGTTTCACGATTCGAGCAACATCTGGCCGCTGGCGAGGGCTTCCTCAGCGGTCTCTTGCATGGGAGAAACGCGGAGACGGGAAAGGACTGTCAAAAACTCGCTGCGACTGATGCCCGCGATCTGCGACGCGACTTCCTGACTCACACGCCCGACTTCGTACCACTTCGCGGCGGCGGCCGCCCGAAGCTCGCTTGCAAGCTCGGCTGATTCGCGGTCCAAGCCGGCGAACGTCGCGTCCGGGAGATCTATTTCCACGCGCATGAAATCAGCCTAGCTATCCAGCGGCTAAATAGCAAGCACCGACTGTTTTTTTATGCTCCGATCGGGAGCCTCAGCCGGGCAGAAGTGATAATGTATCCGTTTTACGGCGATGATCACCCTCAAATCTTTCCGCTATTTCCCGCAAAAATCCCTCCTGTTTCTGTTCGCTGGCCTGCTCCTTTTACCCGCCGTTCGGCTGTGGCCGCAAGGTCTGACCGGCCAGATCTCCGGCAACTTGACCGATCCGAGCGGCGCCGCGGTCGCTAACGCTCAGATAGAGCTCAAAAACCTGCAAACCGGCGAGAGCCGTTCAACGAAGAGCGGCCCGGATGGGCACTTCGCCTTCACCGAGCTTCTGCCGGGCAACTATTCGCTGAAAATCGATGCTGCCGGCTTCAAGGGTGTGGGACAGAGTCCCATCTCAGTCAGCGCCAACGAACGCGTCACTCTCCCAACCATTGCGCTAGAAGTTGGCCAAGTCAACGAAACCGTATCCGTGACCGCGGAGCCCGCGGGCGTGCAAACCGAGAGCGCCGAACGCTCCGGCCTGATTACGAATCGCGAGATGCGCGAGCTGCCGCTCAAAGGCCGCGACTATCTCGGCACTATCCGCCTGCTGCCCGGTATTGTCGATACCGCCAATCGCGAATCACCGGGCTGGAACAATCTGGTGGGCATCAATATCAGTGGCACACGAGCCGGCACCATCGATCTCACCCTCGATGGAATCACCAGCCTGGATACCGGCTCCATGACTGGACCCTATCTTGCGCCGGGTCTCGATGCCATTGCCCAAGTCCGCGTTCTGCTGACGAATTATCAGGCCGAGTACGGCCGCAGCTCAGGCGGCACCATCAACACCATTACGCGCAGCGGAACCAATCAGTTCCACGGCGGCGCTTATTACTTCGTGCGTAATGAGGATTTCAATGCCAACGAATTCTTCAATAACCGCAATGGCACACCGCGTCCACGTTATCGCTTCAATAATCCCGGGTACTTCATTGGCGGACCTGTTTTATTGCCCGGAGTGCCTTTCAATCGTAATCGCGACAAACTGTTTTTCTTTTTCCAGCAGGATTTTCTGCCGTTAACAATCCCTTCGAGTATTCAGAACCAAACGTTCCCAACCGCCGCCGAGCGCAACGGGGATTTCTCCCAAACCGGCGTAACAATCGTCGATCCGGCGACCCACCTGCCCTTCGCAAACGATGTCATCCCCACCAGCCGCATCGACCCGAATGGCCAGAAGCTGCTCAATCTGTTTCCGATGCCCAATACGCTGGGTCCCGGCGGTCAATATAATTGGGCAGGTGTCAGCATCAACAAGCAGCCGCGCCGCGATACCGTTCTGCGCGGCGACTACAACATTACCCCCAACACCATCTTCTATACGCGCCTGATCCAGGATTACCAGGCTTCTCAGGGCGGCTTTCAGTTACTTGCCGGACTGGGCGGCAGCACAAGCTGGCCGCAGCTTCCCATCAGCTACGAGATCCATAGCGCCGGTCTAGTCTCGACATTGATTCACACTTTCAATGCGACTACCGTGAACGAAGCCACCTTTGGCGTCAACCGTGCCAAACAGACCGTCCGCCCGCTGACAGCCGCCGATCTCGCGCGCAATAACCGCTCCGACGTTGGCTTGACTATTAGCCAGTTCTATCCTCAAGCCAATCCTTACAACCTGATCCCCAACGCAACGTTCAGCGACGGAAATATCCCCAATGCCGGACAACTCAACATCGAACAGCGCTATCCGTTCTTCGGCACAAACGACATCTGGGATTACTCGGATAACTTTTCCAAAATCATCAATAATCACGCCACCAAGTTCGGTGTGTTCGTCGAGCGGGGTACTCGCAATGCCGCCCGCTCCAGTTTCTTCAACGGCACATTCGCTTTCAATCGCGACGCCAATAATCCGCTCGATAGCGGGAACGCCTATGCCAATGCCCTATTGGGTGTTGTCGATAGCTACACGGAATCGAATGCTCATCCTGACGCCCACGCGCGCTATATCAACGTGGAGTGGTATGCGCAGGACACCTGGAAAGTTACCAGACGGTTTACCGTCGATGCCGGTGTCCGCTTTTATTTCATTCAGCCGACCCTGAGCGCCGGAGATACTCTGGCTGCCTTTGATATAAACGCATACAATCGCTCCGCCCAGCCGCCGCTCATTCAGCCCTACATTGATCCTGCTACCGGTACACGTGTGGGACGCGATCCGGTCACCGGAGCCCTTTTACCCGCCGTAAAAATCGGCACGTTTTCCTCTGCTGCGGGTACGCCGTATCAGGGGATGCGGGAGTACAAAGAGAGCATCATGAACGTCCCGCCCATTCAGGTCGGACCGCGCATTGGGCTTGCCTGGGATGTATTCGGAAATAGCAAAACCGCGATACGAACAGGCTTCGGCGTTTTCTACGATCGCTTTAACGACGACCAGATCCTTCAGCTTGTTTCGTCGGTGCCCTTGGTAACTACCGCGACGGCCAACTACACAACCATTCATAATTTACTCGCCACCCCGCTGAGCCTCAGCCCCACCGGAGTCACATCCGTTCAGAGGGACTGGCAGCCGCCCACGGTCTATAATTACAGCTTTGGTATCCAGCAGGACCTGACTCACGGCATGATCTTGGACATTGCCTATGTAGGGAATCAACAGCGCCATTTGCTCGATACCCGAAATCTGAATGCCACAGCCTATGGCACAAACTTTCTTCCGAAAAATCAGGATCCGACCACTGGCAAGGTTCTGAACTCGAATTTTCTCCGGCCCTACATCGGCTACGGCGATATCAACTACTTAGAATTCGCCGGGTTCGCGAACTATAACGCACTTCAGGCTCAAGTCATCCGTCGCTTCTCAACCAGCCTGACGTTTCACTTTACGTACACCTGGTCGAAGGCGCTCGATCTAGCCGACGCCATCGGGAGTACAGTAAACCCGGTCTTGAATTATCAGGCATGGGACTATGGCCCGGCCAGCTTCGACGTCAAACACTCCGCATCTATCAGCTACAGCTACGATCTGCCGCTTGTCAGCACTCATTGGAACAACGCGTTCTCGCGCATCGCTCTCGATGGCTGGGAGTTGTCCGGCATCAGTACGTTTCGGACCGGTCTACCTTCGAACATTGGCTACTCCCTCAATTACACGGCTGATCTTACCGGCGCTGTCGGCAACGGCATCGATAGCCGTGTCGTGCTCCTCGGCAATGTCAACGCGCCTGGCCCCGCCGGCCAGTGGTTCAACGTAAACGCCATCAAGGCGCCGCTGCCAGGGTACTCCGTGGACGGCATTGGCAACGCCTCACGTTTGCCGATTTACAATCCGGGCCTCGACGATTGGGATATTTCTCTCTTTAAGAACTTTCGTCTTGGCTCGAACGAATCGCGCCGCCTGCAGTTCCGCTTCGAAACCTACAATACGTTCAATCACACGCAATTCACGAATGTCGATACCAACGGCAAGTTCGATAAGAACAATAACCAGATCAATTCAGATTTCGGCTACTTTACAGCCGCGGCCCTCGCCCGCCGCGTGGTTCTCGGCGTAAAGCTGTATTTCTAGGTATCCGCCACAGATACACACAGATGTACAGGGATAAATTCGTTGTTTTCAATCCGTGTGTATCTGTGTCCATCTGTGGCTATTCATTTTCCACAACGCGCTCTCAACTCAAATCGAACTCCAACCTCGTCACCGAAGCCGGAGCGAACTCATACACAAACGGCGAACCCGCCTGCACACTCTTCTCCACCGGCGTCACTGCATGCGGATTCTCAAACGTGTTGTGCGCATGGATATCTTTCGCCGTCAACACGGATGCCCGTGCGTTCGAAACGCTGCCGGTTCCAGCGTGTATCTCGGCCGGCACGGAGTTCTGAATATCCGGATTCACCGCTGTCAATACAGCATGCTTACCCTGCAGGGAACACGAGCCGCTCAGCAGACCCACCCCTTTGGCCTTGCTATAAGGCGCTCCGAACAAAGCACGGACCGACGTCCCGCCTTGGTGCGGCGCATACATCTTGAAAACTTCGAAAATGGGCGTGGCCGCGAACTTATCGCCCACCGCCAGAAAAGATGTATGGATGTTGTTGATCAACTGCGCGGCGTTGGCCATCGCGACTTTCTCCGCGTGCCGGTTGAAAATATCGAGCGTTATCCCGGACACCAGCGCATCGCGCAGCGTCGGCCAGTAGGCAAATAGATAACTCGGGTCAATAGATGGATCGGTGGCGTGCCAGGCGCCCCATTCATCCACCACAAGCTTCACGGAATGCGCCGGGTCCGTCTCCGCCATAATCTGCCAGTGATTCCGGATCAGTTCCTCCATGTAGTTCGCCTGCGAGAGCAGCGTGTACCAATCGTCGTCGGAAAACTGCGTAGATTCTCCATGTGATGGGCCGCCGCAATAGTAATGCAATGCGGTTCCGAAAACTCGTCGTAACGGCTGCTTCCCTTTCTCGGTGAGCTTTTGGAAAAATGTGCGCGTCCAGGCATAGTCCGCCACATTCGGCCCCGATGCGATAAACGCGAGGTCCACGCCATAGCGCGGGACCCACTCCGAAAAGCGGCGAAACTCGACGGCATACTCATCTCCGGTGAAGCCCCCGCCGCAGCCCCAGCTCTCGTTGCCCACGCCCCAGAAGCGAACATTGAATGGTTCCGTATCACCGCCCTCGGCGCGCAGTCTCGCCAACGTCGTGGTTCCCGCGGGAGAGTTGCAGTACTCAATCCACTCGTAAAAGTCGTACGGATTCAAGCTGCGTAAGTCGGCCGCCATATAGGGCTGGGCACCCGCCAGCTTGCAGAACCGGTTAAACTCGTTCGTGCCAAATTCGTTCGGCTCATACTTCTGTGGGCCGTTCCGCGCCTTGGCCAGATACGGCGTATTCGCCCAGAAGTTGGTGCGCGTGGGGCGTTTGTCGCGCGGCCCTACGCCATCACGCCAGTTGTAGCTATCGGCAAAGCACCCGCCCGGCCATCGAACTACGGGAGCATGCATCTCCTTAAGCCGGTTAATGAGCTCTTGGCGGATGCCCCCCACATTCGGAACCTTCGATTTCTCCCCAACCCAGATGCCATCGTAGATGCATCCCCCCAGGTGCTCTGTGAAGTGCCCGTAAATCATGGGCGAGATAGCGGCAATTGTCTCGTCCGGGAGGATATCCACCCGCACAGAAGCGGCACGCGAGGTTCGGGGCGCAAGCATCGCGCCGGCTGCGGCAGCAGTTAAGAATTCACGACGGTTCATCTCGAAAATGATAACGCTTACAGCATTGGCACCACCTCTCCCCTGCAAATCTCGGTCATCCTTTCTCCTCTGCCTCGCGCTTTCGAGCGGCTTCTTGCGGGTTGGTTATTCGTCCAGACCGAAGTCTTCGTGCGTCGGGCTACTTCCGCCATCGGCCGAAAAAGCGAAGGACTAGGGCAGAACCCCGACCGTGAGGGAGGGGATTCACACGCCTTCTTCCGCAACTTGGCACTGGCACGCGGAACTAATTGCCGCTCACGATCATCGCCGTGGCGGGGCGGCCAACCGTTTCCTGTCCCAAGTGGACGCCCGGCTGGCGATACCTCCGTGAGCGCCCTTCGGAGCATGCGTTAGGGTATAAAACCGGGCGCGGCGAAAGCAGATCGGGGGAAATAGATTTCGTTCCCATCCTCTATCGGCGGAACTATGCGACAGTTACTCAGAATTGTCAAACGGAATCGCTTGGGCAAACAGGTTTGTGCAACGGCTTGCGGCGCTTGTCAGCTTGTCAAGCTGCCACGAATCACATACTGTACAGTCCGCGGAAGTTAACAATTGCCAGACCACACTCGAAACATTTCGAGGTAGCATCGATTTAAGCTTTTGTCATCTCACTACGTACGCTCACCCCAAAGAAAGGAAATGGTGACGGCTATGGAAGGCGAGAAGATTATTCAAAACGACCCTGACCGAGGATACCGGCGGGTACTGGCTGCGAGCACGTTAGCCGGGGATTCGGTTAAGAATTCTGCGGGCGAGGATCTCGGAAAAGTGGACGAGATCATGATCGATATCCCTTCCGGCCGCGTTGCATACGCCGTTTTGTCTTTTGGCGGATTTTTACGGATGGGCAACAAGTTGTTCGCTGTTCCGTGGGATGCCCTGAAAGTGGATCAGGACCGGAAATGCTTCGTCCTTGAGGTCGACAAAACGCAGCTTGAGAACGCTCCTGGCTTTGATAAGGACAACTGGCCCGACATGGCCGATCAAACGTGGGGTGAGCAAATCTACAGCTATTACGGCAAGACTCCGTATTGGGAGGGTACCGCGGACCGGGAACCACGAACCAACGTGCGTTCGCGCGCTACCAACCGGTGACAATCGGTCACACTAAACTCGAAACAATTCTTTCGGACAGCGGCCACTACACGTTTGACCATGCAGGCCTGAACACGCTCGACACGGCAGTTCCCGCATGACCGGCGATTTCACAATCGCAAAACGGAGCCATCACGTTTAGCAACTCGAAGTAAGCGTTTTTGCGCAAAGACTATCTCACACGAGTGCGCGGCATTTACAGAACCCCGCGCGTAAGCGAGGGGCCATCCTCAACCCAACCTCCACACTTATGTCGCGCACCCGTCTCACACAGCGCCATCAGGACTTTCGCCCGGAGATCAACACCGCAATGCCGCCTATGATAATGATGCCTCCCAGAATCGGCCAATAGGGAACATGATGCGTTGTATCTTTACTCGCGTGAATCGGTCCGACATCGACCACACTCTCGCGAGTCTTAAAGCCAAATGATCCCCAGATCAACACCACCAACCCAATCGCGATGAGAATCCATCCGCTCACGGTTTTGTTCAAAAGCTATGCTCCTTGCCACGATCCGTTACTTCTTCACTCTTAGACGCGGGGCAGATCAATTGTGAACCAGGAATCGGAAGAGGGCGAATCGGGTGAGGTGGCTGGATTCTGCGCTGGAGATCTCTCCTCACCCGACGCGAACACCTGAATCTTGCATTGCTTCTTCGGCCCATTCTGCCCCTGAAACAGCCGCTGCGCTTTCGTCTCGTGCTGCACAGCCGGCACACTCTTCTTCTTCTCCGCTCGCGTCTTCGCCTGCGGCTCCTGGCCTTCTCTCAGCTTTTCAAGTTTGGCCTGCAGTCTCGCGATTTCCCGCTCCTGCTTGGCGAGAATCCATTGCTGTCGCATGAGTTCCTTTCGTAGCCCTTGCAAAGCATTCCAAGCCCGGTAAAACGACCGCTCGGCCGCGGCCTTCCGGCGCTGTTTATTCTCGATATCCTCTTCGTCGCCCGCTCCGTTGCACAGCGCCGTTTCGGCTTCGAGCAGCCGCTGGTCACTTTGTTGCAGAAGCCAGTCGTTCTGAATCAGAATGTCGACCAGCCGCGTTTCCTGATACCCCTCGGGCTCAAACTCAGCGCGCCATCCCGCGGCAATCGCCTCATACTGCTGTCTGCTCTCCTCCGGCAATTTGGAAACAAATGACATCCCGATCCTTTCGCACCAGCATGCGCCTATGGACGTGCAAAGAGCGCCCGCCCGTGCGAGCTAAGTCTCTGATTCCAGGCTAGATAAAGTCTTTTCGACTTTTGTCACCGCCCTTTCTGAAGACCCCTCGAATTTCGTTTCGCAAAAATCCGCTGCGCGCGTACTCATCGGAACCTCAACCAAGTCGTGCGATACAATTGCCCCGAAACGGAACTACCGCTTGACACTCGGTCCAATCGACTACGTAAGCCTCATCATCTACTTCGCATTTGTACTGGGAATCGGCTGGCTCGCGAAACGCAAGATCGCCACCAGCGAAGATTTCCTAACCTCGCGGCATTCCGTTCCGGTCTGGATCACCAGCCTGGCCTTTATTGCCGCCAACCTGGGTGCCCAGGAAATGATCGGTATGTGCGCGTCCGGCGCGAAGTACGGCATCATGACCGCCCAGTTCTACTGGCTGGGCGCCGTTCCGGCCATGGTGTTTGTCGGCCTGTTCATGATGCCGTTCTATTACGGAAGCCGCGCCCGCAGCGTTCCCGAGTACCTAAAGCTGCGTTTTGACGAAAAGACGCGCGGCCTCAACGCGATCACCTTCGCGGTGATGACCATCTTTTCTTCCGGCATCAGCATGTATGCGTTGGGGCTGCTGTTCGAACTCGTGCTGGGTTGGAACTTTACTAATTCTGTGCTGCTCTCGGCGGCCATCGTCCTGATCTATACACTGCTCGGCGGATTGACGAGCGCCATTTACAACGAAGTGGTGCAGTTCTTCCTCATCGTGCTGGGCTTCGCTCCGCTTTCCGCGCTGGCAGTGATAAAAGCGGGCGGCTGGAGCGGAATCGCTTCGCGCCTGCAGCCCGTCATGCTGCACTCCTGGCGCTACACAGCGCACGCGAGCGAAAATCCGATGGGCGTGGAAGTATTCGGCTTGGTAGCCGGTCTGGGCTTCGTGCTTTCGTTCGGATACTGGTGCACGAACTTTCTGGTTGTGCAGCGCGCCATGGCCGCCGAAACCATGCACGGCGCGCGGCAGACTCCGTTAATTGCCGCCTTTCCCAAAATCTTCATGCCGTTTGTGGTGATTCTACCCGGAGTCGCCGCTGTGGCGTTGATGAGCATGTCCAGCGGCTACACGATTCCGCTGCAGCCCGGCGGCGGCTACGACTACAACCAGGTGCTCACCACCTTGATGGCGAAGTTTTATCCCCAGGGGATGCTCGGCATCGGCCTGACTGCGCTGATGGCGTCCTTCATGTCCGGCATGGCCGGAAACGTAACGGCATTCAACACCGTGTTCACGTACGACATCTATCAGAGCTACATCGTGCGCCAGGCTCCGGACAAGCACTATCTCTGGGTGGGCCGCATAACAACCGTCGCAGGCGTGGCTCTTTCGATCGGAACGGCGTATCTGGCGACCCACTTCAACAACATCATGGATTTCCTGCAGCTCGTATTCGCGTTTGTGAATGCGCCCCTGTTTGCCACTTTCCTGCTGGGCATGTTCTGGAAACGCACCAGCGCCGACGGAGCCTTCTGGGGATTATTAATCGGCCTGATCGGCGGCGGCCTTACGCTGGGCCTCACCGTCGCCGAAGGCAAAGGCGGCTGGATCGCGCCGGTCCACCAGTTCCCTTCTTCGATGGCGCAAAACTTCTGGATCGCGATTATTTCCTGGACCGCTTGCCTCGTCGTCACCATCCTGGTCACTCTCGTGACCAAGCCCAAACCCGAGAAGGAGCTGCACAACCTCGTCTACGGAGTCACCGAGATACCCCAAGAAAAGAACGTCCCCTGGTTCAAGCGGCCCGGACCGCTCGCTATCATCGTACTGGCCGTGCTGGTGATTATGAACATTATCTTCTGGTAGACCGACATGGATGATTTGCGACGCCCGATTGGCATCTTATTTGGATTGCTGGGCCTGATTCTGCTCGTCTATGGACTGATCTATCCGCAGGTGCGCGCGCCGCTCGATGCGGATATCAACGTCAATCTTTGGTGCGGTCTGGGCCTGCTGGTTTTCGGAGGATGTCTGCTTTGCCTATCGTTGCGGACGAAATCGTAACAGCCTTCAGAGATAAATTCCATTCGGATAAAACACCGAGCGTTTATCGGGCTCCCGGGCGCGTGAACCTGATCGGTGAACACACCGACTACAATCTCGGCTTCGTTTTGCCCATAGCGCTCGACATGGCCTGCGCCATTGCGATCGCTCCGGCGCAGCACAGCCATTTACGCATCTATTCTCGCGACCTCGACCGCGAGTTCGCGCTTCCGCTCGCGAGTCTCGAAGCGGCAAAGCCGCGGAGCGAATGGAGCGATTACGTTCTAGGCGTAGCGCTGGAGTTGAAAAAGGCCGGCATTCCGCTCCAGCCGTCGGATTTATACATCGCGAGCGACGTACCCACCGGTTCCGGTCTCAGCTCCTCGGCCGCGCTTGAAATAGCCAGTGCCTTCGCGCTGCTCGGAGCAAACCGCATGCCGCCGCTCGACATCGCTCTGCTCGGGCAGCGCGCGGAATCGCAGTTTGTCGGCATGCCCTGCGGAATCATGGACCAGTACGCCTCTGTGTTCGGCAGAGATGGCGCAGCGATTCAGATCGATTGCCGCAGCCTGGAGCACGAATATGTGCCGCTCCCAACGAATGTCCGCATTCTGGCCGTGAACTCGCTGGTGAAGCACGAGTTGGGCACCTCCGCCTATCGCGATCGTGTAGCGGAATGCAAAACAGCAGTAGCGGCGATTCAAAAACTCGATCCGAACGTCCAAAGCCTGCGCGATGTCTCGCTAACCTTTTTCGAAAGCATTCAGGACCAGGTTCCGCCCGTGCCCCGCCGCCGCGCCCGTCACGTCATTTCGGACACGCAGCGTGTCGTCGATCTCGCGGCTGCCTCTCGCGCCGGAGATCTGCCGCAAATGGGCCAGCTATTTGTTGCCTCCCATCGAAGCATGCAATACGATTACGAAATCAGTTGCGAGGAGATCGATTTCCTGGTGGACACCGCCATCAAAATTCCGGGCGTTTACGGCGCGCGCATGACAGGAGGAGGTTTCGGCGGCTGCACCGTCAACCTGGTGGCGCCCGAATCCGTGGATCATTTCCAGCGCGAGCTCATGCAGGAATACGAGCGGCGCTTTGGAATACATCCCGCCTTCTACGATTGCAAGCCGGCGGCCGGTGCAGGCCGGGTGGACGCGTAACCGGCCTTGTGGGAACAAAACTATTCCCCGGTCGCCCATAGCCTCGCGTGGTCGACGCTCGTAGCATCCATCCCCGTCGTGGCCCTGCTGTATGCCATCGGCATCCGCCGCGTCAGCGCCTGGAAGTCCTCGCTGCTGGGGCTCGTGGTCGCCTGGCTCGTTGCTGTGCTCGCGTATCGCATGCCCGCGGGGCTGGCAGTCGATTCAGCACTTTACGGCGCGGCGTTCGGCGCGTTTCCGATTTTCTGGGTCGTGTATTGGGCCATCGCGCTCTACCGGCTGACAGTCGAGACCGGAAAGTTCGAAATACTCAAAAACTCCATCGGGCATTTGACCTCCGACAAAAGCCTGCAAGCGCTGCTGATTGCCTTTGCCTTCGGCGCATTTCTGGAAGGAGCCGCGGGCTTCGGGACGCCCGTTGCGGTAGCGGCCGCGATTCTGGCGGGACTCGGGTTTTCGGCGTTCTATGGCGCGGGCATTTGCCTGCTCGCGAATACGGCTCCGGTAGCGTTTGGCTCGCTCGCGATTCCGTTGGTGACACTGGCGGCTACAACCAGCATTCCCATCGACCAGCTCAGCAAACATGTCGGGCGCTTGTGCGCTCCGGTTTCGTTCTTCATTCCCGGCTATTTGATCGTCGTGATGGGCGGGTTCCGGGCGCTGCGCCGTGTCTGGCCCGCCGCGCTCGTTTGCGGCGCCAGTTTCGCCGGGGTTCAGTTTACTGTGTCGAATTTCGTCGGGCCGTACTTAACTGACATTCTCGGCTCGCTCGCAGCCGTCGTGGCGATTGTGGTTCTGCTGCGATTCTGGGCGCCTGAGGGGAATGTGCGGACGCGTGCAACGCAATATTCGTTTCTGGAACTCATCGCTGCCTGGGGACCGTACCTGTTGCTCGTCATCTTCATTCTGGCGTGGAGCGTTGGCAGCATCAAGAGCGTACTGGCGCAAGCCAGCCTGACGATCGCCTGGCCGGGTTTGCACAATATCATTCAGCAGATTCCGCCGGTCGTGCCGAAGCCCGCGCCGTATGCAGCCATCTACCGGTTTCGCTATCTGGCGGAGGCGGGAACGGCGTGTGCATTTGCTACGTTCGCTTCGGCTCTTTTGCTGCGCGTCCGGCCTCGCGTCTTTCTGCGCCTGCTGTGGGAATCCGCCGTGCAGTTACGATTCTCGTTCGTCAGCATCGTCGCGGTGCTCGCGCTTGCCTTCGTCATGAACTACTCCGGCGCAACGGCCACGCTCGGTTTGGCGTTTGCAACGACGGGGCACGCGTTTCCCTACTTCAGCGCGATGCTCGGCTGGCTCGGCGTATTTCTCACCGGCAGCGATACATCGTCGAACGCGCTCTTCGGCAGCTTACAGCAGGTAACGGCGAGGCGTTTAGGTTTGAACCCGGCCTTGATGGCCTCCGCGAACTCCGCCGGCGGCGTGATGGGCAAAATGATCAGCTTACAAAGTATCTCGGTGGCCGCCGCGGCAGCCGGATTGGAGGCAAAGGACGAACCCGCGCTGTTCCGGTTTACCTTGAAGCACAGCTTGCTGTTGGCGAGCGTGATTGGCGTGCTGGCGTTGGTGTATGCGTATGGAGGGTGATTGCTGTTACCCTCCGATCGAATACATTGGCCGCTGCGGCGCCACAAACGAAGGCTGCAGGATGTCGTGCCCGGCCCATTTCTGCCAAATAGTCGACCGGATCGCGCTCTCTAACGCCGCATCCGAGCCGTCGTCCCGCAACAGCCCGCTGATATCCGTTTCCTCTCTGGCGAATAGACAGTAGCGCAATCTGCCATCTGCGGTGAGGCGCAGGCGGTTGCAGTTCAGGCAAAACGGCCGGCTGACGCTCGCGATGAACCCGACCCGGTATCCATCAGCGAACTGATACTCCGTGGCCGGCGCGCGCGGGTCTGCGTCCGGCACCGGTATCAGCGGCCCGAACTCCCGTTCGAGCATCGCAATCATCTCGTCAGCCGTCAGAACTTGATCGATGGCCCAAATGTTCTGCGCATCGAGTGGCATGAACTCGATAAACCGGACCTCGATATTGCGCTCGCGCCCGAACCGTACCAGCGGAACAATATCCTGCTCGCTGATGCCCTTCATAGCGACGGCATTCAGCTTGATCGATTTGAAGCCGGTCTCGATCGCGGCATCCAAGCCCGCCAGCACACGTTCCAGTTCATCGCGGCGCGTGATCGTACGAAAGCGCTCCCGCTCTAACGTGTCGAGATGAACGTTCAAACGACGCAATCCCGCTCGGTACAGCGGCCCTGCAGCCTGCGCCAGCAGCACCGCATTCGTCGTTAAAGCAAGATCGCGAATTCCTGGAACCGTACTCAACTCGGCAATCAGTTCCGGCAGTCTAGGCCGCAATAATGGCTCTCCGCCAGTCAATCGGATCTTCGAGATTCCTAAACCAACAGCGACCGACACAAACCGGCGAATTTGCGGAAAGGTAAGAAGCGAAGAGATGGGGGCGAATTCCCCGCCCTGCTCCGGCATGCAGTAAACGCAGCGGATGTTGCAACGATCGGTGAGACTGATGCGCAGATCCGAATGGATCCGGCCATACGTATCAATCAGGGGTCCGGAGATAGGCGCCTGCGGCGAATTGCCGGGCGAGAGTTGGACCAGTTGGCTCACACTAACGTACCGCGAGCATGCGTTCGAGCGGAACCAGCGCGCGATCCATGATCTCGGACGGCAGTTCGATACGCGGCCCCAGCGTCTCCAGGCATCGCTGCAGCTTCTCGAGCGAGTTCAGCTTCATATACGGGCACTCGCTGCAGTTGCAATTCTCGTTCGCGACGAAATGAAACTTTTTGCCCGGCGAGAGCTTTTCGAGCGAATACCGGACTCCGCTCTCCGTCATCACGATAAATTCGGAAGCGCTTTGCTTCGTGCACCAATCGATGATGGCCGAAGTGGAACCGATGAAATCGGCCATGCGCAGCACCTCTCCGGGGCACTCCGGATGGGCGGCTACTAAGGCGTTGGGATGCTCGGCGCGTGCTTTCGCCAGCCGGCGGCCTGGAAACGTGGCGTGCACAATACAGGCGCCCTGCCAGATTTTCATGTTTTCCCGGCCGGTTTGCTTCTTGACGTAGTTGCCGAGGTTGATATCGGGCAGAAACAGAATCGGCTTTTCGGCCGGAATCGAGTTCACCACGGCCACAGCATTTCGCGATGTACAGAGGATATCGCTTTCGGCCTTCACTTCCACCGATGTGTTGATGTAGCTAACGATCGCGTGATCGGGGTGCTTGCGTTTGAAGGCGCGGACGCTTTCGGCCGAACAGCTTTCCACCAGGCTGCATCCTGCGTGCTCGTCCGGCACGACGACGATCCGTTCCCGGTTCAGAACTTTGGCCGTTTCGGCCATAAACCGGACGCCGCAGAATGCGATCACGTCGCCGTCGAACTTGCGTGCAATTCGAGCGAGTTCCAGGCTGTCGCCGACCGAATCGGCAATCTCCTGTATTTCCGGTTCCTGATAATGATGGGCAAGAATGATGGCTCGCCGCTGAGTCTTCAGCTCCAGAATCTCGTCGGCAAGCGTAGCGGTGGCAGGCATTTTTCCTGGGGTTTCTTCAATTTTAGCAGGAAAAGGGCCCGCCCGGCGTTAGAACACCAGCTTCAACGAAAACTGCAACTGCCGGGCAGAGTTTTGCGTGGAAGTGATTGTCCCGAAATTCGAATTGCCCAGAGTATGTGCAGGCGATGAAAATACCGGTGTATTTGTCAGATTAAACGAGTCGGCGCGAAACTCGAAAGCCGTTGTCTCCTTAATCGGGAATCGCCGGATAATCGAAAGATCCAGATTTTTGGCGGAGTCGTTCCGAAGGGTATTTCTCCCTAGATTGCCGTACGTATACGGAGCCGGCGTGGCAAAGGCCGCTGTATTGATCCATTGACCCACCGTCTTATTCGCAGGGTACGGGTTGAGCAAGACCAAGTTTGCCCGCTCCGTCACGTTCCCCGTATTCGAAATATTGCCGTTCGATGTGGTCACATCGAACGGAACACCGGAATGGAAACTCACAATGCCACTGATGTCCCAATTGCCAATGATGTAATCGGCAAACCGGTTGCCGGTGCTGAAACTTCTCCCTTTGCCGATCGGAACCTGATACAGAGCGCTGCCGGAGAAGATGTTGGGCAAGTCGAATCCAGAGAGGCTGTAGTCCTGCCGGAAGTTGTAGGGATTCGTTACTTCGCAGCCCTCGGCGCCGAAGTCTCCCGAGCAGGCCAGATCGGTGGATTTGGATCGGGTGTAGGAAACCAAATAAGACAGTCCCTTGGTCGTTTGCTGCTGCAATCGGAACTGGAAGGCGTTGTACTTGCTCATGCCGATACTTTGGTCATAGTAAGTGGGGGTGATGTACGGATACGGCTGCCGGCTCGCCACGGTCGCGGCGTCACCAGGCCCTGGGGTTACGGCCGTGTTCCGATACCCGCCCATATTCAGTTGAAGATCGTGCGCGCCTACATACGCAAGCGATAGAACCGTATGGCTTCCAAGCTGCTGTTCGATGCCGAAATTCCACTGATCCGAGTACGGCATCTTGTAAGCGGTCGGATCAACGAACCAGTTCACTTGAGTGAACGGAGTCGGCGGTGTGGGGAAAACGCCGCTCGACCCGAGACCGAAGGGGTCGCCAATGCTGGCCGGGCTGTGCCCCGGCTGGTTCAAATTATTTGCGATCAACTGACCGACATCCGGCCAATTGCCTTCATAGTTTTGCGCCAGTTGAATTATGGAGTTCCAACTGTCATAGAAACGGCCATAGCCGCCTCGGATCGCGGTTTTATCTGTAAGCCGGTATGCCAAGCCAAATCTTCCCTGCCAGTCACCAAAATCGTTGTTGAAAATGGCGCGGTTGCCGTGCGGCGTCAGCTCAACATGTGGAGGAAGAACGTTGCCGGGCAGACAGGGATACCCTTGCGTGGCACTGCAGCCCGGCGGCCTATCGGTGATCAGGTAAGTACCGTTGTTGAGGTTATAATCGCCAACATAGAAATCCGGCGTTCCGGGTTTTCCGTACAGCGGCCACAGAGTGACATCCCAGCGGAAACCGAAGTTCAAGGTCAGCCTACTGGTCGCTTTCCATTGGTCCTGTATGTAGAGGCCGTCAATCCATCCCCCATGCTCGTATTCGAGCACGCTGCGCTTATTGGCCTGATCGGGGACCCCCAAGACATAGGAGGCTAGAGGGTCTCCGGTTTTGTTAGGGCTTTCCGGATTCTGTGTCTGCGTAGCAGCATAATTTTCGCTCACATAAAAGATAGGAGAAACTGTGTTATCGGTAGCGAAGTTGGCTCCGAACTTGAAAGTGTGGGCGTTGTATATCTTCGTGAAATCGCCGCCGAATTCCCAGGTCTGAGCAATCCGCGTGTCCTGCACCTTTCCGCCGGCAGATATGTAACCGGAGATTGATTGCTGTGGAACAAACGGCCCGTAACCGCCTTCGAAGTTTTGGATGAAATTGGGCGAGTATCCGAGCGATTCCAGTGTCGAAATGAAATTCGCAGGCGCGTTGGGGAATGTTTGTATTTGCAAATCGTCGCCCCAGTTGCGGCCGAAATGCGTGTCCATAACCATCGTCGGTCCAAACGTATGCGTCTCGTGCAACGCCCAATTCCAGCCGTTGATGATGAAGCTGTTCAGAGATCCAGGAATCCCGGCGGATCGGCTATCATCCTGAGCATAATGTGAGATGCGTCCGAACAGGACATCGCTTTGACCGAAATTTTGGTCGATGCGACCCTGATAGCTGTCCTGGTTTGTGCGTTGCGGTGTGTTATCCACTATGTTCGAGCCCGCCACTCCGGTGAACTCCGGCGCGGGCAGCAGAGTCTTCGCGTAATAGATAGCCGCGGGGTTCAATAGATTGGCCGGAATGATGTTGCCCGGAAATGGGTCACGAAGGTAACTGCCGGGCTTGCTTGGGTCGGGTCTGGTCGAGAAAGGATTATAGAGCTGCGCACTCGTCGAGCTGAAATCCCCGCTAAGCTGCGCGGGTGTCGGCGTAAGTCCGAGCGATTGCGTCGATTGACTCTGACGGTAACTCTCCCAGCCGAACTCGAAGAACGTCCGGTTCTTGCCGTTGTAAACCTTCGGGATCCAGAGCGGGCCGTCCAGTTCAGCTCCAAACTGGTTCTGGCGCAGCGGATTGACCCTTGCCAGGAAGAAGTTGCGGGCGTCGAAGCTGGAGTTTCGGACGAACTCCCAAAGGCTACCATGGAGCGCATTCGTTCCCGATTTCGTGACTACGTTGACAATGCCGCCCGTGGCCTGCCCAAACTCGGCTTCATCGTTGTGGGATTGAACCTTGAACTCCTGGACAGTATCGACAATCGGCTCGAAATTGTAATTGCCGATGAATGAGCCGAGGTCGTTGATTCCGTCGAGCAGGAACATGTTGCTGCGGTTTCGCTGTCCATTCAAAGCAGGAAACGAGTAGCTCCCGATTGCGTTTCCGGCGAATCCTCCGCCGCCTCCGGAATTCTGGCCGACGCTGACCGGACTGGCTCCCGGCGTCAAGGTCAGAAGCTGCGTAAAGTTTCGTCCGTTCAAAGGCAGATCGTTCACGGCTTGCGTGTTGATCACGGTGCCCAGCTCGGCCGTCGACGATTGGATCGCCACGGCGGACGCCTCTACCGTCACGGATTGTTGCGTTGAGCCGACGGTGAGGGTGAAATTGATGGTCGCGGTTTGGTTGACCTGCAGCGTGAACTGCGGCTGATTGACGGTGTTGAAACCCTCCTTCACAACCTTCAGCGTGTATGGTCCGGGAAGGACATCGACGAACACGTAATTGCCGGTTCCGTTGCTGACGGTCGACCGGGAAACGCTGGTATCCACGTTCGTCAGGGTAACCGTCGCGCCTTCGACCACGGCGCCGGTGGAATCGGTGACGGTCCCGTTGATGTTGGCCGCCGCTTGTTGGGCGGAAACGAGAGCCGGAAAACCAAGTAGAAGAACGAGGGAGAACCGAAGGAGGTTTTTCATACCTGTGGACGTGATCCTCTCTGACGCCCGGCGCGGCGTCGTCTACTTTACCGTTTGATTACTACACAGCTAGAGCGAAGAACCTTAACGCTAAAGTACACTTATCACATCCGCCAAAGGTTGTAAATAGAAATCGATGTAAAGCTTTAATGGTTTACAGTCATGTCCGGCCGCATCCGGGCAATGGTGTCGAGCGCTTTGGCGATCTCCGGGTCTGGCCCCTTCAGCGCTTTCGCGGTTGAGAGGTCTCTCTCGCCGCTGCGCAGATCCCCGGACCTACATTCGATCAGGCCAAGATCTTTGTACAAGTCCGGACGCGAAGCGCAGCTTCCACACTGGCGGATGGCCTCCTGCAACTGGGAGATGGCTTGCGGGTAATCTCCGCGATTGGCCGCGGCCAGACCGAAGTTCGCCAGTGTTTCGGCTTGGCTGGTCAGTTGTTTCTGGGCTTGCAGGGCTTTGAAGCGCTCGGCGTAAAGCTTGCCTTGGGTGGGATCGGCCTTGGCAATTGCACGCCAAAGCTTGAACAGCGCCTCGGATTGGTTCGGGTCAAGTTCGATGGTTTTCTTCCAAGCCGCGATGGCTTTCTGGGTCTCCCCGAGCTTTTCCAGATTTTCGCCGAGCAGGAAATATCCATTGGCGTTGCGCGGTTCGAGAACCAGCAGTTTGTTCAGACTTTGGACAGCCTCGGCGGGACGGCCCAATTTGCCATCCGTCAGTCCCAACAGGTAAAACGGGACCGGATAATTCGGCGCCAACTGGCAGGCTTTCTCCAATTCCGGCCGAGCCTCTTCGTAACGGTGTAAATCCACGAGAACGCGCCCGCGGTTGTAGCGGGGCGCGGCCGAATTCGGTGCAAGCTGCTCGGCACGCGTGAAGTTGGCGAGGGCGTCATCGAGGCGATACGTGTCCGCCAGAGCAATCCCGAGATTGAGGTAGGCTTCCGCCGAATTGGGCTGAAGCTGAACGACGCGAGTCAATGTTTGTATGGATTCGTTAGCGGACCCGAGTTTCTTCTGCACCATTCCGAGCGCCGTGAGCGCGGTCGGGTTATCCGGCGTAAGCTGAACCGCTTTCTGCAGCGGCGGCGCGGCCTCGGACAGGCGTCCCTCGCTAGCGAGGATCAGGCCGAGATTGAGATACGCCTGCACCAGCCGTGGATTGTTCTCGGTGGCCTTGCGCAACAAAGGTTCGGCTTCCTGCGGACGTCCGGTGCGGCCATAGAGCACACCGAGGTTACTCTGTGCATCGGCGAACTGCGGATCGATCGCAATCGCAGCTTTAAAGTGCGCTTCGGCTTCTGCGGTTTTTCCATCGGCGGCATCCAGCAATCCGAGCTGATTTTGAGCAAGGCTCAAGGATGAATCGAGCGACAACGCCTTTTCGAGCGCTTCCCGCTCTTGCGCACGTTCGCCCAGTTCATCCAGCGCGATCGAAAGATTGAACCAGGTCTTCGCATTCCCGGGATTCAGCTTCAGGGCTTCGCGGTACTTCTCTGCCGCTTCCTTTGGCTTGTTTTCAGCCAGATAGCGATTCGCATCGGCCCCCGTGGCCGCCGCCATGTCTGTCTTGACGCTTTGTTCTTTGGCTTGCCGGAACTCACTCAGTTCCCGGCTGGCTTCTTCGGACCGGCCCAGTGCCCTCAGAACATTTGCCAGTTGGAACCGCGCTTCGGAGGAGTCGGGACGGAGCGCCAGGGCCTTCTGCAATTGTGGGAGCGCCGCCTGCGCTTTTCCTTCGCGCGCCAGGACAAAGCCCAGATCGTAACGGACACCGTAGTCGGAGGGATTCAGCTTCGCGGCTTCCAGCAACTCTGGCTCGGCTTCGGAATAGCGGCCCATGCCGCGATAGGTACTGCCCAGAAGCGAATGGCCTTCCCAATCGTTCGGGCGACGCTTGATGTATTCGATGGCAAACGGTAAGGCGTCCTGATAATCCGCAACGGTCACGTACGCTTTCACGAGCGACAACCGCGCGGCATCGTTTCCGGGCTCCAGGTCGAGCGCCGCTTTGTATTCGTCGGCCGCTTCGCGAAAGCGTTTGTCGTCCGCATAGATCGTCGCGAGATTGAAGTGCGCCAGCGCCAGCTTCGGATCGGATTGCGTGAGCGCGGTGAGAATTTGGATGGCTTGTTTCGAATCGCCGTTGTTGACGCACGCGACGGCCAGCGCGATTTTCAGATCGGCATCGCCCGGCGCGAGCGCAACGGCTCGTTTCCAGTGATCGACGGCCAGCTTGTAGCGGCGTTCGGCTGAGTAAATCTGAGCCAGATGATCCAGCGCATACACCGAGTGCGCGTCCGCCTGGAGCACGGCGCGAAAGGCTGCTTCCGCCGCCTCCAGCCGGTTCCCAGCTTGGAGCGCACCGCCGAGGGCATTGCGGGCCGGCAGGAAATCAGGCTTGCGTTTAAGAACGGATTGGAACTCAGAAACCGCGCGCGTGTACTGTTTGGTTTCCATGAGCGCAAGCCCCAGGTTGAAATGAGTCTCCCAGGAGTTCGGATCAAGCTGGAGCGCTTTTTCGAACGCGGGAATGGCGCAGCCAAGTTGATGGTGTTGAGCGAACCATGCGCCGAGCGCGCCATAGACGTGTTCGATATCTGCCGGACCCTTACAGGGTGCGGCGTGCAACATCGCGCTGCAAACAACGGTGATGAACAACGACCGGCAAAGCATCAGTTACTCACTCGCGCCAGCAAGCCGCGCATAAACCCGTCTTCCGGGAAGAGGTTCACGTATTCTTCCATCGCTCGACGAGCATCAGGATAGCGCTTCAGGTTGATGTATTCGAGGATGAGCGTTTTGCGAGTGGTTGGCTCGTATGGCTCCGCGTCCACAGCCCGCTTTAGATAATCCACCGAGTCTTCCGCACGGCCTAGTGTCCTCAGTGCCTGCGCCATGTCACGATAGACCACAGCCTGGTTCAGCGGCAGGGCTTTTGTGAGATGATCAAGCGCTTCGCCCGGCTTCCCTTCCGCAAGTGCCTTGTGCCCGAGCGCAGCCTGTACGTACGGATTATTCGTCTGCGTTTGGCTCAAGTGATTCAATACTTCGAGATATCGCTGCTGATAGCCGGAATCGCGGCCAGCGAGTTCACCGTAGGCGCGCAGCAGCGTGATTTCCGGTAGCGAACCGGTCCAGTGGGGAGGACGGTTCACGAGAATTAAGCCGGTTTGATCAGCGGTTTCGGCGGGCGGCACAGGTTCATCCGGACGCGCGGGGATGCGATGATTCGTGAGCGCCGAATGCGAGATCACCGCGATATTGCGCTTCGGCATGTGGCAACCCGCGCAATCGTCCGGCGGATTATGGGCAAGGCGTGCAGACTTCGCAAGGCCGCAACTCTGATCGGTATGGCAGGTGAGACATTTGGCGCGAAAATATGCAGCCGATTCTGTTCCCCGCGGTTCCACGTGCGGATCGTGGCAGGTGAGGCAACTGAGCTTTCCGCCGCTCGCTCGAAAGCAGCGGCTTACCTTCATGGCGGAATCGTGCTCCAGTAAATCGGATTCAGCCGTGTCGCCCGGCTTCGGCGGAACTTTCAGAATCGCTACAGTATCGATCAGCCACTGAGCGGGACGGAAATCTCGAAGACTCTTGCCGGGCTGCGCGATGCGAGTATCGCCGCGCTGGTGGCAGTTCATGCAGATGTCTTCGGCCAGACGAGCGGGGAGCTTGGCCGGGTTCACGATAGAGCGACTTCCCTTCCCCGATTGCTTGACGTGCTGCTCCCCGGGGCCGTGGCAATTCTCGCAACCGATCGGCAGCTCTTCGAAGGGCGGCTGTTGATACTCGCCCTCATGACCTTCGACGGGCCGGGCGCGCCCGCTGTGGCACAGCACGCATTGCTCGGCGATGGGCCGCGTGAAGCCGAGATCGGCATATTGATAACCCGGCGAGAGATCCCATTTTCCGGTTTTCGAATAGAACGAGAGGGGGGCCTGAAAAAGATATTGGCCGCGGCGGACGATGAAGCTCAACCCGTTCGCTCCTGAGCCGACCACGTATTCGAGCTTGTGATCGTCAATAAAAACGTTGGGCTCGGCTTCGCTCTGATGCCAGCCGTCGGGACTGCGAAATGCGCGCAGGACATGGCTGCCGGACGGAGCGGGTATGGTCGCTTCGCGAGGAATATTGCGATTGTCCAGATCGCCCGCAGCCACCATGGAACGGCCCATATCGGTCCTGATGAATTCGCGATAGATCTGCGCGTGACATCCAAAGCAGACGCGCGAGCCGACGTAACCAGATGTGGTCACGGTGGCGGCTAGAAAGGCCAGCGCGAGGCTCACCATTTCTGTAATTGTTGCGCAGCCAGAGTTCGAGCTGCGTATTTTTAAACTAATGCACGCACTTTTTATGCGCGGAACGATTGCTATTGCCGTTCTGATTCTTGCCGGGCCGGTTTCCGGGCAACAGTCTGCTACGCCGGGCCAGGATCTCTTCGAGCTTCATTGTTCCGTGTGTCACGGCACGGATGGCCTGGGCGGCGAACTGGGACCGCCGATCGTGGGGAGAGCGCGCCGCCGCACGGATGCCGACCTCGCGACTGTGATCGCCGAAGGACTTCCGACTCGTGGGATGCCGCCGATCAAGCTGCATCCGGGCGAAGCATCTCAGATCATAAGCTATCTCCGGACTCTCAAGTTCGAGCGCGCACGGCCACCTGAGCGAGTCAACATCGAGACGACCGAGGGGCGCAAACTGTCCGGATTCGCTTTGAACCAGACTGCTGTGGATCTGCAACTGCGGTCGGATGACGGAAACCTGCATTTACTGCGTGTCGAAGGCTCCAAGTACCGCGAAGTGACTTCGCAGACGGACTGGGCGACCTACAATGGCGATCCCCGCGGAAACAGGCTGAGTCCGCTTCGTCAGATCAAGCGGTCAAACGTCGCAAGATTAGCCCCGCGATGGATGTTCACGATGCCCAATGTAACGGCACAAAGTGAGACAACGCCGGTGGTGGCGGGCGGAGTCATGTACGTGACTTCGGCAAACGAGTGTTGGGCGCTCGATGCGGGCAGCGGCCGCGAGATCTGGCATTTTCAGCGCCCGCGGACCAAAGGGCTGACGGGGAACGGCGCGGGAGGATACAACCGCGGAGTTGCGGCGGCAGGCGACCGGGCGTTCATGGTCACGGACAACGCCCATGTGATCGCTCTGAATCGCTTTACCGGCGAACTGATTTGGGAAAAGGAGATGGCGGACTGGCATCTCAATTACAGCGCGACTTCGGCTCCGCTAGTGGCAGGAGATCTGGTGCTCGCCGGCACGGCCGGTGGCGAGAACGGCGCGCGGGGGTTTCTCGCGGCGTACCGGATTTCGGACGGCAGTGAGGCGTGGCGTTTCTGGACTGTTCCCAAGCCGGGTGAGCCGGGCGCGGAAACCTGGGGCGGCGGCAAAGGACTCGAACATCCTTCCGGCGTGACCTGGTTTACCGGTTCCTACGATCCGGAGCTCGATACAGTTTACTGGCAGACCGGTAATCCCGGCCCGGACTACAACGGCGCGGACCGGCCGGGGGACAATCTCTACTCGGACTGCATCCTAGCGCTCGACCGGCGCACGGGCCGGCTCAAATGGTATTACCAGACGACGCCACACGATGAGCACGATTGGGATGCGACCGAGCCGGTGCTTCTGGTGGACGCTCGATGGAAGGGCGCACAGCGCAAGCTGCTTCTGCAAGCGAACCGCAACGGTTTCTTTTACGCGATCGATCGAGTCAAAGGCACGCTTCTGCTTGCGACCCCGTTCGTAAGAAAACTGAATTGGGCATCCGGGATCGGAGCGGACGGCAAGCCGATTCGTAAAGTGCTGCCAACACTTAAAGCCGGCAGCACGAAAGTTTGTCCATCGCAGGATGGCGCGACGAACTGGTATTCGGCGGCGTATTTACCGCAGACCGGCTTGTTCTATGTTCAGTCGCTGGAGAAGTGCGACCTGTACTCGAAGCGAGAAGCCGAGTGGCAAGCCGGCCGCAGTTATCTCGGCGGTGGTTCGCGGAACTTACCGGGCGAAACTCCCCAAAAAGTATTTCGCGCCCTCGATATTCAGAGCGGCGCGATTCGTTGGGAGATACCGCAGAAGGGCATGGCTGGTTCCTGGGGCGGAGCGCTCGCTACGGCATCGGGGCTGGTCTTTTTCGGAGAGGACAGCGGCATGTTCGAGGCCGTTGACGGCGCTACCGGCCAAGTGTTGTGGCGCTTCCAAACGAATCAGAACTGGAGGGCGTCGCCGATGAGTTACGAGTTTGACGGACAACAATATGTCGCGGTAACAGCAGGAGCAACGATCCTGTCGTTCGGGCTCATTCCCGAGTAAATGGGTCAAGCTCACCATTTGTGCAACTGTTGCTCAGCCCAGTGCGCATCGCGATCCGAGTGGCAGAGGAGGCAGGCGTTCGGGCTTTCCTGCTGGCCGAAGCGCTCGGTCAGGTCCGCCGTGGGGATTTCGATCTGGTGCGAGCGGGCCTGAAACAGGAGCGCGTTCACGATGCGCGGCATGTGGCAGGCGACGCACTGGCTGGCTTCGGAAGTTGCGGCGTGGTGAGTATGTCTGGTGAGATCGCCGCGATACTGGGGGTGACAGCCGAGGCACATCTCGTTCGGGTGATCTTTGAATTTTAGAGACGTGAGATTGCGAGCGAAGTCCGGAAGATGCGGCGCATGACAGCTTGCGCATTGCGCAGTTCCGCGGCGATAACAGGCGGAACGCGTAAACGCTTCGACGATGAAGGTCGTTTCGCGAAAGCGGCCGTCCTTATAGAAGGCGCGGCGGGTGAAGGCGTCGTAAGGCTGGCTCCACGCGGCAGGGATGAAGCTGCCGGTAGTTGAGGAATAGTTCATCTCGTTGTGAGCGCCAATGGTTCGAACCGCCGATTGGCGATGGCATTGCGCGCAGACGCGAACTCCCTCGTGGTTATTAGCGCGGCGAAAATCCAGCGGCGGCTCGATATGTCCTGCCCGGGCTTGTTTGACGTGCCAGGCCGACGGGCCGTGGCACATTTCGCAATCGACTCCCGTTTGCAGAAATGTTGCGTGCTCCATTGGGGCATCGCCACTAGAAGCGGCCCGGAGCTGGCTGGTGTGGCAGATGGCGCAATTCTCCTCGTAATTCGTATTGGGGAGCAGCTTCGGGAAATTCGAAATGATCGCTCGCTGGCTGCCGGGCGGGTCAATGATTTTCCAATAGTTAACCCACTCTTTCCGGAGCACGTTGTATTCGATCGGCAGGACTTGCAGCCGGCCATCGGGTAGCTTCGTAGCGTAACCCTGTTGCCACTTGGAACCGATGGTGTAATCGACGTAAAATTTCTCACCGCGAATCTCAAAATACGGACGCGAGTCGACACCCATGCGGACCGTTCCGGATTCGTCGTTGTATTCCGCGCCGGGCGAGAAATCGCCGAGAATGTTCTCCGGCTTGTAGGGGCGAAGCATGTTTGCCATTCCGGTCTGCCGCCAGGTTTCGTATTCGCGCGGATGACAGCTTTGACAAGCGGCCGGGCCCGCGTAGCCCTCCTGTATGGCTCGCGTGGGTTTCGAAGCGGGCGGATCGGCACAGAGGTTCTTCTCAACTTGCGGCTTGGCGGAAGCGGTTCCGTGCAGCACTTTCAGGGCGGCCAGCGCGCGAGGACGAAGCGAATCGGAATTCTGCGAAGCAAAGGCCAAGTCATCCGCGGCGTTCTGCCGATCGCCGGCGCGGGCTTCGGCGAGGCCGCGCAGGTAGAAAATTTCGGGATCGTTTGCATTGCAGGCTGCGGCGTGGTCCAGGGCATCGAGGCCGGGTTTCAGAAGGCTTTCATTCGTGAAGCCTTGTGCCACCAGACTACGGCCCAACGCGAACCAGGCCGACGCTTCGAGCCGGCGTTTAAGATTTTCCGGCTGCTCAAACAGGTTCAGATCGTCGAGAGCATCGCGAGCGTCTCGCTCGGCCGCCTGGAATGATTGATTGCGTGCCTCCAGGTTCGCCAGCAACACCAGCAAGGCCGGGTTTTCCGGCATGAGCCGCAACGAGAAGCGGCCCTCGGCGAGCGCGTCGCTGAACTGTCCGAGATCAATGGATGACTTAGCTGCCACATCATAGGCTGGAGCGAGCAGCCAGGATTGCGGATATCTTTGAATAAACTGCTGCGCCAGTTCGTGGCGTTTCGCCGGCTCGCGGTCGCCGTACAGGTCGACAAACGCCTGGCGTTCCGCCGGATCGGAGACCCGGGAAAGAATGGTGTAGGTCTGTTTACTGCCTTTGAGGATGAGAGTGTCGCTCTCCTGACCGAACAGCGATGCAGCTAGAGCGAGCACAAGCAGAACGCATTCCGCCACGCTGCAAAACACCGCAAACGACTGCCGGACTTGTGAGAGAAACTTATCAGACAGCGCCAACAACAGTGCCGACGATGGATGTCGCGTGATTCACCTTCAATTTTGAGATAGACTCTTGAGACACTAAAACCCCTTAATTCGGGCCGTTCCAGATTTTCTCAAAACTCACCGGTTTTGTAACGTAGGCAAATGGTAACCCGTTTGAGAGAAAACACGACAGATGCTCCTTCCCCCCGCCGCCGGGCGCTCTCCGGCCGCATGCTCGACACCGGCCCGAAGCCGTCCACGCGGAGCAGGCCGGGCGCCTGCGCACGGGCGGCATCTCAAATTTTTCTTTCTCGCCCTCCTTGTGCATCTCGTCCTGATGATGCTCGCGATTGAGGCGCTTCGGGGGCCGATTGAGGCGGTTCGGCATACAATTCGGGATACAAAACATCTCCGTACATATCGATATATCCGTAGCTCAACTCTCGCTCCGCGCGAGACCAGTCTGCTTCCGGCGAACCAAACGGGCCGCCCTGCTGCCGCCACAACTGGTAGGCACGCGCTGCAACTGCATCTCTGTAAGCATCGTTCGACATGCTCCGAAGATACCGCCGGGATGCGAGCGAGTGCGCGACCCGTTGGGCAAAACCGCGATCACGCTCCTGCTGTCCGCCTAAAAACGATCTGTTTTGAAACGCAACAGCTAGTCCCGCGTGACGAACAGACGTGACATCATTTTGTCTGTATGAGCCGACGGCGGCGAGTTTTTCTCATTTTCTGCTTCGCGGCTCTGGCCATGTACATCCGTATCCGGCACGAGCGGCTTGGGTGGGGCGGTTACTGGCAGATTGACATCGTTGCCCCGTGGCATCGATGACAGTGCGTTTGCAAAATGGACCGATGCTGTTGAAAACTCTGCCGCCCCTGCTGCGTGATTTGGCCCGACCAAAACAACGTTGTGGCAGAAGACCGGTGGAAGGTGACGTGAAATGGATCAGTAGCACTTTCAGACGGCTGAGTGATTCCAGCAGAGGATACAATGCCCTTTTCAATACGACGAGTGAGAATTGCCTAGTCCTGCGCGAGTAACTGCTGCCTGCAGAACATTGCTCTCTGGCAGCCCTATCCACCGATCCATTATTTTTCCGGCACTGTCAATCAGGATATTTGTGGGCCTGGGGACGACGCCATAGATCTTGAACACTTCTCCTTGCGGGTCAAGCAAGACAGGAAAACTGTAATGATTCGCCGCCGCAAATTTACGAACGAGTTGCTCGTCTTCGTCCGTGATCGCGAGGACCGTCAGCCCCTTTCTTGCTAAAGCGTCGAGCCGAGGCATCTCGCTGCGACACGGCATGCACCAGGTCGCCCAGAAATCGAGCAAGGCTGGGTGACCGCGTAATGCCTTAAGGCGATACTGACGACCGTCAATGCCTTGCAGTGCAAAGTCATTCAATTCCTGCACCCGATTAGTGAGTTCTTGCAAGAGAGCATTGGCATCCGAATCGGAATCCTGGTTCGCTTGATGCCAGATGCCAGCGCTCGGATGTTTCATCGCGAACTGCATCTCAATGAGATGCGGGAAACTTCCACGTTCTAAAAGCGACCGCGTCTGTATAAGCACTGTCTCGCGCGTACTTGCAGTATCAATCTGCTTGCCGTCCACCAGGAAGCGTGCAGTTACGATTTCCTTGACTTTTCGCCCCGAACTGTGGGTTTTGAACGGCCGTCTCTATTGTTTTTGCAGCGCGTTTCGCTAGGGCCAAATCAATTTTGGCGATGGCTTGTGCGGAATCTAGCAGCACTTTGACATCTACGAAGTTGGCACTATTTGCGGGAAAGCTTTGAAGCACACTTTCAAACACCGCCCGCGCTGCCGCTGGATTGCTTATTTCAAGTTGATCGATTACCCATCTCGTATTCGAGATGCGATATGCGCCAGCTTTGTGGGCTTTGGTCAGAACATCCTCACCGCAGCCGACATCGTGATTCTCGGCGCAGTGCTGCAACTCCGCATTGTACAGAACGTTGTCATTCCGGATCCGTGCGCCAATCCGTGCAGCCTCCGAGGCATCGAGGTTGAGCATGACTCGGTAGACCTGTGCGCGCCTAGCATCATCTTGGGCACCCAGCTGACGTTCGGCGTTCAACACAATATTCTTTGCCTCGTCCGGAAACTGAAATTGCAGTGTGGAGGCAAGTTGCAGCAAGATTTCGACGCGGCTGTTCGCTGGCTCCGCCTGCGCTACCGCCAGAATTTTGTCTAACAAGTCATGTATAGTCGTTGGGATTTCGGCTTTGGCCGTCAACATGGCTAATCCGATGACGACACATGCTGCCCGAGTCATATCCAAATCAATCTTGACATGGTGGAAGGCAGACGCGCACGCTTGAACACGGAATTAAGATCGATTTCGGAGCCGCCGTGGTGACTGGGTTATCTTCAGCCGGTGCAGGCAGATCTCCGGAAAAAGACAAAACGATTGCCTGATATTTCGCCACATCGTAATCGGAATCCACTTCAGCGTCGCCCCGCGCCCGTGACCCCTACAGCACCACGCGCCCAAAGGCGGGGGCTGTACATGTCGGCAAAGGCCGCGCGAGATTTAGCAAGAACCCGGTTTGGCTCGCGGCAATGGCAGGGCATCCGTCATGCGGTCCTTTTAGCATATTGCGCAGGGAACGGCAAAGCCGAAATACCGCATGGTTAATTTCTCAAATTGGACTCTTTGCGACGTATCAAGAGACCGTGCTTTCACTGTCTAGTTTCTTCATTTGATTGGCCGTTACTACTACTACTACTCTTGCGCTGGCGGAGGACAGCGAATTTGTGAAAAGAACAATCCCGAAGTCAGGTGTAGCAATGCACTCCGAGTTTAGATCCCGCTCTTGATCGAGCGCTACCGCGCGTGTTTCGGGAATCCTTTTTCATTTCGCCGGCTCGGCGTCTGTAATCTCAAGGACAACCGGATCCGGCCAGTCGTAATTGTTGTAAAGGCGCTGGGCGTGCATGGCGCGGATATGGAGCCCGTCCGGCTCCTGATGCCAGGTTGTTTTCGGTGTAACGTTCGGGTGATATTCGAGTACCCGATCGTTCTGGCCGAGAACCCGGATTTGAGTTCCTTCCGTGGCGCGGACCGAATGGAGCGTCAATTCTCGCCAGGCGCCGTATTTCCAGGGCTCGCCGCCGGCGATTATGTAAACGGTGTTCGTGTTCTTCTTCCTGGTAAACCAGATATCGCCTTCGTTCGTGATGACCCAGGGGCGGACACCGTAAATACAGTCGCTATTGACAAACATCCAAAGGGCGATCTCCCGCAAACGCGATTCCTGCTCGATGGCCAATTCGCCGTCGGGCTTCGGTCCAATATTCAGCAAAAGATTGCCGCCTTTGGCACGCGTCTCGACCAGCGTCATAATGAGCTGCTTGCCGGATTTATAGGTCTCGTTGGTGGGCTTGTATTGCCAAGCAGTGCCCATGGTGAGGTTGGCTTCCCAGGGGCCTTCGATCGGCGTGCCCGGAACATATTGCTCCGGGGTCTGGAGCGCTCCGCGGGTGACGACGATTTCCGGCTGTAATTTCCAGGCCAGCTCCCGCAGACCGCCGGCTGGACCGTCGAAGAACATCACACTGATAGGGCCGTAATGCGTGAGGAGCTCACGAACCTGCTCCTGATCGTAGGCCAGCAGTCCTGGAACGTGCTCGGGCGAGACTTGCGGGACGTTGCGCTGGAGCGGAATGCCGTGATGGTCCAGCCAGTAGAAATCGTCCGGCGAGAAATAGAGCCCCGGTGCGATGCCTTCTGCGCGGAAGGCGTTCAGCACATCGCTCACGATATCTCGATGGAAGGGCGTCGCCATGATTCCGAATTTCGTACTCGAAGTCTGGAACATGCAGAAGCCGGAATGGTGCTTCGCCGTGAAGACGACGTAGCGGATTCCGGCGAGACGCGCGAGCGCGGCCCAATCCTGCGGATCGAATTTGCGAGGGTTGAAGGTTTTGGGCAGTTCGTTGAAAAAGCGCTGGCGGTAGTTGTCGGAAGCGCCCACCAGCGAATGGCTGATGACGGAACCGAGCTGGCTATCGACGCTCCAGTGAATAAAGAGCCCGAAGCCCTGATCCCGGAACCATTCCAAGCGATCGGGATGGTTCGCAGTCTGCGCGAAGGAGAGAGCTGCAAAAGCCAGCAAGGCCGTAAATGGTTTGATTTTCTGAGACGCACAGCCCGCAAAACGAACTCTGTTGTGAGGCAAAGAAATCATTTGAAGATAATCGGTATCGTACTAAGTCTGTGTGGAGTTGCGGGGTTGGCCATGGCTCAGGAGGGTCCCCGCTGGGAAGTATCGGGCGGCTATCAATACATGCGGATGGATCTGGGAAGCGCGCCCGCCCAAATGAATCTGGCGACCGAAAGCGATGGACTTCCCAACCTGAATCTGCCATCAAAACTCAATGGGAACGGCTTTACCGCTTCGGTGCAGGAAAACCTGAATAGCTGGTTCAGCGGCGTGCTGGATGTTTCGGGCGCGTTCTCGAATCTGAACATGGACACCACCGCAGAGGTGCTGGCTGCGGGCGCCATTCCGGCGCTGCCGAATGCCAGCTTCACAGAGATGTGGAAGCAACAACTGTATACATTCCTGTTCGGACCGCAATTCACGCTGCGGCGGAGCCCGTACATACAGCCGTTTATCCGAGTGCTGGCGGGGGGAGCGCACACAGCGATTAACGCGAACCTGGCGGAGAACGGCGCGAAGCTCTACGAGAACGACCTTCGGACAAGCGATGCCAGCGTGGCGTTCGGCGGGGGAGCGGGGGCAGACATTCGCGTGACGGATCGTGTGTACTTCCGCCTCGCGGCCGATTTGATCCGAACAACTCTCTTTAACGACACACAAGACAACGTGCGCGTGGCGGCCGGCATTACGTACCGGATTGGTAGCAGGTAGGCTCCTCCGCAAGGGCCGGAGCGGCAGCCGAAGCAGCCAGTACGATGCGGAAGCAGGAACCTCGACCTGGCGTACTCTCAACCTGGATTTGGGTGTGGTGCTGCTGCGCGATTCCGGAACCCAAGGCAAGACCGAGCCCGCTACCGGGAATGCCGAGTTCGCGCGCGCGGCTGGAGCGATAAAAGCGTTCAAAGATATGCGGCAGATCTTCGGCGGGTATTCCGGGGCCGTTGTCTCGCACTTCGAGGGCGAGGCCGCCGGGATCACCCCGGAGACTGACAGTGACCTCGCCGCCCGGATCCGAAAATTTGATTGCGTTATCGAGCAGGATGATCACAAGGCGGCGCAAAGCCGTTTCATTCGCGAGCACGTGCACAGTTGCAGACGTCTGCCGGAACGAAAGGTCGATGGCGCGGGAAGCGGCCAACGTTCGCAGTTCAGCCTGAACATCGTCGACGACGGCGGCGAGATCCACCGGGGACAGCGGCATCTCGACGGCATTCGAATCGCAGTGCGCCAGGAATAAGAGGTCTTCCAGGATTCCAGTCATACGCTCGGATTCCGCGGCGACACGAGCGAGTGAGCTGCGGTATTCCTCCGCCGAGCGGGACTTGCGATTTGCTATTTCGGCGGTGGCGCGGATGACCGCGAGCGGTGTGCGCAGCTCGTGAGAGGCATCGGCAGTAAAGCGCGATAGACGCCGCACGGCCGATTCAATGCGCGTGAGCATCCCATTGAAAGTTTCCGAGAGCCGTTGGAGTTCGTCGTTGGTACGCGGAACGGCCAGGCGAGTGGAAAGGTTTCCAATCCCGATACCGCTTGCCGCCTCCCTGATTTCATCCACGGGCCGCAGAGCACGCCGGCTGAGCCAGTGCCCGCCCAGGATGGCCACCAGCGCCACGGCGGGCAAGAGAATCAGCAAGAGCATGCGCAGGCGATTGAGCATGGCTTCGAGTTCGTCGATATTGGTGGCGATCGCGATGCGCCAGACCTGACCATCCACCGGAGCTTGCGCGACGATGACGCGATACGAATGGTGCTGAAGGCGGACGCGCCCGATGCCTTGCTGGACGGAAAGGAGCCGGGCCCAGGGGAACGGAGCATTGGACACGAAGGCCACCGCGCCGCGCGGATTCACGAGCCGCAAGTAGGTGCCTGGCGGAAAAGCGCTCGCATACTCTTCGACTTCTTCCGGAATGTTGATGTGGGGTTCGGCGCTCTCGGTGGTCAAAAATCGGGCGATGCTTTGAACACGCCCGCTCAGCGTTCGATCGAGGTCCGTAGCGAGGCTATGCCAAAGGAGCAGCCACGTCGCCAACGCGAACAGAGAGAGACCGGCTCCCAGCGCGAGCGAGTACCAGAGCGTGAGGCGGAAGCGAATGGATCTCTCTTTCGCGCGCAGCATCGTCATTCGGGGAGCCGCAAACAGTAGCCAACGCCGCGAACGGTGTGGATCAGCTTCGGCTCAAAAGGGACATCGATTTTCTGCCGCAGCAACCGAACGAAGGCCTCGACCGTGTTCTCCTCGACTTCGTTTTCAAAACCCCAGACGACGTCGAGGATGGTGTCGCGCGAAACAGGCCGCCCGGCATTGCGCAGCAGCAGCTCGAGCAGGCTATATTCGCGCGGCGTGAGATTGATGGCCTGGTCGCGGCGCGTTACTTTGCGGGTGGTGGTATCGAGGTGCAGATCGGCGAGTTTTAGCAGGACTCCGGAAGGCAGCGGGCCGCGCCGCCCCAGCGCCCGTAAACGCGCCAGCAAGACCTCGAACGAGAACGGCTTCGTGAGATAGTCGTCGGCGCCGTGATCGAGACCCTTTACAATGTCGCTCACCCGGTCGCGCGCAGTGAGCATCAGGACGGGCGTGAGGTTGGCCGCTTCCCGTAAGCGCCGGGCCACGGTCATACCGTCCATTTTGGGGAGCATAACGTCCAGAACAATGACATCGAAGCAACGGGACTGGGCCGTCCGGAGCCCCTCTTCGCCGTTTGGGGAGATATAGACGTGGTGTCCCTCTTCGCTCAACCCCTCTTTGAGCAGAGCGGCCATTTGGGGCTCATCTTCGACGACCAGGATACGCATGCCCACTACATCACCAGTATGCGCGAAAACGGCGATTTTCAGTGAATTTTCAGGCTGTTTTGCTGTAATGCGGATGGGTGAACGATCGGCTTAAATTCAATCTCCGCTCCCTGGCCGTCGCGGCTCTGCTGGCAATTCCGCTGGATGCGCAACAACTGACGATCAGTTTGCAGGATGCGCTGGCGCGCGCGGAGCAGTACGGCGGGCAAATTCAGACGGCGAATATTGCGGCCCGGCTGGCGAGGGAAGATGTGAAGCAGGCTCAGGCGGCAAGGCTTCCCACCGCGAATGGATTAAATCAATTCATCTATACGGAAGGCAACGGGACGCCTTCCGGCGTGTTCGTCGCAAATGACGGCGTGCATGTTTACAACGAGCAGCTCACCGGGCGCCAGGATTTGCTTGCGCTGATCCGGGGGGGTTCCGTGCACCAGATGCAGGCCGCGGAAGCTGTGGCCAGAGCCAAGGCAGACGTGGCGGCGCGCGGACTGAGAGCGACCGTGATCCAGGATTACTACGGCATCGCCGACGCGCAACGAAAAGTGGACAATGCGAAGCGGAGCCTGCAGGAAGCACAGAATTTCTTGAGCATTACGCAAAAGCAGGAGCAAGGCGGCGAGGTGGCGCGCGCCGACGTGGTGAAGGCGCAAATTCAGGTGCAGCAGCGGCAGCGCGACCTGCAGGACGCGGAGCTGGCGCTGGAGAAGGCCAAGATCACGCTGGGTGTGCTGATCTTCCCCGCCCTGCGCGAAGACTACAACATCGTCGACGATATGTCGCAGCTTCCGGGGTTGCCGACACTGGAAGAGGCAACCACAGTGGCGACCGCGAACAGCCCGGATTTGCGGGCAGCGCAAGCGACCGTGAACGAGGCGCGCTCGGGCGTGACTGTAGCGAAGTATGCATATTTGCCTTCGCTCGATCTGGAGGTGTTTTATGGTATCAATGCGAATCAGTTCCTGGCCACCACGTACGGCGGAACGTTTGAAACAGGAAGAAGCACATTCCCCGCAGTACAGACTCCAGTGCGTCAGAATTTGGGATATTCGGCGCAGGCCACGCTCAACATTCCGCTGTGGGATTGGGGATCGATTCACAGTAAGGTGAAGCAGGCGTCGATGCGAGAAGAGCAGGCGAAGCTGGATTTGTCGCTGGCGCAAAGGCAATTGCAGGCCGGGCTCCGATCGGCGTACCAGGAGGCGAAAACGGCGCTTTCGCAACTGCAATCCCTGCAATCGTCGTCGTCGTTATCGGAAGACAGCCTGCGATTGACGCTGCTGCGGTATCAGGCCGGCGAAGCAACAGCGCTGGAAGTGGTGGATGCGCAGAGCACGGCAAGTCTGGCGCGTAATGCCTATGATGACGGGCTGCTGCGGTATCGCGTGGCCATGGCCAATTTGCAGGCGCTGACCGGGAGTTTTTGATTCATGCGTAAGGTACACGTTTTCGCGGCGCTCGCGTGCTGCCTCGCTTTGATCGGGTGCGGGAAGAAGGCGGATGAAGCCGATTCGGGCGAAGGACAGGCAGTCACTCCCGTGCAAGTGGCCGCCGCACAGCGCGGCGCCATTCCCGATATCGTGCGGGCCGAAGCGATTCTGCATCCGATCCAGCAGGCCAATATCATTCCGAAGATCAGCGCTCCGGTGGAAAAGTTCTATGCGCAGCGCGGCGACCATGTGCGGGCCGGACAACTGCTGGCGGTGCTGGATAATCGCGATCTGACCGCGGCAGCGAACGAGAGCAAAGACCTGTACGATCAGGCCGCGGCTAATTACGAAACAGTGAAAGCGGCCACGGTGCCGGAGGACCTGGCGAAATCGAAGGCGGATGCGGACGCGGCAAAGCAGGCGTTTGAGGCCGCGCAGAAGGTTTATCAAAGCCGCGTGAAGCTATACGAAGAGGGCGCGCTGGCGCAGCGCATGGTGCAGGATGCGCGCGTGGCCATGGTGCAGGCCCAGGCCACGTTCGATACCGCGCAGAAGCACTTGCAAGCGCTGGAAGCGGTAGGAAGCGCGGCGCAGCTGAAAGGCGCGCAGGCCCAGATGCAGGCGGCTCACGCGCATTACGAAGGCGCCGAAGCGCAGGTGTACTACTCCGAAGTGCGCAGTCCGATTTCAGGCGTGGTGGCGGACCGGCCGCTCTATGTGGGCGAGATGGCGGGCGGCGGCACGGCGCTGTTTTCGATTGTGGATATCTCGCATTTAGTGGCCCGCGCGAGCGTGCCCGTGCATGACGCCGCATCCATGCGCGTAGGGCAGCCCGCCATCATCACGGGACCGGGCGCGGAGTTACAGGGAAAGGTTACGGTGGTGAGTCCGGCCGTGGACCCGAGCACAACCACCATTGAGGTCTGGGTGGATGCGCCAAACCCCGGCGAGAAGCTGAAGCCCGGCGTGACCGCGCAGATTGCGATCACGGTGGGAACCATTAAGGATGCCGTGATTGTGCCGGAAGCCGCGCTGCTTTCGTCCGAAGAAGGCGGCGAAAAGGTGATGATCGCCGGATCCGATGGATTGGCGCATGAGAGTCCGGTAAAGATCGGTGTTCGGGAAGGCGGCGAGGTGCAGATCCTGAGCGGTGTGAAGCCTGGCGATCAGGTGATTGTGGAAGGCGGTCTGGGCCTGGACGACAAGAGCAAGATCAAAATTGTTCAGCCCGGCGCGACCGAAGACAAGGACAAGGACGAAAAATGAGCGGTACGGCGGTTATAGAGCGAGTACCGGCCGGGACTGAAGAATCCGAGCACTGGACAGGGCGGTATCTCAAATCCATCATTTTTATCGTCGTCGCTCTGGCTGCGTTCGGCATTTATCTGGTGTTCAATATACCCATCGCGGTTTTTCCCTCTACGAATTTCCCGCGCATTGTGGTCGGCGTCGACAACGGCGTCATGCCGATCGATCAGATGCAGGTGACGATCACGCGGCCCATCGAAGAGGCCATGAATGCAGTGCCTGGATTAGAGCGGGTGGTCTCGATTACGAGCCGCGGCGAAGCAGAAGTGGACCTGTTCTTCACCTGGAACGTGGATATGTTCACGACGTTGCAGTACGTGAACGCGGCGGTTGCCAGTATCCAAACCACATTGCCGCCAACTGCGGCGGTCACGGTAAACCGGCTTACCTTCGCGGCGTTTCCGATTATGGGCTATAGCCTGACGTCGACCTCTATTCCGCAAACGCAACTGTGGGAGATGGCGACCTACAGCCTGAAGCCAGAACTCAACCGCTTGCTCGGGGTCTCGAAAGTGATCGTGCAAGGCGGGCAGGAGCCCGAGTTTCACATCGTTCCCGATCCGGAGAAGCTGGTGGAATCGCAGATCACCGTGCCGAGTCTGCTGGATTCGTTTTCGAAGAGCAACTTGATTGATTCCCCCGGCTTCATTCAGCGCAATCACCAGCTTGAGCTCACGCTGGTAAGCGCGCAAGCGCACAGCACCACCGATATCGGGCGAATGGTGGCAAAAGCAGCGGGCTCGGGAGTTCCAGTGCAGATCCGCAACGTAGCCGAGGTGCAACGTTCGGTGAAGCCGGTGTATACGATTGTGACGGCGAACGGACAGCCGGCCGTGCTGTTGAACATTTTCCGGCAGCCGGACAGCAACACGGTCGCTGTCGCCGACCAAATACATAAAGAAATCGAGCAGATCAAGAAGAGGCTTCCGCCGGGCGTCGCGGTGAACTCCTTTTATGATCAGTCCGAATTGGTCAGCGCCTCCATCAGCAGCGTGCGCGATGCGATTGTGATTGGTCTGATTCTGGCGGCGACGATTCTGGTGCTCTTTCTGCGCGATTGGGGAACTTCGGTAGTGGCCGGACTGGTGATTCCGGTGACCATTGCGGTGACGTTTATTGCGCTGCGTTTTCTGGGCGAGAGCTTCAACCTGATGACGCTGGGCGGGCTGGCGGCAGCGGTCGGACTGGTGATTGATGACGCAATTGTGGTGGTGGAAAACATCGTGATGCATCGCGACGCAGGCCAGACACGCTCGCAGGCGATTCGCAGCGCGTTGAGCGAGATTCGCACGCCCCTGGTGGGTTCGACCGTGACGCCGATTGTCGTCTTTCTTCCGTTGATTTCGATTACGGGAGTGACGGGAACGTTTTTCCGAGCACTGGCGATTACGATTGCGGTGGCGCTGTTGACTTCGTTGGCGCTGGCGCTGACCTGGACTCCGGCTCTGAGCTTTCTGCTGGTCCGATCTCAGCGCCCGGCGAGAGAACACCCGGAGATTGCCCGGTCGGGCTTCATGGGGCGAGTGACGCACTGGTACGAGAGGCTCATCCGGGCCGCGGTCCAGCATCCGATCGGACTGGGGGTGATGTGCCTCGTACTGATAGCCGTTTCGTACATGTGCTACATAAACCTGGGTAGCGACTTGCTCCCGGCGATGGACGAGGGCGGGTTTGTGCTGGACTACATCATGCCTGCGGGCGCGTCCCTACAGGATACCGATAAGGTGCTGGTGGGCGTGGAACACATTCTGCACTCTATCCCTGAAGTAGAGAGCACATCGCGCCGGACGGGATTGCAATTGGGTCTCGCCACGGTAACGGAGCCCAACACGGGCGACATCTCGGTGAAGCTGAAATCGCATCGCAGCCGGGGTGTGGAAGACGTGATTGCCGATGTTCGCGAGAAAGTGAACAAAGCGTATCCGGAGTTGGATACGGATTTTACGCAGATTTTGCAAGACCAGATCGGCGATTTGACCAGTTCGCCAGATCCGGTGGAAATCAAGTTATTCTCCCCGGATATTCGTTTGTTGCAACAGTGGGCTCCGAAGGTGGCCGATGCAATCAAAACGATTCCGGCGATCAAAGATTTGAAGAACGGCATCGAGAATACTATCAGCGGACCGGCGATTACGTTTAATGTGGATCAAACAACGGCAGCGCGCGCGGGCTTTACGCCGCAGGAGCTTGAATTGGATACAAGCGCGATTCTGGATGGCGAACCCGCGACAGTGCCGGTTGTGATGAACGGGCGCGCGTACCCCGTGCGGGTGCGTTTTCCGGAGAGCACGCGCGCCTCGCTCGACAATATTCGCAACACGCTTTTGATCAGCAGCACCGGCCACGTGGCCACGCTGGGAACGCTCGCGAGTGTCACGCGCGACCCCGGTCAGCTTGAGGTGCGGCGCGAAAATTTGCAGCGTTACGTGGCCGTGACGGCCCGGCTGGAGGGAGTGAGCCTGGGAACCGGGATCGCCATGGTACAGAAAAAAGTAGATGCGCTGCATTTACCATCCTCGATCCGAGTGATCTACGGCGGGCTATATGCGCAGCAGCAGCAATCGTTCCATGATCTGGTGTTTGTGCTCGGCGCGGCGGTTGTGCTGGTCTTTATCGTGCTGCTGATCGAGTTCGGCGGATTCGCGGCGCCCCTGGCGATTCTGGCATCGGCGCTGCTATCCACGTCGGGCGTGTTCTTCGCGCTGTTTGTGACGGGAACGACTTTCAATTTATCCTCGTTCATGGGCCTGATCATGGTGGTCGGTATTGTGGCGAAGAACGGCATTTTGCTGCTCGATGCCGATCAGAAGTATCGAAAAGAAGGCATCCGTCCACGTGAGGCGATGATCCGCGCGGGCGAGCGACGGTTGCGGCCCATCATGATGACCGCGCTCGCGGCCATGGCCGGAATGATTCCGTTGGCGCTGGCGCTGGGATCGGGATCGCAGATGCTGCAGCCGTTAGCGATCGCGGTGATTGGCGGGATTTTGGCATCGATGTTGCTGTCGTTGATTGTGACGCCAACGGTACATTATTTGCTGGCACGAGAGTAAAAACAGTGCAACAGAGCCGCGACCACAGGGAGCGGTTTGGGTGGGGCGGACGGTCTTGCCGTCTGCCTTACTCGTGCCGAATTGCAGCGACCGGATCGATGCGTGCCGCTCGCCTGGCCGGGATAAGTGAGGCGGCCGTCGCCACGCAAAACAACACGACTGCCGATGCCGCAAACAAAAGTGGACTGCGCGCCGACACGCCGTAGAGGAAGCTGGCGATCAACTTGGAGGCCGCAAGCGAACCGGCTATGCCCACCGCGCATCCGATCAGCGCAATGGCTCCGTTTTCTTTGTACACCAGCGAAATGATGTCTTTCGGCTTTGCACCCAACGCGAGGCGGATACCGATTTCTCCGGTTCGCCGCTCGGTTGCGTAGGTCAGAGTCCCGTAGAGGCCAATCGCCGTGATTAACAGCGCCAGAGCGCCGAAGAACAGCGCAACTGCCGCCATCATGCGTTCGGTCGCGAGGGCATCTGCGATAGTCTGATCCATGCTGAGGGCGGCGGGGGGCGGAATATCCGGAAAATGGCGCCGGACGATTTTTCCTACTGCGGCGATCACCGGAGCGGGAGGGCCGGTCGTCCGGACCAACAGCGTGAGAGCGGCTTGTTGCCTCTTCAAATCCTGCGTGACCGGCGAATAAAGCGTAGGAGGCGCAGCGTCGCGTAGCTTTAGATACTTCGCGTCGGCGACGATACCAACGATTTCGATCATTGTTTTGCCGTCGAGACTGACCCGCTGGCCGAGCGCGCGCTCATTGGGGAATAACTTCTTGGCCGCGGCTTCATTCAAGATAGCGACGGGTATCGATTCATCCGTGTCGGTCCATTGAAATTCGCGCCCTCCGAACAGCGGCGTACGCATCGTGCGAAAGTAGCCGGGCCCTATGCGGTTTGCCCAGACTTGCCGCTGTCCGCGGCCTGGGACACTCACGCCCTCCGCGGCAGCACTTCCGGTAAGCGGCACAATCTGAGTGAGGCTGTCACCGGTCACGCGAGGCAGTTCTTCAACCTCATCCGCGATTTCATGAAAGGTCGTGAGAAGCGCCGCTTGATTCTGTGCCTGTCTCTTCGCGTCGAGTGGCAGATAAATAAGACCGTGCGGCTCAAATCCAATCGGCGCCTCGTGCAATTTCACCAAACTGTACCCCAGCAGGCTTGCTCCCGTGACCAGCATCAATGCAAGCCCGACCTCCAGCGCAAGCAGGGCGCGCGGCCAAATGCGCCGGCGCGCGACGCTTCCTTCTCGCAGCTTCGCTTCCAAGCCGTCGCGCGTGGAGCGTAAAGCCGGCAAAGTGCCGGTGAGAAGAGTGGTCATGATCGCCATGCAGGCCGTGAAAGCGAACACCGGCAAATCGGGTGAGACGTCGGGTGGCACGCCTAAAGGATCGCGCTGGGTTGCGAACAGTACAGCCATGGTATGCGCGACGAACGGAGCGGAGAGATACCCCAGCACTGTAGCGAGCATCGCGAGGACAAAGCTCTCGGTAAGGAGCTGCCGAACCAGCCGGAGCCGGCTCGCTCCCAAGGCAAAGCGCGTTGCGATTTCGCGAGTACGCGACGCCGCTCTGGCCATCAACAGAGTGGCGATATTCACGCAGGCGATCAGCAGCACTAACGTGACCAGCGCCATCAGAACAAGCAGCGGCTTGCCGAAACTGAGCCGGAGTGAGGAGTAGCCGATTGCTCCGGGCTCGGCGTTCAAATAGAGATCCTGCAACTTATGGCCGTCAAACTGGAAGTCGGCGCCCGCCCCCATAGCCGAGAACAGGCCGGGAGATGCCGTGCGGAGGAACGCATTCACGCGTTCCAGCGAAACGCCCGGCCGCAAACGTGCGCCCACTCGGAACCACCACGAACCGTAACCGGCAGCGATATTGTTAAACGGGGCATCGATCACCGGGTCTAATGCGAGAGGCACAAAAATATCCGGCTGTTGGTCTTTATTCATTCCCCTAAATCCATCAGGCATCACTCCGATGATCGTGAATGTGCCATTGTTAACGACGAGGCTACGGCCCAAAACTTGCGGATCGCTGTGCATATGGGTCAGCCAGAAGCGATGACTGATCACCGCGACGGCTCCGCCGGGCGCTCCCGGACGGTCGTCGCCCGGACCGATCCAGCGGCCAAGTTGGGGCTGCACTTGGAGGGCGGAGAAATAGGTACCGCTGACGAGTTGTCCCGCAACGCGCTCCACGCCTTCGTTCGTGCGCAATTGCAGATCGCGTCCGGTAAAAGCGAAAGCCTGGAACAACGGACGCGCGCGCTGCTCGACCTGCTGATAGAGCGGGTAATTGAAGGTGTAGCCGAATTTATCCGGCTGGATGCGAAGTATAGCGAGCCCGTTCGCTTCCGGAACCGTTAGCGGCTTGAGCAGAATCGCATTCAACAGACTAAAGATGGCCGTGTTCGCGCCGATAGCGGCGGTCAAAGTGAACACGGCAACCAGCGTGAACACCGGAGCCTTGTGAAGGAGCCGGGCGGCCAGGACGAGATCGCGGCCGAATTCTTCGAGTGCCCGGAAGCGCGCCACGTCGCGGCACACTTCTTTCCAACGTTCAAGACCGCCCAGGTCGCGCCGGGCTTGCGTGGCCGCCTGCTGCGGAGCGAGCCCGTCGGTCTGCATGTATTTTTGCTGTTTCAGCGCCAGATGGAATTCCAACTCTTCCGTGAGTTCCCGATCGCGGCGGTTGCGTTGCAGCAGCCCGGCCATTCGGAGTAGGCTCTCGCGCACATCCTGCCAGTTCATTTTCGTCGGCTCCTCAGGCACTTGCCAAAACGAATCCGACGGCAGCCGATAGCCTGGTCCAACGCTCCCGCTCGGTCTCCAGGTGTTTGCGGCCGGCTGGGGTGAGGCGGTAATACTTGGCGCGGCGGTTGTTTTCCGAAGCGCCCCACTCAGCAGTTAACAGTCCGCGGAGTTCCAGGCGGTGGAGGGCCGGATATAAGGCCCCTTCCTCCACTTGGAGGACGTCGTGCGAACGCTCGTGAATCCATTCCGCGACCGCATAGCCGTGGAGCGGTCCGGAAACGAGCGCTTTCAGGATGAGCATGTCCAGTGTGCCGGGTATGAGTTCGCCTTGGCGGATCGCGGCGTCTTCTTGTCTCCCCATAAGCAGTTAAGGGGAGTGTACAACAGGTGAACTGGAGATGCAACGCAGTCTATCGCAAGCGATAAACGGAGCTCTGTTGAATAGTTCTGCTGTATTGCTTCAGTACGGCCTGACGCCCTCGCAGAATAGCCGTGACGGGCACACGCTCTGCCTCTTCGTGCCTTAGTCCCCGGCATAGATAGCCAAGGGTAATCCTACCTGCAAATGAAACTGACGGTCTATTGATCACACTGCGATTGCGCCTTAACTTAGAAAAACCATTTTTAGGCGACTCGACATTGGAATCGAGCTTCGTCAGCATTCAACTCGGGAGGGAAGCAGATGCACATAACATCACTTATAAGCGTAGCGGGTGTAAGTGTTAGCCGTTTACGCCGCCGTACAATCAAAACGGCAGCTTGTTACTTATTCCCCAACAAAGATGTCGGCAGCGTTAGCAATAGCGAGTCACACGGTGCTTGGTGCGCAAGTGCCATGCGTCTGGCTCTGTTGGCCATCAGTTTCGTCTTCATACAATCCATCCAGGCCCAAGGCAGCTTGGGCATTCTCACAACAGTATGGCGGCAAGGCACATGGTTCACGCTTTCCAGCAACGGCAATTCATATAACCGTGGATGGGGCCTCCCGGGCGACATCCCTGTCCCTGGCGATTACGACGGCGACGGGCAAATAGATTTTGCTGTCTGGAGGCCATCGGAGGGCAACTGGTACATCATTGAAAGCAGCACGGGTGCTACACGGACGCAAGGATTCGGCGTCCAAGGGGATTATCCCCGTCCCCGGTGACTATGATGGCGATGGCATAACGGATATTGCCGTATATCGGCAGGACACCTGGTTCATTCTCCTGAGTAGCACGGGCGCAACCCGAATACAAGGTTTCGGGCTGCAAGGGGATACTCCGGTCCCCGGCGATTACGATGGCGACGGGATGACCGATCTGGCGGTTTGGCGGCCCTCGGGTAACACTTGGTTCATTCTCCTGAGCAGCACCGGTTCCACGCAGATTCAGCCCTTCGGCGATTCAAGTCGGGGTGACATTGTCGTGCCGGGCGATTATGACGGTGATGGTAAAACCGATCATCGCGGTATGGCGCCCCTCGGAGGCAAACTGGTACATCCTCCAGAGCAGCAATGGCTCGACACGAATCCAGGGTTGGGGTCTACAAGGCGATCATCCCGGTTCCCGGCGATTACGATGGAGATGGCCTAACGGACATTGCCGTATGGCGGCAGAGCACCTGGTTCATTCTCCTGAGTAGCACGGGAGGGTCGTATAATCCGGGGTGGGGTTTACAGGGAGACACGCCAGTCTATCCATCGCCGAGTCCACAAACTGGAGGAGGACTTCAGCCGCCTCCACCACCGATTCCATGTGGGGGCTGTGGAATGAACCAGGACCTGCTAAACAGTCAAGCGAATCCGCAAGCGGTCTTCGCCCCGAATAGCAGCAATCAGCTGTATGCGTACTGCTATCAACCACCGAATGATCAGACTCCTATTCCCTGCCATATGAGCCTCGCCACCGAAGCGTACGCGGATACGAACGGACACTTTCATACGAACCCTCCTCCTCCTGTATCTAGCGTGAGTCCGACTACGAACATTGATACCTCGACGTACCAGAACTACGAGGTTCCGGTTACACTTACGACCACTCCGGTCGGCCAAATTGAAAGCTTATATGTTTCAGACGATGACGACGGCTACGTCAGTCACTGGGATTACGGGGTCGGCTACAACGGTTTCGTATATTTGGACAATTCGAATATCTTGTACCAGACGGGTGGTAACTCCGCCACTTCAATGCATGGAGACAATACGTGGAATCACTGGATGACCAACGCGGCCGCGACCGGGTTACAACGGTCTATAGTGCAATATTTAAACCTGCACAATAATCCGGGAGGGAAAATATGCATTAACGATATGTCGCTTCCAATCGGAGGTATATTCGATATCGAAAACGATTGGAATCCGCAGCATCCCCATCTTGCCCATGATCGCGGCACTTCGGCTGACATAGCCGGGACGGCAAATGCAGGGTCTCCGTCTAGCTGTCCATCCGCGTCCATGACGGTGAATATCTCACAATTTTTGCGGGTATGTAAAGATAACGGCGCATCTCGCATTCACTCCGTCCCTCATGTCGACCATGCACACTGCAACTGGATTACACCATAATTGGCGCACTTCCTGAATTGTTGGTGAAAGCAAGTTGAAAGGAATCTATCATGCATAAAATCATAATTCTGGCGGTAACCTGTTTTCCGATAATATTGGAGCCGATCGCAGCGGCGGACCAAGCTCAACCAAAGGTGGCCATCCGGTTGAGTCCGGTGCCACTGTGGCCGCAAAACAACGATACCTCTCAGCTTCCGAAAGCGCAGTTCGTGTTCTTGAGCCTGTCAACTGGGGAATTCGTTATCTCGTATCCCAAGGACTTGTCAGCGTCAGACGACAGCGAGCGGGTCACTCTGCGATTCGGGACTCATTCACTCGTCGACCCTCAAGTAACAGCACACGTCACCTTAGGCCAAGATGGCACATTTACCTACGCTTATCAGATCTCTAACGGAGTAAATGCCCGACAGCCAGTCGCAAAGATAACTCTCTTGATTCCTACAGAGGACAGTGAGGCAGAGGCGCATCATCCGACCTGGAAAATAGAACGCCCGAAATCAGCATCACTGCGAGATCTCGAATCTCCGACTCGGCCGGTAGCGCCAGTGGAATGGTCGGCAGAGACGAGCCAGCCAATTCAGCCGGGAGGCAGTGCGACCGGATTCTCGATGAACTCTAAATACCGGCCCGGGTTCACGCAGGTCATTCTAAAGGGAAGGACCACGAAAGGCGAATATACGAGCGAGATTGCCGCGACCCTTCCTCAGCCTGTTCGGGACCAGGTGGATAAAGTGCTTACGCCAGCGTGGGACAGCCAAACGCGGCTTGTGTTAGGGCCCCAATTTCCTAAAGATGCATCGCAGCTTGATATCGCCCAGAACCTGCTGTATGGCATCAGCGTTCTGTCGCGGCACGGAGACTTGAGCCCGGATTCATCTTTCGTGAAAGGCGCGATCTCCACGCTTCGTGCGCATCTGGAATCGGGAAGTGTAACGAGTTTGGATGCCAGCCGGATGACTTTTCTTTCGAACGCAAAACCAGGGTTGGAGGCTGAGATCGCAAATGCACTTCAGGTCGATTTCCAGCAATAGATCGCGTCTTGCCTTCGCCACAGGGTTGCTCGTTTCGATAAGCGGCTTGCTGGCCGATCAACAGCCCACTGCTGCAACTGGGGCGAACTCAGCGCAGGCATCAAAACAAGAATACGTGCTCTTAAGCCCGGATAAACAGACCGTTACGATTTTGTTGCCTTCCGAAAACGGCGTCAGTAAGATTGTACAAACCATTCATAATCGGATCGACGCAACCGTGAAGGTTCAAATGGAGCGTCACAACGGCACGTTCGAATACCGGTATGCGATTTCAAGTGCTCCTGACTCACAGGATTCGGTCACTAACTTGCTGATCGTAGTATCCCCGGATCTGAACGTGCAGGTCGCGCCTCAGTCGCGATGGATGGGTGCAGCTTCGACCTCCGTGGTCGCTCGAAGACTCGGGCTTCGGAATGCACCGCTCGGCTGTTTTCTCGATTGGTTCGCCCCGGAGTCAAACCCTTTGGCTCCTGGGAACTCGGCGGATGATTTGCTAGTTGAGTCTTCGGGAAAGCCAGGCTTTACGACTGCCTATATGATTCATGAGCCGCCTCTACAAAGCTCGTTAGATTGGCCTGAGGAAGTCTTAGATCAACTGGAATCAATTACGAAGTCCGATTGGTTCGACAAGCATACTGTCATCTTCGGACCACGATACGCTCCTAACGACTCACCGGGAAAAATCGCAAACGATTACCTCACTGGAATTGCAGACCTGATCCGCGAAGAACGGCTGGCCCCCAATTCTCCTGTCGTACAGGAGATAAGGTCGCAATTGAGGCAAGTCGCTCAGCCAGGGGGTGTCGTCGAACCTATAACACTTAACCAGAAACCAATCTCGGAACTGGAGCGCGAGCTTCAACAAGCGTTAATACTTTGCTTTTCAAAGTGAGCGGGACCCCGGCCCCGATCATGTCCGCCTTTGCAGGAATCTTTGCGCTATCCCAGATAAGTGTGGAATTCCGGAAGCTACAGAACCCCGCGCGTAAGCCAGGGGTTATCCATCCAGATCCCTTTGGAGCATTCCCTTCCGAACCCATCCTGAAAATCTGGCCGCCTAAGCCTCTGACCCATAACATGTTAGACGAAACATCGCCAAAAACTCGAAACGCGAAAACTTGAGTCATCTATGAGGGAGCTGCTTGTCAAGTCCGGAATTTGGAACCCTCCCGGCGCCGGCGAGGCGCCGCTTTCGATACACTCCCAGCATCCGGATACAGGGTAGAGCCACGCTGGAGAGCGACTCGAGCGGGTATCCGGTGCCG